>DATAKK010000099.1:0-69492 GCA_036261615.1 Propionibacteriaceae bacterium | reverse complement strand
TCCTGACCTTCCGGTTAGGGTGGGGGCACCGGGGCCGAGCGGGCCCCCACCACCGGGAGGTACGCCGTGGGACGCAGTGTTCTGTTCGTGGGTGGCAGCGGGATCATCTCCACCGCCAGTGTCGTGCGGGCCGTCGAGCGCGGGTGGGACGTCAGCGTCCTGAACCGCGGCCGCAGCAGCACCCGTCCACTGCCGGACGCCGTCGAGCACCTCACCGCCGACGTGTCCGACCGCGACGCGGTGGCGTCCGCTGTCTCGGGCCGCGACTTCGACGTCGTCTGCCAGTTCCGGGCGTTCACCCCCGACACCGTCCAGGCCGACGTCGACCTGTGGCGAGGACGCACCGGCCAGTACGTGTTCATCAGTTCGGCGTCCGCCTACCAGACCCCGCCGCGGTGGTTGCCCGTCACCGAGAGCACGCCCCTGCGCAACCCGTACTGGGAGTACAGCCGCAACAAGATCGCCTGCGAGGACCTGCTCGTGCGGCGGTGGCGCGACGAGGCCTTCCCGGCGACCATCGTCCGCCCCTCGCACACCTACGACCGCACGCTGTTCCCCCTCGACGGCGGCGGCGCCAACCTCGCCCGGCTGCTGTCGGGACGCCCCGTGCTGCTGCACGGCGACGGCACCTCGCTGTGGACCCTCACCCACACGACCGACTTCGCGAAGGGGTTCGTCGGCCTCCTCGGGCGTCCTGAGGCCGTGGGGGACGTCTTCCACATCACCTCGGACGAGTGGCTCAGCTGGAACGCGATCGTCGCGATGATGGCCGACGCCGCGGGCGTGCAGCCGAACATCGTGCACGTGCCGAGCGACGCCATCGCGGCGGCCGACCCCGACTGGGGCGCGGCGGTGCTCGGCGACAAGGCGCACTCGATGATCTTCGACAACACCAAGGTGAAGCGGCTCGTCCCCGAGTTCGTGTGCACCACGCCGTTCAGCGAGGGCGCCCGCCAGATCGTCGAGTGGTTCACCGCCGACCCCAGCCGGGTCCAGGTCGACGAGCGCACCGAGGCCCTCATCGCCGGCCTGGTGGAGCGCTTCCAGGTGTAGCCGCCGGAGCCTACGGCGCGAGCGTGGCGAAGGCCTCGCGGAGCACCTGCTCGTCGGGGCCGTCGATGAGCTCCACCTCGCCGATCCGGCGCAGCCCGATGAGCCGCAACCGCGACCCGCGGGCCTTCTTGTCCCGGCTCATGATCGCCCGCAGATCGTCGTAGCCGGCCGCGTCGTAGGTGGTGGGCAGCCCGAGCGCCGCCAGCACCTCGCGGTGCCGGCGCACGGCGTCCGTGTCGAGCCCGAGGAGCCGGTGCGAGACCTCGGCCATGAACACCATGCCGACGCTCACCGCCTCGCCGTGGCGCCAGGAGAAGTGGTGGTGCGCCTCGATCGCGTGCGCGAGGGTGTGGCCGTAGTTGAGGCCCTCCCGACCCACCGACCCGACGGCGGACGTCGACTCTCTGAGGTCTCCGCCGACGACCTCGGCCTTGTACTCGATCGCGCGCCGCACGATCTCGGAGAACCGGACGCTGCTGACGTCGCGGGCGTCCGTGGGGTCCTGCTCGACCAGTTCGAGGATCCGCGGGTCGCTGCTGAAGCCCGCCTTGACCACCTCCGCGAGGCCGGAACTCACCTCGGCCGGGGGCAGGTCGATGAGCAGGTCGAGGTCGCACAGGACGCCGGCGGGCTCCCAGAACGCCCCGACGAGGTTCTTGCCCGCCGGGACGTTGATCCCGGTCTTGCCGCCGACCGCGGCGTCCACCATCGCCAGCACGGTCGTGGGCATCGCGACGTAGCGGACGCCGCGGAGCACCGTCGCGGCGACGAAGCCGGCCAGGTCGGTCGTCGCGCCCCCACCGAAGCCGACGACGACGTCGTTGCGGGTGAACCCGGCGTCGAGCAGGGTGTTCCAGCACTCCACGAGCACCGCCGACGACTTCGCCGGCTCGCCGTTCGGCACCCGGACGGTGAGCACCTCGGCCGAGCCCCGGAGACTCTCCGCGAGCCTGAGTGCCCGATCGGCGAGCACGTCGGGATGGATGATCGCCACCCGGCTGGCGCCGGCCACGAGCTCGGGGAGCCGGGCGCTGCACCCCGACTCGATGTACACCTCGTACGGCTGCTGGGTCGCGACGTGCACGCCGGCCATGCCCACCACCTCTCTGGTCAACGGATGTGCCCGCCCGGTCACTCGGGAAGGTCGGCGTCGTCCTCCGCGTCGGAGGGCTCGCTGCGCCCGGTGAGGGCCTCGACCACCTGGCGGGCGGCCTGGCGGGCCTTGAGGCCGTCGGTGTCGACGACGAGGGTGGCGCACTGCTCGTAGACCGGCGTGCGCTCCTTGAGCAGGGCGACCAGCCGGCTGCGCACGTTGCCGAGCAGCAGCGGGCGCAGGGTGTTCATGCCGACCCGGCGGGTCGCCTGGGTGATCGACACCTTGAGCCACACGACGTCGTGCCCGGCGAGGGCGTCCCGGATCGCCGGGTTCATCACCGCGCCGCCGCCCAGGGAGACCACTCCCCCGCCGCGGAGCAGGTCGAGGGTCACCTGGCATTCCAGGTCGCGGAAGTACGCCTCGCCCTCGTCGACGAAGATCTCGCTGATCGGCTTGCCGGTGCGCTGCTCGATGACCGCGTCGACGTCGGTGAAGGCGAGGCCGAGCCGCCTGGCCACCATGAGGCCGACGGTGGACTTGCCCGCTCCGGGGGCGCCGATGAGCACGATGCTCCGGGGTGCGCCCTCGCTGGGCGCTGGGGGACGGGTGGGGTCGACGGCGTCAGTCATGGACCGCCAGCCCCCTCTCGCTCACCCGCTGGAGGTAGCCGGCCAGGTTCCGCCGGGTCTCCTCGAGGGAGTCGCCCCCGAACTTCTCCAGCACCGCCTCCGCGAGGACGAGCGCGACCATCGCCTCGGCGACCACGCCCGCGGCCGGCACGGCGGTGACGTCGCTGCGCTGGTGATGCGCCCGGGTCTCCTCGCCGGTGGTGACGTCGATGGTCCGCAGCGCGCGCGGCACGGTGGCGATCGGCTTCATCGCGGCCCGGACGCGGAGCACCTCCCCGGTGCTCATTCCACCCTCGGTGCCGCCCGAGCGGTGGCTGGTGCGGTGGATGCCGGCGGCGTCCCGGCCGATCTCGTCGTGCGCCTCGCTGCCGCGCACCCGGGCGAGATCGAAGCCGTCGCCGAGCTCGACGCCCTTGATCGCCTGGATGCCCATGAGCGCCCCCGCGAGCCGGGCGTCCAGTCGCCGGTCGCCCTGGCTGTGGGACCCGAGCCCGGGCGGCAGTCCCCACGCGAGCACCTCGACGACCCCGCCGAGGGTGTCGCCGTCGCGGTGGCACGCCGCGACCTCCGCCTGCATCCGCTCGGACGCCTGCGGGTCGAAGCAGCGACAGGGGTCGGCGTCGATGGCGGGCAGATCGGCGATCGTCGGCAGGACGTCGCGGGTGGCGCGCACCGGGCCGAACTCCACGACGTGGCTCAGCACCGAAATACCAGCGACCTGGTCGAGGAAGTTCTTGGCCACCTGGCCGATCGCCACCCGCGCCGCGGTCTCGCGCGCCGACGCACGCTCGAGGATCGGGCGGGCCTCGTCGAAGTCGTACTTCTGCATCCCCGCGAGGTCGGCGTGCCCGGGGCGCGGCCGGGTGAGGGGCGCGTTGCGGGCCTGCGCGGCGAGCACCTCCGGGTCGACCTCGTCGGGGCTCATCACCTCGGCCCACTTGGGCCATTCCGTGTTGCCCACCATGATCGCGAGGGGCGAGCCGAGCGTCTCGCCGTGCCGCAGCCCGGCCAGGATTGTCACCTCGTCGGCCTCGAACTTCATCCGGGCTCCGCGGCCGACGCCGAGCCGACGCCGCGCGAGCGCCTCCCGGATGTCGTCGGAGGCGACCCGCACGTGGGCCGGGATGCCCTCGATGGTCGCCACCAGGGCGCGACCGTGCGATTCGCCGGCGGTGAGGTATCGCAGCATGGGCGTCAGTCTCGCAGAGTTTGGCCCCGGGCCAGCAGTTCGGCGGCGCCCGCGGACCGCAGCAGGTCGAAGTCGACCTGCTCCCCGGTCATCAGCCGCACCTGGTCGACCGCCTGCCCGGCCAGCAGGTCGAGTCCGTTGACGACCACCCGTCCGAGCCGTTCGCCGGCAACCGCCAGGGGCGTCGGCCAGGGGTCGTAGATGACGTCGAAGACGATGCCGGCGCGCGCGGCGAGTGCCGAGGCGTGGGCGTCGAGCGCCGCCGCGGGGACCGTGGAGGCGAGCAGGTCGGCGTCCGGCATCGGGTCGCCGAAGGCCGCGACCGAGGCCCTCATGCCGAGTACCTCCGCGAGGCGCAGTAGCGGGGCCGCCCGGCCGGGGTCACGGGCGAGGACCGTCACCTCGCGCAGACCCATCCCGGCAGCCGCGACGAGCACGGACGCCGCGGTGGCCCCGTTGCCGGCGAGCAGCATCCGCTCGACCCCGGTGACGCCGTGAGCGGCGCACGCGCGGACGAAGCCGGGGACGTCCGTGTTGTGGACCCGGTCGCCGCCGGCGTCGAGGATCAGCGTGTTCGCCACCCCGGTGAGGCGCACGACGTCGTCGGGCTCGCCCAGCGCGACGAGGTCGGGCTTGTGCGGCATGGTGACGCTGAGACCCCGCCACACGTCCCGCCCCAGGCCCGCGACGAACCGGGCGAGGCCGCCCGGCTCGACGTCGACGGCGTCGTAGCTCCAGTCGAGCCCCAGCCGGCGGTAGGCGGCGCGGTGCAGCGCCGGAGACAGCGAGTGCGCGACCGGATGGCCGACCACCGCGCACCTCATCGCGGGACCGGCGGCGATCACTGCGTCGGGCACCCGGCCGTGCCCGGGTTCGCCTTGCACCAGGCGTCGAACTTCTGCACGTTCTGGTTGTGCTGGGCCAGGGTCGAGGCGAACAGGGTCTCGCCGGTCTTGAGGTTGACGGTGACGAAGTAGAGGGCGTTCGTCTTCGCCGGGTTGAGCGCGGCCTGGATGGCCGACTTGCCGGGCGAGTTCATCGGTCCCGGCATCAGCCCGGCGTGCGTGTAGGTGTTGAACGGGCTGTTGCTCTTGAAGTCGGCCGAGGTGAGCGTCTGGTCCATCGGCTTGCCGACCGCGTAGTGCACGGAGGTGTCGAGGCCGAGGTCCATGTGCGCCTTGAGCCGGTTGTAGATGACGGCAGCGACCTGCGCCTGGTACTTCTGCGGCACCTCGGCCTGGACGATGCTCGCCACGGTGAGCACCTGCAACGGCGTGTAGCCCAGCGCCTTGGCCTTGTTCTCCATGTCGAGGCTCTTCGCCACCGAGTTGAACTCACCCGTGAGCTGGCCGAGCATCTGGGTGGCGGTGGGGTTGGCCCCGTACTGGTAGGTGTCGGGGAACAGGAACCCCTCGGGCGAGTTCGGGTTGGTGGCCCACGAGGGCAGGTTGAGCGCCTTGGAGTTCTTGGCCGCCAACTGCAGGTCGCCCAGCCGGATGCCCGTCTGCTTGCTGATCTCGCTGAGGGTGGTGCTCGCCCACTGCCCCGGCGGGACGGTGACCTGCCGGGTGACCCGGTTGACCTTGTCCAGCAGCATCGTCACCGCGGTCGCCGCGGGGATCTGCTTGCGCAGCCGGAACTGCCCCGCCTGGAACTTCGACGTGTCGCCCGCGTCGGTCGCCGCCTTGGTGAAGGCCCGCACCGACTTGACGACGTCCGCGTCCACGAGCACCTGCCCGATCTGGGTGACCGTGACGCCCTGCGGGATCGTGACGACCACGGACGCGCCACCCGGGCCCGGATAGTCGTCGGCGTAGCGGTAGTTCATGTAGATCTGGTCGATCTTCGAGTAGACGATCCACCCGCCGCCGACGAGGATGCCGAGGCTCAGCAGGACCGCGAAGGTCGCCCGCGCGTGGTAGCCGAACTTCTTCCAACTCCAGCGACCGTCGTTGTCGACGAACAATCCGCTCACTCTGGCGTCCTCACATCGGTGGTCGGGCCCGGCACGGGCGGTTCCTCGGGAGAAGCTACCGCAGCCCCGGAGGGTGGGGCGGCAACCTCGACGAGGCGTCCCGGGGGTGTCCCGGTGCGCTGCTCGTAGGCCAGCGCGGTCTCGAGGATCGCGGCGGCCGCGGCCTGGTCGATCACCGAGCGCCGCTCCCGGGAACGGCGTCCGGCACTGGCCAGACTACGGTGCGCCGCCGCGCTGGACATCCGCTCGTCGACCAGGCGCACGGGCAGCGGGGCCAGCCGGGCCGCGAGCTCGTCGGCGACCTCGCCCACGGAGCGGGCGGCCAGTTCCTCCCGGCCGCTCAGTGCGACGGGCAGCCCGACGAGCACCTCGAGCGGTTCGTACTCGTCGACCAGCCCGGAGATGGCGTCCCAGACGGCAGGGCCGGCGGCGAGGGTCGTGACGGGGAAGGCGAGGATCGCCGAGCGGTCGCAGGCCGCGACCCCGATCCGCGCCGAGCCCCAGTCCAGCGCCAGCCGTACACCCTCGCGCATGCTCACCCGGCCAGCGCGCGTCGGACCGCGTCGATGGCCTGCGGCGCCCCCGCCGCGTTCGTGCCCCCGCCCTGGGCGAGGTCGTCGCGTCCGCCGCCCCGGCCGCCCAGTTCGGCGGTGGCCAGCGCGATGAGGGCGCCCGCCCGGGCTCCCCGGACGCGGGCGGCCTCGGTGGTCGCCACCACCGCCGAGGGCTTGTCGGGGCTGCCGCCGACGAGGGCGACGACGCCCGGCCGCTCGCCCAGGCGCGCGCGCACGTCGCTCGCGAGCGTGCGGAGCTCGTTGCCGCCCACCCCGGGCACCTGACCCCCGACGAAGGCGATCCCGTTGACGTCGACGGCGGAGGCCACCATGTCGGCGACCCCCGCGCGCAGTTGCGCGGTCTTGAGCTCGGCGATCTGCTTCTCGGCGTCCTTGAGCTCGGCCACCAGGCGTTCCACCCGGTCGGTGAGCTGGTCGGGCTGCACCCGGAGGATCTGGGTGAGACCGTGGACGAGGGCCCGCTCGGCCGCGAGGTGCTCGAACGCGTCGGTCGAGACGAGCGCCTCGACCCGCCGGGTGCCCGACCCGACCGACTGCTCGCCGAGCAGGCTGAGCAACCCGATCTGGGAGGAGCGCTGCACATGCGTGCCGCCGCAGAGCTCACGCGACCACGGGCCGCCGAGCTCGACCATGCGCACGATCGGCGGGTACTTCTCGCCGAACATCGCCATGGCGCCCATCGCCCGCGCCTGCTGCAGCGGCATCTCGGTCGCGGTGACCATGAGGTCGTCGCGGATCGCCTCGTTGGCCCGCTGCTCGATCTCGGCGCGCAGCGCCGGGGACAGCGCCTGCTGCGCCGAGAAGTCGAAGCGGAGGTAGCCCGGCTTGTTGTACGACCCGGCCTGGGTCGCGGTCGGGCCGACCAGTTCGCGCAGCGCCGCGTGGATGATGTGGGTGGCCGAGTGGGCCTGCGCCGCGCCCTGCCGGTGGAAGCGGTCGACCTGGGCCTCGACCTCGTCGCCCACGGCGAACTCGGCGCCCGACTCGGGGATCTGCACCTTGTGCACGATCAGACCGGGCACCGGCCGCTGCACGTCGAGGACCTCGAGCTCGGTGCCGTTGATCCGCAGCACGCCGGCGTCCGAGTCCTGGCCGCCGGACTCGGCGTAGAACGGCGTCTCCTCGAGCACCAGCTCGGCCACCCCGGTGGCGACCCGGTCGGTGAGCCGGCCCTCGGCGATGATGCCGCGCAGCGTCGTCGGCAGCTCGAGGTCGGTGTAGCCGCGGAACGGCGTCTCCCCCGGCTCCCGCAGCTGGGAGTACACCTCGGTCGACACCCCCGACATCTTCTTCGCCCGGGCGTCGGCCTTGGCCCGCGCCTTCTGCTCGGCCATGAGCTCGGTGAACCGGCCCCGGTCGACGCTCAGGCCCTGCTCGGCCGCCATCTCCAGGGTGATGTCGATCGGGAAGCCGTAGGTGTCGTGCAGCTGGAACGCCCGGTCGCCGCTGAGCACCTGGGAGCCGGACTGCGTGACCTCGCGGGTGGCGGCGTCGAACAGCGTCGTGCCCGCGGACAGGGTGCGACGGAACGACTCCTCCTCCGCGGTGGCCACCGGCAGCACCCGCGCCCACTGCTCGTCGATCTCGGGGTAGGTGGTGTCCATGAGGCTCCGGCTCACCGACAGCAGCTCGGGCAGCACGGGGTCGTGGACGCCGAGCAGTCGCATCGCGCGGACCACCCGCCGCAGCAGGCGGCGCAGCACGTAGCCGCGCGCCTCGTTGCCCGGGGTCACGCCATCGGTCATGAGCATGAGGCCCGAGCGCACGTGGTCGCCGACCACCCGCAGCCGCACGTCGTCGCCGGCGTTGGCGCCGTACTTCTTGCCGGCCATCTCCGCCGCGCGGGCGATGACGGGGAACACCTCGTCGATCTCGTACATGTTGTTGACGCCCTGCAGCAGGAACGCGATCCGCTCCAGGCCGGCGCCGGTGTCGATGTTCTTGCTGGGGAGGGGTCCCGCGACGTCGAAGTCGTCCTTGGCCCGCACGGCCGAGAGCTCCTCGGTCTGGAACACGAGGTTCCAGATCTCGAGGAAGCGGTCCTCGTCGGCCTCCGGGCCGCCGTCGCGGCCGTGCTCGGGCCCGCGGTCGATGTAGATCTCCGAACATGGCCCGCCGGGGCCGGGGATGCCCATGTTCCAGTAGTTGTCCTTGAGCCCGCGCATCTGGATGCGCTCCCGCGGGACCCCGACCTTCTGCCATAGGTCGACGGTCTCGTCGTCGCCGTGCAGCGCCGTGACCCACACCAGGCCCGGGTCGAAGCCGAAGCCCCCGTTGTGCTGCTCACTGGTGACCAGCTCCCAGGCCATCTCGATGGCGCCCTGCTTGAAGTAGTCGCCGAAGGAGAAGTTGCCGAGCATCTGGAAGAAGGTGCCGTGCCGGGTGGTCTTACCCACCTCGTCGATGTCGAGGGTGCGGACGCACTTCTGCACGCTGACGGCCCGCTTCCACGGGGCCGGCTCGGCGCCGGTGAAGTACGGCTTGAAGGGCACCATGCCCGCGTTGACGAACAGCAGTGTGGGGTCGTTGTAGAGCAGGGAGGCGCTGGGCACGTCGGCGTGGCCGTGGCGTTCGAAGAACTCCACGTAGGTGCGCGCGATGTCAGCGGCCTTCATCTGTTCGTCTCCATCAATCGGTGGGTAAGGGTCGTCCACCAGCCCGGTGCGCGGCACCGGGACGGCTGTCTCCTGGACGACCGATTCGAGGTGACAGTCTACGTGCGGCCGCCCCGCGCCCGCACCGCGAGCCCGGCGGCGTCCCTCGCACCCCCGGGGGTGGGATCGAGGGGGTCGAGGGTCCGGACCCGAGCGCCCGGGGTACCCCCTGGCTAGCATGACCGAACCGGCGAGGCCCCGGCCGCCGCCACCAGCGTTTGATGATGGGAGGAGCCGACATGACCACCTCTGAAGCCGCTCGGCACGGGTCAGACACCGAAGCGGCCGCGCCCGGCACCGGGCCCTCACGGGAGCGGCTGTGGAAGTTCACCGCGGGCAACGCCCTCCGCCAGTTCTCCGCCGACCACGGCACGGACCTCGCCGCGGCCCTCACCTACTACAGCGTCCAGGCGCTGTTCCCCGCGTTGCTGGCCCTCGTGTCGCTGCTCGGCGTCTTCGGGAACGCCACGACGACGACGAACACCCTGCTCGACCTCATCCACAAATTCGTGCCGGGCGCCGCCACCAACAGCATCCAGCCGGTCATCGCCAACATGGTGAATGCGAAGGGCTCCGGCATCGCCCTCATCATCGGGATCCTCGCCGCCACCTGGTCGGCGTCCGGCTACGTCGGCGCCTTCGGCCGTGCGATGAACCGGGTGTACGGGGTGCCCGAGGGGCGCCCGGTGTGGAAGCTGCGCCCGGCCCTGTTCCTGCTCACCATCGCCATCGAGATCATGGTGGCCCTCGTGCTCGTCGCCCTCGCGGTGAGCGGCACCGTCGCCCAGGCGGTGTTCTCGCTCGTCGGGATCGGGTCGTTCGGGCTGACGGTCTGGAACATCGCCAAGTGGCCGGTGCTGCTGTTCGTCGTCGTGGTGATCATCGCCCTGCTCTACACGATCACCCCGAACGTCAAGCATCCGCGCTTCCGCTGGATGAGCATCGGCGCGGCGGTCGCCCTGCTCATCTGGATCGTGACCTCCGCCCTGTTCGGCTTCTACGTCGCGAACTTCGGGCGCTACAACAAGACCTACGGCACCCTCGCCGGCGTCATCATCATGCTGCTGTGGCTGTGGCTCACCAATGTCGCACTGCTGCTCGGTGGCGAGGTGGACGCCGAGATCGCCCGCACCCGGCAACTGCAGAGGGGCAAGCCGGCCGAGCGCGACCTGCAGATGCCCCTGAAGGACGACCGCGGCGCCAAGAAGGCCGAGCACAAGGAGGAGAAGGCCGAGCAGGCCGCTCACCGGATCCGGCTCGCCTCCATGCGCCACGGCGGCCCCGCCAACCGTTCCGACAGCCCCCGCCGCCGCCGCAAGGCCGAGCTGGACCCCGACGGGTTCGCCGAGGAGCAGGACTCGCAGTGAGCCCGGCTCCGGGAGGTGCTCAGTCGCCCCGGTCCGCCTCGCGACCCAGCAGCTCCCGGAGCACCCGGACCCGCTCCCCCAGCGCCGCCTCGTTGCCGTGGTCGGTGGGCTGGTAGTACCGAGCGTCGGTCAGCGCGTCGGGCAGGTACTGCTGCTCGGCCACACCGTGCGGGTGGTCGTGCGCGTAGCGGTAGCCCACGCCGTGCCCGTACCTCGACGCCGTCGAGTAATGAGCGTCGCGCAGGTGCGGAGGCACCTCGCCGATGCGCCCGGCCCGCACGTCGGCGAGCGCGGCGCCGATCGCGGTGGTCACGGCGTTCGACTTCGGCGCGAGGGCCGCGGCGACGGTGGCGTGCGCGAGCGTGAGCTGCCCCTCGGGCATGCCGATGAGCTGCACCGCCTGGGCGGCGGCGACCGCCGTCTGGAGCACCGAGGGTGCCGCCATGCCGATGTCCTCGCTGGCGAGGATGATGAGCCGGCGCGCGATGAACCTCGGGTCCTCCCCCGCCTCGAGCATGCGGGCGAGGTAGTGCAGGGCGGCGTCCACGTCGCTGCCCCGGACGCTCTTGATGAACGCGCTGATGACGTCGTAGTGCTGGTCGCCGTCGCGGTCGTAGCGCACCGCCGCGCGGTCGACCGCCAGCTCGACGGCGTCCGGACCGATCGTCGTGGTCGCCTGCCGGTCGGCCACCGCGGCGGCCTCCTCGAGGTAGGTGAGCGCCCGCCGGGCGTCGCCGCCGGCCAGCCGGATGATCTGGTCGCGGGCCTGCGGGTCGAGCAGCATCGGCTCCCCCGCGGCCGTCCGGACGCCGCGCTCGTCGGCGAGCGCGCGGTCGACGAGCACGACGATGTCGTCGTCGGTGAGCGGGCGCAGGGTCAGCAGCAGCGACCGGGACAGCAGCGGGGCGATGACCGAGAAGCTCGGGTTCTCGGTGGTGGCGGCGATGAGGGTGATGAGCCGGTTCTCGACGGCCGGGAGAAGGACGTCCTGCTGGGCCTTGTTGAACCGGTGCACCTCGTCGACGAACAGCACCGTTCCGGTGCCGCGCTCCAGTTCGCGGCGGGCGCGGTCGAGTTCGGCGCGCACCTCGCGGACCCCGGCGGTGACCGCGGAGATCTCCACGAACCGGCGCTTCGAGGTGTGCGAGACGACCGAGGCGATGGTCGTCTTCCCGACGCCCGGAGGTCCCCAGAGGAACACCGACATGGCGGCCTGCCCCTCGGCCAGCCGCCTCAGCGGGGACCCGGGGCCGAGGAGGTGGCGTTGGCCGACGATCTCGTCGATGCTGCGCGGACGCATCCGCACCGCCAGCGGCACATCGGCGTGCCCCGCGGCGCCGAGGGAGCCCCCGGGGGCCGACCCCAAGGGGGACGACGGCTCGGGCGTGCCGAAGAGATCTGTCTGCTCGGTCATGGCCCGCTCAGCCTATCCCGGGGGCCCGACGGCCCGGCCGGTGCTACCGGGCGGGGAGGTGGGCGCCGAGCCACTCGGCGGTCACCCGCCACGCGCCGCGGCTCGCGGCCTCGTGGTGGAACATCGGCAACGGGTTGTCGAACGCGTGACCGGCGCCCGGCCACACGTCGACCCGAGTGTCCGGCCCCGTGCAGACGACCTCGTCGATGTGGCGCACGACCTCGATCGGGAGGTACGCGTCGGCGTCCCCGAAGTGGTGCAGTTGCGGCACCGCGGGGACGGGCAGCGAGTCGACGACACCCGGCAGCGCCGAGCCGTAGTAGCTGACGACGACGTCGGGGCGCTCGGCCCCTTGGGCGGTCGCCGCGGCGGTGTAGGCGACTCCGCCCCCGTAGCAGAATCCGAGGACGCCGACCCGGCCGCCCGTGCCGGGACGCCGGCGCAGTGCAGCCACCGCCGCCCGCACCGTCGCGACCGCGTCGTCCCAGTCGGTCGCCTGCATGAGCGCCATCCCCCGCTGGAGCGCCTCGGGGTCGTCGTCGGCCACGACATCTCCACCCGGCTCGGCGGCGTGCCGCCAGTACAGGTGCGGAACGGCGACCGTGTAGCCGAGCGCGGCCAGGTCGGACGCGCGGGCGCGGATGTAGGTGGAGACGCCGAAGATCTCCTGGACGAGGACCAGCCCCGGGCCCGCACCCCCCTCGGGGAGCAGGAGGTCCGTGGGGACGGTCCCGTCGGGGACCGTCACGTCGAGGTGGGCCGCGGCAGCGTCGGGTTGGGTCACGTCGCCATGCTAGGCACGATCCGGCACCGGCGGGAGGGGCTCACTCCAGCAGTCGCGCGCGGAGCGCCCCCGTGTCGTCGCCCGTCCAGCCGTGGCGGCCCAGGTAGTTCTCGACGCTGCCCCACCGGGTCTCGACGTGGGTGAGCAACCGCTGCATGGCCTCGGCCGGCGTCCGCTGGCTCGCTTCGTCCTGTCCCGCGAGGTCGGCCTCGTAGGTCGCCTTGGCCCGGAGCCGGGTGAGGATGGCGGACAGCCGCTGGTTGGTCGCGTCGTAGTCGGCCGCGATGTCGTCGATGCCCACCCCGACCAGCCGCAGGGCGAGAGCGGTGACGGTTCCCGTGCGGTCCTTTCCGGCGGCGCAGTGCACGATCACCGCGCCGGGCGCCCGGGAGATGACCCGCAGGGCCTCGACCACGTTGTCCGGACGCCGGCGCAGGTACCGCAGGTAGTGCTCGACGAGCACCTCCTCGTGCGTGTCGCCGGGGATCTCGCCCCGCTCCGCCAGCCACGGCAGTTCTTCGGCGTCGTTGGGGATGCCGGTCTCGTCCGCGCCCTCCGGGTAGAGGCTCAGGTGGTGGATGCGGACGCGGGTGCGGGTGAGCGGCCCGGGCCCCTCACCGCGCACCTCGACGCCGGTGCGCAGGTCGACGACGTCGCTGAGCTCCGCCTCCTCGAGCAGCCAGCGGACGGCGTCGTGGCTGAGGTCCTGCAGGTTGTCCGAGCGGATCAGCCGGCGCGGCCGCACCCGCCGCCCGTCGGACGCCGCCAGGCCGCCCACGTCGCGCATGTTCGCGACGCCGTCGATCTCGATCCACCCCGGTTGGCTCATGCAGCCAACCTAGCCACTCGGGGCCGCGGATCCGACCCGCCGGTCAGCCCGCGGTCGGGGCCGGCTTGTCCGCCGGCTTCTTCGGGCCCGCGTCGACTCCGGCCTCCTTGCGCTGCTGGGCGGTGATGGGCGCCGGCGCACCGGTGAGCGGGTCGTAGCCGCCGCCCGTCTTGGGGAAGGCGATCACCTCGCGGATCGAGTCGGCGCCGGTGAGCAGCATGACGATGCGGTCCCACCCGAAGGCGATGCCGCCGTGCGGCGGGGCGCCGTACTGGAAGGCGTCGAGCAGGAACCCGAACTTCTCCTGGGCCTCCTCGGCCCCGATGCCCATCACCCGGAACACCCGCTCCTGGACGTCGCGGCGGTGGATACGGATCGAGCCGCCGCCGATCTCGTTGCCGTTGCACACCATGTCGTAGGCGTACGCGAGCGCGTGGCCGGGGTCGGTGTCGAAGCGGTCCAGCCACTCGGGCTTCGGAGAGGTGAAGGCGTGGTGCACGGCCGTCCAGGCCCCCTCGCCCACGGCGACGTCACCCTCGGCGGTCGCCTCGGCGGTCGGCTTGAACAGCGGTGCGTCGACCACCCACAGGAAGCTCCACGCGTTCTCGTCGATGAGCCCGGCGCGGCGGCCGATCTCCAGCCGGGCCGCGCCGAGCAGCGCCTGGGACGCCGCCCGCTGGCCGGCGGCGAAGAAGATCGCGTCGCCGGGGTTGGCGCCCACCCGGGCGGCCAAGCCGGCGCGTTCGGCGTCCGAGATGTTCTTGCTCACCGGACCGCCGAGCTGGCCGGCCTCGTCGATGGTCACGTAGGCGAGACCGCGGGCGCCACGCTGCTTGGCCCACTCCTGCCAGGCGTCGAACTGACGCCGCGGGAGCGACCCGCCGCCGGGCATGACGACGGCCCCGACGTAGGGCGCCTGGAACACCCGGAAGGGCGTGTCGGCGAAGAAGTCGGTGAGCTCGCGGATCTTCAGGTCGAAGCGCAGGTCGGGCTTGTCGGAGCCGTAGTTGTCCATGGCCTCGGCGTAGGTCATCCGCGGGAACGGCGTGGGCAGGTCGACGCCGATGAGCGCCCACACCCGCTTGACCACGGCCTCGCCGAGTTCGATGACGTCGTCCTGGTCGACGAAGCTCATCTCGATGTCGAGCTGGGTGAACTCGGGCTGGCGGTCGCCGCGGAAGTCCTCGTCGCGGTAGCAGCGGGCGATCTGGTAGTAGCGCTCCATGCCGGCCACCATGAGCAGCTGCTTGAACAGCTGCGGGCTCTGCGGCAGGGCGTACCAGCTGCCGGGGGCGAGCCGGGCGGGGACGAGGAAGTCACGGGCGCCCTCGGGCGTCGACCGGGTGAGGGTGGGGGTCTCGATCTCGACGAAGTCGCGCTCGCCGAGCACGGCGCGGGCGGCGGCGCTCACCCGGCTGCGGAGCCGGATGGCCGCGCCGGGGGCCGGACGCCGCAGGTCGAGGTAGCGGTAGCGCAGCCGCGCCTCCTCGCCGACGCTCACGTGCTCGTCGATCTGGAACGGCAGCGGCGCGGCGGGGTTGAGCACCTCGAGGTCGGTGATCGCCACCTCGATGTCGCCGGTGGGCAGGTTGGGGTTGGCGTTGCCCTCGGGACGCTGCTCGACGACGCCGGTCACTGCGATGCAGAACTCGTTGCGCAGGTCGTGGGCACCGGAACTGGCGAGGATCTCGTCGCGCACCACGACCTGGGCGATGCCGCTGGCGTCCCGCAGATCGATGAAGGCGACTCCCCCGTGGTCTCGGCGGCGTCCGACCCACCCGGCCAGGGTGACGGTCTGTCCGACATCGCTCAGGCGGAGAGATCCGGCCTCACGGGTGCGCAGCATCGGCGATATTCCTCTCGTCGGGCGCCTGCATAGACGGTGCAGGTCGCGGGGTGCGGTACAGACTACTCCGGGGCGCGGGGGGCTCCGTCCGCGGACGTCCCCGGCCGCTCGGCGTACGACCTGACTGACGGCGTACGAGATGTCGGGGCAGAACAGTCAGGTCGTACGCCGCGGGCGACGGATCGTACGCCGCGGTCAGCGGACCACGGTGGGGCGCAGGTCGGACGCCGGCGGCGTCCACTCGTCGGCGCGGGCGGGAACCTGGTCGCCGCTGCGGATGTCCTTGACCTCGCCCTCAGGGCCGCCGAACCACACGAACGGGATGCCCCGGCGGTCGGCGACCCGGATCTGCTTGCCGAACTTGTCGGCGCGGGGCGCCACCTCGCAGGCGATGCCGCGCCGGCGCAGGGCGGCGGCGACGCCCATGGCGACGTCGCGGGTGTCCTCGGTGTCGACGGCGACGAGCACCGCCGACGGCACCGGCCGCGACATCTGCAGCAGCCCCTTGGCGAGCAGCGGCACGAGCAGCCGGGTGACACCCAACGAGATGCCGACGCCGGGGAAGGTCGTCCGGCCGTCGGAGGCGAGCGAGTCGTAGCGGCCGCCCGAGCTCACCGACCCCAGCTTCTCGTGGCCGACGAGCTCGGTCTCGTAGACCGTGCCGGTGTAGTAGTCGAGCCCGCGGGCGATCCGCAGGTCGGCGACCAGGCGGCCGGGCACCTGGGCGGCCGCCGCGCGCACCACCCGGGCCAGCGCCTCGAGGCCCTCGTCGAGCAGCTCATGCCGGACGCCGAGCGCCCGCACCTGGTCGATGAACGAGTCGTCGGGCGCGGAGATGCCGGCCAGCCGCACGCACGCGTCGGCCTGCCCGGGCGTGAGGCCCAGCTCGTCGACGAGCAGCTCGCGGACGCCGTCCGGGCCGATCTTGTCGTACTTGTCGACCCGCTGCAGGACGCCCGCCGGGTCGTCGATGCCGAGCCCCCGGTAGAAGCCCTCCGACAGCTTGCGGTTGTTCACCCGCATGCGCACCGGCGGGATCCCGAGCTCGGTGTGCAGCCGCTCGAGGGCCTCGAGCATCACCAGTGGGGCCTCGACGTCGAAGTGGTCGGGCAGGGTGTCCTGGCCGACGATGTCGATGTCGGCCTGGAGGAACTCGCGGTAGCGGCCCTCCTGCGGACGCTCGCCGCGCCATACCTTCTGGACCTGGTAGCGGCGGAACGGGAACACGAGGTGCCCGGCGTTCTCGAGCACGTACCGCGCGAAGGGCACGGTGAGGTCGAAGTGCAGCCCCAGGTCGTCGCCGGCGTCCTCGGGCGTGGCGTGCAGCCGTCGGACGACGTAGACCTCCTTGTCGATCTCGCCCTTGCGGGTGAGCTGCTCCATCGGCTCGACCGCTCGGGTCTCGATGGGGGCGAACCCGTGCAGCTCGAAGGTGTCGCGCAGGATCTCCAGCACCCGCTGCTCGACCATGCGCGGGCCGGGCAGGAACTCGGGGAAGCCGGAGATGGGCTTGGGACGCGCCACGGATCGATTCCTTCGGTCGGGGCCGCGGGACGCCGTCAGGACAGCGGCGCCGCGTTCGGGGACAGGTAGGGGTTGGAGGCACGCTCGACGGCCATGGTGGTGGCCGGGCCGTGCCCCGGTAGAAGATACGCCGCGTCGGGCAACGCCTGCACGACGGTGTCGAGGGTGTGGCGCATCACCGCGGCGTCGCCGCCGGGCAGATCCATCCGCCCGATCGAGCCGGCGAACACGACGTCGCCCGTGAACACCACTGCGCGCGGTTCCTCCTCGTCGCCCAGGCGGACGCCGTCGAGTGTCAGCAGCACGCACCCGGGCGTGTGGCCCGGCGCGTGCCGCAGGTCGAGCCGGACGCCGGCCAGCTCGAGGCTGAGGCCGTCGGTGAGGTAGCCCGTCCAGCGCGGCGCCGGCAGCCGCTCCAGGCCGAATTGGCGCACCAGCGGCACGGCGTCGCCGGACAGTCCCTCGAGCGGACGAGTGAGCAGGTGCTCGTCGTCGGGGTGGATGTAGACCGGGACGCCGGCGGCGTCCGCGACCGCCGTGGCGTCCGCGATGTGGTCGAGGTGCCCGTGCGTGCCGACGACGCCGGCCACCCGGAGGTGGTAGCGCTCGCAGGCGGCGTCGACCACCGGACGGGCTCCCATGCCGGGGTCGATGACGAGGCATTCGGCGGGATGGTCGGGTCGGCCGGCCCCGGCGGCGACGAGGTAGCAGTTCGCCTGCCAGGGTCCGACCGCTGCGGGCACGATCAGCACCGGTTCAGACTATCGGGCAAGATGTAGCCCATGACTGACGCAGCAGGTCCGACCAACCCGGCCGATTTCGGTCGGGTCGATCCCGACGGCACGGTCTACGTGCGTACCGCCGAGGGTGAGCGCGCCGTCGGTCAGGTGCCCGACTCCGAACCCGACGAGGCGCTGGCGTTCTTCGTGCGGCGGTTCCAGTCGCTCGAGGGCGAGGTGAGCCTGTTCGAGGCCCGCGTCGCCGCCGGATCCGTCGGTCCCGACGACGCCCGCAAGCGGATCTCGGCCCTGCGCACGAGCATCCTCCAGGCCAACGCGGTGGGGGACCTCGAGGGGCTGTCGGCCCGGCTCGACCGGGTCGAGCCCAAGCTCGCCGAACTCGCCGAGGCCCGGCGCGCCGAGCGCGCCCAGGCCGCCGACCACGCCCGCACCGAGAAGGAGCGGATGGTCGCCGAGGCGGAGAAGCTCGCCGCGGGCAACGACTGGCGCGGCGGCGTCAACCGGTTCCGGGCGCTGCTCGAGGAGTGGAAGGCGCTCCCCCGCATCGACCGCGCCACCGACGACGCCCTGTGGCACCGCTTCTCGACCGCCCGCACCACCTACACCCGCCGCCGCAAGGCCCAGTTCGCGGCCCAGACCGAGCGCTTCGCCGCCGCCAAGGCGGCCAAGGAGGCGATCATCGAGCGGGCCCGCGGGCTCGCCGAGTCGACCGACTGGAGCGCCACCTCCGCGGCGTTCCGCGATCTCATGAGCGAGTGGAAGGCGGCGGGGTCGGCGTCCCGCGGCGACGACGACGCGCTGTGGGGCGTGTTCCGGGGCCTGCAGGACCAGTTCTTCAACGCCCGCAACGCCGCGCTCAACGAGCAGGACACCGAGTTCCGGGCCAACCAGGAGGCCAAGGAGGCGCTGCTCGCCGAGGCCGAGGCCCAGATCCTGCCGGTGCGCGACGTCAAGGCCGCCAGGAGCGCCTTCCGCGACTTCCTCACCCGGTACAACGAGATCGGCCGGGTGCCCCGGGAAGCGATCCGGCCGCTCGACGGCCGCGTCCGGGCGCTCGAGGAGGCCGTGCGCGAGGCCGAGGAGTCCGAGTGGCGCCGCACCGACCCGGAGGCCCGCCAGCGGGCCCAGGACACCGTGGCGATGTTCGAGACGCAGATCGCCAAGCTGCAGGCGCAGGCGGACGCCGCCGAGGCCGCGGGCAAGGCGCGCGACGCGGGCCGGGTGCGCGAGTCGATCGAGACCTACACCCGGCTGCTCGACCAGGCGCGCAGCACCCTCGCCGACTTCGAGCGCTGAGCCCTTACTGGCGCACCCGGTAGGCGTCGTAGATGCCCGGCACCCGGCGGATGCTCGCGAGCACGTGGTCGAGGTGACGCGGGTCGGGTGACTCGAAGGTGATCCGGCCCTTGAAGGTGCGCTCCTTGGCGCTCGTGTTGATCGCCGCCGAGGTGATGTTGACGTGCTGCTCGGCCATGGCCCGGGTGAGGTCGCTCAGCAGCCCGGCCCGGTCGAGGCCCTCGATCTGGATGGCCACGAGGTACGACTGCTGGGGCGAGGTGACCCACGACACCGGCACGATCCGCTCGGGGTGGGCCAGCAGGTTGTCGGCGTTGGTGCAGTCGCGACGGTGGACGCTCACCCCGTCGCCCCGGGTGATCCAGCCGATGATGTCGTCGCCGGGGAGCGGCGTGCAGCACCGGGCGAGCTTGACGTAGAGGTCGGGGTCGCCGTCGACGACGACGCCCACCTCGTTGTGCGCGCGGCGGGTGCGTTGGCGGGGCGGCGCCGCGAGCACCGGGGAGTCCTCGAACGACTCCTCGGCGGCCGCCTCGTCGCCCCCCTCGGTCGCGACCAGCTTCTGCACGACGGCCTGGGCGCTCACATTGCCCTCGCCCACCGCTGCGTAGACGCCGGTGACGTCCGGCAGCCGCAGTTCGCGGGCCACCGAGGTGAGGTGCTCGATCGTGAGCAGCCGGTTGAGCGGCAGCCCGGAGCGGCGCAGCTGCTTGGCGAGCAGCTCACGGCCGTGCTCGATCGACTCCTCCCGGCGCTCCTTGGTGAAGTAGGCCCGGATCTTGCTGCGGGCCCGCTGGCTCGCGACGAAGTTCAGCCAGTCGCGGCTCGGCCCGGCGTTCTCGGCCTTGCTGGTGAGCACCTCGACGACGTCGCCGTTCTGCAGCTTCGAGTCGAGCGGGACGAGGCGTCCGTTGACCTTGGCGCCGATACAGCGGTGCCCGACCTCGGTGTGCACGCTGTAGGCGAAGTCGACGGGGGTGGCCCCGGCCGGGAGCGCCGTCACGTCGCCCTTGGGGGTGAAGACGTAGACCTCGGTGGAGTTGATCTCGTAGCGCAGCGACTCGAGGAACTCGCTGGGGTCGTCGGTCTCGTGCGACCACTGGTTGAGGTTGTGCACCCACGACAGGTCGGTCTGCTCGGGGTTCTTCTGCCCGGTGCGCAGGTTCTCCTTGTACTTCCAGTGGGCGGCGACACCGTACTCGGCCCGGCGGTGCATCTCGTGGGTGCGGATCTGCAGCTCGACCGGCTTACCGTTCGGCCCGAGCACTGTCGTGTGCAGCGACTGGTACATGTTGAACTTCGGCACCGCGATGTAGTCCTTGAACCGCCCGGGCAGGGGGTTCCACCGCACGTGCATGACCCCCAGCGCCGCGTAGCAGTCGCGCGGGGTGTCGACGAGGATCCGCAGGCCGACGAGGTCGTAGATGTCGTTGAACTCGCGGCCCCGGACGACCATCTTCTGGTAGATCGAGTAGTAGTGCTTCGGCCGCCCGTAGACGGTCGCCTTGATGCCGGCGTCCTGGAGGTCCTTCTGGACGATCGCGATGACGTCACGCAGCTGGCGCTCCCGCTCCGGCGCGTACTGGGCCACCAGGTGGACGATCTCGTTGTAGAGCTTCGGCTCGAGGGTGGCGAAGGAGAGGTCCTCGAGTTCCCACTTCACCGCGTTCATGCCGAGCCGGTGGGCCAACGGGGCGAAGATCTCGAGGGTCTCCCGGGCGATGCGCACCTGCTTGTCCGGACGCAGGTAGCTGAGCGTGCGCATGTTGTGCAGCCGGTCGGCGAGCTTGATGACCAGCACCCGGATGTCGCGGCTCATGGCGATCACCATCTTGCGCAGCGTCTCGGCCTTGGCCGACTCGCCGTAGGTGACCTTGTCGAGCTTGGTGACCCCGTCGACGAGGAGCCCGATCTCCTCGCCGAAGTCGGCCTGCAGCTGTTCCCTCGTGTACGACGTGTCCTCGACGGTGTCGTGCAGCAGGCCGGCGCACAGGGTTGGCTCGGTCATGCCGAGCTCGGCGAGGATCGTCGCCACCGCCAGCGGGTGGGTGATGTACGGGTCGCCGGACTTGCGGGTCTGCCCCCGGTGGTAGTGCTCCGCGGTGTTGTAGGCGCGCTCCAGCAGGCTGATGTCGGCCTTGGGATGGTTCGCCCGGACCACCGCGATGAGGGGGTCGAGCACCGCCAGCTGCGGCGAGCGGCTGGCGCCGAGCCGGGCCAGCCGCTGGCGCATGCTGAGTCGTGGCTGTTCGGGAACGGCCGGGAGCGGCCCCGCCGGAGCGGCGGGAGGAGGACTCACCCGGGGCGTGTTCACGCTGCCCAGCACCGAGCCGGGGCGGGCGGATCCGCCACCGTAGGGCCCGTAGACCTGGTGCGAGTCAGCGGCCTCAGCCATGCGCAGTCCTGTCCGGGGATTCCCCAGCTCGTGTCCAGTGGGTCAAGGATACCCGCGGACGCTCCCCACGCCGGTGGTCCCGCTCGTCGGGACGGGGTGCGAACCCGCCCTGCTCCACCCACCGGCTCGCGGCTTCTGCCACCGGATCCTGCGAAATGTGCACCACCTGCCACACCCCCGCCACTGGAGGGGAGGTCTGGCAGGACGGGTCAAGTTCGCAGAACAGAGGGGGTGGACGCCGCCGGCGCGACCGCGACCGGATCCTGGGAAATGTGCACCACCTGCCACACCCCCGGCACTGGAGGGGAGGTCTGGCAGGACGGGTCAAGTTCGCAGAACCGAGGGGGTGGACGCCGCCGGCGCGGCAGACAGTCGCGGCGTCCGACGGGGCTAGATGGTGAGCAGCGCGGAGAAGCTGTCGATGCCGTTCTGCTCGAGCACGGCGCGACCGTTGAGGAACCCGAGTTCGAGCAGCACCGAGACGTGGACGAGGTCGGCGCCGAGCTGCCGCAGCAGGCCCGCGGTCGCGCCCACGGTGCCCCCGGTGGCGAGGATGTCGTCGACGACCAGCACCCGGGCACCGGGGCCGATCGCGTCGCGGTGAATGGTGAGGGTGTCCTGGCCGTACTCGAGGTTGAAGCTCTCCTCGAACACCTCCATCGGCAGCTTGCCCGGCTTGCGCACCGGAACGAACCCGGCGTTGAGGGCGAGCGCCACCGGCGCGGCGAAGATGAAGCCTCGCGCCTCCATGCCGACGACGATGTCGATCTGGGAGGGGGCACCGGCCACGATCCCGTCGACCGCCTCCTGGAACGCCCGATGGTCGCTCAGCAGCGGCGTGATGTCCTTGAACGTCACCCCCGGCTTGGGGAAGTCGGGCACGTCGCGGATGCGCGAGGAGATCAGTTCGGTATCGGCCATCGGGGCTCCCCCATCGTCTCGTCCACCGCGGCGGCCGGGTGCTTCCGGGCCGCCGGACCTGTCACTGCTCTCGGCGCTGGCTGCGGGTCGTCCGGGTGCGGGAGTGGCGCACCGCGGCCGAGGCCGGCAGCCCGGACGCCGCGGCGTCCTCGCCCCCGGCCGGCGACGGGGTCGCCTCGCCCTCGGGGGCGACGCCGACGAGCGCCGGCTCGCGCCGCGCCTTGGCCTCGCGCCGGGCAAGGGCCTGGCGCAGCTTGCGCATCTCGGGCTCGCGCTCCTTCGCCTGCGCCAGCAGCGGGGTGGCGATGAAGATCGACGAGTACGCGCCGGAGATCATGCCGACGAACAGGGCCAGGCCGAGGTCCTCCAGTGGCCCGGAGCCGAGGTAGAAGGCGCCGGCGAACAGGATCGCCGCCACCGGCAGGACGCCGATGATCGTCGTGTTGAGCGATCGGACGAGCACCTGGTTGACCGCGTCGTTGGCGGCCATCGAGTAGGTGCGGTTGCCGCGCCGGAGGTCGGTGACGTTCTCGCTCACCTTGTCGAACACGACGACCGTGTCGTACAGCGAGTAGCCGAGGATCGTCAGCACGCCGATGAGCGTCGACGGGGTGACGGTGAAGCCGACGAGGGCGTAGATGCCGACGGTGAGGATGAGGTCGTGGAAGAGCGCGACGATCGCCGACACCGACATCTTCCAGTCGCGGAACCTGATCCAGATGAGCAGCATCACCAGCACGATGAACACGATGAGGGCCTGCACGGCCTTGGTCGTGATCTGCTTGCCCCACGAGGGACCGATGAGGTTGTAGGCGACCTTGTCGGAGGTGACGCGGGCCTGTTTGGCGATCGCGCCGCGGACGGTCGCGACCTCGGTCGCGGACAGGCTGCGGGTCTCGATCCGCAACTGGTTGCCGCCGACGCTCAGCACGGTGGTGCCGTCGAGCCGCTGGACGCCGGAGTCGAGCACTGCCACCCGCATGTCGTTGATGCTCGTCGACGTGGCCGGGGCGGTCACGGTGAAGTCGACGCCGCCCTTGAACTCGATGCCGAGGTTGAGGCCGCGGACGGCCAGGGCGATGAGCGAGATGACGATGAGCGTGCCGGAGATGAGGTACCAGACCCGCCGGCGTCCGACGAACTCGTACGACAGGTCTCCGGTGTAGAGCCGGTGGGCGAGGCTGTTCTTGCGCCTGCCCTGTGCGGGGTCGGCCATGTCAGGCCCCCTTCGGTGAGGTGCGGCGGGCTCGGCGTCCGAGCAGCGAGTCGGCGGACACGCCCATGTGCTCGGCCTCGAGCCCCGACCACTTGTGACCGCCGCCCCAGAACCTGGTCTGGCTGAGCAGGGTCATCATCGGCTTGGTGAAGAAGAAGACGATGGCGAGGTCGATGAGGGTGGTGAGGCCGAGGGTGAAGGCGAACCCGCGGACGCTGCCGAGGGCCAGGATGAACAGCACGATCGCCGACAGCAGCGAGACCGAGTCCGCGACGACGATCGTGCGCCGGGCCTTGACCCAGCCGGTCTCGATCGAGGTGCGCAGCGTGCGGCCGTCGCGGATCTCGTCGCGGATCCGCTCGAAGTAGACGATGAACGAGTCGGCGGTGATGCCGATGGCGACGATGACGCCAGCGATGCCCGGCAGGTTGAGCGCGAACCCGACCGCCTGCCCGAGCAGGACGATCGAGGAGTAGGCGATGATCGCGGCCATCGCCAGCGAGCCGATGACGACGAGACCCAGTCCGCGGTAGTAGAGGAACGAGTAGGCGACGACGAGCAGCAGGCCGATGATGCCGGCGATGATGCCCGCCCGCAGCTGCTCGCCGCCCAGGGTGGCCGACACGTTCTCGACGCTGGACAGGTCGAACGACAGGGGCAGGGCGCCGTACTTGAGCACGTTGGCGAGGTCGGTGGCCTCCGCCTGGGTGAAGTTGCCGTCGATCTGCGCCCCGCCGTTGATCTGGTACGACACCTGCGGCGCCGAGATGACGACGCCGTCGAGGACGATCGCGAACTGGTTCTGCGGCGCCTGCTTGGTGGCGAGCACGGCCGTCGCCGAGGTGAACGCCGACTGGCCGGCGGAGGTGAACGACAGCTGCACCGCCGGAGCGACCGCGCCCTGGGGGATGCCCGCCGAGGCCGAGCTCACCTGGGTGCCGGACACCACGACCGGGCCGAGCAGGTACTTCGCGGTACCCGTCTTGTCACACGCGAACAGCGGCTGGTCGGAGACGTCGGGGAACGGGTCGCCGCAGGTCCACTGGGCGAAGTCGCTGGTGTCCTGCTGCGACGGCGTCCACTGCAGCAGTTGCTGCACGGTCTGCTTCTTCGACGACGGCGCGGTGGGCCGGGCACTCGGCGCCGCCGCGGGCAGGCCCGGGTTGGTCGGCAGCGTGGAGGGGGCGGCCGACGACGACGACCCCGCACTCGGGGACGCGCCCGCGCTGGGCGAGGCGCCCGCCGACGGTGTGGTCGCCTTGGGCGTCACCTGCTGGACGTCGTAGACGTCGCGGAAGTTGAGCTGGGCGGTCTGCCCGACCATGTTGACCAGCTGGTCCTTCTGCACGTTCGGGACGCTGACGATGATCTGGTTGCCGCCCTGGGTGGTGACGCTCGACTCCCCCACGCCGAGGCTGTCGACCCGCTGCTGGAGGATCTGGCGGGCCAGTTCGAGCGAGGACGCCGAGACCGAACCCCCGCCGGTGGAGTTGCGGGCGGTGAGCGTGATCGTGGTGCCGCCCCGCAGGTCGAGGCCGAGCTTGGGCGCCCACGAACTGGACACGGCCATGAGCACGTACATCACCGCGATCACGGCCGCGAAGATCGCGATCGTGCGCGTCGGGCGCTGCCGTCTGGTGCTGGTTGCCACGAAAGGTCCTGGGGTCGGTTCAGATGCTGCTCGGGCGCTCCGAGTCGCCGGACGGCTCCTCGAAGGTGGCGGAACCGGGGACGACGTCGCCCGCCTGGTCGGAACCCTGCGGAGCGATGTCCTCCTGCGGCAGGGCCACGGAGTCGTCGGTCTCGGGGAGTGCGGTCGGGTCGTCGGCGTACTCGGTGCCCGCCTCGTCGGCGTACTCGAACTCCTCGTCGTCGGGGGCGACGGTCTTGGCGATCGCCTGACGCAGCACGGTGACTTCGAGGCCGGGGGCGAGCTCGACGATGGCCTGCTTGTCACCGAGGTGCCGGACAGTGCCGAACATTCCGCTGGTGAGCATGACCCGGCCGCCCTCGGCCACGGAATCCTGGAGCGCGCGCTGGGCCTGCTGCTGCTTCTTCATCGGGCGCTGGATGAGGAAGATGAACAAGACGATGCCCACCACCAGGAGCAGCAGGGTGCTCAAGCCACTGGCGGCCATCGGAACGAGTTCGGGCGTCAGGGCGGGTGTATCGAAGGACATGCGCGTCGTTTCCGTTTCGTCGGTCTCGGTGCTGGCGGTGACGGGTCACCGGCAGCGGCGGCTCGCGCGGGAGGCGCGTGCCCGCAGGCAAGACTAGCGACTCCGGGCGCCGAACCCGGCACCGGTGGGCGCGCCGCGGGCGGCTCAGGCCGAGCCGGTGAACAGGTCGGGCTCCGAGGGGCCGCCCCGGCGTTCGTCGGGCGGGGTGAGCCCGAGGTGGCGCCAGCCCTTGGCCGTGGCCACCCGCCCGCGCGGCGTGCGCATGAGGAAGCCGAGACGGACGAGGAACGGCTCGGCGACCTCCTCGATCGTGTCGGTCTCCTCCGCGACGCTGATCGCCAGGGTCGACAGACCGACGGGCCCGCCCCCGAATCGCCGGCACACGGCCTCGAGCACCGAGCGGTCGAGGCGGTCGAGGCCGAGCTCGTCGACCTCGTAGAGTTCCAGCGCGCTCGCCGCGATCGAGCGGGTGACCCGGCCGTCGTGGTGCACCTGCGCGTAGTCGCGCACCCGGCGCAGCAGCCGGTTGGCGATGCGCGGAGTGCCCCGCGACCGGCCGGCGATCTCGGCCGCGGCCTCGTCGTCGACCGCCACCCCCAGCACCGCCGCCGAGCGGTGGACGATGTGCTCGAGCGCCTCGGGGCTGTAGAAGTCGAGCTGGGCCGTGAAACCGAACCGGTCGCGCAGCGGACCCGGCAGCAGACCGGCCCGGGTGGTGGCGCCGACGAGGGTGAACGGCGGGATGTCGATGGGGATGGCCGTCGCCCCCGGCCCCTTGCCGACCACCACGTCGACCCGGAAGTCCTCCATGGCGAGGTAGAGCATCTCCTCGGCCGGGCGGGACATCCGGTGGATCTCGTCGAGGAAGAACACCTCGCCCTCGACGAGGCCGGACAGGATCGCGGCGAGGTCGCCGGGATGCTGGATCGCCGGCCCGGAGGAGATGCGCAGGGGCGCGCCCATCTCGTGGGCGATGATCATCGCGAGGGTGGTCTTCCCGAGCCCGGGGGGCCCGGACAGCAGGACATGGTCGGAGGTGGCTCCGCGGTGCCGGGCGGCGGCGAGCACGAGGCCGAGCTGGTCGCTCACCCGCGGCTGCCCCTCGAAGTCGGCGAGCAGCGTCGGCCGCAGCGCCGCCTCGATGACGCGCTCCTCCGGCTCGGCGTGCGGGTCGACCGGGGAGTGATCCATCGCCACCGCCGTCACACCGTCCTCATCGGCGGGCCAGGCTGGCGAGGGCGGCGCGCATGAGGGTCGCGACGGTGGTGGCGGGGTCGTCGGCCATCGGGGCCACGCTGTCGCAGGCCTGCTCGGCCTCGCGGGCGCTCCACCCGAGGCCCTGCAGCCCCTCGCTCACCTGCTCGCGCCAGCCGGCAGCACCGGCGGGCGAGGCGTGACCGACGCCCATGGACACCCCGAGCGCCGTGACCTTGTCCTTGAGCTCGATGACGAGCTTCTGCGCGCCCTTGCGCCCGATGCCGGGCACCCGGCACAGGGCGACGAGGTTCTCCTGGAGCACCGCCGTGCGGAAGTCGTCGGGACTGAGCACCGACACCAGCGCCTGCGCCAGCTTCGGCCCCACGCCGGACGCCGACTGGGCCAGTTCGAAGCAGTCGCGCTCGTCGGCGTCCGCGAACCCGTAGAGCGTGAGGGAGTCTTCGCGCACGACGAGGGAGGTGTGCAGCGTGGTCGGCTGGTTGAGGCGCACGGACGCCGCCGTGCCCGGCGTGCAGAGGGCCCGGACGCCGAAACCGCCGACGTCGACGACGACGTAGGTGGCGCCGGCGGCGGTGACGACCCCGGTGACGTGGGAGATCATGCCGGCCGTCCGATCCGGCGGGCCTGCCCCGCGCGCGTGCCCACCGGCCGGGTGCTGCGCGCCGCCGCCACCCGGGCGGCCGCCTCGGCGTACCGGTTGACGGCACCTCCGCGCCACACGTGGCAGATGGCGAGTGCGACGGCGTCCGCCGCGTCGGCGGGGCTGGGCGGCGCGTCCAGGCGCAGCACGCGGGCGACCATGTGCCCGACCTGCGCCTTGTCGGCGGTGCCCGAGCCGGTGATCGCGGCCTTAACCTCGGAGGGGGTGTGCAGCACCACGGGGAGCTTGCGCCGCGCGGCAGCCAGCATCGCCAGCCCGGCAGCCTGCGAGGTGCCGGTGACGCTGAGCAGGTTGTGCTTCGCGAAGACCCGCTCGACCGCCACGGCGTCGGGCCGGTACTGCTCGATCCACTCCTCGAGCCCGTCGGCGATGTGCAGCAGCCGCAGTTCGTGCGGCGCGTCGGGAGCGGTGCGCACGACCCCGGCCGCGACGAAGGCGAGCCGGTGCTCGGGCGACCCGTCGACCACCCCGATGCCGCAGCGGGTCAGCCCCGGGTCGACGCCCAACACACGCATGTCACCAACCCCTGCCCGAGTGCCGTGCGGCTCGCGCCGCCTGTGCCGCATCCGCCCACCAGGCGAACACGTGTTCGGATTCTAGCGGCCCGGCCAGGCGTCGGGCCGCCGCACACGCCGTCGCCGCTCAGTCCTCGTCGGAATCCAGGGCGGCCTCGACGTCGGGGGTCAGCGACTCGTTGGAGAAGACGTTCTGCACGTCGTCGGAGTCCTCGAGGGCGTCGACGATGCGGAACAGCTTGCTCGCCTGGTCGGCATCGGCGATCTCCTGGGTGAACGACGGGACGAACGACACCTCGGCGGAGTCGTAGTCGAAGCCGGCGGCCTCGACCGCCTTGCGCACGGCGACCGTGTCGCTGGGGTCGCTGATGATCTCCCAGGTGTCGCCCTCGTCGCTGATCTCCTCGGGGCCGGCCTCGAGGGTCGCCTCGAGCAGGTCATCCTCGCTCACCTCACCGGAGCCCTGCTTCTTCCCGACCGCGACGACGCCCTTGCGGGAGAACAGCCGCTGCACCGAGCCGGAGTCGGCCATCGTGCCGCCGTTGCGGGTGACCGCGACGCGGACGTCGGACACCGCGCGGTTGCGGTTGTCGGTGAGGCACTCGATGAGGATCGCCACGCCGCCGGGCCCGTAGGCCTCGTACATGATCGTCTCGTAGTTCGCACCGCCCTGATCGGCGCCCGCCCCGCGCTTGACGGCGCGGTCGATGTTGTCGTTGGGCACCGAACTCTTCTTCGCCTTCTGGATGGCGTCGTAGAGGGTGGGGTTGCCGCCGGGGTCACCGCCGCCGACTCGCGCGGCGACCTCGATGTTCTTGATCAGCTTGGCGAACATCTTGCCGCGCTTGGCGTCGATCACGGCCTTCTTGTGCTTGGTGGTGGCCCACTTGGAGTGACCGCTCACGGTTCACCTCTTTCTCAACCCGGGTTCACGAACGGGCCTGCCGGCACGACGCCGATCGCCGGACGCCGGGTGGATCGGGCTCAGCGGGGCGCCGGCGACCGAGGTGGCAACGCGCGATGATCGGCGCATCGACCCGTCGGGGCGGCAGGTGTGTCGGTGCGCCATGCTATCCCAGCCGCCCGGGGGCCTCCCAACGCGCCGTCCGGTCGCCGTCGAGGTGCAGGGCCCGCGAGTACAGGGCGACGGTCTCGATGCTCCGGTAGCCGCTGGCGTGGAACGCCCCGAGGTCGCGGTCGGGGTCGTCCGTGTCGATGGCCACCCCGGCCGCCTCCAGCCCCGCGGAGGCGAACGCGTGCTGGGACGCCCGCAGCAACGCGGCGCCCACCCCCTGGCCCCGCCAGGAGTACGCCACGCCGAGCCGGTCGGTCCATCCCTCCCGGGGGGAATGGGCGTCGGCGACATACAGCGAGTTGAGGACGTAGCCGACGACGTGGCCCTCGGCCACCGCCACCCACGACCACTGCGGCCGTGACGCCGGACGGTGCAGGAACAGCTCCCATTCCTCGCTGGTCGCGGGCGCGTCGGAGTGGCCGTCGCTGTGCGCCCGGGGCCCGGTGAGCACCTCGTTGTGCAGCAGCCGCGCCTCGTCGGAGAACTCCGGCCCGAACCGCTCGATCGCCACCCGCCCGTGCCGGGTCTCGAGGGCCACAGGCAGGCTCTGCAGCTCGTCGACGCCGAGGCTCGCGCGCAGGTCGTGGTACCAGTGCTCGGGGGCGAACCCGGCCTCGGCGAGCACCTGGCTGCGCGCCCGCACCCGCTCGTCGATGGACGCGCCGACCCACAGCGTGTCGGCCCCGGGCTGGGCGGCGTGCACCTCCCGGAGCCACTCCTCGCACCGGGCGAGCTGCCAGGCGACGATGTGCGAGCCGATCCCCTGGTGCCGCCACCCGGGGTGCACTCCCCCGTCGATCCACACCTGCGGCGGCCCGGCGGGGGGCCGGTGCACCACGTTCCACCCGTAGGCGACGACGGTGCCGCCGAGGTCGCGCCCGACGACCGCATCGGCTGCGGGGTCGCCGACGGCGTTGTCGTAGCGGTGCACGAGGTGTTCGAGGTCGACCTCCTGCGGCACGTCGTCGAGGTAGTCGATGGCCTCGCGCAGCTCGAGCAGACCGGCCAGGTCGGTGCGAGCCAGGGGCGCCCAGTTCAAGACGCCCTCGACCAGGCAGTCCATGCCGTGCCTCTCCCTCGCCTGTCCGGCGTCCGCCGGGTCGCGGACCGCCGCTGGCCGGGGTGTCGTCGCGGGGTGTCACGACGATGTGACGCCACCACCCGGTCGCCGGGCCCCTCACCCGGCCGTCGTCCACTCTATGCCCGGCCCGCGGCGGCTGGTCCAGCGGGAGTGACGGATGCCACCTGCCCGGGTGGGCACGCCGGTCACGACCAGATGCGCGGCCGCTCCGAGCCGCCGGGACGCCGCACGGGCTCCAGACCCTGCCACGTGACCAGCCACGAGTCCCGTTCGGGAGCGGCAGCCGGGGCCTCCGACGTGGCGGTGTCCCACCAGGTCGTGGCGTCCTCCTCGAGGAGGGCGACGACCGCGTCCCGCAGCCGGGCCGTGACCCGGCCGGCGCCCCCGTCGGCGGGGACCGGGTCGCCGAAGCGCACGAGGACGGTGCGCCGCTCGGCGCGGACGGCGGCGGTTCCGCCGGCGTGCGGGAGCGCGAAACTGCCCCGCAGGGCGACCGGGACGAGCGGCACCGCCCGCGACAGGGCGAGCGCGGCGGCGTCCGGGTGGAAGCGGCCGACGGTCGAGTCGGGCGAGACGCCGTGCTCGGGGAACACCAGCACGCTGCGGCCCGCCCGCAGGGCGAGCGCCGGCGGCAGCGTCGAGGGGCGCAGCCTCGGCGGGCAGGCGTCGCCGACGATCCGGGCGTCGAACGGGTGGGCGTGGTTGGCGGCGAAGACGACCGGACCCGCGAGGGCCGCGAGACGTTCCAACCCCGCGGTGCGGACCTCGACCAGCGGACGCAGCCGGTGCAGCGCCTCGCGGATCATGCGAGCTCCAGGGCGATCTGGGCTCCGGAGTGGACGACGGTGACGATCGGGTCGGCGCCGACCTTGTCGGCGGCGATCTCGAGCGCGTCGTCGAGGGTGGACGCCGCGCGGAACCCCATCCGGGCGGCGCTCGCCCGTCGGGCACCCACCCAGATCACCGCGCTGTAGGCCTCGGCCGCCCCGGCGGTGGCGTACCACCGGTGGAACACGCGCAGGGGATGGTGCGCGCCCCGGTTCTGGTAGAGGTCGGCGTACCACGCGTCGTCGGCGAACCGGTCCTGATACTCGTCGCGGATGCGGCGCGGGTCGGTGGTGGCCGACAGCACGTCGGAGAAGAAGTCGGCCGCGGCGCTGTCGTGCCGGGTGGAGAACTGCTCGCGCAACGGGTGCATGCCGACGAACACCGCCGGGTCGGTGACCGGACGCCGGCCCACGTACGACTCGCCCTGGCCGACCAGGGCGTCGTGCGCCGCCCCCAGCGGGTCGCCCGCCGGGGAGGTGTTGTCGTTACCCTGCCCCCAGACCGAGGTGACGAGGACGCCGGCGGCCGCGGGGACGCGGACGAGGTGGTCGCCGAGCCACGCGGAGCGGGTGAGATCGTCGACCGCCCCCGCGCTGCCCGACGCGACCGCGAGCAGGCCGTAGCGGGCGGTCACGTCGCCGAAGATGCGCTGGGTCGCCTGCTTCGGCCAGGCCGACAGCGCCCGGCGGACGGCCGCGACGGCCGCGCGGTCGCGCACTCCCCAGTTCCACTCGCGCTGCGAGACGAACGACAGGGGCCCCTGCAGGGCGGGGTTCCCCACCGCCGCCTCGAGGGTGAGCACCGGGACGGCCGCTGCCACCAGCTGGGCCGCCTCGGCGCGTGCGCCGGGGTCGGCGTCCAGGCCGGCGAGGTGGTCGATGGTGGCGGCGTCCCCGAGCCCGAGTGCGAGCTGGTCGTCGCCGAGCCCGCGGGCGTCCGTGCGCAGCGCCACGTTGACGACGAGGTCGCTCGCGGCGATCCGCGGGTTGAGCCGGATCTCGTGGCCCCCCACCGTTCCGAGCGGGGCGGCGTCCGTGGTGACGTCGTGGCAGCGCAGGGCGCCGCGGGGGGCGAACGAGCGCACCACCCGCTCGCCGAGCAGACCGACGAGCTCCTCCTGGCCGAGCCGGCGCCCGAGGCCGGTGGCGACGAGGATCTCGACGTCGTCGACGCGGGCGGACGCCGCCCGGCTCAGCACCTCCTCGACCATCACCCGGCGCAGGTCGTCGACCATGGCCGGGCGCACGAGGTCGCCACCGCCGACCACGACGGTGAGCCGGGTGGCGGGGGTGAGCCGGGCCGCGAGCGGCTCCCCGTCGACCGGCCGGTCGAGGGCGGCGGAGACGTCGGCGCGCGGGTCGCCGGCGGGGGTGGGGTCGGCCGGATAGGCCACCTGGGTGCCGAGACCGAAGCGCCGCATGGACACCCCCGTGCCCTGCACCACCAGCAGCGGGCCGGTGCGCTCGTCGACCTCGAGGGTGAATCCCGGACGGGTCATGGGGTTCCTTTCAGGAGGGCATCTTCCAGCGGGGAATGGGCGAGGACGCCGGCCAGTCGACCACCGACCAGCCGCGCTGGCGGGCGGCGCGCATGAGCCCGATGTCGGGGCTCACCGCCACCGGGTTGCCGACGACGTCGAGCATCGGCAGGTCGACGTGGCTGTCGGCGTAGGCGTAGCTCGTGGCGAGGTCGACGCCGTGCAGGGTGGCGTAGTGCCGCAGCCACGCGGCGCGGGACTCCCCGACCATCGGGGGGCCGGTGAGGAACCCGGTCGCGCGTCCCTGGGCGTCGGTGGCCAGTTCGGCCGCGACGATGACGTCGAACAGGCCCTCGAGGGGGCGGGTGAGCTGCCGGATCACGCCGGTGATGAGGATCGTCGTGTGTCCGGCCGCCCGGTGCTCGCGGATGCGGCGGATCGCCTCCGGCGACATCCGGTCGAGGACGAACGGGGCCATCTGGGTGTCGACGACGTGCTCGAGGGCGGCGATGTCGGCACCCTCGTAGCGCCGGTAGATCGAGCGGAGGAACGACGACCGGTCGCGCCGGTCGGCGCCCAGGTAGCCGGGCAGGCGGGCGATGATGCCGGCGACCTCCCGCACTCGTCCGGCCGGGGACAGCTCGGGCAGGCGGGCCCACAGGTAGGTCTCGATGACGTTGGTGGCCATCACCGTGCCGTCGAGGTCGAACGCGGCGAGGACGGTGCCGGGTGCGGCGGGCTGCAGCTGGCGGTAGGTGGACGAGCGGCCCCCGCGGCGCTTGCGGAGCGCCTCCAGCCGGCGCACCGGGTTGGTGATCGCCGGGATGTGGATGTCCTGCATGTAGTGGCGCCAGTCGACGGCGGCCGTGTCGAAGGCGAAGGTCTCGACGTCCGCCGGGTCGAGGGACCGGTGCAGGGCGAGCGTGCAGTCGTCGACGAAGTGCAGCTCGGACTGGAGGTACTCGCCGTACAGCGACAGGTAGCGCCGAAGGAAGCTCAGCTGCCGGCCCTGCTTGTCGAGGAACAGCGCGGTCTTGCGGGCCCGGTCGGAGCGGGGTGCGTAGGAGATGAGCCGCTCCCCCACCTTCTGGGCCGCCTCGGCGACCTGGAGGATGCGCTCGACCGGCTCGGCGCCCGGGAACTTCCACACGGCGAGCGGGGCGGCGTCCGCGCCCTCCTGGTAGGGGTGGTTGCCGAAGTACTCGCGGACGTTCTCGTAGATGCCGCGGAAGGTGAGCGGGTTCCGGGCGCCCGACGACGAGTGGTAGAACTCGGGCTCGCCGACGGCCGGTTCGGTCGCGGCGACCGCGAGGATCGCGTTGACGACGTGGTCGCACGGGACGATGTCGATGACGGCGTCCGGGCTCGCCGGGAACTCCTGCAGCTGGCCCTTCCCGTAGGCGAGGATCAGCGGGTCGGCCATCTTGAAGCCTTCGATCCAGCCCGGGTAGGGGTCGGTGAGGCTGGACTCGACGATGGCCGGGCGGACGATCGACACCTTGATGTCGCGGCCCAGGTCGGTGACCACCCGCTCGCCCATCGCCTTGGCGAAGGTGTACACGTCGGTCCAGCCGAGGCTGCGGGCGCGCTCGGTGCCGGCCTCGATGAGCTTCTGCTTCACCCACTCCTGGCGCCGGCGCTCGGTGTCCTGGGCGGTGGTGAGGAAGCCGGCCTGGCGGTGCAGCCGCTCGGCCTGTTTGCGCAGCGCGGTGAGCTGCTCGCTGGTGCGGCTCTGGGCCTCGATGTACTGCTTCATCTCCAGCGCGGCCGCGGTCTCCGCGCGGTAGTCGACGTTGTGCACGTGCGCGGCCTCGGGGATCGCGCCGCGGCGGCGTCCGGCGGTGTAGGCGGTGGAGATGTGCACGTAGTGCGGCACCCGGACGAGCGCGCCGGTGTCGTCGGAGCAGGCGTCGAGCAGCTTGCCCAGCAGCGCCTGGGTGCCGATGACGTTGGTCTTGAACGCCTCGTCGATCGGCGGGTCGAACGACACGTCGCCCGCGCTGTGGATGAGCACGTCGATGTCGCGGGGAAGGTCGGGCACGTGGGGCAGGTCGCCCTCGATGACGAGGATCCGCTGGTCGACGAGGGCCTCCGCGGACCCCGCCTGCTGCCGGAGCTGCTTGAAGATCGGCTTCCCGACGAGCGAGATCACCCGCTCGCGGGCGGAGACCGACCCCTTCGGGCGCACGAGGACCCCCGCGCGGGTGCGGGGCAGGGCGGTGAGCACCTTCCACAGGATCTGCTCGCCGATGAAGCCGGTGACGCCGGTCATCACGACGAGCTTGTCGGCGAGCAGGTCCTCCAGTCGGCCGGTGAGCAGGGGCGGGGTGTGCGTGGACGCCGCCTCCCCGAAGCTCGCGCGGGGGTTGGCGACGCCGAGCGCGCTGGCCCGGCTCGAATCGACGGTGGTCATCGGGCGGCTCCCGCCCGGCCGCCACCGGCGACCTCGAGGGCGTCCGGCAGGGTGAAACGCCCGACGTAGAGGGCGGTGCCGATGATCGCCCCCTCGACGCCGAGCGGGACCATGTCGTAGAGGGCGGCCAGGTCGTCGAGGGTGGAGATGCCGCCGGAGGCGACGACGGCGGCGTCCGTGCGCGCGCACACGTCGGCGAGCAGGTCGGTGTTGGGCCCGGTGAGCATGCCGTCGCTGGCGACGTCGGTGACGACGTAGCGCCGGCAGCCGGCGGCGTTGAGCCGCTCGATCGTCTCGTGCAGGTCGCCGCCCTCCTGGGTCCAGCCGCGGGCCGCCAGGCGGGTGCCGCGGACGTCGAGGCCGATGGCCACGCGGTCGCCGAACTCGCCGATCACCCGTTCACACCACTCGGGGTTCTCGAGGGCCGCGGTGCCGATGTTGACCCGCCGCGCGCCGGCGTCCAGGGCCCGGCGCAGGCTCGCGTCGTCGCGGATGCCGCCGGACAGTTCGACCGTGATGCCCATCTCCGAGACGATGCGGGCGGTGATGTCGGCGTTGGACCCCCGACCGAACGCGGCGTCGAGGTCGACGAGGTGGATCCACTCGGCGCCCTGCTCCTGCCAGCGGCGGGCCGCCGCGAGCGGGTCTCCGAACACCTTCTCCGACCCGGCGACGCCCTGCACGAGTTGGACGGCCTGGCCGTGCTGGATGTCGACCGCCGGCAACAGGACCAGTGGCGCGTGCCGGTCGCCGGCGTGGGAACGGGGGATCGGTTCGCGCGAGGTTTCCACGGGGGAACCTTACCGAACCGGGACGCCCCGGCGCCCCCGGTGGACGGGCGGGGTCAGGCCCGCACCGACCCGATCCAGTTGCGCAGCAGGCGACCGCCGGCGGCGCCCGACTTCTCGGGGTGGAACTGGGTGGAGGTGACGGCTCCGCGTTCCACGGCGGCGATGAACCGGTCGCCCCCGTGCTCGCACCAGGTGACGGTGGCCCCGGGCACCGGGGTGTGCACGCCGTAGCTGTGCACGAAGTAGAAGCGCTCGGCCTCGACCCCCCGGAACGCGGTCGACCCCCCGGCGGTCTCGACGAGGTTCCAGCCCATGTGCGGGAGCCGCGCGGACGTGAGCCGTTCGACGGTGCCCGGGAAGACGCCCAGGCCCTCGGAGTCGCGGCCGTGCTCGACCCCGCGCTCGAACAGCACCTGGTGCCCGACGCAGATGCCGAGCAGCGGGCGTCCGCTCTCGACCCAGCCGGCGACGATCTCGTCGCCCCCGACGGCGCGGAGGCCCTCCATGCAGGCGGCGAACGCGCCGACCCCGGGCACGACGAGGGCGTCGCAGCGTCCGAGCTCGGCCGCGTCGGCGGTGAGCACGACCTCGCCCCCGGCCACGTCGAGCGCCCGGCAGGCGGAGTGCAGGTTGCCCGATCCGTAGTCGAGCACCCCGACCCGGACGCCGGCGGCGTCCGGGCTCACAGGCTGCCCTTGGTGCTGGGCACCATGCCCGGGATGCGGGGGTCGGGGGCGAGCGCGGTGCGCAGCGCCCGGGCGAGCGCCTTGTACTGGGCCTCGGCGATGTGGTGCGGGTCGCGGCCGGCGAGCAGGCGCAGGTGCACGCAGAGGCCAGCGTTGACGGCGAGCGACTCGACGACGTGACGGGTCATCGACCCGGCGTAGGGCACGCCGCTGCCGCCGATGCGCACGTATGCCTGGGAGTCCGGCTCGCCCGTGCAGACGACGTAGGGACGCCCCGCGACGTCGACGACGCACTGGGCGAGGGCCTCGTCGAGCGGCACGAGCGCGTCGCCGAAGCGGGTGATGCCGCGCTTGTCGCCGAGCGCCTGGCCGAGCGCCTGGCCGATGGCGATCGCGGTGTCCTCGACGCTGTGGTGCCCGTCGATGTGCAGGTCGCCGGTCGTCTCGACCTCGAGGTCGATGGCGGAGTGGCGGGCGAGGGCGGTGAGCATGTGGTCGTAGAAGCCGACGCCAGTGCTGATGCTGCTCTCGCCCGTGCCGTCGAGGTCGAGGGAGACCCGCACGTGCGACTCGCTGGTCACCCGCTCGACGGAGGCCCTACGCGTCATGGTCGGTCCCTTTCATCCTGGTGGCACCGGGGAGCACCTCGAGCAGCGCCTCCCGGAAGGCTTTCATCTCCTCCGGCGTGCCGAACGACACCCGGAGGAAGCCGGCGGGGCCGGTGTCGCGGACGAGCACGCCGTGGTCGAGCAGCCCCTGCCACACCGCGTGCCGGTCGGCGAAACGGCCGAACAGGCAGAAGTTGGCCGCGCTGTCGACGACGTCGAGGCCGTGGATCCGCAGCCACTGCTGGACGGCCTGCCCGGTCGCGCGCAACTCGTCCACCCGGCCGAGCATCTCGGGGGCGTGGGCCAGCGCGACCCGGGCGATCGCCTGGGTCTGAGCGGAGAGGTGGTACGGCAGCCGGACGATGCGGCACGCGTCGACGATCGCCGGGGTCGCGGCGAAGTACCCGAGCCGGCCGCCCGCGAAGGCGAAGGCCTTGCTCATCGTGCGCGACACGACGAGCAGCGGGAACCGCGGCAGCAGGGCGAGGGCGGAGTCGTCGGGGACCTCGGTGAACTCCTGGTAGGCCTCGTCGACGACGACCACGACCTCGGGGTGCCGGGTGCACACCTCCTCGATCACCGCGATCGGGGTCGCGGTGCCGGTGGGGTTGTTCGGCGTGGTGATGAGCACGACCGTCGGACCGTGCTCCTCGATCGCCGCGCAGACGAGGTCGGCGTCCAGGGTGTAGTCGTCGTGCCGGGGCGCGGTGACGTAGGCGGTGTGGGTGTCACGGGCGTACTCGGGGTACATCGAGTACGTGGGCGTGAAGGTGAGCAGCGACCGGCCCGGGCCGCCGAAGGCCCCGAGGAGGTGGGTCATCACCTCGTTCGACCCGTTCGCCGCCCAGATGTTCTCGGGGCCGAGGCCGAAGCCCAGGTACGCGGCGAGGTCCTGGCGCAGCTGCCACGCCTCCCGGTCGGGGTAGCGGTTGAGGTGGCCCACCGACGACACCAGGGCGCGTCCCATCTGCTCGCGGACGGCGGGCGAGGGCGGGTAGGGGTTCTCGTTGACGTTGAGGCGCACGGGCACGTCGAGCTGCGGGGCGCCGTACGGCTCCTGGCCCACGAGCTCGGGCCGCAGCGGGAGGTCGGAGAGCGAGATCATTCGGCGTCCCCCAGCGCCGCCGCCAGCCGGACGCTGATCGCCGAACGGTGCGCCTCGAGCCGCTCGGCCCGCGCGAACACCTCGACGCCCGGGCCCACGTCGGCGAGCGCGTCGCGGGTGTAGTCGATGACGTGCACGGCCTTCATGAAGCTGCGCACGGTGAGGCCGGACGAGTGCCGGGCCGCACCCGCGGTGGGCAGCACATGCGTCGATCCGGCCGAGTAGTCGCCGAGCGAGACCGGCGCCCACGGGCCGACGAACACGGCCCCGGCGTTGCGGACGCGGGCCGCGACCTGTGCGGCGTCCCGGGTCTGGATCTCGAGGTGCTCGGCGGCGTAGGCGTTGACCACGTCGAGGCCCTGGGTGAGGTCGCGCACGAGCACGATCGCCGACTGGGGGCCGGTGAGCGCCGTGCGCACCCGGTCGACGTACAGGGTGGTGTCGACCTGGCGCTCGACCTCGGCGTCGACCGCGGCGGCCAGCGCGGGCGAGTCGGTCACCAGCACCGAGGCGGCCATCGGGTCGTGCTCGGCCTGCGAGACGAGGTCGGCTGCGACGAAGGCGGGGTCGGCACTGTCGTCGGCGAGCACCGCGATCTCCGTCGGGCCGGCCTCGGAGTCGATGCCGACGATGCCGCGGAGGGCGCGCTTGGCGGCGACGACGTAGATGTTGCCCGGCCCGGTGACGAGGTCGACCGGTTCGCAGAGCCCCTCGACTCCGTGGGCGAACATGGCGATCGCCTGGGCACCCCCGACCGCGTAGACCTCGTCCACACCGAGCAGGTGGCACAGGGCGAGGATGTTCGGGTGCGGCAGGCCCCCGAACTCCGCCTGCGGCGGGGAGGCGACGGCGATCGAGCCGACCCCGGCCTCCTGGGCGGGAACCACGTTCATGATCACCGAGGACGCGAGCGGCGCCAGTCCCCCGGGCACGTAGAGGCCGACCCGGCCGACCGGCAGGATCCGGGTGGTGACGGTCGCGCCGTCGGCCAGCCGGACGGTGGTCTCGGCCGCCTCGGCCTCACCTGCGCGGCACACCTCGCGGCGCCGGCGGATGGACTCCTCGAATGCCGCCCGCAGTTCGGGGTCGAGGTCGGCGGCGCGGCGGGCGAGCTCGGCGGCGTCCACACGCAGGCTGTCGGGTACGACGTGGTCGAACTGCTCGCTGAACCGCCGCAGCGCGGCCTCGCCCTCGTCGGCGACGGCCTGGCAGATGGGGCGGACGACCTCCACCGCGTGCTCGACGTCGAAGGCGGCGCGCGGGAGCGCCGCGCGGTAGGACGCCGCGGACGTCGAGTCGGTGAGGTCAAGGGTCGTCAACACGCTGCGAGTCTACAAAGGGCCGACCGGTGCGCTCGACTCCGTGGCGCCGGTGGGCCGTGTCCCCCTGCGCGATGCGCCGCAGGTCCTCGGCGCTTCCTGTGTGGCGCCGAACAGCCCGATCCGCAGGCGATCGGCGCGGGTGACTGCACTAACGGCAACGCACCCCGCCACTGGCCCGCAATTCCGGCAGCTGGGTGGCGCGGCGCAGGCCGCTTCCCCGGCTCGCTCGAGGAGCCGGGAACCCCCGTGATTGGATGTGCCGGTGATTGTGCAACAGGCCTTCGTGGGCGCGGGGACGGTCGTCAACGTCCTCACCATCGTCATCGGCTCGCTCATCGGACTGGCGGTCGGTGGACGGCTGGGCGTGCAGACGCGCTCGACGATCACCGACGTCCTCGGCCTCGTCACCGCGGTGATCGCCGGCCTGTCGATCATCCCTGTCACCCACCCGGCCCTCAACGCGGCGGTCGGCCACGGGGCCGGGTTCACCGTCATCCTCCTGTCACTCCTCGTCGGGGGCATCATCGGCTCGGCCCTCACGATCGAGGACCGGCTCAACCTGCTCGGCGAGTCGGCGAAGCGGCACTTCTCCCGCGGGTCGGGCGACCACCGTTTCGTCGACGGTTTCGTCACCGCCACCCTCGTCTTCTGCGTGGGCCCGCTGGCGGTGCTCGGCTCGCTGTCCGACGGTCTCGGACGCGGCGCCGACCAGCTCTACGTCAAGGCGATCCTCGACGGCTTCTCCGCCATCGCGTTCGCCAGCGCCCTGGGCGGCGGGGTGCTGCTGTCGGCCCTGGCCGTGGCGGTCTACCAGGGCACGCTCACCCTGCTCGGTCGGCTGCTCGGCACGCTGCTCACCACCGCGGAGATCGACGCACTCACCGTCACCGGCGGGATCATCCTGCTCGGCCTGTCGATCCGGCTGCTCGGCATCAAGCAGGTGCGGGTCGCCGATCTGCTGCCCGCGCTGGTGCTCGCCCCGATGCTCGTCGCGGTCGCGGGCCGGCTGTGACCCGGCGTCGGGACGCCGGCACCGCGACCCCCGCGGTGGCCGCGCTCACGGCGTCCGGGGTCGCGTTCACGCTGCACCCCTACGACCACGACCCCGCCCAGACCCACTTCGGCGATGAGGCGTCCGCGGCGCTGGGCGTGGTCCCCGAGCGGATCTTCAAGACCCTCGTCGTCTCGCTCCAGGGCGCCCGCGGCCCGCTCGCCTGCGCGGTCGTCCCCGTGTCGGCCCAGCTCGACCTCCGCGTCCTGGCTCAGCTGGCCGGCGCGAAGAAGGCCGCACTCGCCGATGCCGCCCTGGCCGAGCGGACCACCGGGTACATCGTCGGCGGCATCTCGCCGCTGGGGCAGAAGCGGCCCCTGGCGACGTGGGTGGACGCGTCGGCCCGGGCGTGGCCGACGGTGTTCGTCTCGGCGGGACGCCGGGGCCTGCAGGTCGAGCTCTCCCCCGACGACCTCGTCCGGCTCACAGCGGCCGACGTCGGGATCATCGCACGCAGCTGAGCGCGCGTCAGGCGGTCAGCGCGACGCGTCGTCGGGCAGCACCGGCGCCTCGGACGCCGGCGAGTCGACGTGGCCGGCGTCGATCCAGGGGGACGGAGTATGGCGCAGCACCCGCCGGCGGACGGCGACCCACTGGCGGGGTGCGCCCGGATCCTCGTCGTCGCGGCCGAGGGCCGAGAACAGCAGCACCGGCAGCACCGCGAACAGCAGCCACACGAGCACGCTGCTGTGCGACCGCAGCTGGAAGTCGATCGGCAGGCTCTGCCCGGCCGACGCGGCACTGATCCGGGCGGCGAAGTCGGTGGGACCGAGCGCCTCCCCGAGGTGCCAGGCGATGAGCGCGGCGATGTTGGCCCCGGCGAGCACGACGAGGGTGACGATCCACCCGAGCCAGCGGAACAGCCACCAGCCGAGCAGGCCGATGATCGCCCCGCACACGGCACCGATGAGGCTGAACCACGCGTCCGTGCCGAAGAACTGGGTGAGGCCGCGCTCGGTGGTCGACGCCGCCCCCGACTGCTGCACCGTGTAGGTCGGCAACTGCACCACCGCGTGCCACAGCAGCCCGGTGACCACCCCGAGCCCGGCGCAGAACACGAGGAACACGATGAGGCCGCGGGCCACCGGAGGCAGGCGGCGCCGACGCCGGGGGGCGGTCACGTGCCCGCTGTCGATGACGTCGGGGGACGCCGGCGACGCGGCGGTTCCACCGCCGTGGGACACGGGCGTCGCGCTGCTCACGCCCGCAACCCTAGCGGGTGACTCCAGCGGCACCGGCTCCCCCGGCCGGGTCAGACGGGCAGGCAGGACGGGCCGAGCAGCGCCTTGAGGTCGGCCATGAGCGGCTGGGACGCCGTCACCCGCAGGCTGTCGTCGAGCCGGAAGGTGCGCTGAGCGTCGGCGGTGGTGAGCCGCAGCCGCACTTCCGTGACCCCCGGGTGGGCGTTGAGGACCGCCTTGAGCTGCTCGACCACCGGCGGGGTGCACCTCGTCGCGGGGATCTGGATGACGACCGGCCGCACCGCGGCGGTGTCGGTGTCGATCCGCGCGAGGTCCTGCGCGTGCACCTCGAGGGTGTCCTCCTTCTCCCGCACCCGGCCCCGGACGCGGACCACGGTGTCGGTGGCGAGGTGGTGCGAGACCGCCTCGTAGACCTTGGGGAACACCTGCACCGTGATCGACGCGTCGAGGTCCTCGACCGTCACCGATGCCCACAGGTGCCCGGCCTTGTTCTGCCGGCGTTGCACCGAGGTGATCAGCCCCGCCACCACCACGGAGTCGGGCTTGGGCCCGTCGGCCGAGACGAGGGCGGCCAGCGAGATGTCCCGCTCGGCGTCCAGCACGTGTTCGAGCCCCTGCAGCGGGTGGTCGCTCACGTAGAGGCCGAGCATCTCCCGCTCGAACGACAGCCTCGTCATCTTGTCCCAGTCGTCGACGGCCGGCAGCGTGCGGTTGAGCGCGCTCGGCCGCTCCTCCGCCGCGGGGACGCCGAACCCGTCGCCGAACAGGTCGTCCTGCCCGTTGGCCTGGTTGCGCTTGAGGTCGATGACCTGGTCGACGGCGCTCTCGAACACCTGCATGAGCCCCCGGCGCGGGTGGCCCATCGAGTCGAAGGCGCCCGCCTTGATGAGCGACTCGATCATCCGCTTGTTGCAGACGACCAGCGGCGCGTGGTCGAGGAACTCGAAGAAGTCGCGTGCCTTGCCGTGCTCGGCCCGCGCCTCGACGATCCCCTGCACGACCTGGGAGCCGACGTTGCGGATGGCGCCCAGGCCGAAGCGGACGTCGTGCCCGACCGGGGTGAACATCGCCTCCGACTCGTTGACGTCGGGCGGCAGCACCTTGATGCCCATCCGCCGGCACTCGGCGAGGTAGATCGCCGACTTGTCCTTGTCGTCGCGCACCGACTCGAGCAGTGCGGCCATGTATTCGGCGGGGTGGTTCGCCTTGAGGTAGGCGGTCCAGTACGAGACGAGGCCGTACCCGGCGGTGTGCGACTTGTTGAACGCGTAGCCGGAGAACGGGAGCATGACGTCCCACAGCGCCTGGATGGCGGCGTCCGAGTACCCGTTGCCGCGCATGCCGGCCTGGAAGTTGGCGAACTCCTTGGCGAGGATCTCGGCCTTCTTCTTGCCCATCGCCCGGCGCAGCAGGTCGGCGCCGCCGAGGCTGTAGCCGGCGAGCTCCCGCGCGACCGCCATGATCTGCTCCTGGTAGACGAGCAGGTGGTAGGTGGTGCCGAGGATGGGCTCGAGCGCGTCCTTCAGCTCCGGGTGGATCGGCGTGATCGGCTGGCGGCCGTTCTTGCGCTCCGCGTAGTTGATGTGCGCATTCGCGGCCATCGGGCCGGGCCGGTAGAGCGCGAGCACCGCGGCGATGTCCTCGAACCGGGTCGGGGCCATCAGCCGTAGCAGCGCGCGCATCGGGCCGCCGTCGAGCTGGAACACCCCGAGGGTGTCGCCGCGGCCGAGCAGCTCGTAGGTGGGGCCGTCGTCGAGGGGCAGGGTGAGCACGTCGATGTCGGTGCCGGTGACCTGGCGCACGAGCTTGACCGCGTGGTCGATGATGCCGAGGTTGCGCAACCCCAGCATGTCCATCTTCATCAGGCCCATCTCCTCGCACTGGGGGTACGAGAAGCCGGTGATGATGGCGCCGTCCTGGTCGCGCCGGTGCATGGGGATGAGGTCGAGCAGCGGCGTGGACGACAGGATGACGGCCGCGGCGTGCACGCCGGTGCCGCGGATCAGGCCCTCGATGCCCATGCCCGTGTCGACGACCTGCTTGACGTCGGGACTGGAGTTGTAGAGCTCCCGGAACTCCGCCGCCTCGTTGTAGCGCTTGGCGTCGGGGTTGAACGCGTCGCTCAGTGAGATGCCCTTGCCCATGACGTCGGGCGGGAGCGCCTTGGTGATCTTGTCGCCGAGGGCGAACGGGAAGCCGAGGATGCGGTTGGCGTCCTTGACCGCGGCCTTGGCCTTGATCGTGCCGAAGGTGTTCACCTGCGCCGTGTACTCGGTGCCGTACTTCTGCGAGACGTAGGCGACCATCTTGTCGCGCTGGCGGTCGTCGAAGTCGAGGTCGACGTCGGGCGGGTTGATCCGCTCGGGGTTGAGGAACCGCTCGAACAGCAGCTGGTGCTCGATCGGGTCGAGTTCGGTGATGCGGGTGAGGTAGGCCACCATCGAGCCGGTGGCCGACCCGCGTCCCGGGCCCACCGGGATGTCGTGCTCACGGGCGTAGCGGCAGATGTCGCTGACGATGAGGAAGTACGACGAGAAGCCCAGCGGCTCGATCACCGCCAGCTCGGTCTCGACCCGTTCGAGCACCTCCTGCGGAGGGTTCTCGCCGTACCGGAGGGTGAGCCCGCGGTCGAGCTCCTTGCGCAGCCAGCTGTTCTGGGTCTCGCCCTCGGGCACGTCGAACTGCGGCATCCGGTCGACGTAGGCGAACACGTCGGAGTAGTCGCCCACCTGCTCGGCGATCCGCAGCGTGTTGTCCGCCGCCTCGGGAAGCTCCCGGAAGAGGTTCCGCATCTGCTCGGCGGTCTTGATGTAGTAGCCCGACCCGTTGAAGCGGAAGCGGTTGGGGTCGTCCTTGTTGCGGCCCACGCCCACGCACAGCAGGTTGTCGTGGGCGTCCGCCTGGTCCTCGGTGACGTAGTGGGAGTCGTTGGTGACGACCAGGGGAAGGTGGAGGTCCTTGGCCAGCCGCAGCAGGTCGGAGCGCACCTGGCGTTCGATGGGGACGCCGTGGTCCATCAGTTCGACGTAGAAGTTGCCCTCGCCGAAGATGTCGCGGTAGGCGGCCGCGGCCGCCAGTGCCTCGTCGTACTGGCCCAGCCGGAGCCGGGTCTGCACCTCCCCGGAGGGACAGCCGGTGGAGGCGATGATGCCCGACGCGTACTGGGAGATCAGGTCACGGTCCATCCGGGGCTTCATGTAGTAGCCCTCGTAGCTCGCCAGTGAGCTCAACCGGAAGAGGTTGTGCAGCCCGTCGGCCGAGGCCGCCCACATCGTCATGTGGGTGTACCGGCCGCCGCCCGAGACGTCCTTGCCGCCCTCGACGTCGGGACTGTCGCCCTCCCGGGGGCCGGCCTTCGCCCAGAACTCGGGGCTCCGGGAGAACCGGGTGGACGGGGCGACGTACGCCTCGATGCCGATGATCGGCTTCACCGCGTGGTTCTTGCTCGTCTGGTAGAACTCGTAGGCCCCGAACATGTTGCCGTGGTCGGTCATCGCGACCGCGGGCATCCCCTGCCGCTCGACCTCGGCGAACAGCAGCGAGTTCTTCGCCGCGCCGTCGAGCATGGAGTATTCGGTGTGGTTGTGCAGGTGGACGAAGTTCGCTGCCATGCCCCTGTGAGCGCCCCTCCCTGGTCGGTCCGGGGGTGCCGGACCTCACGACGACTGCCAACCTTAGCCCCTGCCACCCCGGCCGGTCGCCAGCACCGGCGGGGGTGTTGCCGCGCGTCCGGCGCGCCGGTCCGGGCCCGCTCAGCCCTTGACCGACCCGGCCGCGATGCCGTCGATGAAGTAGCGCTGGCCGAACGCGAAGATCACCAGCATCGGCAGCGTGACCAGCAACGACGCCACCATGACGAACTGGTAGTCGCCGTGGCCCCCGGCCGAGGGCGAGTAGAGCGTCATCGCGTACGAGATGCCCAACGGCACGGTGTAGCCGTCCGGAGACCCGAAGTTGAGGTAGATGAGCGGTCCGGAGAAGTTGTTCCACGAGGCCTGGAACTCGAAGATGAACACGATGATCGCGCTCGGCAGGGCGAGCGGGAACGCGATCCGGCGGAACAGCCCGAAGTACGAGCAGCCGTCGACCCTGGCGGCGTCGAACAGGTCGCGGTTGAGCCCCAGGTAGAACTGGCGCATGAGGAAGATGTAGAACGCCGAGCCGAACAGCGTCCCGCCCCAGAGGGGGACGTTGGTGCCGAGCCAGCCGAGGTACTTCCAGATGAGGTAGTTGGGCACGAGGGTCACCGCGCCCGGGAGCATCATCGTGCCCAGCAGGATGCTGAACAGGATGTTGCGGCCCGGGAAGCGGAAGTACGCGAAGCCGAACGCCACCGCGGAGCTGCTGAGGGTGACCAGGGTGGCCGACAGCAGCGCGATGACGATGGAATTCGCCACCCAGTGCAGCAGCGGCAACTGGTGCCACACCTCGAGGTAGTTGCCGGGCACCAGCGTCCGCGGGATCAGCCGGTTGTCGAACACCTGCCCCCGCGGCTTGAGGGACGCCGCCAGCAGCCAGGCGAACGGGTACATGAAGAGCAGGCCGAGCGCGACGAGGACCACCCAGCGGACGACCTGGTCGGCTGTGCGCAGGGCCCGCCGGGCGGGGCTGAGCCCGGCGACGACCCGCCCCTCGGACGCCGGGGACTCCGGCGTCCGCCGCGACCCGCGGGCCGGGAGGGACGACGAGGCGCGGGCCAGATCCTCGGCGCCGCGCTCGGTGACAGTGGTCATCGGGGCCGGCTGCTGGGGCGCCAGCGGACCCTGGGCGTTGACGCTCATCGGGAGCTCCCCTCGTAGAAGACGAGCTTGTTGCCGATCGTGATCTGGATGACCGTGATGATCATGATGATGACGAACAGCACCCACGCCATCGCGGCCGCTTCGCCGAAGTTGAACTGCTGGAACGCCTGCTGGTACAGGTACACCCCGTAGAACAGGGCCGCGTCCGGGGCGTTGGAGTTCCCGTCGCGGTAGAACAAGAGGAACGCCTGGTCGAACACCTGCAGTGCCCCGATCGTGTTGACGATGACGAGGAAGAACAGGGTGGGGCTGATGAGCGGCAGGGTGATCCGGAAGAACTGGGCCCGGCGTCCGGCCCCGTCCACGGCCGCCGCCTCGTACAGCTCCGGCGGGACGCCCTGCAGCGCGGCGAGCAGGATGACCATCGAGCCGCCCACGCCCCACAGCGACATGAGCACGATCGCGGGCTTGACCCAGGCGGGGTCGACCAGCCACTGCGGACCCGGGATGTGCAGCAGGCCCAGGGCCTTGTTGATCGCGCCCTCGTTGCCGTTGAGCAGCAGGAGGAACACCGCGGCCGTCGCGACCGACGGGGACATCTTCGGCAGGTAGTAGATCGTGCGGAACAGGCCGCTCCCCCACCGCACGCCCCGGAGCAGCAGGGCGAGGAGCAGGGCCACGGTGATGTCCAGCGGCACCGCCAGCAGGGCGTAGAAGAAGGTGTTGCGCAGCGACGTCCCGACCTTGGGGTCGGCGAAGATCTGGCGGTAGTTGTCGAAGCCCGCCGGCGTCCCGATGTTGGTGGAGAGGTCGAAGTGCTGGAACGACAGGACCAGGCTCCAGCCCATCGAGATGACGGTGAAGATGAGCAGTCCGGCGATCCACGGGGAGATGAACAGGTATCCGGCCAGGGATTCCCGGGGGTTGTACTTGCGGATCCGGATCCCCTGGAGTTCGGGGGATCTGCGAGGGCGAGCCATGGGCAGGCCTCCTCTCAACGGTGACGAGGGTCACGACGGGGACCCGATCGGATCCCCGTCGTGGGCCGGTGGTGAAGGCTCAGCCGTTCTTCCCGAGGTTCGACTGGCTGTAGGCGCGCATCGCGGTGTCCTGTGCCTCCTTGAGCGCCTCTTGCGGGGTCTTCTCCCCGGTGAGGGCGACCGTGACCGCGTTGGTGAGGGCGTCGCTGATCTGCTGGCCGACCGGCGAGCCACCGAAGGAGACGGTGTGCTGCAGGGCGTCGTAGCTGGTGGCGATCAGCTGGTCGAAGTCGGCGTTGCCGCTCGGCTTGACGAACTTGTCGCGGATCGCCTTGTCGGCCACCGGAGATCCGGTGAACAGGCCGGTCATGATCGAGTGCTTCTGGGCGACGGTGGCCGCGCGGGCGCTGCCCGCCGCCATCCAGGCGTCCAGCGACGTGACCTTGACCGCCCAGGCGCAGGCCGCGGACGGGTTCTTGCTCGCCTTCGGGATCGCGAACGCGGTGCCGCCGGCGAACCCGATCACCGAACCGGAGGTGTCCTTGATCGTCGTGGCCTGCAGCTTCACCTTGTCCTTCGTGGCCGACAGCACGTTGATGTACCACTGGGCCCACGTCATGGCGCCCGCCTGGTTCTGCACGTACTCGTTCTTGTCACCGAAGGTGTCGAAGGTGTCCATGAACGACTTGACCTTCGCGTAGCCGCCCTGGGCGTCCATGATCGACTTCATCCACGTGAGCGCCTCGACGTTCTTGGGGTCGTCGAGCGTCGGCTTGCCGTTCGAGTCGTTCGGCTTGCCGCCGAACACCGCCAGCCACAGGGCCGACGACCCGGGCAGGTCGGGGCTGAAGCCGAGCTGGGTCGGCTTGCCCCCCGACTGCTTGGTCATCTTCTTCGCGACCTGGATGAGCTGGTCGGGCTTCGACGTGTCGAGGTCGGCCATGGTCACGCCCGCGGGACCCATGACGGCCTTGTTGCCGATGATGATCGAGGCCTGGAAGAACTGGGGGACGCCGTACACGTGCCCGTTGTAGGTCACGTCCTTGATGGCCGCCGGGTAGTAGTACTCGCTCGGAGAGACGCCCCACGTGCTGAAGCACTGGTCGAGCGGAATGATGAGGCCCTTGTCGGCCAGGGTGTCGACGGTGCTGCGATCGACCTGGATGAGGTCGGGCACGTTGCCCGACGCCGCCTGCGCGGCGAACTTCTGCGGGTCGAAGTTCGTGGTGTCCATGCTCACCGTGACCGGGGCGACCTGCTTGGTGGCGTAGTCGCCGCGGGCCTTGCCGACCTCGTCGGAGGGGTTGAAGCCGCTCGTCTTGAGGGTCCCGGACAGGGTCTTGCTGAACCCTCCCGCTCCTCCTGTTCCGCCGTTGGTGGCGGGGCCGCTCTGGTTGTTCGCCGCGGGGTTGCAGGCGCTCAGCGCGACGGCGCACGAGACGGCCACCAGAGCCAGTCCGGCCTTGATGTTCCTGACCATGGACCACTCCTTCCTGTGGGTCGAGAGGCCACCCAGGTGGGGACGGGTGGCCTGACTGTCGCCCCGAGCACCCAGTGCCGGGGCATCGTTCCCGAATGGTAAGCGGGAACCGGCCGCACGGGGACGCCAAGAAGCGCGCTTTCCCCGATTCCAATGATCGAAACCACCCCAGAGAGTGGGAGAAGCGGCGGTTCTCCGCGCGGTGGCGGCTCAGCCGACGAGCCGCCGCGCGGCGCCCACCGCCGCCAGCGAGTCCGACAGCGCCTCGGGACGCCGCGCGGCCTCCCGGTCGGCCATCGCGTCGAGCGTCCCGCTCACGGGCGGCCCGACCTCCTCGCCCAGGTCGCGGAGGTAGCCCTCGGCGACCACGCTGTCCTGCACCAGGCCGAGCGCGTCCGCCACCTCGGTGAAGGCCCGGCCCCACGCCTTTGGACCCTTGCGCTCACGCGAGCGGCGGGGCCGGGTCACCCCCTGCTCCGCGAGCGCCTCCGCGGCGTAGCGTGCCGACTTGGCGACGCGGCGGGCGTGGTGCAGCCGCTGCAGTTGCCCGGCGGTCGGCGCGACACCGTCGACCAGCCCGGCCGCGTCGAACGCCCGCACGGCCGCGCGGGCCCGCTTCGCGGCGATCCGTACCAGCGCGTCGGCCGGCACCCCACGCCACGACCGGCGCACGGGCGGGTCGAGCAGCCCTCGGACGCCGATCCGGACCGACGCGAACCGGGCCGACGCGACGTCGTTCGCGAGCGCCTCCCGAGCCTGCGCTCGGCGGAGGTCGAGACGCGCCCGGAGCAGTTCGGCGGCGAGTGACCCCGGTTCCTCACCGGCGTCGGCGAGCAGCCGGTCCTCCAGAACGTCGAGATCGCGCACGTCGCCGAGGGCGTGCGCGACCCAGCGCAGGTCGTCGGCCAGCGGCCCCGCGTCGATCCGCAGGGCGTCGCCCCACAGCCGGAGCAGGCCACGGAGCCTCCGGCTCGTCACCCGCATCTGGTGGACGGCGTCCGGCTCGTCGGCCAGCGCCGGAGCCTCGAGGTCGAGCCACCGGCGTGCGAGGTCGCTGAAGCAGTCGCGGAGCACCCGTCCTGCCGTAGCGCTCATCCGCCGGCCTCCCGTCGACTAGACCATCATCTGGCGCACGTCCGGGCCGATCGGCCGCGGCAGGTCGCTCGGCTTGCCGTTGAGGAAGGCGTCCACCCCGTTGGCGCAGCCCCGACCCTCCGCGATCGCCCAGACGATGAGCGACTGCCCCCGGCCGGCGTCGCCGCACGCGAACACGCCGGGCACCGTCGTCTCGTAGTTCTCGTCACGCACGATGTTGCCACGCGCGTCGAGCTCGCACCCGAGTTGCGACACGACGCCGTCGCGCTCGGGACCGACGAAGCCCATGGCCAGCAGCACCAGCTGGGCCGGGAGTTCGCGTTCGCTGCCCTCGACCGGCTCGAACCGGCCGGCCTCGAAGCGCACCTCGGTGAGCCGCAGCGCGGCGACGTTGCCCTCGCCGTCGTCGACGAACTCGCTCGTGTTCACGGCGTACAACCGGTCGCCGCCCTCCTCGTGGGCCGAGGAGACGCGATAGATCATCGGGTAGGTCGGCCACGGCTGGTGCGACGGACGCAACTCCGGGGGCTTGGGCATGATCTCGAGCTGGGTGATCGAGCGGGCGCCCTGGCGGATCGCGGTGCCGAGGCAGTCGGCGCCGGTGTCGCCGCCGCCGATGATGACGACGTCCTTGCCCTCGGCGGTGATCTGGTCGGGCACGGGCGCGGTGAGCGCCCGGGTCGCCTGCGGCAGGTACTCCATCGCCTGATGGATGCCGTTGAGCTCGCGGCCCGGCGCCGGGAGGTCGCGCGCCAGGGTGGACCCGATGGCGAGCACGACCGCGTCGAACCGCTCGCGCAGCTGCTCGGCCGTCAGATCCTCGCCGATCGTGGTGTTCGGCTTGAACACCGTGCCCTCGAGGCTCATCTGCTTGAGCCGGCGGTCGAGCACCGACTTCTCCATCTTGAAGTTGGGGATGCCGTAGCGCAGCAGCCCGCCGATGGCGTCGGCACGCTCGTAGACGACGACCGTGTGCCCCGCCCGGGTGAGCTGCTGGGCCACGGCGAGCCCGGCCGGGCCGGAGCCGACGACCGCGACGGTCTTGAGGGTGTGGTAGCTGGGCACCCACGGGGTCACCCGCAGGTCGTCCCACGCCTTGTCGATGATCGCGACCTCGACGTTCTTGATCGTCACGGGGTCGCGATTGATGCCGACGACGCAGGCCGTCTCGCACGGGGCCGGGCACAGGCGGCCGGTGAAGTCGGGGAAGTTGTTGGTGGCGTGCAGCCGCTCCAACGCCCCCCGCCAGTCGTCGCGCCACACGAGGTCGTTCCACTCGGGGATGAGGTTGCCCAGCGGGCAGCCGGTGTGGCAGAACGGGATGCCGCAGTCCATGCAGCGTCCGGCCTGGTCCTGGATGATCGGCAGCACGGCACGGCCGGGGCTGCCCGGGTACACCTCGTTCCAGTCGTGCACCCGCTCCTCGATCGGACGCCGGGCAGCGACCTCACGGGGGGTGGTCATGAAGCCCTTGGGGTCAGCCATGTGCAGCCTCCATCATCAGGTCGGTCATCTGCTTCTCGTGCAGGCCCAGGGCGATGGCGTCCTCACGCGCCCTGATCACCCGGGCGTAGTCGCGCGGCAGCAGCTTGGTGAACCGGGTCGCGAGGTCGGGGTCGTCGAGCAGCGCGGACGCCACCGGCGACCCGGTCTCGTCGCGGTGCAGCGCGAGCAGTTCCAGGATCCGGAGCACGTCGGCCTCGCCCGGCTGCACGGCGTCCACCATCTCGGTGTTGAGCCGCGAGTGGTCGAGGTCGAGGACGTAGGCGACACCGCCGGACATGCCCGCGGCGACGTTGCGCCCGGTGCGCCCGATGATCAGCACCTCGCCACCGGTCATGTACTCGCACGCGTGGTCGCCGGTTCCCTCGACGACGGCGGTCGCCCCCGAGTTGCGGACGCAGAAGCGCTCGCCCACGAGGCCGCGCAGGAGGATCGTGCCGCTCGTCGCGCCGTAGCCGATGACGTTGCCGGCGATGATCTGCTCCTCCGCGCGGAAGGGGCTGCTCTCGTTCGGCCGGACGATGATCCGCCCGCCCGACAGCCCCTTGCCGAGGTAGTCGTTTGCGTCCCCGACGAGGCGCAGCGTGACGCCCCGCGGCAGGAAGGCCCCGAAGCTCTGGCCGGCGGTGCCGTTGAGGGTGAAGTCGATCGTGTCGTCGTCGAAGCCCTCGCCCTGGGTGACCACCGTCACCCGGTTGCCGAGAATCGTCCCGACGGTGCGGTCGACGTTGCGGACCGGCACCACCTCGACGACCTTCTCGCCCCGCTCGAGCGCGGGCGCGGCCAGGTCGATGAGGGTGGCGTCGAGCTTGCGGTCGAGACCGTGGTCCTGTCCGGTGGTGTTGTGCAACGGGCTGCCCGCCGGCAGCGCGACCTGGTGCAGGATCGGGCTGAGGTCGAGGCCTCGCGCCTTCCAGTGGTCGACGGCCTGCTGGGCGTCGAGCACCTCGACGTGGCCGACGGCCTCCTCGATGCTGCGGAAGCCCAGCTCGGCCAGCAGCTCGCGGACCTCCTCGGCGATGAACATCATGAAGTTCACGACGTGCTCGGCCTTGCCGCTGAACTTGGCGCGCAGTTCGGGGTTCTGGGTCGCCACGCCGACCGGACAGGTGTCCTTGTGGCACACGCGCATCATGATGCAGCCGCTCACCACGAGCGCGGTGGTGGCGAACCCGAACTCCTCGGCGCCGAGCAGGGCCGCGATGACGACGTCGCGGCCGGTCTTCAGCTGCCCGTCGCACTGGACGACGATGCGGTCGCGCAAGCCGTTGAGCAGGAGGGTCTGCTGGGTCTCGGCGAGGCCGAGCTCCCAGGGGCCCCCCGCGTGCTTCACCGAGGTGAGCGGCGCGGCGCCCGTGCCGCCGTCGTGCCCGGAGATGAGCACCACGTCGGCCTTGGCCTTGGCGACGCCCGCGGCGACCGTGCCCACGCCGACCTCGGCGACGAGCTTCACGTGCACCCGGGCGAGCGGGTTGGCGCACTTGAGGTCGTGGATCAGCTGCTTGAGGTCCTCGATCGAGTAGATGTCGTGGTGCGGCGGCGGCGAGATGAGACCGACGCCGGGCGTCGAGTGCCGGGTGCGGGCCACCCACGGATAGACCTTGGGGCCGGGGAGTTGGCCGCCCTCGCCGGGCTTGGCGCCCTGGGCCATCTTGATCTGCAGGTCGGTGGCGTTGGTGAGGTACTCCGACGTGACGCCGAACCGCCCGGAAGCCACCTGCTTGATGGCGCTGCGGCGACGCGGGTCGTAGAGCCGCTCGCGGTCCTCGCCGCCCTCGCCGGTGTTCGACTTGGCGCCGATCGAGTTCATCGCGACCGCCAGCGTCTCGTGCGCCTCCTGAGAGATCGACCCGTAGCTCATCGCACCGGTCGAGAACCGCTTGACGATCTCCGACGCCGGCTCGACCTCCTCGATCGGGATGCTCGGGCGGTCGGAGTTGAACTGGAGCAGCGCCCGCAGCGTCATCAGCCGCGAGGAGTTGTCGTTCACCCGCGCGGTGTACTGCTTGAAGATGTCGTAGCGGCCGGTGGCCGTGGAGTGCTGGAGGCGGAACACCGTCTCGGGGTCGAACAGGTGCTCCTCGCCCTCGCGGCGCCACTGGTACTCGCCGCCGACCGGCAGCGACCGGTGCGGCAGCGCGATCCGGCTGGCCGGATAGGCGCGGGCATGGCGCTGGCGCACCGTCTCGGCGAGCTCGTCGAGGCCGATGCCGCCGATCTTGCTCGTCGTGCCGGTGAAGAACTCGTCGACGAAGTCCTTGGACAGGCCGATCGCCTCGAAGATCTGGGCGCCGGTGTACGACTGCAGGGTCGAGACGCCCATCTTGCTCATGACCTTGAGGATGCCCTTGCCCAGGCCCTTGACGACGTTCTTGATCGCCCGCTCCGGCGCGACCGACACGTACAGCTCGTTGCGGGCCATGTCCTCGGCCGACTCGAACATGAGGTACGGGTTGAGGGCGGCGGCGCCGTAGCCGATGAGCAGGGCGGCGTGGTGCACCTCGCGGACGTCCCCGCTCTCGACGATGAGGCCCACCTGGGTGCGGGTCTTCTCGCGCACCAGGTGGTGGTGGATCGCCGAGGTGAGCAGCAGCGACGGGATCGGGGCGCGGTCGGCGTCCGAGTGCCGGTCGGAGAGGACGATCGTGCGGGCACCCCCGGCGATGGCCTCGGACACCTCGGCCCGGATCTCGTCGAGCCGCCGGCGCAGCGCGGCACCCCCGCCGGAGACCTGATAGAGCCCGCGCACCACGTGGGTGGCGTAACCGGGCTGGTCGCCGTCGCGGTTGATGTGCACGATCCGGGCGAGTTCCTCGTTCGTGAGGATCGGGTACGGGATCTCCAGCTGCCGACAGGACTCGGGGCCCGGGTCGAGGAGGTTCTGCTCGGGGCCGATCGAGCCGGCGAGGGACGTGACGAGCTCCTCGCGGATCGCGTCCAGCGGCGGGTTGGTCACCTGGGCGAACAGCTGCTGGAAGTGGTCGAACAGCGGGCGCGGCCGGTCGCTCAGTACGGCGAGCGGCGTGTCGGTGCCCATCGAGCCGACCACCTCGGCGCCCGTGTTGGCCATCGGCGCGACGAGCAGCCGCAGTTCCTCGTGGGTGTAGCCGAACACCTGCTGGCGCCGGGTCACCGACGCGTGGCTGTGCACGACGTGCACGCGCTCGGGCAGCTCGTTGAGCGTGATCTTGTTCTGGAGCCACTCGTCGTAGGGGTGCTCGGCGGCCAGCTGGGCCTTGATCTCGTCGTCGTCGAGGATCCGGTGCTGCACCGTGTCGACGAGGAACATCCGCCCGGGCTGCAGCCGGCCCTTCTGGAGCACGTGCTCGGGTTCGATGGGCAGCACGCCCGCCTCGGACGCGAACACGACGAGCCCGTCGTCGGTGACCCAGTACCGGGCCGGACGCAGGCCGTTGCGGTCGAGCACGCCGCCGATGAGGGTGCCGTCGGTGAAGGTGACGCTGGCGGGCCCGTCCCAGGGCTCCATGATGAACGAGTGGAACTCGTAGAAGGCCCGTCGGGCGGGGTCCATCTCGGAGTTCTTCTGCCACGCCTCGGGGATCATCATGAGCACGGCGTGGGGCAGGGTGCGGCCGCCGAGGTGCAGCAGTTCGAGCACCTCGTCGAAGGAGGCGGAGTCGGATCCGCCGGGGGTGCAGATCGGGAAGATCCGCTCGAGGTCGCCGGGGATGAGGTCGCTGGCCAGCAGTGCCTCGCGGGCGCGCATCCAGTTGCGGTTGCCCATCACCGTGTTGATCTCGCCGTTGTGCGCCATCATCCGGTAGGGGTGCGCGAGCTCCCAGGCGGGGAAGGTGTTCGTCGAGAACCTCGAGTGCACCAGCGCGAGCGCGGAGTGGAAGGCGGCGTGGTGGAGGTCGGGGAAGACCTCCTCGAGCTGGTCGGTCGTGAGCATGCCCTTGTAGACGAGCGTGCGGGACGACAGCGACTGGAAGTAGACGCCGACCTCGTTCTGCACCCGGCGGCGCAGCACGAAGGTGAGGCGATCGAGGTCGATGCCGGAGAGGTCGCCCGAGGAGACGAACAGCTGCTCGAAGTGCGGCATCACCGCCCGCGAGATGGGGCTGAGCGAGCCGGTGCGCACGGGGACGGTGCGCCAGCCGATGATGCTGAGGCCCTCCTCGATCGCGATCCGCGAGATCGTGGCACGGGCGTACTCGCGCTTGATCGGGTCGGTGGGCAGGTGCGCCAGGCCGGCGGCGTAGTGGCCGGCGGCGGGCAGGTCGAGGTGGCTCACCTCACGGAAGAAGGCGTCCGGAACCTGGACGAGGATGCCGGCACCGTCGCCGGCGGCCGGGTCGGCGCCGGTCGCGCCGCGGTGGTCGAGGTTCTTGAGGGCCAGCAGGCCCTGCTCCACCACCTCGTGGGTCGCGCCACCGTCGAGCCGGGCCACGAAGGCGACGCCGCACGCGTCGTGCTCGAACGCGGGGTCGTAGAGACCCTGCTGGGGCATGCGGGGGAAGATCTCTCCCACCATCGGTTCTCCCATCTGTCGGCCTGCCGCGGGGCAGGTCTGGTGGAGCATGGCCCGGCGCTCTCCAGGGCGGTGATGCCGGGCCCCTCGCCGCGGGGACGCGGCCCGGGTGGGGTTGCCAGGGTGGTGGCGCGCCCGTCCGGTCCCGAGGACACCCACGGGGCGTGGGGCTGCTCGGCGAGGGAGCACAAGGATACGGCCGGCTCGGGTATCGGGGCCGGGTGAGCGTCCGGGTGCCGACCTACCGTAATCGCTGGGCTGTGCGGCCGGCGGCCGTTTTCAGCTGTCGGACACCCCGTCGCGGGCTTCCTCGGGGGCGTTCTCGGGGCTGCCGTCGGCCGGCTCGGCAGGGGCGAGTGTTTCGGCGTCCCCAGGCTCGCCGGACCCGCGGCTCGAGGCGAGGGGCCGGTCGAGCACACCGGGACGCACCCGGGCGAGGATGACCCACGCGACGATGGCGCCGACGAAGACGATCACCGAGGTGTAGTCGTTGAGGCGGAATCCGAACGGCTTGTTCGCGTGGTCGATGCGCATCATCTCGACGAAGAAGCGGCCGAACGTGTACAGGGCGACGTAAGCGGCGAAGGTACGACCGCGGGCGAGCCGGAACCGGCGCTCCAGGCGCAGCAGGACGAACGCCGAGAACAGGTCCCAGATCAGTTCGTAGAGGAACGTCGGGTGGAAGGTGGAGTACTGCTGGTAGCCCAGCGGGCGGTACTGGGGGGCGATCTCCAGCCCCCACGGGAGGTTGGTCGGCCCGCCGAACAGCTCCTGGTTGAACCAGTTGCCCAGCCGTCCGATCGCCTGCGCGACGAGCAGCCCGGGGGCGAAACTGTCGGCGATGTCGCCGAACGGGATGCCGTAGTGGCGGGCCATCAGCCAGACACCGAGGCCGCCGAGGGCCACCGCTCCCCAGATGCCGAGGCCGCCGTCCCAGATGTACAGCGCGCGCCAGGGGTCCTTGCCCGGCACGAAGTAGAGCTCGTAGTCGCTCGTGATGTGGTAGAGCCGGGCCCCGATGATGCCGAGGACCACGCTCACCGCCGCGATGTTCTCGAACTGCTCGCCGTCACCGCCGCGGGCCACGTACCGGCGCCGCGTCATGATCCACGCGACGATGATGCCGGTGAGGATGCACAGCGCGTAGAAGTGGATGGTCAGCGGACCGATGTGGAACTGCGACCAGGGCGGGCTGGGAATCGACAGCGGGGTCGCGAAGGACGTCACAAGTCCTGCACTCTAGCCGCCGAACATGTGGACCGCGGACAGCCTCAGTCGCGGCGGGCGCGGCGGGGCAGCACGGGGCCCGGGTCGCCCACCGGGTCGTCGTCGCCGCGATGGCGGGGGGTCGTCGCCGGGGTGCCGGTGTCCTCGGGGGCGGGGTCGTCCGGCACGGGATCGGCGGCCACCAGGGGCAGCGCACGACGCAGGCTCACGGTGTCGGCGTCCGCCGGCTCGGCACCGGGCAGCGGCCCCACCTCGACGAGCACGGGAACCAGGCCCGGATCGGGCGCCGGGACCGCTCCGAGCAGCTCGGTGAGACGCGCGGCGAGCCGCTCGGCGTCGGCGGCGCGCAGGCTGACGAACCCGTGCAACACCCTGGCCGCGGTGCCGTCGGGCGACTCGAGCGACACCGCGTGCAGCCTGCCCCGCAGCGGATGGGCGCGCGCCACCACGGTGGAGGGAACCTTCTCGCCGCCGACGACCGGGCGGCTGCGGTGCCACGCGCTCGCCGACACCAGTCCGACGACGAGCACGTTGAGCGCCAGCCACCACAGGGCCACGCCGATGGACACGACGGCGGGGCCGCCGGCCGTGGCGAGCAGCCACCCGCCCACCACGGCGAGCACGACCGCGACCAGCGCGCTGAGCGCCGCCACCGGCGGCGCAACCACCAGCCGCCGGCGCCGCTCCGGGCCGTCCGCCATCATCGCCCCGCGCCTCAGCTCAGGCCGCGCACACCGGCGGCGAGATCGCCGACCACGTGCCGCAGCGGCGCGAGGTCGCCGGTGCCCTCGGCGTCGATGAGGCACTTGACCAGTGCGGACCCGACGATGACGGCGTCCGCGAAGGCGCCGACCTCGGCGGCCTGGGGACCGTTCGACACGCCCAGGCCGACCCCCACGGGCAGGTCGTCGGGGGCGGCGTCCCGGACCCGCTGGACGAGCAGCGGCGCCGCGGACGAGGTCTGGGTGCGGGCGCCGGTGACGCCCATGACCGAGGTCGCGTAGACCCAGCCCCGGCAGGCCCGGGTGGTGCTCAGCACGCGCTCCTCGGTGGAGGACGGCGCGACGAGGAAGACCCGGTCGAGGCCGTGGGAGTCGGACGCCGACACCCAGGGGCCGGCCTCGTCGGGAGTGAGGTCGGGGGTGATCAGCCCGCTTCCCCCGGCCGCGGCGAGATCGCGCGCGAACGCGTCGACGCCGTAGTGCTCGACGAGGTTCCAGTAGATCATCACCAGCGCCTGGGTGCCGGTGGCGGCCACGGCCTCGACGGCCCGGAGCACGTCGCGGGTGCGGACACCGCGCTGCAGGGCGTGGGTGGTGGCGTGCTGGATCGCCAGGCCGTCCATCACCGGGTCGGAGTACGGCATGCCGATCTCGACGAGGTCGACGCCCTGCCCGTCGCTGCCCTCGGTGAGGGCGCGCATCGCCTCGATCGAGTGGTCGACGTCGGGGTAGCCGACCGGGAGGTACCCGACGAGCGCGGCCCGGCCCTCGGCCCGGGCGTCGGCGAGCACGATGCCGCTGTGCCCCAGCCGGGTGGAACCCTCGAACGGGCGCGCGGTCACCCCCGGGGCGCTCATTGCAGCTCCCCCGTGGTGGCGTTCGCCGACCCGTCGAGCCCGAACCAGCGGATCGCCGTGTCGACGTCCTTGTCACCCCGGCCGGAGATGTTGATGAGGATGAGGGGCTGCTCGTCGGGGCGCTCCTCGGCCCAGCGCAGGGCCAGGCGCTGCGCACCGGCGACGGCGTGCGCCGACTCGATCGCCGGCATGATCCCCTCGGTCTGGCTGAGCAGCCGGAACGCCTCCATCGCCTCGGTGTCGGTGACCGGCTCGTAGGTGGCGCGGCCGGTCGCCGCGAGCCACGCGTGCTCGGGTCCGACGCCGGGGTAGTCGAGGCCGGCGGAGATGGAGTGCGACTCCTTGGTCTGCCCGTCCTCGTCCTGCAGCACGTACGTGCGCATGCCGTGCAGGACGCCGATGTCACCGGCCGAGATGGTGGCCGCGTGCCGGCCGGTCTCGACGCCCTCTCCCCCGGCCTCGAAGCCGTACAGCCGCACCGACGCGTCCGGGATGAAGTCGGCGAAGATGCCCATCGCGTTGGACCCGCCGCCCACGCACGCCGTGACGGCGTCCGGCAGCCGCCCGAAGCGGTCGAGCATCTGGGCGCGGGCCTCGGTGGAGATGATCCGCTGGAACTCGCGCACCATCATCGGGAACGGGTGCGGTCCGCCGACCGTGCCGATGAGGTAGTGGGTGGTGTCGACGTTGGTGACCCAGTCGCGCATCGCCTCGTTCATCGCGTCCTTGAGGGTCTGCGAGCCGGCGGCCACCGAGACGACCTCGGCGCCGAGCAACTGCATCCGGGCGACGTTGAGGGCCTGGCGTTCGGTGTCGACCTTGCCCATGTAGACCCGGCACTCGAGGCCGAACAGGGCCGCCGCCGTGGCCGTCGCCACGCCGTGCTGCCCGGCGCCGGTCTCGGCGATCACCCGCTTCTTGCCCATCCGGCGGGTGAGCAGCGCCTGGCCGAGGACGTTGTTGATCTTGTGGCTGCCCGTGTGGTTGAGGTCCTCGCGCTTGAGCAGGATGCGGGCGTTGCCGCAGAACTCGGCGAAGCGCCGGGCCTCGGTGATCGGGGTGGGACGCCCGGCGTAGTCGCGGCGCAGCGCGGCGAGCTCCTCCTGGAACGCCGGGTCGGCGGACGCCGAGGTGAAGGCGTCCTCCAGCTCCTCGAGCGCGGCGGCCAGCGCCTCGGGCACGAACTTGCCGCCGAAGGCGTCGAAGTGGCCGTGGACGTCGGGCAGGGACGCCGCGGCCGGCAGGTCACGGGGGGTATCGGACGACATGGGCTCCTCCAGGGACGGTGCGGGGCACCGGTGCGGGGACCGACGGGCGGCCCCCCGGGTGGTCAGGTGTGGTCGGACGGCTGGGCGGTGCGGAGGGCCTCGACCGCGGCGCGCGGGTCGCCGTGACGCACCAGCGCCTCGCCGACCAGGACGACGTCGGCCCCCTGCCCGCGCACGAGGGCGACGTCCTCGGGCCCGTTGAGTCCCGACTCGGCGACCTTCACCGCGTCGTCGGGGATGGCCGGCGCGATCTCGCCGAACTGCGCGATCGACACCTCCAGGGTCTGCAGGTTGCGGTTGTTGACGCCGATGAGCTGCGCGCCGAGGTCGACCGCGCGGCGCGCCTCCTCCGGGGTGTGCACCTCGACGAGCGGGGTCAGCCCGAGCTCGAGGGCGGTGCGGTAGAGGGTGTGCAGCATCGTGTCGTTGAGGGCGGCCACGATGAGCAGGCACAGGTCGGCGCCGTGCGCGCGGGTCTCGACGAGCTGGTACTCGGTGACCATGAAGTCCTTGCGCAGGATCGGCAGGTCGACCCGCTCCCGGACGGCGTCGAGGTCGTCGAGCGAGCCGTGGAAGCGGTGCCGCTCGGTGAGGACGCTGATCGCCGCGGCTCCCCCGGCCTCGTAGTCGGCGGCGAGGTCGGCGGGACGCTCGATGGCGGCGAGTTTGCCCCGGCTCGGGCTGGCCCGCTTCACCTCGGCGATCACCGAGAGGTCGGGACCGCGGAACACGTCGAGCACCGGCCGGGCCGGGGGGATCGCGTCGATTCGGGCGCGGAGCTCACTGAGGCGCACCGCCTGCTGCCGCTCGGCGAGGTCGAGGCGGACCGAGGCGATGATGTCGTCGAGGACGCTCACTCAGACACCGGACCGTTGCCGAGGCCGCGACGCACGAGAACGAGCGACACGATCGCGGCGACGATGAACAGCCCGATGCCGGCGAAGATCGTCGGCCAGTTCGGTCCGGTGATCGCCCCGATGGCGATGATGAGGCCGCCGACCATGCCGCCGATCGAGGTGGTCCACGCCGCGGGGCTGGTGCCGTCGTGGTACTTCTCGTCGGACCGTTCCGCGCTCATGGCTGCTCCTCGTCGGGGGTCGGGTGGCCGGACGCCGGGCCGGCCTGGTCGCGGCGTCCGGTGGGCGCCTCAGGGGTGAGGTTACCGTCAAAAGCCGTGGGATCGGCACCGGCGTCGAGCGCCTTCCAGGCGTCGAGACTGGAACCGACGACCCGCTCGCGGCGGGTCGCGCCGCGGGCGAAGCGGTCGCTCGGGCTGCGCCAGCGGTGGGCGCGGGCCAGGAACAGGGCGCCGACCGCCGCGAGGACGCCGCCGGCGACCACGCAGACCCACGGCCAGCCGGTCGCGCTGCCGGTCGTCTCGTGGACGCCGAGCACCTGGTCGAGCTGCGCGGAGGTCGGCACCCTGCGCAGCGCCGCGACGAGCAGCGCGCCGAGCCCGAGCAGCGCCACGAGCAGCCCGACGACGCGGCGTCCCCACACGCCGAGCAGCAGCGTGACCGCGACCCCGGCGAGCCCGGCGAGGGCCAGCGCCTCCTCGGCGCCGTCGGTGATCTCACTGCCGGTGAACCCGTGGCCGGCCGTGTGGTACCACACCTGGCCGGAGCCGAGGGCGGCGATGCCCGCCGTCGCCAGCCCCACCACGGTGACGAGGGCCCGCTCGCGGCCTGGTGTCATGAGTCCCCCGGCCCGGTCACCGGACGCCGGAGGGCTGCCCGCTGCACCGCGCGCAGGGCCGCGGCGGCCTTGTTCTCGGTCTCGGTGTTCTCGGTGGCGGCCACCGAGTCGGCGACGATACCGCCGCCGGCCTGCACGTGGGCGACGCCGTCCTTGATGAGTGCGGTGCGGATGGCGATCGCCATGTCGGAGTTGCCGGCGAAGTCGAAGTAGCCGACCGCCCCGCCGTACAGCCCGCGCCGGGTGAGTTCCAGCTCGTCGATGATCTGCATCGCCCGCACCTTCGGCGCACCCGACAGCGTCCCCGCCGGCAGGCACGACATGGTGACGTCGAGGGCGGTGCGCCCGGGCGCGAGCGTGCCGGTGACGCTCGACTCGAGATGCATGATGTGGCTGTACCGCCGCACCGTCATGAACTCGGTGACCGACACGGTCCCCGCGCGGCAGACCCGGCCGAGGTCGTTGCGGCCGAGATCGACGAGCATGAGGTGCTCGGCGCGCTCCTTGGCGTCGGCGAGCAGTTCGACCTCCAGCTGGTGGTCCTCGCGCTCGTCGCGGCCCCGCGGGCGCGACCCGGCGATCGGATGGGTGAGGGCCTCACCGTCCTTGACGGTGACCAGCGCCTCCGGGCTCGACCCCACCACCGCGAACCCGGGCAGGCGCAGCAGGTAGAGGTAGGGGCTCGGGTTGATGCTGCGCAGCTCCCGGTAGACGTCGAGGGCGTCCGCCGAGGTGGGCAGGTCGAAGCGCTGGCTCACGACGATCTGGAACGCGTCGCCGGCCCTGATGTACTCGACGGCCCGCTCGACGGCCTCCCCGTAGGACGCCGCGCTGCGCTGCCGCTGGGGCTGGGCCGGCTCGCCGTCGACGCGGGAGGTGAGCACGGGAGCCTGCGGCTGGGCGATCCGCTCGACCATCCGGTGCACCCGCCCGACCGCGTCGCGGTAGGCGTCCTCGAGCCCCGCCGGGGAGTCGTCGAAGTTCACGGCGTTGGCGATCAGCCACAGTTCGCCGGTGTGGTGGTCGACGACCGCCATGTCGGAGGCGAGCATCATCACGAGTTCGGGAATGTGCAGGTCGTCGGGGTTCGGCGAGGGCAGCGGCTCGACCCGGCGGACGATGTCGTAGGCGAGGTAGCCGACCATCCCCGACGTGAGCGGGGGCAGTCCCTCGTGCGCCCCGGTGTGCAGCACCTCGAGCGTGCGGCCCAGCGCGACGAGGGGGTCGCCGGACGCCGGCACCCCGTCGATCGGGCGCCCGAGCCAGGTGGCCTCGCCGTCGCGCTCGGTGAGGGTGGCCTGTGCGTCGACGCCGATGAACGAGTACCGCGACCAGACGCCCGACTCGGCCGACTCGAGCAGGAAGGTGAGGTCGCGCTCGCCGCAGAGCGAGCGGTAGATGCCGAGCGGCGTGAGGTCGTCGCAGCGCAGCACCGTCCACACGGGGATCACCCGCGCGCCGGCGTCCGCGCGCCGGGCGAACTCGTCGAGCCCGATCCCGACGCTCATGCCGGGGTCCCCGCCGTGCCGGTGTCCCCGGTGAGCAGGCCGGCGTCGAAGCAGGTGGCGGTGCCGGTGTGGCAGGCCGGGCCGACCTGGTCGACGCGGAGCAGGATCGTGTCGCCGTCGCAGTCGAGGCTGACCGAGCGCACCGTCTGGGTGTGCCCGCTGGTCTCCCCCTTGACCCAGTACTCCTGGCGGCTGCGCGACCAGTACGTCGCCCGGCCGGTGGCGAGCGTGCGCGCCAGCGCCTCGTCGTCCATCCACGCGAGCATGAGCACGGCGCCGGTGGCGGCGTCCTGCGCGATGGCCGGGACGAGGCCGTCGGGATTGCGCCGGAGGCGCTCGGCGATCAGCGGGTCGAGGGGCATGGGCCCGAGTTTAGGGGCTGCCGTCGGATTCGCTTCGCGCCGCCCGCGGCCCCGGCCGGGCTCCTTACAGTGGAAACATGCTGCGTGCCATCCGGGACGCTCTCACGGCCGTCCCGCGCGACGACCCCCGGACGCCGGGGCAGGGGCTGAGCGTCGAGCAGCAGCAGCGGGCCCTGTTCGTCACCGACCGGGGAACCGGATTCGGTGCCCTCGACGTCATCGAGGACGGCCTCAGGGGCGGCAGGGCGCGGACGCCGGCCCTCACCTGGATCCTCGACACCTCCCCCTGGCCGTACTTCCGGGTGGTGGCCGCGATGGTGCTCACCGCCTGGGGCGACAGGCACGCGTTGGAGACGGTGCTCGCCTGGGCGCAGGATCCCGTCGACACGCCCCCCGACCTCCAGACCGACTCGCAGGACGTCTTCTCCCGCTGCGACAACGGCTTCGAGCTCCTGTGCTCAGGAGTGGGCACCCGCGTCGACGGCGAGCCCGAGGAGATCCGGGCGCTGCGCGTCTCCGCCCTCCGCGCGTTCATCGTGCTGAGCCCCTACTACTACGTGGGGCGGGCGATCCCGCGCGCTCTCGACGACCTGCGGCTCACCTGGCGCGAGGTCGCCGACGTCGTCGACTTCGCCATCCACGAGGCGCTCGACCGGCTCGCCCGCCGGCTCGGCACCGAGTGCGATCTCGGCTTCCAGTCCGCCGTGCTCGTCGGGCTGCTCGCCCGCCACAACGAGGCGGCCGGGGCCAGGGCCGCCCAGGTGCTGCTCGACCTCCGCCCGGGACCGCGGGCCGACCGCGAGCTGATCCTCGCTCTGGGCGGGGCCGGCGGCCGGGACACCTCCGCCCTGCTGCACGAGCTCCTCGGGGCCGAGCCCGCCCGCGCGAAGCTGGCCGAGGAGGCGCTACGGGCCCGGAGCCACCCCTATCGCCGCCGTCCCCCGCGGACGCCGACTCCGGCCCAGCGCTGACGCGCGGCAGGATGGGTACAACCGCCGACCGGCGGCGGGACCCAGCGTCCCGACAGCCCGAGGAGAATCATGACGAGCCTTGCCGCCCGCGAACGTGCCGCCCTGTGCGATCTGTTCGCCGACGTCGGCCCCGACGCCCCCACCCTCTGCGAGGGGTGGACGACCGCCGACCTGGCCGCGCACCTGTGGGTGCGGGAGAACCAGCCGCTGGCGACGGCGGCCGCGATCGTCCCGGCCTTCGGTGGGGTCGCCGACGAGCGCCGCTCGGCGGTGCTGCACCGGCTCGGCTACCGGGGCGTCGTCGCGGCGCTGCGCGAGGGCCCCGCCGGCGTGACCCCGTACCGGATCCCCGGCGTCGACTCCCTCGCCAACACCGCCGAGTTCTTCATCCACCACGAGGACGTGCGCCGCGCGGGCGAGCATCCGCAGGGCCCGCGGCCGATGCCCATGGAGGACCAGGACCGGTTGTGGCCGCAGGTGCGCCTGCTCGGCCGGCTGGCGCTGCGCCACTCGCCCGTCGGCGTCGTCGTCGAACGGCCGGACGGGGAGTCGCTGCGGCTGCGCCCGGGCACCCGCACGGTGACCCTCCTCGGCCAGCCCGGCGAGCTCCTCCTCGCGCTGAGCGGCCGAGGCGACGCCGCCGACGTCACCGTGCTCGGTGAGGACGACGCGGTGGCCGAGTTCCTGGCGATGCCGCTGTCGCTGTAGTCGGCACGGGGCGGGCCCGGGGTCGGCCGGCCCCGCCCACTCAGGACAGTCGGGCGAGGATGAGTTCCCGCACGCGGGCGGCGTCCGCCCGGCCCTGGAGCTGCTTCATCACCGCTCCGATGAGGGCACCGGCCGCCTGGACCTTGCCGCCCCGGATGCGCTCGGCGACGTCGGGGTTGGCGGCGATCGCGGCGTCGACGGCGTCCGCGAGAGCGGCGTCGTCGTCGACGACCGCCAGCCCCCGGGCCTCGACGACCGACGCGGGATCGCCCTCACCCGCCAGCACGGCGTCGATGACCTCGCGGGCGAGCGTGTCGTTGAGGGTGCCGGCGTCCACGAGGCCCTGGAGTTCGGCCACCTGGCCGGGCGTGATCGGCAGCTCGTCGAGAACGGTCCCGGCCCCGTTGGCCCGCCGGGCGAGCTCGCCGAGCCACCACTTCTTCGCGGACGCCGGGGACGCCCCGGCGGCGACGGTCGCCTCGATGAGGGTGATCGCCCCCTCGGTGCCGAGCACGTCGCGCATCTCGAGGTCGGTGAAGCCCCACTCCGCCTGCAGCCGCGCCCGGCGGGCGTGCGGCGGTTCGGGCAGGGTGGCCCGCAGCCGCTCGACCCACTCGCGGCTCGGGGCCACGGGGACGAGGTCGGGCTCGGGGAAGTAGCGGTAGTCCTCGGCCTGCTCCTTCGACCGGCCCGGGGACGTGTAGCCCTCCTCGTGCCAGTGCCGGGTCTCCTGCTTCACCCGGCCGCCGGCCGTGAGGATCGCCGCCTGCCGGCGCATCTCGTAGGTGAGCGCGGCCTCGACCGAGCGCAGCGAGTTGACGTTCTTGGTCTCGGTGCGGATGCCCAGCTCGTCGCGGCCCTTCGGGGCCAGCGAGATGTTGGCGTCGCAGCGCAGGTTGCCCTGCTCCATCCGGGCCTCCGAGACGCCGAGCGCGCGCATGAGCTCGCGCAGGTGGGCCATGTACGCACGCCCGACCGCGGGGGCGTCCGCGCCCAGGCCGAGGACCGGGCGGGTGACGATCTCCATGAGCGGGACGCCCGCGCGGTTGTAGTCGACCAGCGAGTGGTCGGCGTCGTGGATGCGCCCGGTGGCGCCGCCGTGCAGCAGCTTGCCGGCGTCCTCCTCCATGTGCACGCGCTCGATCTCGATCGTGTAGGTGCGCCCGTCGACCTCGACGTCCACGTGCCCGTCGAGGCAGATCGGCTCGTCGTACTGACTGACCTGGTAGTCCTTCGGCATGTCCGGATAGAAGTAGTTCTTCCGGGAGAACCGGCACCACTCCGCGATCCGGCAGTTGAGCGCCAGGCCGATGCGGATCACCGACTCGACGGCCTTGCCGTTGACCACCGGCAGCGATCCCGGCAGGCCCAGGCAGACCGGGCAGACCTGGGTGTTCGGCTCGGCGCCCGGCGCGGTCGAACAGCCGCACCACATCTTCGACGCGGTGTTCAGCTCGACGTGCACCTCGAGCCCGATGGCCGGGTCGAACCGGTCGACCGCCTCGTCGAAGTCGAGCAGGTCGTCCATCACTTCTCCTCGTCGGTGGGGGCCAGCAGCGAGTGGGCCAGCAGCGGCGCCCCGTCGAGCAACGGTGCGCCCCAGCGGTGGACGAGCGCCCGCTCGAGCGCCGCCCCCACCCGGTACAGCCGGTCGTCGGCCATCGGCGGGGCCATCACCTGGAACCCGACGGGGAGGCCGTCCTCGGGGGCGAGGCCGCAGGGGAACGACGCCGACGCGTTGCCGGCGAGGTTCGACGGGATCGTGCACAGGTCGGCCTTGTACATGGCCAGCGGATCGTCGACCCGCTCCCCCAGCCGGAAGGCGGTCGTCGGCGTCGACGGCGAGACGAGCACGTCGCACTGCTCGAACGCCGCGTCGAAGTCGCGGGCGATGAGCGTGCGGACCTTCTGCGCCGAGCCGTAGTAGGCGTCGTAGTAGCCGCTCGACAGGGCGTAGGTGCCGAGGATGATCCGGCGCTTGGCCTCCTCGCCGAACCCCTGCCCGCGGGTCAGCGTCATCACCTGTTCGACCGAGTTCGCCCCGTCGTCGCCGACGCGGAGCCCGTAGCGCATGCCGTCGTAGCGGGCGAGGTTCGAGCTCACCTCCGCGGGCATGATGAGGTAGTAGGTGGGCAGCGCGTAGACGAAGTGGGGGCAGCTCACCTCGACGATCTCGGCGCCGGCCTCCTGAAGCAGGTGGACGGCCTCCTGGAAGCGCTGCTCGACACCCGGGGCGTAGCCCTCGCCGCCCAGTTCGGTGACCACGCCGATCCGCATCCCGCGCACGTCGCCGCTGCGCGCCGCCTCGAGCACCGGGGGCACCGGCTGGTCGATCGAGGTGGAGTCGAGCGGGTCGTGCCCACAGATCACCTCGTGCAGCAGCGCTGCGTCCTCGACCGTGCGGGCGCACGGGCCGGGCTGGTCGAGGCTGGAGGCCATGGCGATGACCCCGAAGCGTGACGTGCCCCCGTAGGTGGGCTTGATGCCGACCGTGCCGGTGACCGACGCCGGCTGGCGGATCGAGCCGCCGGTGTCGGTGCCGATGGCGAGCGGCGCCTCGAACGCGGCCAGCGCCGCCGACGACCCGCCGCCCGACCCGCCCGGGATGCGGTCGAGGTCCCACGGGTTGTGCGACGGTCCGAACGCCGAGGTCTCGGTGGAACTGCCCATCGCGAACTCGTCGAGGTTGGTCTTGCCGAGGATGACGAGGTCGTTGTCGATGAGCCGCTGCACGACGGTGGCGTTGTAGACGGGGCGGTAGTTCTCGAGGATCCGGGAGCCGGCCGTGGTGGGCATGCCGACGTAACTCAGCAGGTCCTTCACTGCGATGGGGACGCCGGCCAGCGGGCCCAGCGGCTCCCCCGCCGCGCGCTTGGCGTCGACCCGGCGGGCCGTCTCGAGCGCACGCTCGCGGTCGACCGCGAGGAACGCGTGCACCTGGTCGTCGACGGCGTCGATCTGGGCCAGGAACGCCTCGGTCACCTCGACCGCGGTGAGCTCGCCGGTGCGGATGGCGGCGGCCAATTCGGCGGCGGTCCGCCGGAGGATCGGTGCGGTCATCACGCCTCCTCGTCGAGGATCCGGGGGACGCGGAAGCGGCCGGTCTCGGCGTCCGGGGCGTTGGCGAGCACCTGCTCCTGGGTGAGCGACCCGGTGACGACGTCGTCCCGGAACACGTTGACGAGCGGGAGCGCGTGGGAGGTCGGGGGAATGTCGCCGGCGGCGACCGCGGCGACGCTGGCCACCGACTCGAGGATGACATCGAGCTGGGGCGCGAGCTTGGCGAGCTCCGCCGGCGACAGCTCGATGCGGGCCAGCGCCGCGAGGCGGGCCACGTCATCGGGGGTGAGGGACACGCGATTCTCCTTGCGAGAGACCAGTCGGGGCCGGCCGGCCGGCCGCCGCGGCGCGCCGCGCGGCAGGGTGCCGGAACAGATCGTCATCCTAGTGTCTCGGGGAGGGGCGGCCCTCCGGCGCCCGCCGGCGTCCGGGCTGCAACAGGACCGTAACGGCTCCGACCCGCGGGGCGTCGGTCGGGTTTGGAAGACTGAGCGGGTGATGCTGCTGCGCGTTCAACTGCCCGACCGGCCCGGCTCCCTGGGGGCGGTCGCCACCGCCCTCGGCTCCGTCGGCGCCGACATCCTCGCCATCGAGATCGTCGAGAAGGGCGAGGGGGTCGCCGTCGACGACTTCATGGTCGACCTGCCGCCGTCGATGCAGCCGGACTCGCTCGTCAGCGCGTGCTCGTCGCTGCCCGGCTGCCACGTGCTGTACATCTCGCGGCACCAGGAGACGTGGGGCATCGAGAGCGACATCGTCACCCTCAACCGGATGGCCGACGACCCCGATCACGACGCCGAGATCCTGCTCGAGGCGGCCCCGACGGTGTTCCACAGCCAGTGGGCGGCCCTCGTCGACACGGCGTCCGACGGGGTGATCATGAGCACCGAGCTGGCCCCGGAGTTCGACCACGACGGGCTCCGGACGCTGGCACCCCTCGGCGAGGCGCACCGCGCCGAACTGCCGGGCGGCTGGGTCGACTCGTGGCCCGCCACCACGGTCGCGGTCGCGCCCCTCAGGGGCGAGCGGGCGATCGTTCTCGGCCGCGCCGGCGGTCCGGCCTTCCTCGACTCGGAGATGAACCGGCTCGTCCACCTGGCCGCTCT
>DATAKK010000097.1:0-7005 GCA_036261615.1 Propionibacteriaceae bacterium | reverse complement strand
ATAAGCCGGGACGCAGCGACTCCCGCCCCGGATACACGGCCCACGCCGGGTCGTGCCGCCCGGCGAGCAGCGGCACCAGGACGACGTGCCCGGCGGCCGACAGCGCCTCGACCAGGTCGAGCGTGTGCGGCTCCCCGCCGGTGGACAGGTAGCAGGCCACGGTCGCGCCGGGCGGGACGGCCTCGAGCACCAGCGACGCCCGGCGCGCGTCGGCGTCCGCGCGTTGCTCCTCGCCGCGACCCGCCCGCGCCCGGCGGATCCGCGTCCTGAGCAGGCGCTTGGCCTCGCGGACGTCGCCCCCCGGGGCGGCAGCGGGGGACCCGGACTCCATGCGCTTATCGTAAGAGCCATGCCGATTTTCCGACGCCGCAAGCAGGAGCCCGAGGCCGAGCCGGTCGCCCCGCCGCAGCCGCTCCCCGACGCGCCGCACGAGGAGGACGCCGGCCTGCGTCCGATGGCCACCCACCGCGACTACATCCTCAGCCAGATCGAGCCGCTCACGCCGTTCGGCATGTCGCTCGTCGACGCGTGGGGACTCGCGCTGTGCGAGGAGATCAGCTCCGACATCAACCTGCCCCGCTTCGACAACGCCCAGATGGACGGCTACGCGGTGCGCTCGGCCGACGTCGCCGGCGCGACCCAGTCGGAGCCGCTCACCCTCGCCGTGGTCGGCTCCGTCTACGCCGGCGACGACAGCGACCTGCAGGTCGGACCCGGCCAGGCGGTGCGGATCATGACGGGGGCGCCCGTCCCGGCCGGGGCGGACGCCGTGCTGCCGTTCGAGTTCACCGACCGCGGCGCGTCCAAGGTCAAGGTGCTCGAGCCGGTCTCGGTCGGCGAGAACGTGCGTCCCCTGGGCAGCGACGTCGCCGAAGGCCAACTGCTCGCCGGCGAGGGCCAGGTGCTCGACTCCCGGCTCATCGGACTGCTCGCCGGAGTGGGCATCGACAAGGTGCTGGCCCGGCCGCGTCCCCGCGTCGTGGTCATCAGCACCGGCGCGGAACTGGTCGAGCCTGGGCGTCCGCTCACCAACGCCGCCCAGATCTACGACGCCAACGAGCACCTCATCGCCGCCGCCGCCAAGGCTGCCGGAGCCCAGATCTTCCGGGTGCCCGCGCACACCGACGACCCCGACGAGCTGCGCAACGTCGTCAACGACCAGCTGATCCGGGCCGACCTCATCATCACCACCGGCGGCATCAGTGAGGGGGACGCCGACGTCGTCAAGCAGGTGATGCCTGGCATGGGGCTCACCGACTTCGCCGAGGTCGCCATCCAGCCGGGCAAGCCGCAGGGCTTCGGGCTGATCGGCGAGGACAAGGTGCCGGTGATCATGCTCCCCGGCAACCCGGTGAGTGCCTACGTGTCGTTCCAGGCGTTCGTGCTGCCGGTGATCCGCCGGCTCATGGGCGTCGAGCCGGTCAACAACGCCCCGGTGCGCTGCGTCGCCGAGGCGATCATGCGCTCCACCAAGGGCAAGCTGCAGTTCGGCCGGGGCGTCGTCCGCAACGACAACGGACGCCGCTACGTGCACCTCGTCGGCGGCCACAGCTCCCACCTGCTCGGCGACCTCGCCCAGGCGAACGCGCTCGTGCTGCTGCCCCCGGAGGTCGAGAAGGTGGCGGCGGGCGACATCGTCCACTGCTGGCTGCTCGACCACGACTGAGCGGAGTCTCCCATGGGCGAGTTCGAGGACGACCTCATCGACGACCAGCCGCAGGCGCAGCTCACGCACCTGACGGCGTCCGGCGAGGCGCACATGGTCGACATCGGCGACAAGCAGCCGTCGGTGCGGCTGGCATCCGCGGCCGGGATGGTGCTGCTGAGCAGCCAGTGCATCGGCCTGCTGCGCGACGGGTCGATCCCCAAGGGCGACGCGCTGGCCGTCGCCCGGATCGCGGGGATCATGGGCGCCAAGCGGACGCCGGACATCATCCCGCTGTGCCACCCGCTGCCGCTCAGCGGCGTCGACGTGCACCTGCACGTGCACGACACCGGGGTCGAGATCCGCGCGACCGTGCGCACCACCTACTCCACCGGCGTCGAGATGGAGGCGCTCACCGCCGTCACCACCGCGGCGCTGGCCCTCATCGACATGGTCAAGGCGGTCGACAAGCACGCCCGCATCACCGACGTGCGGGTGACGGCCAAGTCGGGCGGACGCTCCGGCGACTGGCGCGAGCCCGAGGCCGACGGGACGCCGGCGGCGTCCGGTGGGCAGGTGTGGGACGAGTCCGACTTCCTGTCCTGAGCGGCGCTCCCGGCCTCAGCGGTCGCCGATCGCGGCCAGCACCGGTTCGTGCGGCCATTCGTCGGTGAGGACCGCGGCCAGGTCGTCGTCGGGGCTGTCGGCGCAGTAGGGCGTGTGCTCCGGATCACGGACGACCGCGCGCACCGGCGTCCCGAGCAGGCCCCAGACCGGCAGGGCGTTGGCGAGCCACCCGTGGAGGACGAGGTCGGCGTACTCGGGCTCCCACCACACGGCGAAGATGTGCTGGAGGGCGTCGGGGTGCACGGCCAGCCAGACGCCGAAGGTCACCGTGTAGCCGCCGGTGAGCCGCACCGGGAGAAGCGTCCGGACGAACGCGCCGACGTTCGGAACCTGCATCATCACCGAGCTTCCGGCGTCCCCATGGCTCAGCCAGGTGCCCGCGGTGTGCTCGCGATCCGGGGTCTCGAGGACCGGGTCGGGGAGCGTGAACCGGAAGTGCCGATCGTGCGCGTCGAGCGGTCGACCGCAGGTCGGGCAGGTGTCGGCGTCACTCATAGTCGGGGACGATAGTCAATCGGGAGACCGCGCGGGGTGTCTCCCCCGGATCACCCGAAGGGACACATACCTTGTGCGTGTGGAACCCGCCGGACTGATCTTTGCCGCCCTTGTCGTCGTCTGGTTGGCCTACCTGGTGCCGTGGTTCACGACCCGCGACCACGTCGATCCAGCCGACCAGGCCGACCCCGACGAGCCCCTCACCGAGTCGATGACCATGGTGCGTCGCTCGGCCGACTGGGACGTCGACCGGCCCGACCTCGACATCTCCACCCCGTTCACCCGGCGCGCCGCGCTCCGCGAGATGCGCCAGACCGCCCGGCTGGCCACGAAGCGTCGCCGGCGGCTGCTCGTCGGCCTGCTGGTGGTTACGGCGCTGGCCGGCGGCGCCACCCCGTTCGTCGCCTGGCTGCCCTGGTGGACCGCGCTCGTCCCCGCCGGCCTGTTCGTCATCTCCCTGTTCATCGCCCGCTTCAGCACCCGCGCGATGAACCGCGCCCTCGAGGCCCGGCTCGCCGGACTCAAGCTCGGCTGGGAGAACGACACCATCGCCCTCAAGTTCGGGCAGCCGGTTGTCGAGTCGAGCGAGGTGAGCATCGAACTGAGCGTCCCCGTGCCCCAGATGACCGGCTCCCTGTGGGACCCGATCCCCGTCATCGAGCCCAGCTACGTGACGAAGCCCCTAGTCCCCCGCACTGTGCGCACCATCGACCTCTCGGCCCCGGTGGCCCCGATGAGCGCCCCGCCGATCGCCGAGGTCCCGCTCGGCCGGGACGCCAGCACGGCCGCGGACGCCGACGACCGTCGCGTCGTGGGGGAGTGACGTCGGTTTCCGTTCCGGCGGCCGCGGGTGGTATCTTCGAACCCGCTGGTCCGCCAGCACTGGGGCTATGGCGCAGTTGGTAGCGCGTCTCGTTCGCAATGAGAAGGTCAGGGGTTCGAATCCCCTTAGCTCCACCCTGTGATGACTCGAGTCATGTGTCTCTGATGAGTCGCGACATCGTTCATAGCCCCGGCCGTCGGTCGGGGCTATGTTCCTGTTGCGCCAGCAGGCGCGGGGTCGACATCGCCTTCGTGGTATGACCCCAATGCCATTTCGCTCACTTATGCTTCACGACCAATCGCCAGCGTTGCCTGCGAATTTCTCCCGTGGCGGAGTGCCGGATCTAGCGTGATGAGGTGTTTTCACCGCCGCTCACTACGTTGGTATCCTTCCTGAGTGTCGGAGGGTGGCGTTGGTGCTTTGGAACCCGGACCCGGAGAGCCGGATGCGGGTAGCGGGGATGCTGGCGGGTCGATGCCTTCTCCGCGGGCGACTCGCCGTTCCTGGATAGATCCAGCCCTTCTGTCCGCATGGTCTCGCGCACCCCTTCCGTCCTTGCCCGCCGAAGTCTTGGAGTGGGTGTCCCAGGGCCAGCGGGTGGCCTTCCCCGCTGAACTGATGGAGAGCATCCGTCAGGCTAATCAGTTCGCCTTCCCCGAGGCCGAGGTTCTGCAGCAAATTTCGCGCAACTTTGGGGCAGGACTTCTTTCGCCGGAGGTCCGAGAACAAGTGGCGCTTGCGACGAGAGCGGCACTTCCGCCGAACGAATATATCGAGAAGTTCTCGGAAGCGACCAAGACGTATGGATCAATGCACGCCATTAATCGGGCGGCACTCCATGCGCTTGCCGCCGCCAGCGCGATCAGCAAGTTCGAGACATTTCGGACCTCACCCGGGGATCAAGTCGCGTTTTCGGACGAAATGGTAAGGGCGTCGCAGATCTTCGAAGCGACCGAAACTGTTGTTAGGGGCGTCGCTGATCTGGTGAAGGTGGTCGAGCTCCTGCAGAAGAAGAACCCTGGGTTGCCTCTCGTCTGGCGTGGTCAACAGGACGCCAGCTGGGGGTTGCACAGCAGCCTGTACCGGCTACTCATAAATGAGCTGCAGCTCGGACTTCCCTCGGAGGCACGAGGAAATCGCCGACCTTTTCCTACGGAAGGGGAGATGGTGGCCGCTGAAGGAGCCCTCTTCCGCCTCATGCGCTCAGCGTGGAGGATGGATCACTTGTCAGGGCTTGAGATTCTTGCGAGGCTACAGCACCACGGCGGCCCGACGAGGCTACTCGACGTGACGAGGAACCCGCTGATCGCACTCTGGTTTGCCGCCGAGCACAGTGACGGCACGGCTGACAGCGACGCACGGCTCTTTGCCATAGCGACGAGGCCCGTGTTGCCGGCCTCCGATCCAATCCCTGCTACCTACCTCGACGCTCGACTTACTCAAGGACCCACTCCGTTCTGGGTGGAGTATCAGAGTGATCAAGAGCGCCGCGAGGCCGATTGGGGTACTGGGACGAGTAGGCGTGTGTGGGTTCCCCCCGCGTACGACGAACGCATCTCCGCGCAGAACGCCGCATTCTTGCTCGAAGGGCTGCCGTTGCCGTCGGAAGAGTTGCTGGTGGCTATCTCTGATTCCAGTGAATCTGGCGTCATGTGGAACTGGGCGGACTTGGCAGCCGCATCCTGTTTCTACGTGCTTCCCGCGCGCCCCTCTCGCAAGGTGCGGCCGGGCAAGGTTCCTCTCGCGCCCGTTTTCAGTTTTAGAATTCCTGCTGAGTTTAAGCCTCGAGTCTCTCGCGAGCTCAGAGACATGTGGGGCCTGCTTCCTGGGGTTGTGTATCCAGACATCCCGGGAATCTCGCAACACCTGCGAAGAGGCGGGGAATGGTTGAAGGGGGCGTTGTCGACCGAGTTGTCGCAAGGTCAATAATGCAGTGGGCGGGTGGCCTGGGCGCCCCCGACGACCCTTTGGCTCCCCGAGTGGCTGATGGACGAGCGGTGGTTAGCATGCAGTTGGTGATGAAGCACTTCTGGTTCGGCGGGAGGAGGACCTGGAGCGCCCGGTCACGGCTCTTGCTCGAGAAGGGGTAGAGGCGTCGCGAGGGGCCGGACTGGGAGATGGCGATCCCCGGGGAGTCCTTGGATGAGGGCCCGGCCCGCTCGCGGCCCTTCCTTCTGTGGGTGTCGGTTGTTCCGCCTCGGTTCACGGCCGCACGAACTCGCGTGGCCTGTGCGGCCAGTCATTGCGACACTGTCCCCTCGTCGGGCACTTTCTCTCCGACCGGCTTGCTGGGCCGCTCATCGCCGGAGATCAGGACGAGCACCCGGTCCGCTTTCACAACGCGGATCTCGTGAAGTTCGTGCCGAACGAGGACGGCCAGCGGTACCCGGCGGAGTGGTCCTCACGCCGGAGTTGGCCAGCTAGCTACTGGAGCAGGGAGGCGAGCATCCGGGCCGACTCGGGCACCGATCCCGAGAGCGTCAACGACTGGGGATCCACCGGCCCTGCCGCCGGACCGCCGATGCCGATCTTGACGTCCGGTCGGACCTTCGCGACTGCCCGGGCGACCTCGGCCGCGGCGTCCAGGTCGTCGGGGGTGCGGACGGAGATGACGACCGCCCGGACCTCCGGGTTCCGCGCCGCGGTCACCCAGGAGTCGGTGGGCAGGTTGGGGCCGAGGTAGACGGTGCCGAGGCCGGCGCGGCGTCCGGCGATGGCGAAGGCGAGCGGGGGGATCTCGTGCTCCGAGCCCGGGGGAAGCCCGACGAGGACTCGGGGCGCGCTGGGCACGAGGGGGGCGGCGTCGTAGAGCGCGGAGAGGCGGCGCATCACGGCGGCGCTGGCGAGGTGCTCGGCGGAGACGTCGAGGGTGCCGCGCTCCCAGGCGAGGCCGACCTCGCGCAGCGCCGGGAACAGCCAGCGGTCGAGGACGAGCTCGAACGAGGCGGTGCTGAACGCGAGGTCGAGGATCTCGGCGAGGCGGCGCTCGTCCAGCGCGCCGGCGGCGTCCAGGAGGTCGTGCACCGGGGGGAGTCCGGGCGGCGTCGCGGCGCCATCGGACGCCGGCTGCCCCGAGGCCCGCTCCGCTGAGGTGTCCGCCGCCGCGGTCCTCGTCCGAATCACGGCGTCCGCGGCCAGCCGGGGAGCGGCCCCCGCCTTGAGATACTCCTGCATCCGGCGGATCTCGGCGAGCGCGTCGTCGTCGTAGACGCGGTAGCCCGCGTCCGTGCGCCGGGCGCGGGCGATGCCGTAGCGGCTCTCCCAGGCGCGCAGGGTCGTCGCCGGGACGCCGGTCGCCTCCGAGGCGCCCTGGATGGTGAGCATGGGACGAGCGCTGTTCGGCATCACATTCCTCCCACAGCTGAGACCCTTGTCATCGTCGTACCCCGACGCGGAGAATTCCTTCAACGTCACC
>DATAKK010000088.1:0-74723 GCA_036261615.1 Propionibacteriaceae bacterium | reverse complement strand
CGCCGAGATCGGCCGGATCCCGGTCGACTCGATCTACTCGCCGGTGCTCAAGGTCACCTACAAGGTCGAGGCCACCCGCGTCGAGCAGCGCACCGACTTCGACCGGCTCATCGTCGACGTCGAGACCAAGCCGTCGATCCGTCCCCGCGACGCCGTCGCGTCGGCCGGACGCACGCTGGTCGAGCTCTTCGGCCTGGCCCGCGAGCTCAACCTGGACGCCGAGGGCGTCGAGATCGGCCCGTCGCCGGTCGACGACGCGGTCGCGGCCGACCTTGCGCTGCCGGTCGAGGACCTCAACCTCACCGTGCGCAGCTACAACTGCCTCAAGCGCGAGGGCATCCACACCGTCGGCGAGCTGGTGTCCCGCAGCGAGCAGGACCTGCTCGACATCCGCAACTTCGGTTCCAAGTCGATCGACGAGGTCAAGGCGAAGCTGTCGGAGATGGGCCTGGCGCTCAAGGATTCGGCCCCCGGCTTCGACCCGCTGTCGGCCGCCGACCGGTACGACGACGGCGAGGACGACTTCGCCGAGACCGAGCAGTTCTGATCCCCGTCCACCTCGCGGACTGACCCGCGGCGCCCGGGCGATGCTTGGGCCAACTCAATGGAGAACCGACAATGCCAACACCTACCAAGGGTCCCCGTCTCGGCGGCACCCCGGCCCACGAGCGGATCATCCTGGCCAACCTGGCCAGCCAGCTGTTCGAGCACGGCCGCATCACGACCACGGAGACCCGGGCCAAGCGGGTCCAGCCGCTGGCCGAGAAGCTCATCAGCAAGGCCAAGCGCGGTGACCTGCACGCCCGCCGGCTCGTGCTGAGCACGATCCGGGACAAGGGCGTGGTGCACACCCTGTTCGCCGACATCGCCCCCGGCTTCGCCGACCGCGACGGCGGCTACACCCGCATCACCAAGGTGGGCAACCGCAAGGGCGACAACGCCCCCATGGCGGTCATCGAACTGGTGAGCGAGTCGGTCGAGGAGGGTCGCAAGAGCCGTCCCGGGCGTCAGGCCGCCGGCACCAAGGCCGCCCCGGCCCCCGCCGCCCCGCAGACCGCGGCGTCCGAGCCGGAGATGGCCGGGCCCGAGGCCGACGAGCAGGAGGCCGTGGAGACCCCCGCCGAGCCCGAGGCCGTCGAGACCCCGGCCGAGGCGGACGAGGCCGCCGAGCCCGAGGCCGCCGCCGACCACGAGAGCACGGACGAGCAGCCGAAGGCCTGATCCAGGCACAGCATCGAGGGGCTCCCGGACCGAGGTCCGGGGGCCCCTTCTGCGTCCCCGCCCACCCGTCGGCGTACGAGTTGTCGCCCGCGGCGTACGACCCGTCGTTTTCGGGCCGACATCTCGTACGCCGTCAGTCATGTCGTACGCCGTGGGGGCTCGGGGTGCGAGGGTGGGGAGGTGGGGGCGGGGGAGGTCACGCTACGGTTGGTGCGGCGGGTCACCGCCGTCGTCGAGCCCAGGAGTACCCGTTGCGCATCGCCCAGTTGGCCAACTTCGTGGGCCCGGTGTCGGGTGGGATGCGGGTCGCGATCGACCACCTCGGTGCCGGCTACGTCGCCGCGGGCCACGAGCGGATCCTCGTGATCCCCGGGGAGACCGACTCGACCGAGGAGACCGAGAACGGGGTGGTGGTGCGGGTGCGGGCGCCGCGACTGTCCCGCGACTATCGGATGATCGCCCAGCCGTGGCGTGCTCTCGACGTGCTCGACCGGTTCCGGCCCACGAGCATCGAGGTCTCCGACAAGTGGACCCTCTCCCCGGCGGCGCGCTGGGCCCGGCGTCGCGGCGTCGGCTCCGTGCTGTTCAGCCACGAGCGGCTCGACGACATGCTGAGCATGTGGCTGCGCCGCCAGTTCGGGGTCGAGACCGTCGTGGGCGCGCTCAACCGGCGGCTGGCCAAAGAGTTCGACATCGTCGTCGTCACGTCCGACTACGCCGCCGGCGAGTTCGCGGACACCGGGGCCCGGCTGCGCAAGGTGCCTCTGGGTGTCGATCTCGACACCTTCCGGCCGGACGCCGGCCCGCACCACGCCGCCGGTCCCGACGCCGTCACCCAGATCTGCTACGTCGGTCGGATGAGCCACGAGAAGAGCCCCGAACTGGGCGTCGCCGCCGCGGTCGAGTTGCACCGGCGCGGGGTGCCGATCCAGCTCAACATGTACGGCACCGGCCCCGACGTCGAGGCGATGCGCGCCCAGGCCGGGACCGCTCCCGTGGTCTTCCACGGCTTCGTTCCTGGTCGCGAAGAGATCGCCCGCCGGTTCGCGGCCAACGACATCTCGTTCTCGGTCTGCCCCGCGGAGACCTTCGGGCTGGCGGTGCTCGAGGCCCTCGCGTGCGGCACCCCGGTCGTGACGTCCGACCGCGGGGGCGCCCACGAGCTGGTCACCGCCGCGTGCGGCGAGTCGGGCACGCCGGACGCCGAGAGCCTCGCCGACGCCACGGAGCGGCTCATCGCCAGGCTGGGCCCCGGCATCAGGGCCGCCGCGCGGCGGCGCGCCGAGGAGTACACCTGGCAGGCGAGCGTCGACCGCATGCTCGCCGTGCACTCGGAGGTCGCCAGCACGACCCCGTTCCCGGCGGCCGGCGGGAGGGCCCGGTCACGACGACACGGAGAGGGGCGGGACGCATGACACGGTCACGGAGGTCGGCGCTGGTCCGGCGCGGGGGACTCGCCGCACTCGTCGCGGCCGCGCTCGCGCCGGTGGTCGCCCGGGCCCCGCAGGGGAGCGCAACCGGCCCGAGTCCCGCCGCGCTGGCTGACCAGGCGCGGGCGACCGGGTTGTCGGGCTGGGCCCTCGTCGACGACGCGACGATGCGTGTGCACCGCAGTCTCGCCCACCAGTCGTCGTGGCACCTGTGGTACACGCCGGCGGCGTCCCTACGGCACGGCCAGGGGCGCGACACCCAGTACAACCTGGCCCTGGCCGACGTGCTCCGCCGGCTGGGGCTCGAGGTCGAGGTCGTGCACGCGGCGTGGGTCCGTGGGCTCGGGCCGCAGCCCTGGTTCCAGCGGGGGCACCTGTGGCTGCGGGTGAGCGTCGACGGGCACACCCGCGACGTCTCGGCGTCCCATGCGGCCAACCGCGCGGGACGGGTGCCGTTCGTGGCCGAGTCCGAGGTGCAGCCCGCCCGGCCGTGGACCCCGTGGGTGGTGGCCCTCGGGCTCTCCCCGTTCGTCGTTCGTGAAGTGTGGGGGTCGATGCTCCAGCGACGAGCCCCGGCCGCGTGGCTCTACCGGCGGATGGACGCCGACAGCGACACCCGGTAGGCGAGCCGGGGCGGACGCGACCGGGGTGGGACCCCGCCTCAGCGGAGCCCCACCCCGAACGTGAGAGGGTGCGCGGCCGTGGGCCGCGGCGGTCAGGCCGCGTAGGCGCAGCTCCACGGCGAGAGGCCGCGGGAGGCGTAGACGCGGTTGGCGATGGTGATCTGCTCCGCGCGGGAGGCGAGATCGGCCCGGGGGGCGAACTGGCCGCCGCCGGCGCCGAGCCAGGTGCGGATGTCGAACTGCAGGCCGCCGTAGTAGCCGTTGCCGGTGTTGATCGACCAGTTGCCGCTGCTCTCACACTGGGCGATGCGGTCCCACATGGCCGCGTTGGCGAGGTTGATGGCGCCGCCGCTCGACGAGGTGCTCGCGGAGGTGCTGGCCGAGGGCGTGGGGGCGGGCGCCGGCGCGGGCCGCTTCGTGCCCACGCTCACCAGCTGGCTGACCGGCTTGGTGCTGGTGGTCGTGCTGATCACCTTGCTGGCGGTCAACTTCCCGTCGGTGTAGGTCTCGACCGTCACGATGGTCTGCTCGCCGTTCTTGCCGGTGCGGGTGACCTTGGTCGTGCCCTGCAGCAGCGAGGAGTCGTTGGTCTTCTCGGTGGCGAAGGGGACCGACCTCGTGGTGGTCAGCTTCTTCTCGCTGACCCGCTTCACCACGATCCGCGTCCCGTCGCTGACGGCGGTGTTCTGCGACGGGCTCACGACGTCGAGCTTGCCCAGGGTGATGTGCCGGCTCGCCAGCACGTCGTGGACGGTGGCCGCGGTGGTGTCGAAGGTCGTCTTCTTGCCGTCGACCTGCACCGTCACCTGCTGGGGGGTCGTGATGGTGAGGCTGAGGCCCTGGCGCCCGAGGGGAGTGGACCGGTTGATGGAGAACTGCGCGTCGGCGGCGGTGTGGATGCCGGCCTGGACGAGCGCGTCGCTCAGCGAGGTGGCGGTCACCCAGACCGTCTCCTTGTGACCGTCGAGGGTGAGGGTGAGGGGGCGCCCGTAGCGCACCACGATCTGCTCCCCGTTGGTGAGGGCCGAACTGGCGGCCGGGACGACGACGTCGTGCTCGCCGATCGTGATGCCCTTCTTCGCCAGGGCGGTGGAGACCGTGCCCCCGAACGTGTGCACCGTCGAGCTGATGCCGTCGACGGTGAGTGTCACCGACTTGTCGGCTGCGGCGACGGCCGTACCGCTCCCGATGATGCCGAGGACGGCGGTGGTCGAGGCGATGAGGCCGATCGTCTGCTTCTTCACGGTGCTCCAGGTGCTTGGCAACAGGACCGCGGCCGCCTGCAGGCCGATCCTGGACGCTGCCGCGCCACAAAGTTAACAGTTCCTGAGAGTCCGTCATAATCCCCTCAGCGGTCCTTCTGCCGTTCCGGGGACGCCGCCGGCGCGCTGCTCCAGCGTTACTCCTTGTCAAAAGGCACTGCCACCCGGGGACGAGCCCCGGGTGGCAGCTGAAATTTCTCAGGTAGTGGACAGACGTGCTGTCCGGTCCTCGCTCAGATGAGGCCCTGGGTCTGGCTCTTGGCCCGGTTGAACCGCTCGGTGGCGTCCGCCCAGTTGGCGACGTTCCACCACGCCTTGACGTAGTCGGCCTTGACGTTCTTGTACTGCAGGTAGAACGCGTGCTCCCACATGTCCAGCTGCAGCACGGGGATCTGGGCGGCCGGCAGGTTGCCCTGCTGGTCGAACAGCTGCATGACGTTGAGCCGCTGGCCCATCACGTCCCAGACGAGCATCGACCAGCCGGAGCCCTGCAGTCCGTTGGCGCTCGCCTCGAAGTGCTTCTGGAAGCCCTCGAAGGAGCCGAAGAACTCGTCGATCGCCGACGACAGCTCGCCATCGGGGCGTCCGCCGCCATTGGGGGACATGTTCTTCCAGAACACCGAGTGGTTGACGTGGCCACCGAGGTTGAAGGCGAGGTCCTTCTCGAACTTGTTGACCATGCCCAGGTCGCCGTTCTCGCGCGCCTCGGCCAGCTTCTCGAGCGCCGTGTTGGCGCCGGTGACGTAGGCGGCGTGGTGCTTGTCGTGGTGCAGCTGCATGATCTCGGCCGAGATGTGCGGCTCGAGCGCGCTGTAGTCGTAGGGGAGATCGGGGAGCGTGTAAACGGCCATGGTCGTCCTTCCGGATCGGGGACTGGTGACGTCGGGGCGGGGCGGGTGCCCCAGGCTCCCGTCGCTGCGGGTGCCATTACCCCGTCAACCTCGATCCTAGGAGGGCTATTCCGGGCGGCAAGAGCAATCTGTGGGAATCCTGCGCGTCCCGGCGTCCGTTGCGGTGGGTCAGGAGGCGAAGCTCGCCCGGCGTGCGGCCCGTCTCAGGACGTGCAGCAGGGGTCGTCCGAGCACCAGCAGCAGCACGACGGTGGTGACCGCGCGTCCCAGGTTCCATCCCGTGCCCGTGACCAGCTCGTAGACGGCGAAGCGGTGCAGGTTCACCCACCCGGACGCCGACGGGTCGTAGCTCAGCCCGCCGCCTCCCCCGAGGGCGAACGGCCAGAACGAGAGGTCCATGAGCGAGCCGAAGACGAACGCGGCGAGGGCGCCGTAGGTCGACAGGAGCGGCAGCTCGGCCCATCTCGGTGCGCGGGGCAGCAGCCCGGCGCCGAAGCCGACGAAGGCGGCCGCGAGCATCTGGTACGGGAGCCAGACGCCGATGCCCCCGGTCAGCAGGGCCGAGGCGAACAGGGTCGTCGTCCCGAGGACGAAGCCGAATCCCGGGCCGAACACCCGCCCCGCGATCACGAGGAGGAAGAACACCGTCTCGATCCCCGCCGTCCCCGCCCCGAGGGGCCGCACGACCGCTCCGACGGCGCTCAGCACGCCGAGCATCGCCAGCGCCTTGACATCGAGCGAGTGGTTGGCGAGTTCCGCCGCGACGACGCCGAGGCTCAGCGGGGCGCAGGCCACGAGGAGCACCACGCCCAGCCATCCGGTCGCCGAGTCGGGACGCCACACGAGGGGCCAGAGGAAGGCGAGCACCCCGACCACCGCCGTGAGCGCGAGCAGGACACCGGCCCGGGGAGTGACGCCGGGACGCCGGCTCGGTAGGGGGACGCTCATGACGACCCCGACGGGGGCCGGACGAGGGCGATCTCGTCGGGCGTGAGCACCGGTGTGGGGAAGAACACCTTGGCGACCTGGGGGGCGTAGGCGGGGGAGGAGGTGACCACCTCCCGGGTGGGCCCGTCGGCGATCACCTCGCCGTCCGCGAGCAGCACCGTGCGGTCGCCGACGAGGGCGGCGAACTCGACGTCGTGGGTGCTCACCACGAGGCAGTGGCCGGCGCTGCGGAGCCCCCCGACGATCCGCGCGAGCCGCTCCTTGGCCGCGTAGTCGAGGCCGCGGGTCGGCTCGTCCAGCAGCAGGACGCGGGGCCGGCCGGTGAGCTGGATGGCCAGGACGAGGGCGAGCCGCTGCCCTTCGGAGAGGTCCCGCGGGTCGGTGCCGGGGTCGAGCCCCAGCCCGAGGTCGTCGAGGATCCCCCGGCAGGTGCCCCCCGGCTGCGCCGACTCCGCGTCCGCCTGGTCGCACTCGGCGCCCACCGAGGGCAGATAGAGCAGGTCGGACGCCGTCTGCGGCACGAGCGCGACCACCCGGCGGGCGTGGTCGGCGTCCAGGCGTCGGGGGTCGGTGCCGTCGACGACGAGGTCGCCGGAACTGCCGACGGCCCCGGCGATGGCCCACAGCAGCGAGGACTTCCCGGAGCCGTTGCGGCCCATGATCACGGTGACCGACGAGCCGGGCAGGTCGAGATCGACGCCGCGGAGCGCGTCCACCTGGCCGTAGCGGACGCCGAGCCGGCGGGCGCTCACCACCGGTGCCGCCACGGCGGGGGCAGGGGACGGGCCGCCGGCCGCCGGCCGCACGGAGATGTCCTCGGCGCGCACCCGCCTGCGGGCCGCCCGGACACTCACTGGAACGTCGGACCAGCCGAGCCGGCGGGCCAGCCGGACGAGCGGCGGGTGCACGTCGGCGCGCCCGAGCACCTCCTCCGGGGGCCCGGGAACGACGGTCCCGTCGCCGGGCAGCCACAGCATCGTGTCGGCGAACTGGCTCACCCGTTCCAGCCGGTGCTCGGCCAGGACCACGGTGAGCCCGACGTCGTGGACGAGCGCCGCGATCGCCGACAGCACGTCGTGCGCGGCGGTGGGGTCGAGCGCCGAAGTCGGCTCGTCGAGCACGAGGATGCGGGGCTGGCCCGCGAGCACGGCGGCGATCGCGACCCGCTGCTGCTCCCCGCCCGACAGCGACACGAGCGGGCGGTGGCGCAGGGCCGCGATCCCGAGCAGGTCGAGGGTCTCCTCGACGCGTTTGCGGATGGCCCGGGAGGCGACGCCCACCTGCTCCATCCCGTAGGCGACCTCGTCGTCGACGCGATCGGTGACGAACGACGAGAGCGGGTCCTGGGGCACGAACCCGACGACCGCCGCGAGGTCGCGCGGCCGGGTCGTGCGGGTGTCGTGGCCGGCCGCGGTCACCGTCCCGCGCAGCTCTCCGCCCGAGAAGTGGGGGACCAGGCCGTTGATGGCACCGAGCAGGGTGGACTTGCCGCTGCCCGTGCGCCCGATCACGACCGCCAGGTCGCCCTCGGGCACGGCGAGGCTGACCCCGCTCAGCGTGGGGCGCTCCCGCCCGGGGTAGGTGACGGCCACGTCGTCGAAGACGACGGCGGCCGGTTGGCCGCTCATGCCCGGTCCTCGTCCGGCACGGGCGCGAGGAAGCCGGGCAGCACGAGCAGCACGGCCACGGCGACCAGCGCCGGCGGCAGGGCCGGCCACGAGATCGGACTGGCCGGTGGCCAGACGGTGGCGGGGTCGGCGACCCGCTGCCCGACGGTGACGACGGCGGCGAGGACGCCGGCGGCCACGGTGAGCGTCTCCGCCCGCCGCCAGGGTTGCGCCCGGTAGCGGGTGGGGCGGGCTTCCGAGCCGAAGCCGCGGGACTCCATGGACGCCGCCAGCGCCAGCGACCGCTCGAGGGCGTCCTCGAGGACCGGCACGACCAGGCCCCGCACGGCGTGGGCGCGGGTGGAGCGGCCCCCGCGCAGCCGCCGCGCCCGGCCGACCCGCTGGGTGGACTCGACGAGCTGCGGGGCCGAGGACACCGCGATCGCCACCGCCGTCGCGAGCCGGTGCGCGGCGTGGGGGAGACTCCGGAGGAGACCTCGCGGGTTGGCCAGGCTGTTGGCCGCCCCCACGCACCACACGAGCGTGGCGAGACGTCCGGCGTCGCAGACGGTGAACCACAGCGCCTCGAGGGTGACCGGGCCGCCGATCTGGACGCCGGCGGCCCACGACGGCAGCACGATCTGCGGCAGCCGCACCAGCACGTGCCCCTCCCGCAGGCCGCCGACCAGCACCTGGAAGACCAGCCGGATCGCCAGGATGGCGATCGCCAGGACCGCGTAGACCCGCAGCGACCGGGCCCAGGGAGCCGCGCCCCGCCGCGCCACGACGACGTAGGCGAGGGCCACGACGATGAGCGCGAGCAGCAGCGGGTTGCGGGTGAGGGTCGCGCTCACGGCCGCGCCGGCTGCCCAGCCCCACCAGGCGCCCGGGTGCAGCGCGCGCCGCGCCCTCGGCGCAGCGGTGGGCAGGTCGTGCGGGCCATGGTCGAGGGCCCGGATCGAGCGGCTCATCGGCGTCTCAGTGCCCGGTCCGTCGCCTCGCGACGACGATCCCGCCGGCCCCGGCCAGCACGAGGCACCCGGCGACGACGGCTCCCCACGGCGTGCCGTGGGTGGAGCTGGAGGTGGGGGAGGCGCTGATCGCCACCGGCGTCACGGTGTGCGAGGGCGTCGGGGGCGCGGTCGTGGCCCTCGCCGAGCTCGCGCGGGGCGAGGGTGCGGGGGTCGTCGCGCGGCTCACCGGGCGGCCGGGCGTCCGGCTCGCCGTGCTCGTCGCCCTGGTCGTCGTCGCGGACGCCGTCCGGCTCGCCGTGCTGGTGGAGGAGGTCACCGACGCCGCCCCCGTGGGGCGCGTCGTCGCCGTGGTCTTCGTCGCCGAGGTCGTCGTCCTCGCGGTGGTCGCCGTGCGGGTGGGGGCGGCCGTGCTCGTCGTCGGGGCGGCGACGGCCCTGGGCGGGGGCGTCCAGGTGGGCCGGACGCCGTTGCCGAAGGTCCAGGCCCGCACGTCTCCCGGGTTGGGGTAGTCGCTCGCGGCGCCCACGCTCGCGTAGGTCCACGAGGAGCCGCTCCAGACCCAGTAGGCCCAGTAGTCGTCGGCGGGCACCGGGTCGGGGCAGGTGCTCGGGTAGCCGCCGATCTGGCAGATCATGCCGGTGCTGTTGGTGGTGACGCTGGTGAGGCTGCGGAGGACGGTCATCCCGCTGCCGCCGGCGTGGCTGCACCCGCCGCCGCCGGGCGAGATGTACTCGTACACCCCGCCCGACGACTGGCAGGACGCGGCGTCCTCGGCATGCGCGGCCGGCGGCTGCCAGCCGAGCAGTGCGACGGCCGTCAGCAGCGCCAGCACGACCGCCCTGGGCAGGGCGGTGGCCGCGCGCGTTCCGGTCATGAGTGGCGACGCGCCCGGGCGGCCCCGGCGGCGACGAGGCCGACCGAGGCGGCACCGATCACCACGAGGGTGATGAGCCCCGAGTCGGTCGAGCTGCCCGGGCCGCCGTCGCCGGTGGCCGGCAGCGGCTTCGCGCTCGCGGTCGTCGACGGGCTCGCCGAGGCCGCGCTGGACGGGGACGCGGCCGACGGGGTGGCCGAGGGTGAGGGCGTCGCGGTCGTCGCGGGCACGAAGGTGACCGTGGCGAGGGTGCGACCGCCGAGGAGCAGCAGCCCCTGGGCGGTGGCGTAGGCGTCCGGGTGCGTGCCGTTGAGGCTCGCCGGCAGTCCCGAACCGCCGGCCAGCTGCTGCTGGCCGATCATCCAGGTCACCGACGCGGAGACGCTGACACCCTGGCGGAGCAGGGCCGATCCGATGAGGCCGGTGGTGTTGACCGGCGAGTAGCTCGCCCAGTAGCCCTGGCTCGTGCGCTGCGAGGTAGCCCAGGCGTCCGCCTTGGTGAGGGCCGCGGAGGCGCCGGCGTTGGCTTTCACGAGGGTCAGGGCCTGCATGGCGATGCCGGTCGCGTCGGGGTCGGTGAAGTAGCTGCTGGTGCCGGCGGTGCCGAAGAAGAACTCCCCGGCGGCGTCCTGGCGGGCGACGAGGGCGTCGACGAGGGAGGTGGGCACCGCCTGCCCGTCCCGGTTCAGGGCGATGATCGTCAGCGCGTCGCTGTAGGGGTCGTCCTTCTTGCCCGACACGGACGCCGCCGACGCGGCGGTGAGCTTGGTGACCAGGTCGACGCCGCCGTACGACGCGGGATTGTCGCCCATCGCGGAGGCGACGATGGCGAGCTTGGCGAGTTGCCCGGCGGAGGTCACGCCCGGCGCCTGGGTCTTCAGCCAGGCGTCCGCGCTCGTGGCGGTCGTCTGGCCGGTCCGGCCGGCGAGCAGGCCCAGGACGAGGTCGGCCGTGCCGCTGACGTCGGCCTTGTTGGTGTAGGGGCTCGTGTAGTACTCACCGTGGGTGAACTGGCCGGCCAGCCAGGTGCCGGCGCTGGTGGCGGCGGAGGAGGCGGTGGGGGCGGCGACCGCCGCAGGGGCGGCCAGGTAGCCGCTGGTGAGCACCGTGACCGGTGCGAGGGCCACGGAGGCCGCAAACCCGGCGGCCACGAGGCGTCGACGAAGTGTCATGGGGATTCCTTTCGCGTCACCGGGATCGGACGCGAAGGCCCCCGACTCCCCGCTGACCTCGACGGGTGAGATGAGTCCAATCGACGCAGGCATTCCGGCTGCGGGCTCACGCCCTCACGGTTGCGGGTCAGCTCTGGAGTGGCACCAGATTCCCCTGACATGCGATTGCAGACGACAACCTATCCCACCGGGGTGGGGCGTGACCATGCGGCCCCCTCGCGGGCTCAGGCGGTGCGGCGTCCCCCACGCACCTCGAGCACCCGGAACCCCTTCGCGGACGCGGTGCGGACCACGTCCCATCCCTCGTCGGCCAGCCACCGGGCCAGTGAGTCGGCGCCGAGGTTCCTGCCCACAACCAGGCGGGCCACACCGTCCGGGGTCAGCCGCGCGAGCCAGGTGGTGAGCAGGGCGTGCAACGCGTCCTTGCCGATGCGGATCGGCGGGTTGGTCCACACCTCGTCGTAGCGGGCCGCGGGGTCGAAATCCTCCGGCGTCCCGACGCTCACCCGGTCGCCGACGCCGTGGCGGCGGGCGTTCTCGCGGGTGAGCTCGAGCGCGCGCTCGTTGACGTCGACGGCGTCCACGAGGGCGCCGGGAACCGACCGGGCCAGCGCGACGGCGATCGGGCCGAAGCCGCAGCCCAGGTCGAGCAGCCGCCGGGCCCCCTCCGGTGGCTCGGTCTCGCGGAAGAGCACCGAGGTCCCGAGGTCGAGGCGGCTGCCGGAGAAGACGCCGTCGGCGCCGACGAAGTCGTAGTCGAGGCCCCAGATCGTCGCGTGCACCTCGCGGCGGTGCTCGGGCCCCTCGGGGGTGTGGAAGTAGTGGCTCATGGGCGCTCCTCGTCGGCGGGGTCGGAGTCGGCTGGCTCGGACGCCGGCAGCGTCCGCACGGCCCGGGCCTGCTCGGCGCGCTCCGCCAGGCGGTCATCGTCGGGGTAGCCGACCTCCTCCAGGCACAGCCCGTGGGCGGGGAGGACGGTGACCTGCGAGTGCCGCACGGGGGAGGCGAGCACCTCGGCGAGCCAGTCGACCGTGCGCTGCCCGGTGCCGACGGCGACCAGCGCCCCGACGACCGAGCGGACCATCGAGTGGCAGAAGGCGTCGGCCCGCAGTCCCACCTCGACGGTGCCGCAGCCGTCGGCGACCCGCTCGACGTCGATCCACTGCACCGTGCGGATGGTGGTGGCGCCGTCCCGGGGCTTGCAGAAGGCCGCGAAGTCGTGCAGGCCCAGCAGCTGGTCGGCGGCGACCCGGGTGCGTTCGAGGTCCAGCCTGCCGCGCACCCGGGTGACGTGCCGGCGCAGCAGCGGGTCGGGCCGCGACTCCTCGTCCCACAGCCGGTAGGTGTAGCGGCGCCAGACGGCGGAGAAGCGGGCGTCGAACCCGGGTGGCGCCACGCTCACCCGGTGCACCGCGATGTCCTCGGGCAGCAGCCGGGTCAGCCGTCGCTCGAGCCGGGCGGCGAGTTCGGCGGCCTCCCGAGGGTCGGTGGGCAGATCGACGTGGGCCGCCTGGCCGCGCGCGTGGACGCCGGCGTCCGTGCGGCCCGCGACGACCAGCTGGGGCGGCTCGGGCAGGCGCAGCACCTGCTGGATGGCATCGGTGAGCTCGCCCTGGACGGTGCGGCGTCCCGGCTGCGCGGCCCAGCCCGAGAAGGCCTCCCCGTCGTAGCCGAGGTCGAGACGCAGCCGGGCGAGACTCACGGGAGCCTCCGGTAGGCGAGGTCGCGCACCCGGCGGCCGGCGTCCAGGCCGCGCTGCTCGTACTTGGTGAGCGGCCGTTCCGGGAACCGCGTGGCCCAGCCGTCGCCGGCATCCCCCGCGTTGGCCCATCCGGGGGCGGCGTCGAGCACCTCGCGCATCCATTCGGCGTAGTCGTCCCAGTCGGTGGCGAGTCGCAGCACCCCGCCCGGCGCCACCACGCGGTGCGCCAGCGCGGCGAACTCGTCGCTCACCAGCCGGCGCTTGTGGTGCCGCGTCTTGTGCCACGGGTCGGGGAAGAACACCCAGATCTCGCTCACCGAGCCGGGCGCGAACAGGTAGCTCAGCCCCTCGACCGCGTCGCCCAGCACGATCCGCACGTTGCCGACGCCCTCGCGCCCGAGCCTCCCGATGGTGCTGGCGACCGCCGGCTCGAACACCTCGAAGGCCACCACGTCGTGGTCGGGGCGCGCGGCGGCCATCGGGACGAGCGAGTCGCCCGTCCCCGACCCGATCTCGACGACGAGCGGTCGCTCCCGGCCGAACTCGGCGGCCCAGTCGATCGCGGCGTCCGGGTGCACCGAGGTGTGCCGCTCGCCCCGGGGAACCTCGACGACGAAGCGGTCGTGCCAGGTGTCCCAGTTGCGCTGCTGGCTCGTGTTCATCCGGGAACTGCGACGCACGAAGGAGACGACGTCGCGGTGCACCCGCTCGGCGCGCGGGTGCCGCGTCCCGGGGGTGCGGTCAGCGTCGGAGAGTGCCACGGCCCGTCAGCCTAGACGGTCGGGGGAGGCTCCGTCGCGGCCCGGTGATCCCCACCATCCCGGGCTCCGGTCGTGGTCCGCCGGGGGATCCGGGGCCACCATGGAGCCCGGACCGAGGGGAGACCTGTCATGCGCACGCTGCTGAATGTCATCTGGTTGGTGCTCGGCGGGATCTGGCTGGCGCTCGGCTACGCGCTGGCCGGAGTCATCGCCTGCGTCTTCGTCGTCACCATCCCGGTCGGGATCGCGTCGTTCCGGATGGCGCGCTACGTCCTGTGGCCGTTCGGCTCGGCGGTGGTGCCCAAGCCGGGGGCGGGCGCCGCGACCGGGGTGATGAACGTTGTGTGGTTCCTCACCTGCGGCTGGTGGCTGGCATTGGGCCACATCGTCACCGCGCTCGCGCAGAGCCTCACGGTCGTCGGCATCGCCGTGGCCGTGGTGAATCTCAAGCTGCTCCCGGTGACCCTCATGCCGTTCGGCAAGCAGATCGTGGACGCCGACCGGCTCGCCCCGGGCACCCGGCCGCTGCACGCCTTCTGACCCCGGGGCGCCTGCCGCCGGGGACGTCCGGTCATGGCGTCCATCTCGCAGCATGGGGACGCCGCGAGCCCCGCGGGCCGCCGGCTCCTTCGCCTCGGACCCCCTGCGAAATCTGCACCACCTGCCAGACCGGCCGCCGTGACGGGGGTGTGTGGCAGGTGGCGCGAAGTTCGCAGCATGGGGACGCCGCGAGCCCCGCGGGCCGCCGGCCTTCGCCTCGGGCCCCTGCGAAATCTGCACCACCTGCCAGACCGGGCGCCCTGACGGGGGTGTGTGGCAGGTGGCGCGAAGTTCGCAGCATCGGGACAACCCGCGGGTCGCTTGGGGCACCCGGGCCCGTCCTCGGGTCGACGTCACTCCCGGGTGAGGTAGGTCTCCGCGAGGCTGGACGGCATCGTCTCGTAGCCGTGGAAGGTGCGGGTGAAGCTGCCGCTGCCGTGCGCGAGGCCGCGCAGGTCGATGGCGTAGCGGGACATCTCCGCCGCCGGCACGAGCGCCCGGATCACCGAGTTGCCCTGGCCGTCGGAGTCGGTGCCGAGCAGCTGCCCGCGCCGGTTCGACAGGTCGGTCATCACCGCGCCGAGGTACTCGTCGCCGATGCTCACCGTCACCTCGTCGATCGGTTCGAGCAGGGAGACCGTCTTGGGGGAGGCGGCCTCCTTGATCGCGAGGGCGGCGGCGGTCTGGAACGCCATGTCGGACGAGTCGACCGAGTGCGCCTTGCCGTCGTAGAGGGTGACCCGCACGTCGACGACCGGGTGGCCGGAGATCGTCCCCTTCTCGAGCTGGCTGCGCACGCCCTTCTCGACCGAGGGGATGAACTGCCGGGGCACCGAACCGCCCACCACCTTGTCGACGAACTCGAAGCCGGCTCCCCGGTCGAGGGGTTCGATCTCGAGGTCGCACACGGCGTACTGGCCGTGTCCGCCCGACTGCTTGACGTGGCGTCCGTGTGCCTTGAGCGAGGTCACGAAGGTCTCGCGGACCGCCACCCGCACTGGTTCGCTCTCGACGTGGACGCCGTAGCGGTCGGTGAGCCGCCCGACGAGCAGATCAATGTGCGCCTGGCCCATCGTCCACAGCAGCAGCTGGTCGGTCTCGGCGGTGCGCTCCAGCCGCACGGTGGTGTCTTCGACCACGAGCCGGGCGAGGGCACCGGCGAGCTTGTCCTCGTCCTTGCGGCTGGCCGCCCTGAGCGCGACCGGCAGCAGCGGCTCGGGCTGCACCCAGGGCTCGACGAGCGCGGGACGGTCCTTGGCCGACAGGGTGTCGGACGTCTCGGCGCGGGTGAGCTTGGAGACCAGCACGATGTCGCCGGCGATCGCCTCGCTCTTCTGCTTCATCTCCACCCCGACCGGGAAGGACAGCGGCCCGATCTTCTCGTCCTCGTCGTGGCCCGGGTGGGCGCCGTCCTCGACCCCGGTGAACACCTCCCGGTGGCCGGCCACGTGGACGACGTCGTCGGTGCGCAGGGTGCCGGAGAAGATGCGGACCATGCTCTGCCGGCCCGCGAACGGGTCGGAGGTGGTGCGAACGATCTCGGCGACGAGCGGCTGGGCGGGGTCGCAGGACACCTCGAGCACCTCGGCCCCGTCGGCCGTGGTGATGGTGGGCAGGGGGTGCAGCGCCGGGTGGGGGAAGCCGTTCTCGATGATGCTGAACAGTTCCTCGACGCCGAGGCCGGTGGCCGGTTGCACCGGCACGACCGGGTGGAAGGTGCCGTGGGCGATCGCCTTGAGCAGGTCGCCGCGCACCGACTCGATGGCGAGGTCCTCGCCCTCGAGGTAGCGCTCCATGAGGTCGTCGTCCTCGCTCTCGGTGATGACGCCCTCGAGGAAGTCGCCGCGGTAGGCGTCCATCTGGGCGATCTCGTCGGCGCTCGGCTCGCGGACCTGTTCCTCGCCCGAGGAGTAGTCGTGTACCCGCCGGGTGACCAGCGACATGTTGCCGACGATGGTGCCGGCCGCGTCGCGCAGCGGGAGGTAGGCGGGCACGATCGCCTCGCCGAGGGCGCGGCAGGCGTCGACGGCGGCGTCGTAGTCGCTGCCCTCGACGTCGAGCTTGGTGATGACGATGGCCCGGGGCATGCCGACGGCCCGGCACTCGCGCCACAGCGCGCTGGTGGCGTTGTCGATGCCGTCGGCCGCGCTCACGACGAACACCGCGGCGTCGGCGGCGCGCAGGCCCGCGCGCAACTCGCCGACGAAGTCGGGATGCCCGGGGGCGTCGAGCAGGTTGACGACGACGTCGCCGGTGGCGACGGAGGCGAGGGTCAGGGACGCCGCGCGTTCGGCGTCCTCGCGCTCGCCGCGGTATCCGGAGATGCGTGCCTTGAGCAGTGACTCGAACACCGTGGTCTTGCCGGAACCGGACGATCCGACCAGGACCACGTTGCGTAGGTCTGCGGGACTGGACACCGTGTTCGATGTGCTCACCTTTGAACTCATGCGCCCAACAGTGCACCCATCCCAGGCACCGTGCAAGGCATCCCGGGGGGTGTTCCGGGGGGCCTCGAACAGCCCTCCCACTAAGGCGACCCCGCTAGTGGGAAGCGGTTCGCAGGCTGGCAGAATCGGCCGTGATGGCCTGCGTCCGGAACGCCGTCAGCCTGCGGGCGGACCGGGTTCGACGGGCTCGCCCGCCAGGGTCAGGAGCAGCTCGCAGAACATCGAGTTCGCCCAGCTGAACCAGGGGCGGGTGAAGTCGGCCGGGTCGTCCACGTCGAAACTCTCGTGCATGAGCCCGGTGCCGGCGTCGGTCGAAGCGAGCGTGCGGACGAGGGCCACCTGCTCCTCGCGGTCGGTCGACGTGAGCGCCTGCACCGCCAGGGCGATCGGCCACACCCGGCGTCCCAGGGTGTGCGGGCTGCCGATGCCGGACGCCGCACGACCCCGGAACCAGTAGGGGTTGCGCTCCGAGAGGACGACCTCGCGGGTGGCCAGGTAGAGCGGGTCGGTGGCCGACAGCGACGAGCAGAGCGGCAGCGACAGCAGGCTCGGCATGTTGGCGTCGTCGGCGACGAAGCGGCCGCCGAGCCCGTCGACCTCGTAGGCGAGGAACCCCTCCTCGGTGACGCCGTGCCCCTGCACCGCCCGGGTGAGCTCGTCGGACAGCGCGAGCGCGTCGGCGGCCAGCAGCCCGTCGTCGAAGCCGGCCTCGGCCAGCTCGGCGATGAGGACGCAGGCGTGGGCGGCGAACAGCTGCGCCGGGATGTTGTAGCCCAGCCGGCACCTGTCGTCGGACGGGCGGAAGCCCGACCAGGTGAGCCCGCACTCGGCGACCGGGCCGCCGTGGCCGTCGCGGGGAAGGCTGTCGTCACCGCCGGGACGCACGAACCGGTAGGTGGAGCGCTCGGCGTGGCGCTGCTCGGTCCGCCAGGTGTCGAGGACGAGGCGCAGCCCCGCATGCACCCGGGGGGTGAGGTGGGCGGCCGACGAGGTGGCCCGCCAGAACTGCCAGGCCAGCTGGACGGGGAACGCGAGGGAGTCGATCTCGTACTTGCGCTCCCACACCCGGGGATGGGCGGGCAGGTCGAGCACGTGCCACGTGAGCCCCGAGTCGGTGCGGTTGAAGGCGTTGGCGTAGGGATCGGTGGCGATGAGGTCCCACTGCTCGGCGATCACCCCGGCCACCGCGTCGCGGACGGCGTCCGACTGCGCGAGCAGGGGGACGAACGGACGCAGCTGCGCGGACGAGTCGCGCAGCCACATGGCGGGGATGTCACCGGTGATGACGAAGGTGCGCCCACCCTCCAGCGGCCGCAGCGTCGTCTCCCACGTGTCGAGCATCTGCCGCTCGAACATCTCTCCGAGGCGGGGGTCGCCGAGGCGCCCGGCAATGGTGCCTGCTCGCTCGTGCAGGAGCGCCCGCAGTTCGTGAGGGGCCGGGTTGGTGACCCGCGGGGCGTGCGCCGCGGCGGGCCGCCGGAGCCGGCCGGCCACCAGCAGCCCGAGACCGGCGAGCCTGCCGGTGACGAGCGTCAGGCCACGTCGGGCGGGAAAGGGCTGCGATACGGCCATCCACCGATTGTGCCCACCCGAACGTGTTGCCCGGAGGCCTCGCCGGTTGAAGGGGCCGACGGGTTCATGGTGTGGTGGACGCGGCCCTGCAACGGATGCGGCGTGCCGGGAAGGTGGATCGTGAGTGTCTCGTTCGACGTGTGGGCGCCGCAGTGCCACCGGGTCCGCCTCGTGGCCGACACCGGCGAGGGACCGTCGGAGCCCGTCGAGCTCGAACGCGACGCCGACGACTGGTGGCGCCTCCCCGGCCCGGAGGCGGCCCGGCTCGGCGACGGGGTCGACTACGGCTACCTCCTCGACGACGACGAGAACCCGGTGCCCGACCCCCGATCGCGGTTCCAGCCGCACGGCGTCCACGGGCTCTCTCGCGCGGTCGACCCGGACCGCTTCGAGTGGACCGACCGGCAGTGGACGGGACGGCAACTCGCCGGGGGAGTGATCTACGAGCTGCACGTCGGCACCTTCACCGCCGAGGGCACCCTGGACGCCGCCATCGCCCGGCTCGACCACCTCGTGGAGCTCGGCATCGACATCGTCGAGGTGATGCCGGTCAACGCCTTCAACGGCGAGCACGGCTGGGGCTACGACGGTGTCGGCTGGTACGCCGTGCACCACGCCTACGGGGGCCCACGGGCCTACCAACGGTTCGTCGACGCGTGTCACGCCCGGGGGCTGGCCGTCATCCAGGACGTCGTCTACAACCACTTCGGGCCGAGCGGCAACTACGCGCCCCGGTTCGGGCCCTACCTCGACGACTCGATCTCCTCGCCCTGGGGTGCGGGGGTCAACCTCAGCGGCCCCGGCTCCGACCCTGTGCGCCGGTTCATCATCGACAACGCGCTCATGTGGCTGCACGACTACCACGTCGACGGGCTGCGCCTGGACGCCGTGCACGCGCTCGTCGACAGCCGGGCCGTGCACCTGCTCGAGGAACTGGCCGACGAGGTGGAGGCGCTGTCGGCGTTCGAGCGGCGTCCGCTGTCGTTGGTGGCCGAGTCCGACCAGAACGACCCGCGCCTCATCACCTCCCGCGACGGAGGCGGCTACGGGCTCACCGCCCAGTGGAGCGACGACTTCCACCACGCCCTCGTCACGAACCTCACCGGCGACGCCACCGGCTACTACGCCGACTTCGCCGGGCTCGCGGCGCTGGCGAAAGTGCTCGAGGAGGGCTTCTTCCACAACGGCACCCACTCCTCGTTCCGCGGACGCCGCCACGGCCGGCGGCTGGACACCGCCAGGATCCCGGCCTCCCGGCTGGTCGTGTGCTCCGACAACCACGACCAGATCGGCAACCGGGCCGACGGGGCGCGACTGTCCGCCCGGCTCGGCGTCCCGCAGTTGCGGATCGCGGCGGCGCTCACCCTGCTCAACGGCAGCACGCCCATGGTGTTCATGGGCCAGGAGTGGGCGGCGAGCACCCCGTGGGCATTCTTCAGCTCGCACCCCGAGCCCGACCTGGGGGCCGCGATCACCGAGGGGAGGCTCCGGGAGTTCGCCGAGATGGCGTGGGACCACGCGACGGTGCCCGACCCGCAGGACCCCGGGACGTTCGAGCGCTCGAAGCTGCAGTGGTCGGAGATCGAGGCTGGAGACCATGCGGAGATCTGGCGCACCTACCGCGAGCTCATCGGGCTGCGGCGCCGCTTCCCGGACCTCGTCGATCCCAGGTTCGACCACACGTCCACGCGGTACAGCGAGGACGACCACTGGCTGGTGCTCGAGCGCGGTGCGGGCATGGCGCTCGTCGTGAACTTCGGCGGCGGGCAGGTGGAGGTGCCGATGGACGCCGGGGTCGACCCTGTCTACACGATCGGCACGGCCTCCTGCACCGGCGGGGACGCTCCGACGGTGCGCCTCGGCGGCCACTCGGCGGCCGTCGTCCGGGTCGGCTGAGGAGCCCCCTCGTTTTGCCCTCGCGCTGGCGGGAAGGTAGTGTGTTCCGCTGTTGCGCAGTGGCATGCGTGTGCCGATGTCGTCGGCCGCGGGCCGACCCCCGCGATGCGGCGTCCGCCCAGTGTCCAGCGCATGCATACCTGTGAACACCTAGTGGAAGATGGTCAGCGAACCGTGTCTACGTACAGCCCGAAGCCCGGCGAGATCACCCGGAACTGGCATGTGATCGATGCCGAGAACGTGGTGCTCGGCCGCCTCGCGGTGCAGGTCGCCACCCTCCTGCGCGGCAAGCACAAGGCGACCTTCGCCCCCCACGTCGACGGCGGTGACTTCGTCATCGTGGTCAACGCCTCCAAGATCGCGCTCACCGGCCGCAAGGCCACCGACTCGATGCGCTACCGGCACTCCGGGCGTCCGGGCGGCCTCACGGCGACCCCGATCGGCGAGCTGCTGAAGAAGGACCCCCGCAAGGCCGTCGAGCTGGCCGTGTGGGGCATGCTGCCGAAGAACAAGCTCAGCCGTCAGCTGATGGGCAAGCTCAAGGTCTACGCCGGCCCCGAGCACCCCCACGCTGCGCAGAAGCCGCAGCCGTTCGAGATCACCCAGATCGCCCAGTGACCCTCCGGAATTCGCGAATCAAGGATTGACTGTGTCAGAGACCGTAGAGCTTGACGAGACCCTCGGCGACGAGGTCACGCCCTTCACCGACGAGAACAACCGCGAGATCGCCTACCGCAGCGACTCCGCTCCGCAGGGGTCGGCCGGCACGGGCGCCCGCCCCGCCGTGGTGGCCGCCGGTGGCGCCACCGGACGCCGCAAGGAGGCCGTCGCCCGCGTCCGCCTCGTGCCCGGCTCCGGGCAGTGGAAGGTCAACGGTCGTCCCCTTGAGGACTACTTCCCGAACAAGCTGCACCAGCAGAGCGTCAACGAGCCGTTCGTCACGGCCAACGTCGTCGGCTCGTACGACGTCGTCGCCCGCATCGACGGCGGCGGCGTCACCGGCCAGGCCGGTGCGCTGCGCCTGGGCATCGCCCGTGCGCTCAACGCGATCGACGCCGAGGCCAGCCGCCCCTCGCTGAAGAAGGCCGGGCTGCTCACCCGCGACGCCCGCGTCAAGGAGCGCAAGAAGGCCGGTCTCAAGAAGGCCCGCAAGGCTCCGCAGTACTCCAAGCGCTGATTCCGGGCGACCCTGGTCGCCTCAGCCGCTGTCCGACGGCCGCCGCTCCCTCCGGGGGACGGCGGCCGTCGGCGTTCCGGCGTCCGTGTGCGGGTGGGGGATCTCGAGGGGCGGGCGTTCTCTGCTCGTGCGGGCGTTCTCGACGCTCTCACAGCAGAATTCGCCCGCCCCTGCGGAGGAATCGCCCGCCCCGCGATCGGTGGGGACGAGAGGGGCCGCCGGGCGAACGGGGCCACGCATCCGGTCCGCGCCCCGAGGGCGGCACGCCGGGTTCGGGGCGGCAGGGAGGCCCTCGGTATAGTGCCGGGCATGGGCCGACTCTTTGGGACCGATGGCGTGCGCGGTCAGGCGAACGTCGATCTGACCGCCGAACTGGCGCTCGACCTGTCGGTCGCGGCCGCGCACGTGTTGGGTGAGGCGGGGGTGTTCGAGGTCGGACACCGGCCGCGGGCACTGGTGGGCCGGGACGGCCGGGCCAGCGGCGAGTTCCTCGAGGCGGCCGTCGTCGCCGGACTCGCGTCCGCGGGCGTCGACGTGGTCCGCGTCGGGGTGGTGCCGACACCGGGCGTCGCCTATCTCGTGAGCCAGCACGGCACCGACCTGGGAGTCATGCTGTCGGCGTCCCACAACCCCATGCCGGACAACGGCATCAAGTTCTTCAGCCAGGGCGGCGTCAAGCTCGACGACGCACTCGAGGACGCCATCGAGGCCCGGATGGGCGAGCTGTGGCAGCGCCCGGTCGGTCGCGCGGTGGGCCGGGTCGGTGACGACCTCGGGGCGATCGAGGCGTACGTCGCCCACCTCGTCTCCAGCCTCGGCTCGGACGAGGCCAGCCTCGACGGGCTGACCGTCGTGCTCGACTGCGCCAACGGGGCGTCCTCGATGACGGCGGTGGCCGCCTTCGAGACCCAGGGCGCGACAGTCATCCCGATCCACAACTCGCCGACCGGGCTCAACATCAACGAGAACTGCGGCTCCACGCACATGCAGGACATCCAGGCGGCCGTCGTGGCGCACGGCGCCGACCTCGGGCTCGCGTTCGACGGGGACGCCGACCGCTGCCTGGCGGTCGACGCCGAGGGCACGCTCGTCGACGGCGACCAGATCCTCGCGATCCTCGCCCTCGCCATGCGCGAGGAGGGCACGCTCGCGTCCGACACCGTGGTCGCCACCGTGATGAGCAATCTCGGGTTCGTCAACGCCATGCGCGAGCACGGCATCCGGGTCGACCTCACGAAGGTGGGCGACCGCTACGTGCTCGAGTCGATGAACGCCAACGGCTTCACCCTCGGCGGCGAGCAGTCGGGGCACGTCATCATGAGCGAGTTCGCCACCACCGGCGACGGCGTGCTCACCGGCCTGCACCTCGCGGCCCGGATGGTCAAGACCGGCCGGACGCTGAAGGACCTCGCCGCGGTGATGACCCGGCTCCCGCAGGTGATGATCAACGTCTCGGGCGTCGACAAGTCCCGGGCCGGCATCGACACCGAGATCACCGCCGCCGTCGCCCACTGGAACCGCGAACTGGGCACGGGCGGACGGGTCGTGCTGCGTCCCTCCGGCACCGAGCCGCTCGTCCGGGTGATGGTGGAGGCGGGCACGCTCGAACTCGCCCAGCGGATCAGCGGCGACCTCGCCGAGGTGGTCAAGCGCCGGCTGCAGCTGTAGGCGGGCGCTCCCTGCGGACGCCGGCGTTGCGCCGTGACGCCCCCGCGGCAACGGGGACGGGCCGGGAGCCGCCCCCGCAGGCGTGCCCCCGGCCCGTCCGGCCTTGTGGGTTCCCGGCTACTCCTTGACGCCGCCGGTGGCCAGCCCGCTCTGCCAGTACCGCTGCAGGAACAGGAAGGCCACGATGAGCGGCACGATCGCGACGAGCGAGCCGGTGATGACGGTCGAGAACAGCGCCTGCGCGCTACCACCCGCGGACGCCGCGGACTGCTCCTGGGCGAGGCCGACCGTCAGCGGGTAGAGGGTGTTGGTGCTCAGCATGATGAGCGGCAGGAAGTAGTTGTTCCACGTCGCCACCAGGGTGAACAGCAACACCGTGACCAGTCCGGGTCCGAGCATCCGCAGCCCGATCCGGAAGAAGATCGTGATCTCGCCCGCGCCGTCGACGCGTCCGGCCTCCAACAGCTGGTCCGGGATCGCGTCGGCGGCGTAGACCTGCATGAGGTAGACGCCGAAGGGGCTGACCAGCGAGGGGATGATGACCGCCCAGATGGTGTCGGTGAGCCCGGCCGAGGAGAACAGCAGGTACGTGGGGATCGCCAGGGCGGTCAGCGGAATCATGATCGACCCGAGGACCACCGAGAACATGACCCGCTTGAACGGGAAGCGATACTTCGCGAACCCGTACCCCGCCATGGTCGCCAGCATCGTCGCGCCCAGGGCGCTGACCACCGAGTAGAGGATGGTGTTGAGGGCCCACCGCGCATAGAGCCCGTTCTGGCTGGTGAAGACGTCGCGGATGTTCTGCAGCAGGTGGATGCTGCTGCCGAACCACAGACCGAAGCTGCTGAACAGGTCGGCGTTGTTCTTGGTTGAGGAGATCACCAGCCAGATGATCGGGATGGCGAAATACAGCGCCAGCATCCACATGATCACCGACAGCACCGGCGATTTGCGGTCGGTCCAGGCGGTGTGCCGGGTTCGGGCCGGTGCCGACGTGACGGAGCTCTCCTCCGCCCGGAGCGCGGAGGCACTCATCGGGTCGCCCCCCTTCGTGAGGTGCTGAGTTGGACGATGTAGCTGATGATCGCGATGAACAACCCGAGGGCGAAGGCGATGGCGGCCGCGTAGTTCACGTCCTGGTTCACGAACGCCAGGTTGTAGGCGTAGAAGTTGGGCGTGTAGGCGTTGTCGATCGCCGTCGGGTTGAGGTTGCGCATGAGGCTCGGCTCGTTGAACAGCTGGAAGGTGCCGATGATCGAGAAGATCACCGTCAGCAGGATCGCGCTGCGGATGTTGGGCACCTTGATCGACAGGGCGGTGCGGATGGCACCCGCCCCGTCGATCGCAGCCGCTTCGTAGAGCTCCGTCGGGATGGCGCGCAGCGCCGCGTACATGATCACCATGTTGTAGCCGACGAATTCCCAGGTGACGACGTTCATGATCGACCCGAGCATGTTGGCGTTGCTCAACAGGTGCGGGCTGCCCAGCCCGATCGCCCTGGTCACCTGGGCGATCGGCCCGAAGTCGTCGCCGTACAGATAGCCCCACATGAGGGTGGCGACGACCCCGGGCACGGCGTAGGGCATGAAGGTGAGCAGCCGGACGGCCTTCGCCCCCTTGACCCGACCGCTGTCGAGGGCCAGAGCGATGAACAGGGCGAGCCCGAGCATGATCGGCACCTGGATGACGAGGAACAGCGCCATCCGCAGCAGGCCGTGCAGGAACAGCGGGTCGGTGAACGCCTGGACGTAGTTGGCGAGCCCGCTGAAGTGGACGCCCCCCACCAGGGTGCTCTGGTAGAGGCTGACGTACGCCGCGTAGATCAGCGGGATCAACAGCATCACGGTGAAGACGACCATGAACGGCAGGGTGAAGAACAGTCCCGCCCTGGCCTGTCGCCGGCTGGCTTGGTGGGAGGCAGTCATCTGGTCACCCACTCACTGGGTCACGGTGAAGCCCTGGGACTTGGCGTAGGTGGTGAGCGCCTTCTCCCATGCCGCCATGCCGGAGACCAGGTCGCCCTTGGCCGTGATCGCCTTGCCCACGGTGTCGTTGTAGCTCGAGTACGCGTAGTCCATGAACGGCAGCCACGGGAAGTTGGGGTCGACCGTCGTGCTGATCTGGCTGAACAGCTTGTTCACCTGCTGGCCCCCGAAGAAGCTCGACTTCGCGTCGACGAAGCTCGAGTCGCTCAGCGTGTCCTTGGTCGTCGGGAACAGCGACTGCTTGTTGGCGAACATGAGCGTCGACTGGAGGTTCGTGTTGATCCAGGTGGCGAGCTCGTACGCGGCGATGGGGTATTGCGTCGGCTTGAGGACGGCGTTCGTCGAGCCGCCCCAGTTGCCCGTCACGTCGTCGCCTGCCGACCACTGGGGAAGCTTCGCGGCGTGCCACTTGCCGGACGTCTTCGCCACCGTGCCCTGGAGGAAGACCGGCCCCCAGGCGGCGGTGAGCCAGCCGGCGTACTTGCCCTTGGCCAGGCCCTGGTACCAGGCGTCGTTGAAGTCGGGGTCGACCGAGACGAGGTCCTTCTTGATCATGTTCTGCCAGTAGGTGGCGATCTTGTTGGCGTTGGAGTCGGTGAGGTTGATCTTCACGGTCTGCTTGCCGTCGTAGCCGAACGGCTTGGAGCCCGCCTGCCACAACAGCCCGATCATGACGCCGGCCTGGGTGGGCGCGAAGTTGGAGATGTAGGACGACGTCTTGCTGCGCACCGTTTCGGCCTGGGTCATGTACTCGTCCCACGTGGCCGCCCCGGTCGTGATGCCGGCCTGGGACATGATGTCGGAGCGGAACAGGTTGCCCATGGGGCCCGAGTCCTGCGGCACCGACCAGATGCCGCCGTTGAAGGCCACCTGGCTCCAGGTCCACGGCACGAACTTCGACTGCAGGGACGCGCCACCGTACGGGGTGAGGTCGAGGAGGTCCTTGGTCAGCGTGAACGAGTTGACGTACTGGAACTCGACCTGCGCCACGTCGGGGGCGCCCTTGCCCGCCTTCAGTGCCGTGCGCATCTTCTGGTAGTGGGCTGCTCCCTGGCCGACGTTCTGCACGTCGACCTTGATGTTCGGGTAGGCCTTCATGAAGAGCGCGACCTCGTCCTTGATGTTGGGCACCCAGGTCCAGAACGTGAGGTTGGTCGGGGTGTTGAGGGCCTTCTGGCGGTCGGCGTCACTGATCGCGGAACTGCTCGAACTGGCGGCGGCGCTGGTGCCGCCCTTGGGCGCTTGGCCGGCGGTGGGGGAGCAGGCGCTCAGCGCGGCGGCTGAGGCGGCGCCCGCTCCGGCGAGCAGCAGGTTGCGGCGGGAAAGACTGGTCATGATGGGTGCTCCTCGGAAGGTGTTGTGGTGGGTGGGCAGGTCAGTCGTTGACCTGCAGGACGGTGACTCCCCAGGCGGGCAGAGTCAGCCGTGAGCCGGCGGCGAGGTTCTCGCCGTCGACGAGGTTGGCGGCCGTCACGGGCACGGTGGCGGAGGCCTCCGCGGACGACCAGTTGTGCAGGAAGACGACGCGGCCCGAACCCGTCGATCCCGACAGGACGGTGACCGCGGGGTCGCGCTCCCAGTCGCGGGCCAGCGGGGTCACGACGTCGGCGAACAGCGCGCGCGCGAGGCCGCGGTTGGGCACCGTGCCGACGTAGGTGACCTGCCCGCGTCCCGCCCGGTGGCGGGTGACCGCCGGGAAGCCGCCGAGCCACGGGTGCTCGAAGCGGGCGAGCACGTCAGCGCCGTGCACCCGGACACCGTCGGCCCAGTGCAGCCCGGCGGCGTCCTCGGGGACTTCGAAGCCGCCGGCGCCGGTGACGCGCAGCGGTTCGGCGAGGGAGGAGAACTCCTCGTAGCTGATCCCCGCCGCCTCGACCAGCCCGTCCGGGGCCACGGCCATCCGGGCGCGGGCCTCGTCGTCGCCGTAGCCGGTGCGGATTCCGACGACCAGGTGGCCACCGGCCTCCGCGTAGTCGACGAGCAGCCGGAGCAGGTCGTCGGTGGCCACGTAGAGGCCGGCGGCGACCACGACCGGGTACCGGGCTGCCAGCTCCGCGCCGGTGACCCCGGCGAGGTGCTCGACGTCGACGATGTGCGCCTGGCCGCCGGCGTCCAGGACGCCGCGGTGGAACGCGTTGACGATCGTCGCGTACGCCGCGGGGTTGCGCTGCACGTAACCGTGCGCGGCGTCGGGGCCCTCGATCGGGGGCTGGAACTCGAGGGCGTGCTTCGAGTCGGTCGACCACAGCACGGCCACGTCGGCGTCCGGCACGTACCCCGTGAGGCTCGGCCCGATCGCCTTGAGCACGGAGCCGAGCTCGGTGAGCTCCCGGTAGACGCGCCCGGGCTGCTGGCTGTGCGGGAGGACGCCCATCCAGTACGTCTCGGTGCCGTAGTGGAGGCTGTGCCAGTGCCAGTACTCGATCATCGCCGCCCCCCGCGCGACGAGGGCGAGCCCGGCCTGGACGAGCTGCCCCGGATAGGGGGGCAGGTTGTGCGAGCTGCCGCCGATCGACTGGGCGTTGGTCTCGGTGACGAGGAACCGCTCGCCGCGCACCCCGTAGCTCCGGTCGGCCAGTTCGAGGAGGCCCTGGACGCCGCTGCGCGTCCACGACGTGGGCCGGGCGAGGTCCTTGGTGAGGTCGAGGTGGTCCTGCATGGCGTAGTAGGGGTTGGACGCCGTGACGTCCAGGCGCTCGCCGAGGCGTGCCTCGTTGAGCGCCGGCCGGTCGAGGGCGAGGCAGGTCGTGACGAACTGGTCGGGCCGTGCGTACTCGCGGACGATGTCGGCCTGCCAGCCGATGAACTCGGTGACCAGCCCGTCCTGGAAGCGGCGCCAGGCGAGGTCGTACTGCGGCTGGGCGTTGCCGTCGGGAACCCACAGTTCGGAGAAGTCCGAGATGCGGTGCGACCAGTAGGTGAGGCCCCACTCCCGGTTGAGCGTCTCGGCGTCCCCGTAGCGCTCGCGCAGCCAGTCGACGAACCTGCGGAAGGTGGCCGGGTTGTGCAGCAGCAGCACGCCGGGCTCGTTGTCGAGCTGGTAGCCGATGACCGCCGGGTGCGACGCGTAGCGCTCGACGATCCGCCGGATCACCCGCTCGGCGTGGAACAGGAACGCGGGGTGGGTGATGTCCACCTCCTGGCGCGCCCCCCACGGGTGCCGGACGCCGGTCGCCGCCTGGCCCGCGATCTCGGGGTACTGGGTGAACAGCCACGGCGGCACGGCGTAGGTGGGCGTGCCGAGGATGACGTCGATGCCGCGGGCGTGCGCCCCGTCGAGCACCGGCTGCATCCAGTCGAGCGAGAACTCCCCGTTGCGGGGCTCCCAGCTCGACCACACGGACTCCCCGACGCGGATCACCGTGAAGTTGGCCTCGCGCATGAGGTCGAGGTCGCGGTCGAGCGACTCGGTCGGTTGGTATTCGCAGTAGTAGGCCGCACCGAAGCGGATACGGCCGTCGTCCCACTCGCTCGTCATTGAGTCTCCGTCGAAGTGTTAGCGGTAACTGTTACCGGTAACAGTCGCCGAGGACGAGCCGGGGTGTCAAGGGCTCTGCTCAAGGACGGACCGGCCGTGACCGGATCGTTACCTCGCGGGGGAGGGCTCCCGGCGGGTCGTGACGCGGGTGCGGGACCGCGCCGGGGCCGTGCTCTCCCGCACGACGAGGTGTGGGGGCTGCAGCTGGGCGGGCTCGGGGCCGCCCTCGATGAGGCTCAGGAGGAACTCGGCCGAATACCGCCCGGACGCGAGGTAGTCGACGGCGACGGTCGTCAGCGGGGGACGCCAGAACTCCGTGTCGGGGTCGCCGTCGAACCCGGTGATGCTCACGTCGCCCGGCACGTCGAGGCCGCGGGCGAAGAGCACGCTCATCGCTCCCAGGGCCATGAGATCGTTGGCCGACACCACCGCGGTCGCCCCGTCGGGGAGCTGCGCGGCCGCGAGGGCTCCCGACTCGGCGCTCCAGTCGCCGAAGGCGGTGGTGGCGCTGGCCCCGTTGCGGGCCAGCAGGTCGTCGACGACCTGACGCCGGTGGCGCGCGGACGGCCAGTTCTGCGGCCCCGCGATGTGCAGGAACCGGCGGTGTCCGAGGGCGAGCAGATGCTCGACGGCCAGGGCGATCGAGGCGTTGAAGTCCGGACGCCGGTTGTCGATGATGTCCGCCTCGACCGCCACCGGGATCCCGAGCCGGGTGAGGTCGAGGGCCCCCACGACGATGTCGGTGGGCGCGATGACGAGGACGCCGGCGAGGTGCGACCGCTCGACCGCCTGCACCGCCTGTTCGGTGTCGACGACGTTGTCGGGGTCGAACGCGATGGTGTCGAGGACGAAGCCCGCCTCGCGGAGGGCGCGGTTGGCGCCGGCGAGGATCTTGGCCGGCGCACCGTCGGAGATGTGCCCGCCGAGGACGCCGATCCGGTTGGAGCGGTTCCGCGCGAGAGCCCTGGCCTCCTCGTTGGGGCGGTAGTTGAGTTCGCGCAGCGCCACCGCGATCCGGTCCCGGTTGTCGGGGCGCACCGTTTCGCCGCGCAGCATGCGGGCCACCGTCTGGTGGCTCACCCCGGCGCGCACCGCGACGTCGTAGATCGTCGCTCGCGCCTGCTGCTCGGTCATGCGCTCAGGGTAAGGCCCCTTGCCGGTGCCGTGCAGAGGAGGAAGCTCCGGTGTGGCGCGCGGGGGCCCGGGCGACGGTGGACGAGCACCTTGTCAGCCTGCCGTTCCGCGTGGTGGCCGGTTGCGGGTGGCTGTCGACCCGGAAGTGGGCACTGCCCACTTTGTGGTTCCACCACGCCCGCCCGCGGGGGCGCGGTGAGCGTGCCCGCGTCCGGCTAGATCTTGCGGATGCGCACCCGCTGGACGGAGTGATCGGGTCCCTTGTGCAGGATGGCGGTCGCGCGTGCCCTGGTCGGGGCGATGTTGACCCGCAGGTTGGGGCCGTTGATCTCGTCCCAGACGGAGTTGGCCGTCGCGATCGCCTGTGCGTCGGACAGTTCGGCGTACCGGGTGAAGTAGGAGCGGGGGTCGCTGAACGCGGTTCGGCGCAGCTGGAGGAACCGATCGAGGAACCACTGCCGGATCACCGCCTCGTCGGCATCGACGTAGATGCTGAAATCGAAGAAGTCCGACAGGGCGAGCCCGGTGCTGCCGTCGGACCTCGTCCGGGCGGGCTGGAGCACGTTGAGCCCCTCGACGATGAGGATGTCGGGCTGGGCCACCGTGACGTAGTCTCCCGGCACGATGTCGTAGCTCATGTGCGAGTAGACGGGGGCCCGCACCTCGGGCACGCCCGACTTGACGTCGACGACGAACGCCAGCAGGGCCCGCCGGTCGTACGACTCGGGAAAACCCTTGCGGGTGAGCAGGCCCCGGCGCTCCAGCTCGGCGTTCGGGTACAGGAACCCGTCGGTGGTGATGAGTTCGACCTGGGGGCGGCCGGGGGAGCGGGACAGCAGCTCGCGCAGCAGTCGGGCCGTCGTCGACTTGCCCACCGCGACCGACCCGGCGACCCCGAGCACGAACGGCGTCCGCCGCACCGACAGGCCGAGGAAGGCGTTGCTGGCCCGGTAGAGGTGCCCGGTGTGGCGCATGTGCAGGTGGATCATCTGGGTGAGCGGGGTGTAGATCTCAGCGACCTCGACCCGGCTGGTCGGGTCGCCCAGGCCGCGCAACCGCTTGAGGGTTGCCTCGTCGAGGTCGATGTCCGTATGGTCGGCCAGGTCGGTCCATTCGGCGCGCGACAGCTCGATATAGGGTCCTCGAGGATCGTCGTCGTCCCTCGTCGACGGGTCGGACGCGGCATCGCTCACGGTCGTTCCACCGGCGTGTGGGAGCCGGTGCCTCCGCGGGCCAGATTCACATGTGTGCGACGATCTGTCCATCCGGCGCACCACCGGCCGGGGCCACGGTCCCGGCGGTTCGGCGTCGCCCCCGGTGGGTGACACGTGCGGGAGTGGCGAAGGGAGAGCCGATGTCCGGTCGACAGCGATGGGCCGCGATCGCTCGGGCGAGCCTCGTGGCAGTGCTCGTCGCGGCCGCCGCCGGCTGCGCCAAGGCCGCGCCCGCCGACCAGGCGGCGTCCAGCCCCGCCACCGGCGTCTCCGCGTCCTCCGGGACGCCGGCCGCCTCCGGTTCGCCCGCCACGGCGACCGATTCGGCCTCGTCGGCGGCTGGTTCGCCCCCCGCGACGGCCACGGGGTCGGCCGGGTCGGCGTCCGCGGCCGCGACGCCGTCGGGAAGCGCCGCCGCCTCCGCCTCGATCGCCCCGGGTGTCAAGAACCTCGCGCTCACCCCGGAGCTCACCCGCGAGCTCCTCATCGCCGCCGCCACCTTCAACAAGCTCCCGGTGACCGCGTACACCGGCCTGGCGCCGCACTCGACCTACGTGGGCCGAGACGCCACCGGCACCGTGTGGGCGGCGACCGCTCTGCAGCCCTCCCCGTCGTCGGTGCCCGCGCAGGTGAGCGTCCAGGACGACGGGTCGTACCTGCTCCTGCGCCGCAACCCCACCGGTGACTGGACCGTGTGGTCGGTGGGCCTCGCGACCGCCGCCGACTGCGCGAGGTTCGGCCTGCCGGGGGCCCTGCGCACCCTGTGGGACTGGCCGTCGACGGGGTGCCACCCCCATCCGTGACCACCCGGGCCGCCCTCCCGGGCGCGCCCGCGCCGCGGCCCGTCCGACCCCTCGCCGCCGTCACCGCCGACGGCACTAGTCTGGTCCGCATCGGGCGAAAGGAGCCGTAGCATGATCACCGCGATCGTCTTCATCAAGGCCGATGTCGATCGGATCCCGGAGGTGGCCCAGCGGATCGCTGACATCGACGCCGTGAGCGAGGTGTTCTCGGTGACCGGCAAGATCGACCTCATCGCGCTCGTCAGGGTGCGGGCCCACGACGACCTCGCCACCGTGGTGCCCGAGGGCATCAACAAGGTCCCGGGCGTCGTCTCCACCGAGACCCACGTCGCGTTCCGCACGTACTCGCGCCATGACATGGAGGCCATGTTCTCCCTGGGGATGGACTGACGCTCCGACCGCGCGAACCGCCCGCTGACAAGCCAACTCGGAGCCGATTGGGCGAAACGCGCAATTGGTTTGTACACTTCTTGCCATGTGTGGAATCGTGGGCTATATCGGGCCGCGCAGCGCCCAGGACGTCGTCATCTCCGGCCTGCGCCGGCTGGAATACCGGGGCTACGACTCCGCCGGTATCGCGGTCGGTAGCGAGGGGACGCTGAGCGCCCGCAAGAAGTCGGGCAAGATCACCAACCTCGACGAGGAGCTGGCGGCCCGCCCGCTGCCGGCGTCCCACCAGGGCATCGGGCACACCCGGTGGGCGACGCACGGCGGTCCCACCGACAGCAACGCGCACCCGCACCTCAGCCAGTCGGGCCGGGTGGCCCTCGTGCACAACGGCATCATCGAGAACTTCGCGGAGCTGCGGGCCGAGCTCGAGGCCGACGGCGTCCATTTCGCCTCCGAGACCGACACCGAGACGGCGGCCCAGCTGCTCGGCCGCCTCGTCGACGCCGGGACGCCGCTCGCCGCGGCCATGCGCACGGTCGCCGGGCGCCTGGAGGGCGCCTTCACCCTGGTGGCGATCGACTCCGACGACCCCGAGCGGGTGGTTGCCGCCCGCCGCAACAGCCCGCTCGTCGTGGGCGTCGGCGAGGGGGAGAACTTCCTCGGCTCCGACGTCGCCGCCTTCCTCGAGTACACCCGGGACGCCATCGAGCTCGGCCAGGACCAGGTGGTGGAGATCACCCGCGACGAGGTGACGATCACCGACCTCGACGGCTCGACGGCCACCGCCGTGACGCCGTACCACGTCGACTGGGACATCGCGGCCGCCGAGAAGGGCGGCTTCGACTGGTTCATGCGCAAGGAGATCTACGAGCAGCCGCGCGCGGTGGCCGACACCCTGCTGGGACGCTACTCGGCGTCCGGCGAGCTGACCCTCGACGAGGTGCGCATCCGGCCGGAGGAGCTACGCCGGATCGACAAGATCGTCATCGTCGCCTGCGGTACCGCCTTCTACGCCGGCCTCGTGGCCAAGTACGCGATCGAGCACTGGACCCGCATCCCCTGCGAGGTCGAGATCGCCTCGGAGTTCCGCTACCGCGACCCGATCATCGACCCGATGACCCTCGTCGTCACCATCTCGCAGTCGGGGGAGACCGCCGACACGCTCATGGCCATCCGCCACGCCCGCGAACAGCACGCCAAGGTCATCGCGATCTGCAACACCAACGGCGCCACCATCCCGCGCGAGTCGGACGCCGTCATCTACACCCACGCCGGGCCCGAGCGGGGCGTCGCCTCCACCAAGGGGTTCCTCACCCAGGTCGTCGCCTGCTACCTGCTCGGGCTCTACCTCGCCCAGGTGCGCGGGATGAAGTACCGCGAGGAGATCGCCGCGGTGATGGACGAGCTGTCGACGATGCCCGAGAAGATCCAGCGGGTGCTCGACGAGGGCCGGCAGGTGCTCGACCTCGCGGGCGAGCTCCGCGACGAGCACTCGTTCCTGTTCCTCGGCCGCCACGTCGGCTACCCGGTGAGCCTCGAGGGCGCGCTGAAGCTCAAGGAGATCGCCTACAAGCACGCCGAGGGGTTCCCGGCCGGCGAGCTCAAGCATGGGCCGATCGCCCTCGTCGAGAAGGACATCCCGGTGTTCGTCGTCGTCCCGCCCCGCGGGCGCGACCAGCTGCACGACAAGGTGATCTCCAACATCCAGGAGGTGCGGGCCCGGGGCGCCCGGACGATCGTGCTCGTCGAGGACGGCGACGACGAGGTGCTGCCGTACAGCGACGTCGTCATCCGCCACCCGCGGGTCTCGACCCTGCTGCAGCCGCTGGTGGCCACCGTGCCGCTCCAGTTGTTCGCCTGCGAGCTGGCCACCCGGCTCGGTCACGACGTCGACCAGCCGCGCAACCTCGCCAAGTCGGTGACGGTGGAGTGAGCCGCTCGGCGTCCGGACGCCGGGCGGGCGGCGGGCCGGCCTGACAGACTGGGCGCCATGGGCATCGTGGGAATCGGCATCGACGTGTGCGGGCTCGACCGGTGGGAGGCCATGACGGCGCGGCGTCCCGGCGTCGTCGACCGGGTGCTGACCCCGAGCGAGGCCGGGCTGGCCGCGCACTCGCAGGCGGCCCGCTTCGCCGCCAAGGAGGCGCTCGCCAAGGCGCTCGGCGCGCCGGGAGGCCTCGACTGGCACGACGCCGAGGTGGTGAGCGACCCGTCCGGACGCCCGTCGTTCGCGGTGCGGGGCACGGTGGCGGCCCTCGCCGCGTCGCTGGGGGTGTCGGCGCTGCACCTGTCGCTGTCCCACGACGCCGGAGTCGCCACCGCCGTCGTCATCGCCGAGGCGAACTGATGCGCCCGGTCGTGAGCGCGGACGCCGTGCGCCGGGCCGAGGAGGCGTTCTTCGCCGCCAGCCCGGACGCCGACCTCATGGGGATCGCCGCGGCCGCGGTCGCCGCCGCCGCCCGCAGGATGCTCGACGACGCCCGGGAGCCGTGGCGGGTGCTCGTGGTCGCCGGACCGGGCAACAACGGCGGCGACGGCCTGTTCGCCGGCGCCGAACTGGCCCGCTACGGCGCCGAGGTGCTCGTGCTGTCGACGGCGTCGACCATCCACCCCGGCGGCATCGAGGCCGCCCGCGAGGCCGGCTGCCAGGTCGTCGACACCCCGGACGCCGTCGCCCGGCTTGCGGCCGTCGACCTCGTCATCGACGCGGTGCTGGGCATCGGCGGACGCCCCGGGCTGCGTGAGCCCGTGGCCACGCTCGCCGCCGAGGCCGAGGCGCTCGGCGTCCCCGTGCTCGCCGTCGACCTGCCCTCGGGGCTGGACGCCGACTCCGCGGCCGTGACCGGGGCCGCGTTCGCCGCCACCCGCACCGTCACCTTCATCGCGGAGAAGCTCTGCCACGTCGCCGAGCCCGCCGCGTCCCGCTGCGGCGAGGTCGAGGTCGTCGACATCGGCGTGTCCGTGCCCGGGCCGGTGGCCCGGGTCGCCGAGCGGGCCGACGTCGCGCGGCTGTGGCCGTGGCCGGACGCCGCCAGCGACAAGTACTCGCGGGGGGTGGTCGGCATCGACACCGGGTCCGACGACTACACCGGCGCGGCCCTCCTCGGAACGCTGGGTGCCGTGCACGCGGGCGCGGGCATGGTGCGCTACGCGGGGCCCGAGCGGGTGGGCGAGCTGCTGCGTCCGCTGCTGCCGAGCGTCGTCCACGGCACCGGGAGGGTGCAGGCCTGGGTTTGCGGCTCGGGCTGGGGCCGCGGCGACGGGAACGCGCAGCGGTTGTCGGACCGGGTCGCCGACGGCGTCCCCATGGTCGTGGACGCCGACGCGCTCGGCGCGCTCGACGACGTGACCCTGCCCGAGGGCAGCCTGCTCACCCCGCACGCGGGAGAACTGGCCCGGTTGCTGTCGGTCGAGCGCCGCGACGTCGAGGCCGACCCGATCGGTCACGCCCGCCAGGCCGCCCGCCGGCACGGGGCGACGGTGCTGCTCAAGGGCGCCACCCAGTACGTCGTGGGTCCCGAGGGCGACGTGCGGATCGCTGTCCCCGGACCCGCGTGGACGGCTCAGGCCGGGTCGGGGGACACCCTTGCCGGCATCGCGGGCACCCTGCTCGCGGCGGGGTTGAGCGGGTCGGACGCCGGCACGCTCGCGGCGTCCGTCCAGGCCCTGGCCGCCCGGGAGAATCCGGGCCCGTGGCCCCCGGACGAGCTGGCGCGGCGGCTGCCCGCGACCATCGCCGGACTGCAGGCCGCCGTGCCGCCGGTCAGCGTGCCGCCGAGGTGAGCCGGGGGATGTGCACCCCGATGCGCACCGCCTCGCGGTAGTGCTCGACGAGCTCCTCGCACAGCACCGGCCAGGTGCGGTGCTCCACCCGGGCCCGCGCTTCGCGCCCGAACGCCGCACGCTTCGCGTCGTCGCCGACGAGGTCGAGGGTGAACTGGCGCAGCTGGTCGAGGTCGCCCGGGGGGTAGAGCCAGCCGGTGTGCGAGGGGTCGACGAGGTCGATCGGGCCGCCGCGGCGGGGGGCGACCACGGGCAGGCCGCTGGCCTGCGCCTCCTGGATCGCCTGGCAGAAGGTCTCGAGGTCTCCGGTGTGCACGAACAGGTCGAAGCTCGCGAGGTGGCGGGGAAGGTCGTCCCCGGTGCGCCGTCCGGTGAAGACGGCGCCGGGGAGCATCTTCTCGAGCATGCGCCGTTGGGGGCCGTCGCCGACGACAACCATCCGGGTGCCCGGAATGCCGGCGAGGGCGACGAGGTCTTCGACCCGCTTCTCGCTGGCCAGTCGCCCCATGTAGCCGATGATCCGCTCGCCGCCCGGCGCCCAGGAGCGTTGCAGCTCGTCGTCGCGCTTGTCGGGATGGAAGCGCGTGGAGTCGACGCCCCGCGCCCAGATGCCCACTCGCGGGATGCCCTGGGCGAGGAGTTGGTCGCGCGCGTAGGTGGACGGCGCGAAGTTGAGCGTGGCCAGCTCGTGGGCCTGGCGTAGGCGCCGCCAGAAGATGGCCTCCACCTGGGGGAACCCGTAGCGCGCGGCGTAGGTCGCGAGCTCCGTCTGGTAGATGGCCACGCTGGGGATGTGCAGGCTGGCGGCGGCCAGCGCCGCCTTGTACCCCACCGCGAACGGGGCGGCCAGGTGCACGACGTCGGGACGGAAGTCGGCGAACTCGCGTTCGATCGTCGCGCGCGACACCGTGGTGACCCGGACGTCCTGGTAGACGGGCAGCGGGATGCTGCCCACGGGGACGACGGGGAAGCCGGCGTACTGGCGCGGGGTGCGGCCGGCGTCCTGCGGAGCCAGCACCATGGCCTCGTGGCCGGTGTCGCGCAGGTGCTCGAGCATGCGCAGCACCGTGTTCGTCACCCCGTTGATCTGGGGGAGGAAGGACTCCGCGACGATGGCGACTCGCACATTCCGAGTCTAGCCGGGGCGGATTTCCGGGCCGTGACCTGGCGGTGTCGGCCGGGTGACGCCTGGATGACGATCCGCTCGACGGGCTCACCATCGCCGGTCACTGATAAGCTGGTCCGTCGGCTCAGGTCGAGCCACCCCGCCGCATGCCGTCGCGAGGGTGCTCCGGCTCGCCGACGGCGTCCCGGCCACGACCCGGTGACGGCCACCACGTCTGTTCACTCGCGGTGTCAACCTGCCCGCGGAGACGCCGAGCGTCCCGCCTGTGGTGTGCCGTCCGCGCCACAGGAAAGCTGAGTACCCCCGATGCCCCGCATCCCCCGATCCGGTCCGTCCCCCACAGGCGACGGTCGCAAGAAGAAGCCCCGCTGGTCGCCCGAGAAGAAGGCGCAGCGCCAGCCGCGCGCCGAGCGTCCCGGCGACGCGCGCCGGCAGCCCCCGTCCGGCCCCGGCCGGTACCCCGACGACCGTCGCGGCGAGCAGCGCGGCGAGCGCCGCTACGACGAGCGTCCCGAGCGCCGCTACGACGACCGCGGTGAGCGCCGCTTCGACGACCGCGGTGACCGCCGCTACGACGACCGCGGCGAGCGCCGCTACGAGGAGCGTCCCGCGCGGCGCTTCGACGACCGCGGTGACCGCCGCTACGGGCAGCGGCCGGAGCCGCGCACCGAGACGTGGGGGGCCCCCGACCGGGACGCCGGCCCGCGCCGGCAGTCCCGCTGGGAGGAGCGTCCTGCGCAGGGCGGACGCCGTGACGGCGGGTACCGCTCGAGCGAGCGCCCCGCCGAGCGCTCGGGCGACCGGCCCTGGCGCAACCGGGGCGACGAGCAGCCGTGGCGCACCCGCAGCGACGACCGCCGACCGGGCCGCGACGACGACCGTCGGCAGGGCCGTGACGACGACCGCGAGTGGCGCCGCCGCGACGACGACCGTCGCGAGCACTCCGGTCCCGGCGCCGGCGACCAGCCGCGCCGGAGCTGGCGCCCCCGCCCCGCCACGCCGCACTGGGGTGGCGAGACCCGCCCCCGCCGTCGCGACGACGACCGCCGCGGCGCGCGGCGTCCGGGACGCGACGTGATGGCCGACGAGCGCGACGAGCGCGACGCCGACCAGATGGACTGGCATGCCAACGAGCTGTCCAACGTCCAGCCCGGCTCGTTCGACCCCACCAGCGCCGACGCGCAGGGTCCGTTCGCCGCCCTCGGTGTCCCGGCGCAACTCGTCGCCGCCCTGGCCGCCCAGGGCATCCGCGAGCCGTTCCCCGTCCAGGTCGCGACCATCCCCGACGCCCTCGCCGGGCGCGACGTCCTCGGGCGGGCTCAGACCGGCTCGGGCAAGACCCTCGGGTTCGGCCTGCCGCTGCTGGCCCGGCTCGCGGACGCCGATCCCACCGGCGGGGCGCCCCGAGCGGTCGTGCTCGTGCCCACCCGGGAACTCGCGCTCCAGGTGGCCGACGTGCTCGCGCCGCTGGCGCGCACGCTCCAGCTCGACCTGGCCCTCATCGCGGGCGGCATGTCGTACGGCCCGCAGCTCAAGGCGCTCGACCGGGGGGTCGACGTCATCGTCGCGACGCCGGGTCGGCTCATCGACCTCATGGACCAGGGGGCGGCCGACCTCTCGCAGGTCATGGTCGTGGTGCTCGACGAGGCCGATCACATGGCCGACCTCGGGTTCATGCCGGCGGTCAGCTCGATCCTCGACGCCGTCCCCGACGGGGGCCAGCGGCTGCTGTTCTCGGCGACCCTCGACCACGCCGTCGACCGGCTGGTCCGCCGCTACCTCCACGACCCGATCACCCACGAGGTCGACACCGACCGCGCCTCGGTGTCGACGATGGAGCACGTGCTCGCGCTCGTGAAGCCCGACGAGAAGGTGCCGGTGACGGCCGAGATCGCCAACCGCGAGGGCCGCACGGTCGTCTTCGTCCGCACCCAGATGGGGGCGAACCGGGTCGCCGAGCAGCTCCGCGAGTCGGGGGTCATGGCCGGTGCCCTGCACGGCGGCCTCACCCAGGGCGCCCGGGCGCGGATGCTCCAGGCCTTCCGGGACGGGACGGTCCCGGTGCTGGTGGCCACCGACGTCGCCGCCCGGGGTATCCACGTCGACGACGTGTCGCTCGTCCTGCAGGTCGACCCGCCGATGAACTCCAAGGACTACCTGCACCGGGCCGGGCGCACCGCCCGGGCGGGGGAGCGCGGCGTCGTCGTCACCCTCGTGCTGCCGCACCAGCGGCGTTCGGCCACCCGGCTCACCGACCACGCGGGAGTCACCGTGCGGCCGGTTCCGGCGCGCCCGGGCGACGGCCAGCTCGCCGAGCAGACCGGCGCCCGTCCCGTGTCGGGCGAGCCGATCACCGAGGCGGCCCTGGCCGCGCTCGTCGCGCCCCGGCAGCCCGCCCGCAAGCGGGGGCCGAAGGGCGGGCGTCCGCGTCCGGACTCGGGCGGCTGGGGCGGCGGCGGCTCGGGCCAGAATGGGCAGGGCCGCCGGCCCTACCGGGGCGGGCGGGACGACGCCCCTCGTCGCGGTGGGTATCGTCGAGCGGAACGCAACGACTGACGAGTCAACTTCGGGAGCCGAGCTGTGACCAGCGAACGCGTGTCGACCCAGTCCGGGGGAACCCCCGGCCAGGCCGGGGAGGTGGAGGAGGGCAACCTGAGCCTGCGGGTGGCGGAGCCCTCCGACGCCGCCGCGATGCTTGCGGTGATCCGGGAGGCCTTCGGGGCCCGCCCCAAGGTCGACCCGCCGCCGGCGTACCTGTCCGACACCGCCGAGCAGATCGCTGAGTCGCTGGCGACCGCGCCGGGGGTCATCGCCGAACTCGTCGACGACCACGGCCACCGACAGGTCGTCGGCTGCCTGCTGATGACCCTCGACGGCGACCTGGCCGGGCTGCACCGGGTGAGCGTGCTTCCCGGGCATCGCCTCGCAGGGATCGCCGAGGCGATGGTCCGCGGCGCCGTCGAGCTGGCGACCGACCTCGGCGCCACCCGGCTCGAGCTGCTCTCGCGCCGCGAGTTCCCGGCCACCCGCAACTGGTGGGAGCGCCACGGGTTCCACGCCGTGCGCGAGGTTCCCACCGGCTTCGTCATGCAGCGCGGGCTTCCCGTGCGCGTCGAGGTGCCAGACGCCGACGCGATGCGACGGCTCGGACGCCGGCTGGCCCGGGTGCTCCGGGGTGGCGACGTCGTCATCGCCAGCGGCGACCTCGGCGCGGGCAAGACGACGCTCACCCAGGGACTGGGAGCCGAGCTGCACGTCGCCTCGCCGATCATCTCGCCGACCTTCGTGCTGTCCCGCGTCCACCGCCCGCTCGGCGACGGGCCGGGCCTCGTGCACGTCGACGCCTACCGGCTCTCCTCGCCCGCCGAGCTCGAGGACATCGACCTCGACGCCACCCTGGCCGACTCGATCACCCTCGTCGAGTGGGGGGCGGGCCTGGCCGAGGGGCTGGCCCCGTCGTGGCTCGACGTCGACATCCGGCGCAGCGGCGACCCGGACGACGAGACCCGGATCGTCTACGTCGTCGGCACCGGCCCCCGCTGGGACGACGTCGACCTCACGCCGCTGGCCGTCGACGCCCCCGAGCCCGGCGATGCGGCGGCCGCCACCGACACCACGACCGACGAAGGGACACCGGCATGAGCGAGTGGGTGCTGGGGATCGACACCTCCACCGACGTGTGCATCGGCCTCGCGCGCGACGGCGAGCCGGTGGCCTCGCGGCGCGTCGACGACCGCCGCGCCCACGCCGAACACCTCCAGGCCCTCATCGATCGGGCCTGCGCCGACGAGGGCATCGCCCTCACCGACGTCGGGCGGGTCGTCGTCGGCCTCGGACCCGGCCCGTTCACCGGGCTGCGGGTGGGCATCGTCACCGCCCGCACCATCGCCGCGCTCGGCGGCGGCTTCCCCGGCACGATCGCCGTGCCCAAGGGTGTCTGCAGCCTCGACGTCGTCGCCCGTCAGGCCGTGCTGGGGTCGGAGGCACCCGCCGGGGAGTTCGTCGTGGCGTCCGACGCCCGCCGCCGCGAGCTCTACTGGGCCCGCTACTCGCCCGCCGGCGAGCGGATCGGCGAGCCGCAGGTGGGCCGACCCGACACGCTGCCCGACCTGCCGGTCGTCGGCCCGGGGGCCGACCTCTACGCCGACGTCCTCGGCCCGCGGGTCGCGCCCGGGCCGCGCGCCCTCGACGCCGGGGTGCTGGCGGCGTCCATCGACGTGCTCCCGGACGCCGGCATCGAGCCGTTGTACCTCCGCAAGCCGGACGCCACCGTGCCCTCCACGCGCAAGTCGACGCTCGTCACGCCCCGGCTGAGCCGGCGGTGACCGGGGCGCCCGGCGTCCCGGACGCCGGAGCCGACGAACTCGCCCGCCTCGACGAGGCGTGCTTCCCCGCCCCGGAACGCTGGAGCGCGGCCGCCTGGGACGGCGAGCTGCGTGCCGGCGACCGGATCATCGGGGTGCGCCGGGTCGACGGACGGCTGGTGGCCGCCGCCACCGTGCAGGTGGTGGCCGGGGACGCCGACCTGCACCGCATCCTCGTCGACCCGGCTCACCGCGGGCAGGGGCTCGCCGGCGGCCTGCTCGAGGAGATGGTGGCCAGGGCCTCCCGTCGGGCCGGGCGGATGCTGCTCGAGGTGCGGCCCGACAACGCCGCCGCGCTCGCGCTCTACCGTCGCGCCGGGTTCGCCGTGATCGCCCGCCGGGCCTCCTACTACGGGCCCGGCGTCGACGCCCTCGTCATGGAGCTCACCCTGGCCCCCCACCCCGAGGGGCAGGCCGGGACGGCGGCGGACGCCCGACCCGATGCGGGCGTTTCGGCGGGGGTGTGTCACGCTGGGGACGAACCCCGGGAGGAAACGCCATGAACACCCTCGAGCAGCACTCGCAGATCTACCTCGACACGGCCGCCGCCTTCGTCGACCAGGTGTCGCGCATCCCGGTCTCCGCCTACGAGCAGCCCGCCCTCGGCGAGTGGAACGTGCGGCACCTCATCGCCCACACCGGCCGCTCCATGCAGACCGTGCTCGAGTACCTCGCCCGCCCGGCCGACCGGATCGACCTGTCGACGGCGTCCGAGTACTACCACGCCACCCGCCAGCTCGCCGCGGCCGACGGTGTCGCCCAGCGGGCCATCGCCGCGGCCGAGGGCCTGCGCGACGGGGCGACGGAGGCCATGACCCGGCTGCTCGCGCAGGTGACCGAGGCGCTCGACGCCGTCCAGGCCGACGACCCCGAGCAGGCGCGGATCATCACCACGATCGCCGGCGGCATGCGCATCTGCACCTACCTGCACACCCGGATCTTCGAGCTCACCGTGCACTCGCTCGACCTCGCCGCGGCCACCGGCGTCACCGTCGACCTGCCGGCCGACGCGCTGCGGATCACCCTCGAGATCGAGGCCGAACTCGCGGTGCTCGACGGGCGCGGCGGCGACGTCGTGCTGGCGCTCGCCGGGCGCGCGCCGCTCGACCCGCAGTTCTCGATCTTCTGACGCGCCCGCGTCAGCGGAGCAGGTTGGGCCCGCCGGTGACGTCGTCGAGCGCGGAGACGATCGCGGGCGGCAGCACCTGGTCGTCGACGTCGAGGAACTCGCCGAGCTGGGCGACCGTGCGGGCGCCGAGGATCGGGGCCGTGACCCCCGGGGCGTCGCGCACCCACAGCAGGGCCACCTGCGCGGGTGTCAGCCCGAGTCCCTCCGCGGCCGTGCAGACGGCGTCCACCACCGCCCGGTACTTGGGTTCGAGGTAGGGCTCGACGAACCACGAGAGATGGTCGGAGCCGCCGCGCGAGTCACGCGGCGTGCCCGAGCGGTACTTCCCGGTGAGGACGCCGCGCCCGATCGGCGACCACGGGAACACGCCCATGCCGTGGGCCAGCGCCGCGGGCAGCACCTCGAGCTCGACCCGCCGGGCGACGAGCGAGTACTCGACCTGGGTGCTGACCAGGCGCGCCCGCCCCGGCACCGCCTGCTGCCAGGTGGCCGCCCGGGCGGTCTGCCAGCCGACGAAGTTGCTGATGCCCACGTACCGGGCCATGCCGCTGGTGACCGCGTGGTCGAGCGCGTCGAGGGTCTCGTCGAGCGGGGCCGTTCCCCACGCGTGCAGTTGCCACAGGTCGACGTGGTCGGTGTGCAGCCGCCGCAGGGATCCGGCCAGGTCGTCGAGCAGCGCCCGCCGCGAGGTGTCGACGCTGCGGCGCCCGCCGTGCAGCCCGAACCCGCCCTTGGTCGCGATGATGAGGTCGTCGCGACGGATGTCGGTGTGGATGAGCTTGCCGATGACGTTCTCGGCGGCGCCGTTCCCGTAGGCGGGCGCGGTGTCGATGAGGTTGCCGCCGTCGGCGAGGAATCGGCGCACCAGGTCACGGGCGGCGGCGGGGGAGACGTCGGCGCCCCACGTCATCGTGCCCAGGCCGAGGCGCGACACCGTCAGCCCGGATTCGCCGACGCGTCTCATCGTTTGGCTCACCGGGTGAGCTTAGCCAGTGGACGCCGGGATCGCGGCGGGACGGGCGGGCGTCGGCTCGCCCTAGGCTGGGGCCCATGCCCACGCTCATCCTCGCCCGGCACGGCCGGAGTACGGCCAACACCGAGGGGATCCTCGCCGGACGCCGGCCGGGGATCGCCCTCGACGACCTCGGACGCTCCCAGGCGATGGGGATCGGGGAGCGGCTCCGGGGCGTCGAGCTCGCCCTCGCCGTGCACTCGCCGCTCCAGCGGTGCGAGGAGACCCTCCACCTCGCGCTCGACTCGTGGGCCGGTGGCACGCCGCCCGTGCACGCAGACGAGGGCGTCATCGAGTGCGACTACGGCTCCTGGACCGGACGCACGCTCAAGGACCTCGGGTCGGAGGAGCTGTGGACGACCGTGCAGCAGCGTCCCTCGGCCGTCGTCTTCCCCGAGGGGGAGGCCATGGACGCCATGCGGGAACGGGTGGTCGCGGCCGTGCACGGGTGGAACGCCCGGCTCGGCGAGCGCGACGCCTGGCTGCTCGTGGCCCACGCCGACCCGATCAAGGCGATCCTCTCCGACGCGCTGGCCCAGCCCTTCGACCAGTTCCAGCGGATCGGGGTCGACCCGGCGTCCGTGAGCGTCGTGCACTACCCCGGTGCCGACAAGCCGCCGTTCGTCGTCACCGTGAACTCCCTGTCGGGACAGGTCCGCACGTTCGTCGGCCGCTTCACCGAGGCGCACGGCGGCCCCGAACCGGGCGGCGGCGCCGGTCAGGCCGAGTGAGCCCGCCGAGCGGGCGGACGACGGCAACTAGGCTGGAACGGCTGGGTCAGCAAGGGGAGTCCCCCGAGGAGGAGAGGTCATGGCTCTGGTGCACCACTACGAGTTTCCCGACAGGTTCGTCGCCGGCACGGTCGGCCAGCCCGGGGAGCGCACCTTCTTCGTGCAGGCTCGTCAGGGGAGCAGGCTCACGAGCGTCGTCTGCGAGAAGCAGCAGGTGCAGGTGCTCGCCGACCACCTCGAGCGGGTGCTCGACGAGCTCGCCCGGCTGAGCGACGGCACGCTCGACATCCCCTCGGCCCGCACCACGGCCCGCGACCTCGACCCGCTCGACGCCCCGCTGCAGGAGGATTTCCGCGCGGGCACGATGACCATCGCGTGGGACGCCGAGCTGTCGGCCGTCCAGGTCGAGATGTTCACCGTCGTCGACGACGACGAGGAGCAGCAGGAGACCGACTTCCCGTTCAGCGGCGAGCAGCCCGACAACGAGTCGCTGTCGGTCAAGATCACCCCCGAACAGGCACGCGACTTCGTCGCCCGGGCCCGCAGCCTGGTGGCGGCGGGGCGTCCGGCGTGCCCGTTCTGCGGCCAGCCGATCAACCCCGAGGGCCACATCTGCTCCCGGTCGAACGGCTACCGGCGTCCCCTCTTCGAGTAGCCGATGGACGCCGCCGCCGAGGCCACGACCCCCTGGCAGGTGCTGGGGAGGCTGGTGGACGCCTCCAACGCCACGTTCCTGCTCGCCGACCCCGAGGGTCAGCGGTTCGTGTACAAGCCGCGTGCGGGGGAGCGTCCGCTGTGGGACTTCCCCGACGGCACGCTCGCCAACCGGGAGGTCGCCGCCTACGAACTGTCGCGGGCCAGCGGGTTCGACGTCGTGCCGCACACGGTGATGGTCGACGACGCACCGCTGGGGCGTGGTGCCCTCCAGCGATGGGTCGACCAGCCGGACGCCGGCGACCTCGTGGCCCTCGTCGCGGCCGACGAGATCCCCGACGCGTGGTACGGCGTGGTCATCGGCGTCGACAACCACGACAGCGACGTCGCCCTCGTCCACGCCGACGACCCCCGGCTGCGCCGCCTCGCCGTGTTCGACGTCATCATCAACAACGCCGACCGCAAGGCCGGGCACATCCTGCAGGCGCTCGACGGGAGGGTGCTCGGCGTCGACCACGGGGTGTCGTTCCACACCGAGCCCAAGCTCCGGACGGTGCTGTGGGGCTGGTCGGGCGATCCGCTCGAGGAGGCGGAGCTCGAGCTCGTACGCGCCGTGCTCACCGCCCTCGACGACGGCGTCCTCGACCCGTGGCTCGCTCCCGACGAGGTGGAGGCCACCCGCGAGCGGGCGATCGAACTGCTCGCCGCCGGCGTCCTGCCCGAGCCGGGAGACCGCTGGCCGGTCATCCCCTGGCCCCCGGTGTAGTCCCCGCCCACTCCCGCGGCGCAGGAGGCAGGGGAGGGTGAGGTTGCGGGTCAGGCGTTCCAGCGGACGATCGCCGGTGACTCCTTCTCGTGCCCGAGAACGCACACCGCGCCGGTCTCCAGGGGGAAACTCTGACCCCGGGCGACGTCGATGCCGAGCCAGCACAGGGCCAGCACGCGGGAGCTGTGGCCGTGGCCGAAGCAGATGGCCCGCTCCACGCCCGAGTCCTGCACCCGGCGCACCACCTCGGTCATCCGGTTGATGATCTGGGTGCGGGTCTCGCCCCCGGGCAGCGGATGGGTCCAGATCCGCCAGCCGGGCACGTCGCGGCGGATGTCGGCGCTCGTCCGCCCCTCGTAGTCGCCGTAACGCCACTCGGCGAGACGCTCGTCGATCTCCGGGCGGAAACCGGCCAGCTCCGCCGTCCGCAGCGCGCGGAGGCGCGGGCTGGACAGCGCCAGGCCGAAGTCGGAGGGACCGAGCCCGAGGTCGGCGAGCTTGCCCGCGACGCGACGCGCCTGCTCCTCCCCGTCCGGAAGCAGCGGGAGGTCGGTCACCGACGTGTGCCGGCCCGAGCGGCTCCACTCCGTGGCGCCGTGGCGGACGAGGAACAGCTCAGTCATGCCGCCCACCCTAGGGTCGCGGGCCCGCGCGGCGTCCGCTTCTCGCGAACGGCCACGGGACGGGCGGCCGGCGGCGTCCGACTAGGATCGCCGGGTGAGCGTGACCATCCCCCTGCCGGCCACGCTGCGTGGCCGCTTCGTCCAGCTCGAGCCGCTGCACGAAGACCACCTCGACGGGCTGACCGCCGCCCTGCACCGCCCCGAGGTGTTCGCCGGCGGATGGGGCGGTGGCCCGGCCGGCTACCACCCAGATCCCTCCCGGTTCCGGGACTTCCTGCGCCACTACCTGTGGGCCGAGCGGCCGTTCGCGGTGCGCCTGGTGGCGGGCCCGGACGCCGGCACCCTCGTCGGCACGTCCTCGCTGGGGGAGTGGGAGCCCAGCAAGGAGCGCACCCACCTCGGCTGGACGGCGTACGACCCGCGGGTGTGGGGCTCGGCGGTCAACCCCGAGAGCAAGCTGCTGCTCCTCTCGCACGTGTTCGACCACGGCTGGGGGCGGGTGCGCATCCAGGCCGACAACCTCAACACCCGCTCGATCGCGGCGATCGGCCGCCTCGGGGCCACCCGGGAGGGCACCGTGCGCCGCGACGCGCGACGGGCCGACGGAACATGGCGGGACGCCGTGGTGTTCTCGGTCATTGCCGACGACTGGCCGGACGTGCGCGACCGGCTCCGCCACCGGGTGGACGCCGCAACGCCCCCGTCCCTGCGTCCGGCAGCCGCCGCGCCCGTGGCGCCGAGTTCTGCGAAGGAGACACGATGAGGTCATGGGACGCCCCCGAGGTGCCCGAGGTCGCCCACCGCTCGGCGGGGGTCGAGGCGACGCTGAGGCTGCACGACACGGCGTCCGGTGAGGTGCGGCCGGTGGGGCCCGAGGAGGGCACCGCCCGGATGTACGTCTGCGGGATCACGCCCTACGACGCCACCCACCTGGGGCATGCGTTCACCTACCTCACCTTCGACCTCGTCAACCGGCAGTGGCGCGACCTCGGCCTGGACGTGCGGTTCGCCCAGAACGTCACCGACGTCGACGAGCCGCTGCTCGAACGGGCCGAGCAGACCGGCCGCGACTGGGAGGAGCTCGCGGCCGAGCAGATCGCCCTGTTCCGCGACGACATGGAGGCGCTGCGGATCCTGCCGCCCCAGCACTACGTCGGCGCGGTGGAGTCGGTGCAGACGGTCGCCGGCCTCGTCGACTCGATGCGCCCGAGCGGGGCCGTCTACCAGATCGACGATCCCGACCATCCCGACTGGTACTTCAGCTGCGTGCAGGCGCCGGGGTTCGGCGGGGTGTCCCACCTCGACCGCGACACCATGCGCCGGGTGTTCGGCGAGAACGGGGGCGACCCCGACCGGCCCGGAAAGCGCGACCCGCTCGACTGTCTCGTGTGGCGGTTCGAACGCCCGGGCGAGCCCTCGTGGGACTCCCGGCTGGGCCGGGGGCGTCCTGGCTGGCACATCGAGTGCACCGCCATCGCGCTCGACTTCCTCGGCCCCCGCATCGACGTCCAGGGCGGCGGCACCGACCTCGCCTTCCCGCATCACGAGATGTGCGCCGCCGAGGGGCTCGTCGCGTCCCACCAGCCGTTCGCCGACTCGTACGTGCACGTCGGCATGGTCGGTCTCGACGGGGAGAAGATGAGCAAGTCGCGGGGCAACCTCGAGTTCGTCTCCCGGCTGCGGGCCCGGGGGGTCGACCCGATGGCGGTGCGGGTCGCGCTGCTCGGGCACCACTACCGCGAGAACTGGGAGTGGACCCCCGAGCAGCTGGACGCCGCGGTGCGCCGGCTCGCCGGGTGGCGGGAGGGGCTCGCCGCCGCGGGCGCCGTCGACGCCGGCCCGGTGGTCGATCGGCTGCGCGCCGCGCTGCGGGCCGACCTCGACGTGGTCGCGGCCACCGGCGTCCTCGACGACTGGGCCGAGGCCTCGCGCTCGGCGACCGAGACCGATCCGGCCGGCGCCCGCCTGGTGGCCGACGCGGTCGACGCGCTCCTCGGCGTCAGCCTGTAGCACCGCGGCGTACGACTCGTCTCCTCCGGCGTACGAGTTGTCGGTTTCGGCCCCACATCTCGTACGCCGTCAGTCATCTCGTACGCCGCCGGGGGCCGCATCCACCACCTCACCGGGCGACGGGGACGCCGGCCGGGTGACGGTAGGCTCTGCCCGGTGAGCAAGAGCTTCGAGGACCTGTTCGCCGAACTCGGTGAGATCGCGCGCACCCGCCCCGAGGGGTCGGGCACGGTCGCACGTCTCGACGCCGGCGTCCACGGCATCGGCAAGAAGATCGTCGAGGAGGCCGCCGAGGTGTGGATGGCCGCCGAGCACGAGACCCGCGAGGACGCAGCCCTCGAGATCAGCCAGCTTCTCTACCACCTCCAGGTGCTCATGGTCTCCCTCGACCTGTCCCTCGAGGACGTCTACCGGCACCTGTGACCCTCCGGCGTCCGGACGCCGTCACCCCCACACCCGCATCGCAGACAGAGGACACTCAGCCATGGCCCCAGACCGCAGCCCGCTGAAGATCGCGGTCCCGAACAAGGGATCGCTCGCCGAGCACGCGTCCGTCATGCTGCGCGAGGCCGGCTACCGGCAGCGCACCGACCCCAAGGACCTCGTGCTCTACGACGAGGCCAACGGCGTCGAGTTCTACTACCTCCGCCCCCGCGACATCGCCGTCTACGTCGGGGAGGGCACCCTCGACCTCGGCCTCACCGGCCGCGACATGCTCATCGACTCAGCGGCCAACGCCGACGAGGTGATGGCCCTCGGGTTCGGCGCCACCCGGTTCCGCTTCGCCGCGCCCGGCGGCTCGTCGATGACCCTCGCCGACCTCGACGGACGCCGCATCGCCACGTCCTACCCGGGGCTGCTCGAGGGCTACCTCGCCGAGCGCGGCGTCAAGGCCCGGCTGATCCGGCTCGACGGCGCGGTCGAGTCGTCGATCCGCCTGGGCGTGGCGGACGCCATCGCCGACGTCGTCGAGACCGGAACCACCCTGCGCCGGGCCGGGCTCGAGCTGTTCGGCGAGCCGATCCTCGAGTCCGAGGGCATCCTCATCCGCCGGCGCGGCGGCGACGACATCCCCGGCCTCAACCAGCTCCGGCACCGCCTCGACGGCGTCCTCGTCGCCCGCAACTACGTCATGCTCGACTACGACGTGCACGAGGCGAACCTGGACGCCACCACCGACCTCACCCCCGGGCTCGAGGGGCCGACGGTGTCGAGCGTGGCCAAGAAGGGCTGGTACGCGGTGCGGGCCATGGTGCCGCGGGGCAGCGCCCAGCAGCTCATGGACGACCTGTGGGAGGCCGGCGCCCGGGCCATCCTGGTCACCGACATCGCGGCGTGCCGGCTGTGACGGCGTCCGAGACGGGGAGCACGCAGATGGGAAGCATCCGATGACCTCCGAGGCCCAGGTTCCCGAGTCGGTCACCCTGCGCTCGATGCCGGCCCTCATCACCGGCGCGGTGCTGTCGGTGATCGTCGTCGCGGGGTCGGTCGCGCTGTGGATCGGCATGGGGCCGATCACCCGCTCCCAGTGGACCTGGCCGCAGCTGGTGACGATCGTGTTCTTCCTCATCGTCCTGGTGGCGACCATGATGGCCGTGGGGCTCAGCGTGGTGAAGGTCGGTCCCGACGGCGTCACCGTGCGCAACGCGATCAGCACCCACCACTACACCTGGGACCGGGTCGACGACTTCGTCATGAACTCGGGCGACCCGTGGGTCAACCTCGAACTGCGCGACGACAACGACGAGGGCGCCACCCGGATGGTGCTCGCGGTGCAGCGCTCCGAAGGGGACGCCGCCGAGGAGCGGCTCGCGCTGCTGCAGGCGATCGCCCGCCGCTACAAGACGGCCTGACGTCCGCTCAGCGCGGCACCGACAACCAGCCGAAGTCGCCCCGCGACACCTCCACCAGCCGCTCCCCGGCGGCCAGGTGCTGCAGCAGGTCGGGACCGATCTCGAGCGGGGCCGGACCCGCGACGTCGACGAGCAGGACGTCCGAGCCGGCCTCCGCCACGGTGGCCGCCACCTCGTCGAGCGTGCCCGGCACCGGCCTGGCGGCCGGATTCCACGCGCGGGCGGCGTCCAGCCCGGTGAACGCGAGCAGCGCCGTGCGCCCGTCGACGCCCCGCAGGCTCACCGCGGCCATCTCGGCGTGCCGATCCGGGTCGGGTCCGGTCGCGTGGTCGTCGCCGGTGGCGAGGATGGGCAGCAGCAGTCGCGCCCCACACAACGCCGCGACCGCCCGCAGGTAGCTGTCGGCGTCCCGGACGCCGGCGAGCGCGGCCCGCACGTCGGCGTCGGCCCCGCCCGTGTCACCCGCCCAGCGGCGTCCGACGTCGGCGAGGGTGCGGTCGTGGTCGTTCACCGTGGCTCCGGGAGGTGTGGTGATGGCGTGTGGCACAGTGGGCCCATGAGCGACCAGCTGATCGTCGTACTCGGGGCCATCGGCCTCATCGTACTGGTGCTCGCCGTGACGGCCGGCCGCTGGGCGCGCAGCCGCAGCGCGCGGGCGGTGCTGCACGGGCTCGGCCTCGCGCTCGTCATCGCCGCGTTGTGGATCATGGGCTTCCTCGCCCTCGTGCTCGCCTGGGTGCGGGCCACGATCCACTGGGTGCGCACCACCCCCCTCGACCGGACGCGGCTCATCGGCGTCGTCGTCGGCGCGCTGGGGGTGCTCCTCGTCCTCGTCGGCAGCGCCGTCAGCCCCGTCTCCCGAGCCGAGGCGCGCCAGCGACGCCAGCAGCGGCGCGACCGGGCCCAGGCGGCCCAGACCGGCCGTCCGGCGGCCGATCGGAGGACTCCGGCCACCGGCCCCGGCGCCGCGACGCCGCGTCCGCTCGAGAAGGCGGCCCCCACGCCGGCCGCACCCGCCGGCCCGGCCGCCGAGACCAGCGACGAGGACGCCGAGATCGAGGAGATCCTGCGCCGCAGGGGCATCCAGTGAGCCCCGGGCGGCCGACGACCGGCACCGGATTGGTGTGCGACCCCGCGTTCGCCTAGAATGGCCGGGATCGATCGGGCGTCGACTGACGCCGATCCGCCGAAGTGGAGGTCCTGGCCTCCCACCCGAGCGGGGCTCACGCGGTGCGTGCGTTCCTGCCGGGTCGATGATTCCACGCCGGTGGCGTGGCACCTCCGGGTGGCGTTCGCGCAGTCACTGGTCAGGCCTCCGCCGTCGGCGGGGGCCTTTTTCGTCGTCCGGTTGATCCAGAACCACTCAACCAAGTCCCGGGAGGACACATCAGTACTGAACCACGCATCAACGACCGGATCCGGGTACCCGAGGTCCGGCTCGTGGGTCCCAACGGCGAACAGGTCGGCATCGTCCGGATCGAGCAGGCGCTGCAGTTGGCCCGCGAGCACGACCTCGACCTGGTCGAGGTGGCCGCCGCCGCCCGCCCGCCGGTCGTCAAGCTCATGGACTACGGCAAGTTCAAGTACGAGAACGCGCAGAAGGCGCGCGAATCGCGCCGTAACCAGACCAACACGGTCATCAAGGAGATGAAGCTCCGCCCCAAGATCGACGAGCACGACTACGAGACCAAGAAGGGTCACGTCGTGCGCTTCCTCAAGGGCGGCGACAAGGTGAAGATCACCATCATGTTCCGTGGCCGCGAGCAGTCGAAGCCCGAACTGGGTGCCAACCTGCTCAAGCGCCTGGCCGACGACGTCGAGGAGTTCGGCTACATCGAGTCGGCGCCCAAGCTCGACGGCCGCAACATGCTCATGGTCCTCGGTCCCACCCGCAAGAAGACCGAGGCCCGGCTCGACGAGAAGGCCGAGCGCGAGCGTCGGATGGCCGAGCGCGCCGCCGCCCAGCAGTCCGAGCGCGAGTTCGAGGCCGAGTACCGGGCCACCCACCAGCCCACACCGAAGAAGAAGCGGGGTCCCGCCGACAACCTCGACCCCGACGTCGATCTCTGATCGGCACCGGCCACTGGTCCGACCGGCTCGCACCGGTCGCGTCCGCGGCTGATCGCGCCCCGCGCGCGCCCAGTCCACCGCCTGTCAGCAGCACCTCCCACGGGCAGCCTCGGGGGAGCCAACGAAACAAGGAGACACCATGCCGAAGATGAAGACCCACTCCGGGATGAAGAAGCGCGTCACGCGCACCGGCAGCGGCAAGCTCGTGCACAAGCAGGCCGGCACCACGCACCTCAACGAGCACAAGCCGACCAAGCGCATGCGGCGGCTGCAGGGCGTCGCGGTCCTCACCGGCGGGGACGCCCGCAAGGTGAAGAAGCTGCTCGCCAAGCACAAGGGCAAGTGACCCGACGCCGACCCCGGCACTCAGTTCCGGGACGACGGCATCCGGCGTCCCTTCTACATCAAGGAGATAGAACATGGCACGCGTCAAGCGTTCTGTGAATGCGCAGAAGAAGCGTCGCGAGGTTCTCGAGCTCGCGTCCGGCTACCGCGGTCAGCGCTCGCGCCTCTACCGCAAGGCCAAGGAGCAGATGCTCCACTCGATGACCTACGCCTACGACCACCGCCGTGATCGCAAGGGTGACTTCCGCAGCCTCTGGATCCAGCGGATCAACGCGGCCTGCCGTGCGGAGGGCATGACCTACAACCGGTTCATCAACGGGCTGAAGAACGCCGGCGTCGAGGTCGACCGCAAGATCCTCGCCGACCTGGCCGTCACCGACCCGATGGCCTTCACCGCCCTCGTCGAGGTGGCCCGGGCCAACCAGGCCGCCGCCGCCTGAGCGACGCAGCATTCTCATCGCCCGCGGGCCGGACCTCGTCCGACCGCGGGCGATGTGCGTTCCGACAAGGGAAGACGCACTGACTACTACGCTGTGTAGCGCTAAAGCCACCCCCCTGTAGTGCGGAAATTCGGCCGTCATATGGTGAATGCGTCAACACGGCCGGAGGCCAGATCGAAACCCCCGGCCCCGATTCCCAGGGGGGAACGAGAAATATGAACAAGTCCGTCTACAGCACCTTGCTGAAGATCGTCGGCGTGGTCGCGCTGGTGGCCGGCATCGCCATCACCTACGCGGGCACGTGGGCCCACGGATTCGTGAGCGACCAGCTGAGCAGCCAGAAGATCACGATGCCCGCTGGCGCCGCGCTGAGCGAGCAGGTCATGAAGGACCACCTGACGAAGTACGCCGGCCAGGCGATGACCACCGGCCCCCAGGCCTACGCCTACAGCGAGTACTTCATCCACGAGCACATGATGGCGGCGAGCGGTGGCAAGAGCTACTCCGAGATCGGCGCCGAGGCCAGCGCGATGGCCGCTGCCAACCCGAAGATCACCGCCGGCACCGCCTCCGCCGCTGACATGGCCGCCTACCAGAAGCTCACCGGCATCAAGAACACGCTGTTCCAGGGCGACGCCCTCCGCAGCATGCTCCTCACCGCCTACGCCTGGTGGACCATCGGCACCATCGCCCTCTGGGTCGGTGTCATCCTCATCGTCGCCGGCGTCGTCCTCGCCGCCCTCGGCTTCGTCAAGCTCGGTGGGAAGGCCACGGGCGCTCCGGCAGCCGCCTGAGCCCAGGGAATGCATCCCTGACAACACCACCCCACAGGAACGCCGCGATCCCCCCGGTCGCGGCGTTCCGCCGTGTCCGGGGTCGGGTGTGACCCGACCGCGCCCGGTTCTGCGAAATTCGCACCACCTGCCACGTCCCCGCGTCCTGGGCTGGTGAATGGCAGGTGGTGCACGGTTCGGGGCCCTCGGCAGCCGGCCGGCGCCGCGCCCTATCCTGTGGCCATGTCGTTGCCCGCCCTGAGCCGCGCCCAGTACCGGGCGGCCCGCAAGCTGACCACGCGCAAGGGTCGCGACGAGGCCGGGGAGTTCCTCGCCGAGGGGGTGCAGGCGGTCCGGGAGGCGTTGCGGCGTCCCGACGTCGTGCGCGCGGTGCTCGTCGACGATCCCGACCGGCATGCGGACCTGCTCGCCCTGGCCGACCCCGACCGGTGCTGGCAGGTGCATGCGTCCGACCTCCAGGAACTGTCGGACGCCGTGACCCCGCAGGGGATCGTCGCGATCTGTCGCGAGGAGCAGGTCGGGCTCGACGACGTGCCAGACCCCCGGCTGGTGCTGATCTGTGCCCAGATCCGCGACCCCGGCAACGCCGGCACCGTCATCCGCTGCGCGGACGCGTTCGGGGCGGACGCCGTCGTCTTCACCAAGGGCTCGGTCGACGTCCACAACGGCAAGACCGTCCGGGCCAGTGTCGGCAGTGTCTTCCACCTGCCCGTGGTCGTCGGCGTCGAGCTCGCGGACGCCGTCGCCTGGGCGAGGTCCCGGGGGTGCGAGGTGCTTGGCGCCGCCGGGGGTGGCGAGCGGCTCGACGAGCTGGCCGGGGCCGGGGGCCTTCAGGGCCGGATCGCCTGGGTGATGGGCAACGAGGCCTGGGGACTGCCCGAGGCCGACCGCGCGCTCGTCGACCGGGTGGTCGGCATCCCGATGTGGGGACTCGCCGAGTCGCTCAACCTGTCGACCGCCGCCGCCATCTGTCTCTACACGACCGCCGCGGAGCAGCGCGCCGAGCGGGACCGGCCGGCGTCCCGCACACCCTGATACCCTCGACCGCATGCATGCGGGTCGCCGATTTCGCCGCCCCCGGCCGGGCATCGGCCGTGGGGTGTGAGCGCGACTGACCCTGCGTCGCCCTGACCCCTCGGCCCCGGCCGGGGGAGACCGGCCGGCGACCCCCTCCGCCTGTCCGGCGCTCCGGCGCGGCTCGCCCGGCGATGGTGCCATCCCTAGACTGGCCTGCGGCGTGGCGGCGGCATCCCCTGCCGCCCGTCGCGGCCGACCCGAGAACCAGGAGGACGCCCGAATGAGTGGGCCCAACACCAACTACGACCCGGTGCAGGTGACGCCGCTCGACGCCGACCACGTCGAGGCCATGGTCGCCGAGGCACTCGAGGCCATCGGGTCGGTCACCACGACCGCCGAGCTCAAGACCGTCCGCATCGCCCACACGGGCGACCGTTCACCGCTCGCCCTCGCCTACCGGGAGATCGGGGCCCTGCCGCCGCACGCGCGCAAGGATGCCGGGCAACGGCTCGGCCAGGCCCGGGCCAGGTTGAACCAGGCGGTCGCCGAGCGCCAGGAGGTGCTCGCCGCGGCGGAACTGGAGGCCCGGCTGGTCGCGGAGACCGTCGACGTCACCCTTCCCGTCGACCTGGCCCCCCAGGGGGCCGTGCACCCCATCACCGCGATGATGGACATGATGAGCGACGTGTTCCTGGCCCTCGGCTGGGAGGTCGCCGAGGGGCCCGAGCTCGAGGCCGAATGGCTCAACTTCGACGCCCTCAACACCGGCCCCGACCACCCGGCGCGGGGGCTCACCGACACCCTGTTCGTCGAGCCCACCGAGAACCACACACTCATGCGCACCCAGACCTCGCCGGTGCAGGCGCGTGCGCTGCTCAGCCGCGACCTGCCCCTCTACGTCGTCTGTCCGGGCAAGGTGTACCGGGCCGACGAGTACGACGCCACGCACCTGCCGGTCTTCCACCAGCTCGAGGGGCTGGTCGTCGACAAGGGCATCTCGATGGCCCACCTCAAGGGCAGCCTCGACCACCTCGCCCGGGCGTTGTTCGGCGACGACGTCGAGACCCGGCTTCGTCCGCACTTCTTCCCGTTCACCGAGCCGAGCGCCGAGATCGACCTGCTGTGCTTCGTCTGCCACGGCACCAGCGTCGGCGACCCCGACCACCCGTGCCGTACCTGCCGCAGCGAAGGCTGGATCGAGTGGGGCGGGTGCGGGGTCGTCAACCCCCGGGTGCTGGCGGCCGCCGGCATCGACACCGACGTCTACTCGGGGTTCGCCTTCGGCATGGGGATCGACCGCACGGTGATGTTCCGCAACGCCGCCACCGACCTGCGCGACTTCGTCGAGGGCGACGTGCGGTTCAGCCGTTCACTGAAGGGAGGGGCGCGATGAGGGCGCCCGTGTCATGGCTGCGCGACCTGGTGCGGCTGCCCGCGGACGTCACCACGTCCCGGATCGCCGAGCGCTGGACCGCCGCCGGCCTCAACGTCGAGCGGATCGAGCGCACCGGCGCCGACCTCTCCGGGCCCGTCGTCGTCGGCAGGGTGCTGGCCTTCACCGACGAGCCGCAGAAGAACGGCAAGACGATCCGCTGGTGCCGGGTCGACGTCGGGCCCGAGCACAACGACCCCGCGGACGCCGACGTGCCCGCCGGTCGCGGCATCGTCTGCGGCGCGCACAACTTCGCGGTGGGAGACCTCGTCGTCGTCGCGCTGCCCGGCTCGGTGCTGGCCGGCGGCTTCGAGATCTCGACCCGCAAGACCTACGGCCACGTCTCCGACGGCATGATCTGCGCCGAGGACGAGCTCGGCATCGGGGAGGACCACACCGGCATCATCGTGCTGCCCGAGACCGTCGACGGGCGCACGCTGCGTCCGGGTGAGGACGCCGTCGATGTCCTGAGCGTCCGCGACGAGGTCATCGAGGCCGACATCACGCCCGACACCGGCTACTGCCTGTCGATGCGGGGACTGGCCCGCGAGACGGCGCAGGCGTTCGGCGTCCGCTACGACGACCGCTACGCGCTGCCCGTGCCCCCGCCGCGGCAGGACGGCCACCCGGTGCGCGTCGAGGACGCCGACGGCTGCCCGCTGTTCACCGCGCTCACCATCACCGGGATCGACCCCGGTGCTCCCACTCCCCGGTGGATGGTGCACCGGCTCGCGGAGTCGGGCATGCGCTCGATCTCGCTCGCCGTCGACATCACCAACTACGTCATGCTCGAGTCGGGCCAACCGCTGCACGCGTACGACGCCGACCGGCTGCAGGGCCCGATCGTCGTGCGCCGCGCCCGCGAGGGGGAGACCCTGGTCACCCTCGACGACCAGGTGCGGCAGCTCCGGGCCGGCGAGGACCTGCTCATCTGCGACGACTCGGGTCCGATCGGCCTTGCCGGGGTCATGGGCGGGGCTTCCACCGAGCTCACCGGCGGCACCCGCACCATCGTGCTCGAGGCCGCCTGCTTCGACCCGGTCGCCATCGGCCGGGCGTTCCGCGCGCACAAGCTGCCGAGCGAGGCGTCCAAGCGGTTCGAGCGCGGCGTCGACTCGGCACTCGCCTACGCGGCGGGACGCCAGGCGGCGCACCTCCTCGTCGACCTCGCCGGCGGCACCCTCGAGCCGGGGGAGACGATCGTCGGCGGACCCCAGGAGATGCCCGAGCAGTCGTTCCCGGTCGACCTGCCGGCCCGGATCCTCGGCGCGGACGTCGCGGCCGAGGAGGTCGTGGGGGTGCTCTCGGCGTCCGGGTGCGCGGTCTCGCTGTCCGACGGCGTCGTCACGGTCACCCCGCCCACGTGGCGTCGCGACCTCGTCGATCCGTACGACTACGTCGAGGAGGTGGGGCGCAAGCTCGGCTTCGACCGCATCGGCTCGATCGTGCCCACCGCGGCGGGGCGCGGCCTCACCCCGGCCCAGCGCGCGCGTCGTGCGGTCACGGCCGCGGTCGCCGGCGCCGGTTTCGTCGAGGTGCTCACGCTCCCGTTCATCAGCGACGACGACCTCGCGAGGCTGGGGCTTCCCGAGGGGGACGAACGGTTGGCCGCCGTCCGCCTGGCCAACCCGCTCGCCGACACCCAGCCCTACCTGCGCACCACCCTCCTGCCGGGCCTGTTCGCGGCCGTCAACCGCAACACATCGCGCAGTCAGGACGACCTCGCGCTGTTCGAGGTGGGGAGCGCCTTCCGCTCGCCGGAGCAGCTGCCCCCCGCCCCGATGCCGGACGTGCGCCGGCGTCCCAGCGACGCCGAGGTGCGGGCCCTGGACGCGGCCCTGCCCCGCCAGCCCCGGATGCTGGCCGCCGTGCTCACCGGCAACTGGCTGCCCGAGGGGTGGGCCGGACCGGCCGAGCCCGCCTGCTGGACCCAGGCCGCCGCGCTCGCGCAGGTCGCCGCCCGGGCCGTCGGCCTGGAGGTGGGCCGCCGGGCCGCGGCGACCGCTCCGTGGCATCCGGGCCGCTGTGCCGAACTGAGCGTCGCCGGCCGGACGATCGGCTGGGCCGGGGAACTGCATCCCCGGGTCATCGAGGCGTTCGGCCTGCCCGCGCGCACGGCGGCGGTCGAGGTCGAGCTCGACGCGTTGGTGGCGCTCGCCCCGTCGTCGGGGGAGATCCGGCCGCTGTCGCCCTGGCCGCTGGCCAAGGAGGATGTCGCGCTCATCGTCGATGCCGGCGTCCCGGCGGGGGACGTCGAGGACGCCCTGCGCGTGGGTGCCGGGCCACTGCTCGAGTCGATCCTGCTGTTCGACCTCTACACCGGGCCCCAGGTGGGGGAGGGGAAGAAGTCGCTCGCCTACGCGCTGCGCTTCCGCGCCCCCGACCGGACGCTCACCGAGGCCGAGGCCTCCGCCGCCCGCGACGCGGCCGTGGCGGTCGCCTCCGACCGGTGCGGCGCGGTGCTGCGCAGCTGAGCGCGGGATGCCCCTCCACCGGGCCGACGTCGTCGGGGCGGCGCTGGCGATCCTCGACCAGTACGGGATCGCCGACCTCACCATGCGCCGCCTCGCCGAGCGGCTCGGCGTCCAGCCGGGAGCCCTCTACTGGCACCTGCCCAACAAGCAGAGCCTGCTCGCGGCGGTGTCCGACGTCATCGTCGGCGAGGTGGCCCTGCCGCCCGACGGCGACGACTGGCGGGCATGGCTGCGGGAGTGGGCCGGTGGGCTGCGGCGCACCCTGCTCGGGCATCGCGACGGTGCGGACCTGGTCGCCAGCACCCGCGCGACCGGGCTGGGGTCGGCCGACTGGCTCGCCGGTCCCCGTGACCGCTTGGTGGCGGCCGGGCTCGGCGCCGGTCCGGCATCGGACGCGGTGCAGGTGCTGACCCACTTCGTCCTGGGTCAGGTCTACGAGGAGCAGAACCGCGCCCAGCTCGCCGAGCTCGGCGTCTCCGAGCCGGCCGACCCCGGCGACGCCGAGCGCCTGTTCCGCTTCGGGCTGGACGTCATCGTCACCGGCCTCGCCCACCGGGACCCCACCCTCGCCACGACCTCGTAACCCCTGACGCGGGAGAACGCCCCGGCGCCGGCCCGTGCAGGTCGAGCGCCGGGGCGTCGGTCCCGGGTCTGCTACTTCGCCGCGAGGATCGAGTCGATGCGGATGGTGTCCTGACCGCCCTGGGCGACCGGGTAGGTCGCGGGGTAGAGGGCCACCGCGGTGACCGTCGACAGGTCGAGAGTCGCCCCCTGGGGTGCCCACGGCGGCGGCGCGAAGTCCGCCCACGGGATCGTCACCTCGCGGCCGGCGGTTCCGGCCAGGGTGATCTTCTTCTCCCAGAACGCGCCGTTCGCCGTGAACTGCACGTTGAGCTGCTGCCCGTCCGCTCCCGGCTCGACCCAGAACTGCAGGCCGGTGGTGCCGTTCCAGTCCTGGGCGGTCGGGAGGTTGTGGATGACACCGTTGTAGCCGTTGGGACCCGCGGTGTAGTCGAGCACGAGGCTGTGACCCGTGCCCACCCCCGCCGGGCCGAGGGTGGCGGTGATCGGGTCACCGCCGGAGTTCGGCTTCCAGGCGGCCTGGAGTGCGGCGTCGTCGGGGTAGGTGTCGAAGTCGTCGACGAGCACCCCGGCCGGGGCGGTGCGGGTGGTGAAGTTCGCCGACGCCGACGTCGTCCCGATGCCGTTCACCGCCGTCACCCGGACGTACAGGGTGGTGTCTCCGGGCCACGCCTGCGTGGGGGCGTAGCTCGTGCCGGTGATCCCGGTGGCGCTGACCAGCGGGCTGCTGAGGTCGCTGTGCGTGGAGACCGTCAGCGTGTAGTACGCGGCGCGACCCGCGGACTGCCAGGCGATCGGGCTGATCGTGCTCACGCCGGTCTGCCCGTCGACCGGTGAGGTGACCGCGAACGCCGCCGGGGCCGAGGTCGGCACGGACGCCGCGACGTCGCTGATCGAGGCGCCGGTGAGGCCGAAGACGTCGCCGCGGCGCCACGCCAGGCGGACCCCCGCGTCACCCCGACCGCCCCGAACCTCCACCGCCCAGCTGCCGTCCCCGCGCGGCGTGACGACGGCGCGGGTCTCGCGCCAGGTGCTGCCGTCGGTGGTGACCTGCACGGCTGGGCGGGGCCGGGCCGGCGAGCGGACGAGGAACGTCGCGGCGGTGAGGCCCTTGGCCAGGTAGGTCACCGACCCCGTCATGCCTCGCGGTGGGGCGACCTGGACGCCGGACGCGGTGGGTGTACGCCTCAGGTCCGCGCTGTGCGCGGAGGCGACGTACCAGTCCTCCAGCGGGTCGACGGTGACCTGGCCGGTGGCGCTCACCTCGACGGGCCGGGAGGAACGGACGACCGCGCCGGCGGCGTCCACGGCGAGCACCCGGTACCCGGTGGTTCCGGTGGCCGGGGTCGGGTCCAGCCAGGGGGCGCTGCTGCCGCTCAGGGGGGTGGCGCCGCTGACAGTGCGCCACGAGCCGTCGCCGTCGCGGCGCTGCACGAGGTACCCGAAGGCGCCGGCCGTATTGCGCCAGGCGACCGTGTTGAGGCCCTCGTCCTTGCCGATCGCGGTGATGAGCGGGGCGTCACCCACGACGCCGGGCGCCGGCCGGCCGCTCATCGCCGACGCGAACCGGGTGAGCGCGGCGACGTTGCTCCGCATGGCCGGGGTGTCGCCGGGGAAGTGCACGGTGAAACCGTCGGAGTGCTGCACGTAGCCGTAGTGGTCGGCGTCGGGGAACAACGACCAGAACGTCGCCCCGGAGACGTCGGGGTCCTTCGCCACCGCGCTGAGCAGGGAGTCGTTCGCGGCATTGCTGTCGAACTCTCCCGCCATGTAGACCTTGCCCGCAGCGGTCACCGTGTGCGCGTCGGCGCTGATCTGCGAACTGGTCGGCGGGTAGTAGTGCGAGTCGCTGATGTCGACGGCGCTCGCTGACAGCACGGCCGGGTCGACACCCGACTGCTTGCCGGCGGCCACCAGCTGGTGCGGGGCGAGGCTCTTGATGAACGACGCGTTGGCCTGCACCCAGTCGGGCGTGGCCCCGTTCAGTTCGTTGCCCAGTTCCCAGGCCATGATCGTCGGGTCGTCGACCAACCGCTTGCCGGTGAGGGGGTTGCGGTGCAGGAGGACGGTTCTGACGAACTGCTGGTAGGCGGCCCGGGCGTGGGGATCGGTGTAGAACAGGGCGCCGTCGTTGGCGGTGCTGAGGCCGAGCCACCGGAGGAAGTCGAACCGGCTCCCGCTGTAGTACTGCCAGTTGTCGGTGAGCGGGATGACCAGTCTGAGCCCGAGTCGGCCGGCCTCGGCGACCGCGTAGTCGATGGGGGCGAAGGCGTTCTCGTTGAAGGTGCCGAGCGAGGGCTCGACGGAGTCGGGGTTGCCGGTCGAGACGCCCAGGGTGTGCGAGCGCACGACCGTCGCGCCCATCGCCTTGGCCGTCACGAGGCCGTCGCGGATGCGGAAGTAGCTCGGATAGCCGACCACGCCCCGCGTGGCGGGGTCGACGCCGCCGACGTTCTCGTCCAGCCCGAGCCAGTACATGTTGGGGCCGGAGAAGCGGAACTGACGTCCGTCGAGGGTCAGGTGGGTGCCGTCCCGCTGCACGAAGGCGTTCGCGTCCGGGTGCTCGCCCTCCGCCCGGGCCTGCGCGGGCGTCGCCAGGGCGGCCAGGCCGAGGACGGCGACGGCCAGCGCCGCCACCTGCCGCAGCCGCGGTCTGGGACGCCGAGCGGGAGTGGAATGGGAATGGATCATGCTCGCCTCTTCTCGCTTCATTGCTGGGAACTGCGCGACACGTCCCCGGCAACTTAAGCGCTTCAGTAGGCAGTGTCAAGGGGTGGAGCGGCGACAGGATGACCGTCGACGGCGTCCCGCACCTCGCACGGGGATGGGATCGGGCGCGCCCGGAGAATGAGATCTCCGCGCCCGCGGTCAGCGGACGCCGCTCGGGGGGGCCGTCGAGTCGCGCACCAGCAGGGCGGGCGTCGAGTCGAGGAACGCGGCGGGGGCCGCCCCCGCGATGACGTCGAACAGCCGCCGCGCGGCGTGCGAGCCGAACCCGACGACGTCGTGGCTCAGCGCGGTGAGGCGGGGGAAGACGTGCTGGCACAGCACCGAGTCGTCCCACGCGATGACGGAGACATCGCCGGGGACGTCGAAGCCTTGCCGGTGGAGTGTGCCGAGCCCCGCGACCGCCATGACGTCGTTGTCGTAGATGAACGCCGTCGGGTGCGAGGCCTCCCGCATGGCCTCGAGAGTGACCCGGGAGCCGGACGCCGGCGTGTAGTCGGTCGGCAGGATGAGCGGCTCGAGCCCCGCCAGTCGCATCTCGTCGTCGAAGGCCCGGTCGCGGATCCGGGTGTGCGCCAGCGAACCGATCCCCGACACCCGGGCGATCCGGCGGTGCCCGAGGTCGACGAGGTGCCGGACCGACGTCCGCATCGACTCCGCGTCGTCGGTCCAGACGCTCGTGAGCCCGTCAGCGACGCTCGGGTCGCCGACGACCAGGGTGGGGAGTGCGTGCGGCTCGCGCGCGAGGGCGACCCTCGGGTCGTCGGTCGTCAGGTCGACGAGCAGGACGCCGTCGACCTTGCGCGCGTTCCTCCATCCGACCAGGGTGGCCAGTTCCTGCTCGGTGCTGGGGGCGACCTGCAGCAGCAGGCTGTAGGAACGGGAGGCGAGCTCGCGCTCGATGCCCGCGATGAACTGCATGTAGAACGACTCCACGCCGAGGTTCATCGGGTCGCGCGCGAGCACCAGCCCGACCGTCTGGGTGCGCGCCCCCGCGAGGGACCTGGCGGCGCTGGTCGGTGCCCACCCGAGATCTTCGGCGACCCGGAGCACCCGCTCGCGGGTGTCGTCGGAGACACCCTTGCGACCGCTCAGCGCGAACGACACCGCCCCGATCGACACCCCGCTCTGCTCGGCGACGTCGCGGATGGTCACCCGGCGGCGTCGGGGCGGGCTGGAGGACGTCACGCCGACAGGCTACGCGGCGGCCCGCTTTCGCGTGGTCAATCGTCGACGCCGCGGGCGACGAGAGCCTCGCCGAGGGCGTCCGCCTCCCGCAGGGAGCGCACGACCAGCGGCACGACGAACGCGCGGGTGCTGGTCGTCGCACGGCGGGCGATCTGGGCCTCGCGCACCTGCCGGGCGAGGTCGGCGACGAGCGGGACGCACCGGATGCCGACCATGAGGAACAGGCCGAGCCGTTCGGGGTCGACGTGGAGCGGGGCGAGGGGGCGGGCGAGGCGCACCACCGTGTCGACCAGCGCCGACGTCGGCGTCGTGAGGGTGACGAGGGCGGCGACCGCGACGAGCACGACGATCGACCCCGACACGCCCACGGCCCGCTGCCAGCCGACGGTGAGCAGCTGGACCACCGCGGTGAAGGCGAGGAGGAACCACAGCGGGCGCACCTGCGCCCACCAGACCCTGACGCCGAAGCCCGCCGCCCGGTAGCTGCCGATCGTCGCGATGAGGAGTGCCGCGATCACCCACCACCAGTGCTGGGTGAGCACCGACGCCACCCCGAGGACGAGCAGGATGAGCAGCTTCCGCCCGGCCGGCATCCGGTGCACCGGCGAATCGCCGGGACGGAACAGCCCGAGGGAGGTGGTGCGCATCACGGCTCCCGGCCCATAAGGTCGCGGTAGGCGGCGATGGCCACCTCCGGGGCGGCGTCCGCGACCACCCGGCCCTCGTGGAACACGAGCACCCGCTCGAACCCCTCGAGGAGCTCGAGGTGGTGCGTCGCGAGCAGCACGGTCTCGTCGAGGCCGGCCACCACCCGGCCGATCATCGCCGCGTTGCGCAGATCGAGCAGAGTGGTGGGCTCGTCCATGACGAGGGCGAGCGGCTCGGTGATGAGCACCGACGCGAGCGCGAGCAGCTGCTTCTGGCCACCGGAGAGCAGGTGCGCGGGGTGGTCGGCGTGCCCGTCGAGACGGAACCGCACGAGCAGGTCGCGGACCCGCCGGTCGACCTCCGACCGCGACAGGCCGGAGCGGCGCAGCCCGAACGCGACGTCCTCGGCGACCGTCGGCATGATGATCTGGGCGTCCGGATCGGTGAAGAGGAAGCCGATGCGCCGGCGCAGCTCCTTCGCGTCCCGCGCCGTGTCCAGTCCGTCGACGCGAACCCGGCCGGACGTGGGCAGCACCAGCGCGTTGAGCAGCCGCAGGAACGTCGACTTGCCCGAGCCGTTGTGGCCGATGACGCCGATCCGTCGCTCGGTGAGCGTGAGGGTGATGTCGCGGAGCACGGTGCGGGCCGTGGGCCCCTCGCCGAAGGTGTGGGTCACCCGCTCCAGTTCGATCCTCACGCCACCATCCTGACGCACGCCTGCGAGCCGGGGTCAGGCCGGATCGGAGGCGGCTCCCCGCGGCCGCCCGCGGGACAGCAGGCCGGGATAGCTGGCGTGCACGCCCATGGCGGTCGCGGTGGCGAGCACGACCTTGACCGCGTCGCCGATGAGGAACGGCGCGAGCGCGACGAAGGCCGCCCGCGGGCCGAGGTGGGTGGTCGCCAGCATGCCGGTCCAGCCGAACAGATAGGTGAGGCCGATGCCGAAGCCGGTGTTGATCACCAGCCCGGGCACGATGCGGTAGGGCGCTCCGAGTGCCTGGGTCGCCCAGCCGATGAGGCCGGCGGCGATCGGGAAGGCGACGAGGAAGCCGACGGTGGGGCTGGCGAAGACGCCGATGCCCCCGCGGCCCCCGGCCAGGATCGGTAGCCCGATGGCGACCAGGGCGAGGAACAGCACCTGGCTGGCGAACGCGCGGCGTCCGCCGATGACGGCACCGGAGAGGATCACGCCGAAGGTCTGCGCGGTGATCGGGACGGGGGAGATCGGCAGGTAGATGGCCGGCAGCAGGCCGAGTGCGGCGGTGATCGCGGCGAACACGGCGATGACGGCGATGTCGCGGGCCTCGAAGCGACGGGCGCGGGGTGCGGTCATGACGGCTCCGGTGGCGGGCGCCCTGTCCGGGGAGCCCTCGGTCACAGTGTTGTCGCTGACGGTGTTGTCGGTCACGGGGAGGAGCATATTGAACATCGTTCAATGGCGCCATCGTGAGGTCGGACGCCGGACGGCCGCGTGAGATAGTTCCCCCATGGCCCCCGAACCGCGTCCACTGCCGGTGTCCGTGCGCGGGGCCGTCCCGCCGTTCTACGTCATGGAGCTCGTCAAGGCGGCGGCCGAGCGGGCGGCGTCCCACGGCGACGTCATTGCGCTCAACGTCGGCCAGCCCGCCACGCCCGCGCCCCGCGCCGTGCTGGACGCCGCCCACCTCGCCCTCGAGTCCGGTGCGCTCGGCTACACGGAGGCCCTGGGCCTGAGGAGCCTGCGCGAGGCGATCGCCCGGCACTACGCGGACTGGTACGGCGTGGCCGTCGACCCGGGCGCCATCGCGGTGACAACCGGATCCTCGGCCGCGTTCACCGCGATCTTCCTCGCGGCCTTCGACCCCGGCGACGTCGTCGTCGTGACCCGGCCCGGCTACCCGGCCTACCGCAACACCCTCGCCGCGCTCGGATGCGACGTGGTCGAGCTCGACTGCGGCCCGGAGGTGCGCTACCAGCCCACGGCCGAGCAGCTCGACGCCCTTGCCGGCCGGCTGGGCCGGGCGCCCCGCGGGCTGGTGCTCGCGAGCCCCGCCAACCCCACCGGCACGGTGATCGACCCCGCGGAGCTCGCCCGCATCTCCTCGTGGTGCGCGGACGCCGGCTGCCTGCTGATCAGCGACGAGATCTACCACGGCATCACCTTCGGGGACGCCCGGGCCGTCAGCGCCCTGGAGTCCGGTCGTGGCGCGGCGGTCATCGGCTCCTTCAGCAAGTTCTTCTCGATGACGGGATGGCGGCTGGGGTGGGCGGTGCTGCCCGAGGGTCTCGTGCGACCGGTCGAGTTGCTGCTCGGCAACCTCAACCTCTGCCCGCCGGCGATCTCCCAGGCGGCGGCGTCCGGGGCGTTCGGGCCCGAGGCGCTGGGCGAGCTCCGCGGGCACGTCCGGCGCTACGCGGTCAATCGGGAACTGCTGCTGCGGCGACTGCCCGACCTCGGGGTCACCGCGTTCGCGCCCCCCGACGGGGCCTTCTACGGCTGGCTCGACGTGTCGCACCTCACCCGCAACACCTACGCGTGGAGCCTGCGGCTGCTCGAGGCCACCGGCGTCGCCGTCGCCCCCGGGATCGACTTCGCGACGACCGGGGCCGGGGGCGATCCCCGGTTGGACGGCGACCGCTTCATCCGGATCAGCCTGTGCGGCGCCACGGACGCGCTGGGCGAGGGGATCGACCGGATCGCCGCCTTCGCCGGTCGCTGACCAGGCCCGCGGGCCGGCCAGAATGGAATAACTATTCACAACATGACATAGTTATGCCATGACGTGGTCAGTTGCGGTCGCGGGATGCACCGGGTACGCGGGCGGCGAAGTCCTCCGCCTCCTGCTCGGCCACCCCGACATCGAGATCGGCGCCCTCACGGCGAACGCCAGCGCGGGCAGCCTGCTGGGTCAGCACCATCCCCACCTGGTGCCCCTGGCCGGGCGCGAGGTGCTGCCGACGACGGCCGAGGTGCTGGCAGGGCACGACATCGTGTTCCTGGCCCTGCCGCACGGGGCCTCGGCCGAGGTCGCCGCCCAACTCGAGCCGCACGTGCTGGTCATCGACGCCGGTGCCGACTTCCGGCTCGCCGACGCCGAGCAGTGGGAGCGGTTCTACGGGACGCCGCACGCCGGAACCTGGCCCTACGGGCTTCCCGAGCTGCCCGGCAACCGCGAGATCCTCGCCGCCACCCAGCGGATCGCCGTCCCCGGCTGCTACCCGACAACGGTCACCCTCGCGCTGCTCCCGGCGCTCACGGCCGGCCTGGTCACCGGGCAGGACGTCGTGGTCGCGGCGGCGTCCGGCAGCTCGGGTGCCGGCAAGTCGCTCAAGCCCAACCTGCTCGGGTCGGAACTGTTCGGGTCGGCGTCCGCCTACGGGGTCGGGGGTGTGCACCGGCACGTGCCCGAGATCCTGCAGAACTTCGCCCGGCTCGGCGCCGACCAGCCCTCGGTGAGCTTCACCCCGCTGCTCGTGCCCATGGCCCGCGGCATCCTCGCGGTGGTCACCGCTCCCACCGACGCGTCCGCCGACGAGATCCGGGCCGCCTACGAACAGGCCTACGCCGACGAGCCGTTCGTCCACCTGCTGCCCGCGGGTCAGTGGCCGCAGAGCCAGAACGTCGTCGGCAGCAACGCCGTGCACGTCCAGGTCACCCGCGACGACGCGGCCGGGCGGCTGGTCGCGGTCGCCACCCTCGACAACCTGTGCAAGGGGACGGCCGGGGGAGCCGTCCAGTCGATGAACCTCGCCCTCGGCCTGCCCGAGACCACCGGACTCACCACGCTTGGAGTTGCCCCGTGACCGTCACCCATCCCCGCGGGTTCGCCGCCGCCGGCGTCGCCGCGGGCCTCAAGGCGTCCGGGCGCCGCGACCTCGCCCTCGTCCACAACCTCGGCCCCAGCACGGCGGCCGCGGCCGTGTTCACCTCCAACCGGGTGTTCGCAGCCCCGGTGAAGTGGTCGCGCTACGCGGTCGAGGACGGCTCCCTCGTCGCCGTCGTGCTCAACTCGGGCGGCGCCAACGCCTGCACCGGCGTCGAGGGCTACCACGACGCCGTCGCCACCGCAGGGCTGGTCGCCGCGACCCTCGGCGTCCCCTCCAACGAGGTCGCGGTGTGCTCGACCGGGCTGATCGGCGTCCGGCTGCCGATGGAGCGGCTCGCATGCGGCGTCGCCTCGGCCGCGGCCGCCCTCTCGTCCGAGGGGGGAGCCGACGCCGCCGAGGCGATCATGACCACCGACACCGTGGCGAAGACCGCAGTGGTCGCGCGAGAGGGCTGGAGCATCGGTGGCATGGCCAAGGGGGCCGGCATGCTCGCCCCCGCCCTGGCCACCATGCTCGTGGTGCTGACCACCGACGCCGACCTGCCCGCGTCCGAGCTCGACGCGGCGCTGCGGGCCGCCACCCGGGTGAGCCTCGACCGGCTCGACTCCGACGGGTGCATGAGCACGAACGACAGCGTCATCCTCATGGCCAGCGGCGCCTCGGGCCTCACCCCGGACGCCGGAGAGTTCCGCGAGGCACTCACCGAGCTCCTCCTCGACCTCGGCCGTCAGCTGCTCGGGGACGCCGAGGGGTCGAGCCACGACATCTCCATCGCCGTCACGAACGCGGCGTCCGAGGACGACGCGGTCGAGGTCGCCCGCAGCATCGCCCGCAACAACCTGTTCAAGTGCGCGATCTTCGGCAACGACCCCAACTGGGGACGGGTGCTGGCCGCCATCGGCACCACCGCCGCGACCTTCGACCCGGACGCCCTCGACGTGCGCTTCAACGGCGTGCAGGTGTGCCGCGCCGGGGGAATCGGCGAGGACCGCTCGCTCGTCGACCTGACCCCACGCGCATGCCACGTGGAGGTCGACCTGCACGCCGGCACCGCGTCGGCCACCGTCTGGACCAACGACCTCACCTATGACTACGTCAAGGAGAACGCGGAGTACTCGTCATGACCATGCCCCCCGAACTGGTCCCCGCCCAGGAGACGAGCACCCAGCCCGCGAGCGAGTGGGCGGCGCGCAGCCGGGTGCGGCGCCGCAGCATCGACCAGGCCACCGCCATGGGCAAGGCCAACACGCTCATCGAGGCCCTCCCGTGGCTCACCGCGTACGCGGGCAAGGTCGTCGTCATCAAGTACGGCGGCAACGCGATGGTCGACGACGACCTCAAGCGCGCGTTCGCCGAGGACATCGTCTTCCTGCGCCGGTGCGGCGTCCGCCCGGTCGTCGTGCACGGCGGCGGCCCGCAGATCTCGCGGATGCTCAAGCGCCTCGACATCGCCTCGGAGTTCCGCGCGGGCCTCCGGGTCACCACCCCCGAGGCCATGGACGTCGTGCGGATGGTGCTCGTCGGGCAGGTGGGCCGCGAGCTCGTCAACCTCATCAACCAGCACGGCCCGCTGGCGGTGGGCATGTCGGGTGAGGACTTCGCACTGTTCACCGCCGAGCGCAAGGGAATCACCGTCGACGGCGAGGACGTCGACCTCGGCCTCGTCGGCGACGTCGTCACGGTGCGGCCGTCGGCGATCCTCGACCTCATCGACAGCGGCCGGATCCCCGTCATCGCCTCGGTCGCTCCCGACGCGTCGGGGCAGGTGCACAACGTCAACGCCGACACCGCGGCGGCCGCCCTCGCCGCGGCCTTGGGCGCGGAGCGGCTGGTCATGCTCACCGACGTCGCCGGGCTCTACGCCGACTGGCCGAACTCCGACGAGGTGGTCACCCAGATCACCGCCGATGACCTCCGGGCGATGCTGCCCAGCCTCGAGTCCGGGATGCGTCCCAAGATGGAGGGCTGCCTGTTCGCGGTCGAGTCCGGCGTCCCCCGGGCGACCGTCATCGACGGCCGGGTGCGGCACTCGCTGCTGCTCGAGATCTTCACCGACGAAGGCATCGGCACCATGGTCATGGGTCCCACGGCCTCCGACGCCGTGGCCCTGCCCGTCACCGCCCCCGACACCACCGCAGCCCACACCGAGGAGAGCGCTCATGAGTGACATCGACGTCGTCGCCGGGCCCACCGCACCCGCGTCCCAGGCGGCCTGGACGACGCGCTACCAGAACTCCCTCATGAACACCTTCGGGCCCCCGAAGCGGGTGTTCGTCCGGGGGGAGGGCGCCCACCTGTGGGACGCCGACGGCAACCGCTACACCGACTTCCTCGCGGGCATCGCGGTCAACGCGCTCGGCCACGCCCACCCTGCCGTGCTCGCGGCGATCACCGGGCAGCTCTCGACCCTCGGGCACGTGAGCAACTTCTTCGCCACCCCGGCCCAGATCGCCCTCGCCGAACGACTCGCGGGATTCGTCACGGCCAACCAGCCGGGCACCGAGGCGAAGGTGTTCTTCGCGAACTCCGGCACCGAGGCCAACGAGGCGGCCTTCAAGCTGACCCGCCGCACCGGGCGCACCCGGATCGTTGCCATGGAGGGCAGCTTCCACGGGCGCACCATGGGAGCCCTCGCGATCACCCACAATCCCGCCTACCGCACGCCGTTCGAACCGCTGCCGGGCGACGTCACCTTCGTGCCCTACGGGGACGCCGACGCACTCGCCCGGGCGGTCGACGACACGGTGGCCGCGGTGGTCATCGAGCCGATCCAGGGCGAGAACGGGGTCGTCGACCCGGGCGACGAGTTCCTCCGCGTGGCCCGCCGGACCACCTCCGCCCACGGCGCCCTGCTGTGGCTCGACGAGGTGCAGACGGGCATGGGCCGGTGCGGCGACTGGCTCGCCAGCACCGGCTCCGGCATCACCGCCGACGTCGTCACCTTCGCCAAGGGCCTCGGCAACGGGTTCCCGATCGGGGCGTGCGTGGCGGTGGGTCCGGCCGCCGGGCTGCTGCAGCCGGGCAACCACGGCACCACCTTCGGCGGCAACCCTGTGGCCGCCGTGGCGGGACTGGCCGTCATCGGCGTCATCGAGCGTGACGGGCTGCTGGCGGCGTCCCAGCGGCTCGGGGAGCGGCTCGCCACCAGGATCATGGAGGCGGGGCATCCGCTCGTGTCCGGTGTCCGGGGGCGCGGGCTGCTGCGCGGGATCGTGCTCACCGACGACGTGGCGGTCGCCACCGTCGAGCGCCTGCTGGACGCGGGCTGGGTGGCCAACGCCCCGCGTCCGGCCGTGATCCGGGTGGCGCCGCCGCTCATCGTCACGGAGGCCCAGATCGACGAGTTCGTCGCGGCGCTGCTCGAGGCGCTCCCGGCCGGTTCCTCCGATGCACGGTGAGCGGACCTCCCGGGCCGCCAGGCAGGCGCGGATCGCGGCGCTCATCGAGAGCCGCGAGGTGGCCAGCCAGGCCGAACTCGCCGATCTCCTCGCGCAGGACGGCCTGTCCGTCAGCCAGGGGACACTGAGCCGCGACCTGCTCGACCTGGGCGCCGTCCGGGTGCGCGGCAGCGACGGGCGGCTCGTCTACGCCACGGCGGCGGGGGTCGGCTCCGACGAGGCCGCCGACCAGGCCCGTCTGGCCCGGTTGTGCGCGGAGGTGCTCCTCGGGGCCGACTCCTCGGGCAACCTCGCCGTGCTCCGGACGCCGCCGGGCGCGGCCCAGTATTTCGCGTCCGCGATCGACCGGGCGAGGCCCGAGTCGGTCGTCGGTACGATCGCAGGCGATGACACCATCCTGGTCATCGCGCGCGAACCGGCGACCGGCGCCGATCTCGCGTCCCAGTTCCTCGAGCTCAGCGGTGGCGTCCAGCCCGCGTGAGCCCAGCCACGAAGGAGTCCCGTGAGCGATCCCGACCCGCGTGAGACCGCCGCGGACGGCACGGAGGGCCGCCTGTGGGGAGGCCGGTTCGCCGGCGGACCCGCGGACGCGATGTTCGCCCTCTCCCAGAGCACCCAGTTCGACTGGCGGCTCGCCCCCCACGACCTCGCCGGGTCCCTCGCGCACGCCCGCGCGCTCAACGAGGCCGGGCTGCTCACCGGCGACGAGTACGCCCGCCTCGCAGCCGGCCTGCGCGCCCTGCGCGACGACGTCCTCGCCGGGCGGTTCCTCCCCGCGCCCACCGACGAGGACGTCCACGGCGCGCTCGAGCGGGGACTGGTCGAGCGGGTCGGCCCCGACCTCGGGGGACGGTTGCGCGCGGGCCGGTCCCGCAACGACCAGATCGCCACCCTCATCCGGCTCTACCTCCGCCGGGAGATCCGGCTGGTGGCACTCGACGTGCTCGACGTCGTCGAGGCGCTGCGCGGCCAGGCCGATGGCCATCTCGGTGCGGTGATGCCCGGGCGTACGCACATGCAGTCGGCGCAGCCGGTGCTGCTGAGCCATCACCTGCTCGCGCACGCCTGGCCGCTGGTGCGCGACGTGTCCCGGCTGGTCGACCTCGACCGCCGGCTCGCGGTCTCCCCGTACGGTTCCGGCGCGCTGGCCGGCACGTCCCTCGGGCTCTCGCCCGAGCTGGTGGCGTCCGACCTCGGCTTCTCCTCCAGCGTCCCCAACTCCATCGACGGCACCGCGGCCCGCGACCTCGTGGCCGAGGCCGCCTACGTGCTCGCCCAGATCGGCGTGGACATCTCGCGGCTCAGTGAGGACGTCATCACGTGGTGCACCCACGAGTTCGGCTTCGCCCGCCTCGACGACGCGTGGTCGACCGGCTCGAGCATCATGCCGCAGAAGAAGAACCCCGACGTCGCCGAGCTGGCCCGGGGGAAGGCGGGACGTCTCATCGGCAACCTCGCGGGCCTGCTGGCCACCTTCAAGGGGCTGCCGCTTGCCTACAACCGCGACCTCCAGGAGGACAAGGAGCCGCTGTTCGACGGCATCGACCAGCTGCACGTCCTGCTACCCGCCGTGGCCGGGATGGTGGCGACGCTCGCCTTCGACGAGGTCCGGATGGCCGACCTCGCACCCCGCGGATTCTCCTTGGCCACCGACATGGCCGACTGGCTGGTGCGGCAGCGGGTGCCGTTCGCCCAGGCGCACGAGATCACCGGGCGCGCGGTGCAGTACTGCGAGGCCCACGGGCTCGAGCTCGCCCGACTCACCGACGCCCAGCTGGCCGGGATCGACCCCCGGCTCTCCGGTGCCGTGCGCGACGTCCTGACGGTCGAGGGTTCGGTCGCCTCCAGGTCCGGGCGGGGGGGCACCGCCCGACCGGCCGTGGCCGACCAACTCCGCGAGCTGGCGTCCGAGGCCGACCGGCTCCGAGGCTGGGCGAGGGGCTGAACCGGTAGGCTGCCCGGCGTGAATGCCGTGCTCGACGAACTGACCTGGCGTGGGCTGATCGCCAACTCCACCGACCCCGAGGCCCTGGCCGCGCACCTGGACGCCGGTCCCGTCACGTTCTACGTCGGCTTCGACCCCACGGCTCCCAGCATCCACATGGGCAACCTCGTGCAGCTCATGGTCGTCCGGGCGCTGCAGCGCGCCGGCCACCGTCCGCTGCTCCTCGTCGGAGGCTCGACCGGACTGATCGGTGACCCCAAGGAGACCTCTGAGCGTCTCCTCAACCCCAGGGACGTCGTGGCCCAGTGGGTCGAGCGCATCCGCGCCCAGGTCAGCCGGTTCGTGAGCTTCGAGGGGGAGAACGCCGCTCGAGTGGTCAACAACTACGACTGGACCGAGCCGCTGTCGACCATCGACTTCCTCCGCGACGTCGGCAAGCACTTCCCGGTCAACCGGATGCTCGGACGCGAGGTCGTCGCCAACCGGCTCGAGTCGGGCATCAGCTACACGGAGTTCAGCTATGTCCTGCTCCAGTCGCTCGACTACCGGCACCTGTTCCGCACCTACGGCTGCACGCTCGAGACGGGCGGATCCGACCAGTGGGGGAACATCACGGCGGGGGTCGAGCTCATCCGACGCAGCGACGGCGCCCACGTGCATGCCCTGGCGACCCCGTTGCTCACCAAGGCCGACGGGACGAAGTTCGGCAAGACGGAGTCGGGCACGGTGTGGCTCGACCCGGAGATGACCTCGCCCTACGCCTTCCACCAGTTCTTCCTCAACGCCGAGGACGCCAAGGTCATCGACTACCTCAAGGTGTTCAGCGAACGCCCCCGCGAGGAGATCGAACAGCTCGCGGAGCTCACCCGCACCGAGCCCCACCGGCGGGCGGCCCAGCGCGCCCTCGCCGATGACGTCACCGACCTCGTGCACTCGGTCGAGGAGCGCGAGGCGGCCGTCGCCGCGGCCTCGGCGATCTTCGGGCGCGGGGAGTTGCGCGAGCTGGCGCCCCGCGCGCTGGACGGAGTGGTCGCCGAGCTCGGCCGGCATGAGGTGGCCGCGGTCGCGCTCCCTTCGGTCGTGGACGCGCTCGTGCTGTCCGGGGTCGTCCCCTCGAAATCGGCGGCGCGGCGCGCCATCGAGGAAGGGGGTGCCTACGTGAACAACGAGAAGGTCACCGACCCCGAGCGGATGCTGAGCTCCGGCGACCTCCTCCCCGGGGGCCACGTGCTCGTCCGCCGCGGACGCCGCACCGTGGGCGCCCTCACCGCCGTCTGACTCTCGCCGTCTGGTCCGTGCGATCGCGGGAGAGCCGTCGCCCGGCCCCGACTTGCATCCCCGCGCGCGGAGATGCATCATTACTAAGCCTTCCCGGTGACCCGGACGGTGCGAGACCCGGTCAGCAGCTGCTGACGAGCGGACACGCAGCCGGCCGTACTGGGAGAACCCACCACTGACGATCGCCTGGGCACGGGTGTGTGTTCGCATGGAACCCACCACCGCCCCGGTCCGGCCGGCACGGTGGGGGGACGGGTTCCGGATTTGACTCCGGATAGGGCCCCGACTAACGTTGTCGAGGTTGTCGCGAGGCAATCAAGACAACAGGTTCGAAGCCTTCGAAATTGTTCCTCGGAATGATTCAAAGGGCTGGAAAATCCGCCGGAAAGCGAATTTGACAGCAGAATTTGAGCCGACTAAAGTAAGACGAGTTGCGCCGAGTTGATGCCTTCTGGGTTGATGCGAGGTTTGCACCCGATTCTTGAGAACTCAACAGCGTGCTTTGAAAGTCAATGCCATTTTTTGCACATTTTTGTGCTGTCCCGATTCTGCTGGCACTGTTGTGTTGGTGGGGTTTGGATTTCTTTGAGTGATTGATTGCCCCTTTTTTGGGGTTTTTGGTCAGTGTTTGGACTGATGTTGAGTCTGGCCCCTTTTTGTGGGGGAGTTTTCAACGGAGAGTTTGATCCTGGCTCAGGACGAACGCTGGCGGCGTGCTTAACACATGCAAGTCGAACGGTAAGGCCCTTCGGGGTACACGAGTGGCGAACGGGTGAGTAACACGTGAGTAACCTG
>DATAKK010000065.1:0-35799 GCA_036261615.1 Propionibacteriaceae bacterium | reverse complement strand
CCGCCAGACCGCGTGCAGGGCCGCGAGGTCCCAGGCGCCGGTGGCCAGCACGGACACGCCCCGGGGACCGGTGCGGCGCACCTGGCCCCGGACCACCAACAGCCAGGATGCGAACACCGTGGCCGCGTAGGGGCCCTGGACGTCCTCGAAGAAGGGGGCGTCGACCGGCCCGGTGGAGTCGTCGAGGGTGAGGAACACGACCCGGCGCCCGGACCGCACCGGAGGCGTCTGGGTGGCCACCTTCACGCCGGCGATCAGCACCTCGGAGTGGTTGCGCCGCTGCAACAGGGAGGCAGCCTCGGCCGTTCCGAGCTCGGCGAGGAAGTCGCGGTAGAACTCGACGATGTGCCGGCTGGCGTCGAGCCCCAGGATCTCGAGCTCGGCCGAGATCTGCTCCGATTCGCTGAACTCGGGCAGTCCGCTCGGACGCACATCGGCGGGCGGCCCGGCCCATCCCGCACCGGCCAGGTCGTCGTCGGCACCGGCGGGATCGTCGCCGGGGATGTCGTCGAACAGGCTCTGGGCCATCGCCACCCGCCGCTCGACACTCGACGAGACCGCCTGCCGGCGGGCGAGGTCGCGGGGATCGTCGCTGGCGGCGACCGCGGGCGCGTGCCGGCGCAGCCCGCGCGCCCGGCTGGCGGTGCGGGCCTCGACCATCGCCAGCCGTTTCATGTCGGCGAGGGCGAGGATGAGGTCGCGTCGGGTGATCTGGTCGTTGCGGCGGGCGGGCGTCGAGCGTCCGGTGCCGTAGAGACGGTCGAACCCACCGGCGAGGATCAGCCGCTCGACCACCGGCGCCTCGACGTGCGCCCGGGCCCAGAAGTCGCTCAGCGACGAATACGGCTGCCCGGCGACGATCCGGACGATCTCGGCCTCGGAGATGCCCTTGATGTCGGCGAGCGACAGCCGGATGCCCCAGCCGGACGCGTCGGGAAGGCCCCGGGAGTCGAGGGCGCCCCCGGGTCCCACCCGTGGCGCCCATCCGGGGTCGCCGGGGTCGCCGAGCGGCTCGACCCGGTAGTCGCCGGTGGAGGCGTTGACGTCGACGCCGAGGATCTCGACCCCCATCCGCCGGGCCTCCTCGAGCAGCAGCCGCTTGGGGTACATGCCCGGATCGTGGGTGAGGATGCCCGCCAGGAAGTGCGCCGGATAGTGCCGCTTCAGCCACGCCGACTGGTAGGTGGGCAGCGCGAACGCCGCGGCGTGGGCCTTGCAGAAACCGAACGAGGCGAACGACTGCAGCACCAGCCAGATCTTCTCGACGACCTCGGCGGGATAGCCGCGCTCACGGGCGGTGGGGACGAGCCACTGCCGGACGTCGAGCTGCCCGGCCGGGTCGCCGAGGGCGCGCCGGGCCTCGTCGGCCTCGGCGTAGCTGCAGCCGGTGACGATCGAGATGATCTTGATGATCTGCTCGTGGAACACCACCACCCCGCCGGTCTCGGCCAGCGCCGGCTCGAGGCTCGGGTGCAGGTACCGGGGCGCGGCCCACCCCTGGCGCGCGTTGAGGAAGGGGATGACCATGTCGGACTTGACCGGGCCCGGGCGGAACAGCGAGATGTCGATGATGATGTCGGTGAAGTTCTCCGGGCCGAACTTCCCGACGAGCTCGCGCTGGCCCGGCGACTCGATCTGGAAGCACCCCAGGGTGGCGGCGTGGGCGATGAGGTCGTAGACACCGGGATCGTCGAAGGGCGCGAGCGCGTCGATGTCGGGGGCCGACCCGGTGGTGCGCTCGATCTCGGAGACGGCGTGCGCCATCGACGACTGCATGCGGATGCCGAGGACGTCGAGCTTGAGCAGTCCCATGTCTTCGACGTCGTCCTTGTCGAACTGGCTCATCGGGATGCCGCCGAAGCTGGCCTCGATCGGGGTGCGGTCGCCCAGCGTGGTGTCGGACAGGATCACCCCGCACGGGTGCAGGGCCAGGTGCCGCGGCAGGCCGTCGAGGGATTCGACCAGGCCGAACAGCAGGTCGAGGCGCCGTTCGTCGAGCCCGGCGCTGCGCAGTTCGGGCAGGTCGCGCAGCGCCGCCCGGGCATCCCGCGCCCGGATGTGCGGGAACGCCTTGGCGATGGCGTCGATCTCGGCCGGCGGCAGGCTGAGCGCGGCACCGACGTCGCGGACGGCGTGGCGCACCCGGTAGGTGTCGATCATCGCCACCGCCGCCACCCGCTCGCCCCCGAACGTCTCGAGCGCCCGGGGGTAGATCTCGGGCCGGCGCGCCGATTCGACGTCGAGGTCGATGTCGGGCAGCGCCTGGCGCAGCGGCGAGAGGAACCGCTCCATGACCAGCCCGTACGCGAGCGGGTCGACCCCCGAGATGCCGAGCAGGTAGTTGACGAGGCTGCCGGCGCCCGACCCGCGGGCCGCGCACCGGATGCCCATGCCGCGGATGATGCCGACCACGTCGGCGACGGTGAGGAAGTAGGACGCGAACCCGAGGGTGGCGATGATGTCGAGTTCGTCGTCGAGACGCCGGGCGACCTCGTCAGTGAGCCGCCCGTAGCGGTCGGGGACGCCGGCCTCGCACCGCTGCCGCAGGACGGCCATCGCCTGGGCACCGGTGGTGCCGAGCACGTCGAACTCGGGCAGGTGGATCTCGCCCAGGCCGATGTCGGCCTGAGGGTCGAGCCGGCACCGGATCGCGGTGGTGCGCGTGTCGCCGAGCAACCGTTCGGCCCCCTGGGCGCCGCGTCCGGCGTACCGGGCGACCTCGCGGGCCACCTCGAGCATGTCCTTGCCCGGTTTGAGGTAGCCCTCGGCGTTGCGGCGGTCGACGTTGCGCACGTCGAGGGGGACGAGCCGGCGCGCGGCGTCGAGGACGTCGACGGTGGCCGCCTGGTGGCGGTGGGCCATCCGCACGTGGTTCGTGAGCACCCCGGTGAGGTGGTAGTGGTCGGCCAGCGCGAGCATCGCCCCGGCCTGATGGGCCGTGCCCATCCCCCGGCCCGCGAGGTGATGGTCGGTGACCGCGACGATCAGCTGGGACGGGTCGATCACGTCGAGCCAGCGCCGCAGCTCGGCCTCGGCGTGATCGCGGCGTCCCCTCGCCACCGCCAGACCGACCTCGGAGTCGGCCCCCAACATGACGAGCAGGTCGCCGCCCTCGGCGTGCCGGGCGACCAGGTCGCGGGTGGTGATCGGCGTGCCGCGGTTTCCGGCCAGGTGGGTGGCCGTGGTGAGCCGGCTCAGCTGGGCCCACCCTCGCCGGGACGTGGCCATGGTGACGACCCGGGGCAGCCGGAGGTCGCGGACCTCACCCCCCCGAGCGGCCGAGGTGCGCCGGGGGGCCCGGGCGTGACTGGGATGGTCGGGGTGGTCAGGTCCGAAGGGCATGGCGAAGTCGACGCCGATCACGGGCGCGACACCGGTGCCGAGGCAGGCCTTGGCGAACCGCACCGCCCCGTACATGCCGTCGCGGTCGGTGAGCGCGAGGGTGTCCATCTCGTGGTCGGCCGCGGCCGCCACCAGGGCGGAGGGGTGGGAGGCGCCGTACTGGAGGGAGTATCCCGAGGCGACCCTCAGGTGCACGAACGGATCGCCCATCAGGCGCCTCCGGCACCGGACGCCGTCACCCTCGCCCGCCGCGCCCGGAGATGTCTCGCGGCGGCCGCGTGGAAGTTGGCCGCGTCGCGGACCAGATCGTCGGCCTCCCGCTCGGACACGATGGCCCGGACGCCGGCGGCCACCGCCTGGCGCTTCGCCTGGGTGGCGGAGAAGTAGGCGGCCCATTCACCGCAGTCGGGCGCGACCTGCGCGAGCAGCGTCCACGGGTCGACCGGGCCGGAGCGCAACCGGACCCGGGCGCCGGCGTGCGCGGCCAGCACCGCCGCGGCCACCCGCTGCGCCGCGAGGTGGGCGGCGAGGTAACGCTCGGCGGTCGACTCGACCAGTTCGGCCTCGATGACGGCCTGCCGGGCCTCGGTGAGATCGGACATCAGTCGCTCACCCCTCTCAGCAGCCACGAGCCGTCGGACCACGCGTGCGCCAACTCGTAAACGCCGCGGCTGCCGTCACGGCCGTTGGCCGCCTCGACCCGCCAGATCTCGTGCTCGCACAACACGTCGCCCCCGGGATCGTCGTCGGTGTCGTCGCCCCGGGCGGCCCGCGCCGCCGCACCGTTCCACCAGGCGTCGGACTCGATCCAGCGGGCCTGCACCCCCAGCACCCGCCACAGCCGGTGGCGCCACACGAACTGGGTGGGCCCCTCGGGATAGGCGGCGAGCACCTCGGCGTCGAGATCGCGGATGCCCTCACCGATGCGTCCGGATCGCACATCGATCGTCTCGTCGTAACGTCTCATTGCATGCCTCCAGGTCGGTACGGAGGTGGCCCCGGCCACCGCACACATCTCGACCCGAGGGACCCGGCGCGGGTGGGGGTCGAAGCCACCCGCGCCGGAGTCCGAGTTCGACCAGCCGCCCGATCCGCGGAAGGGCCTTCCCCTGCCGGCGGGAAGACCGGCAAACCCCTCGCTCTAATCGAACGTCTTTTCGAACAAGTTCAACTGTAGCCCCGACCTCCGACAGTTCGTCAACCCCGTGCGGATCTCGTCGGGACCCACATCCCGCCACCCGTCGGCGTCCCGACCCCCCGGGCGTACGACCTGATCGCCGGGGCGTACGACCTGACCGAAAACGCCGACATCTCGTACGCCCCCAGTCATCTCGTACGCCCCGGAGAGGGACGCCGGCGCACTCATCTACCCTTGGTCAGCGTGAACGGGTCCGGGACGACGGTGGTGATCCAGGGCGCCACCCTCGCGGGCCTCGCCGCCGCGCTCCGCCTCGCCAAGGCCGGCCACCGGGTCACCCTGGTGACCGGGGGCGATCCGCTCGGCGGCCACTGGGCGGGCGGCGACGGCAGCGCAGAGTCACCGGTCCCCGACTCGCTGCCGCAGACGTTCGCGCTGCGGGCGGCCTGGATGGACCTGCTCCGCAAGTCGGGCCGCCCCTTCGACGCCGAGCTGGCGCGCCACCGCCTCGCCCTCGTCCCGGCACCCCCCACCGTGCACGCGTTCCCCGACGGACGCCGGCTGCTCCTGCCCGCCGAGCGCGGGGCCCAGTACCACGCGGTCGCCGACGCCTTCGGCGAGGCCGCGGCCGAGCGCTGGTCGGCCCTGCTCGACGACGCCGATCGGCTGTGGCTCGCGCTGCGCACCCTCGGGATCGAGCGTCCCCGCCCGGCGTCACTCCGGCGCGACCAGCGCCGCGCCGCCTGGGCCGGCCGCACCCTCGGCCAGGTCGCGGACCGGCTGGGCGAGCCCCATCTCGCCCGGGTCGTCGCCAGCCTCGGGCCGCTGTCCGGCGCGGCCGACGGATCGGCCCCCGCCCTGCTGCTCACCCGGGCGGCCATCGACCGGCAGTTCGGCCTCTGGCACCTCGTCGACTCCGACACCCGACGCCCCCAACCGGCCGGCCGGATCCTCGAGGTGCTGCGCGACCGGCTCATCCAGCGCGGCGTGCAGATCACGGACGCCGCCACGCCCCCACCCGCTCCCGCCGACGCCCGCCTCGACGCGACCGCGCTGCTCCCCCGCGCGCCGTTCGGACGCCGGCCGCCCCGCCCCGCCGTCGCCCCCGCCGTCCGCCGCTTCCTGGCCGAGCCGGCCGAGGGGGACGCCGAGGGCATCACCCGGGTCGTCGAGCACCACGACGACGGGCCGGTCGTGCGCTGGCGGCGTCCGACGCCCGACGGGGTGGAGATCGTCGAGCACGACCACCGGCACCCCACCGAGCGGCTCGACTGGGGGCTGGCGCCCTCGTCGTGGCGCGCGTGGCTCGCCCGCCCGCTCCTGGGGCCGCACCCGGGTGGCGCCCGGGTCGGCACGTGGCGCGCGTCGGTGGCGAGCCCCGCCGGCAACGAGCCCTGGGCGGAGCTCCTGTCCGCGGCCCTGGCCGTGTACGAGATCCACGAGGCCCTCACCGGCGCCGACATCCGGCCCACGAACCGGGACGCCGCGCGTCCGAGTCGCCCCTCGTGATTCGACCGTTCCGCACCGGAGGGTAGGCTGGACAGTCACCGCAGCGAGGAAAGGTACATGGCTGCTCCGTCACCGTGGGATCCGACAGCACCATCCGTCTCAGCACCTTGGAACCGAGAACCAGTCGAACCGGCACCAGTCACCCCGGCGCACAGCGCCGGAGCGTCGAGCAAGGGAGACCTGCCATTGGGGGATTCGTTCGTGAGTGAGCCGCAGCACCGTGAGCCGCCCGAGGAGCCGACGGCAGCCGATCCGACGGCCTCGCCCGACCGGCTCGCCGAGGAGCTCGCCGCCGAGCAGGCGCACGTCGACCGGGTGTACGCGCAGTTGCAGATCGACACCGCCGCCGCGCGCCAGGTCGAACTCGACGGCCGGTCGCGGTACCTGAGCGACCGCTCCGACTTCCTGCGCGAGGAGCACGGCACGGCCCTGTTCGAGCGCGACGCCTTCGCCTTCCAGGCCGCCAAGCGCCTCGCGAGCCTGGACGCCGAGCACGAGGGCCTGGTCTTCGGGCGGATCGACCTCACCGACGGCGAGGCCCGCCACATCGGCCGGCTCGGCGTCCGCGACGACGACTACGAGCCGCTGGTCATCGACTGGCGCGCCCCGGCCGCCGAGCCGTTCTACCGGGCGACGCCCACCCGCCCGCTGGACGTCATCCGCCGCCGCGTGCTGCGCACCCGTGGCGAGAGGGTGGTCGGCATCGAGGACGACCTGCTCGACGCGTCGCAGGAGACCGACCTGCCGATCATCGGCGAGGGAGCCCTCATGGCGGCCCTCTCGCGCGCCCGCGGCCCCCGCATGCGCGACATCGTCGCGACCATCCAGGCCGAGCAGGACGAGGCGATCCGCGCCCCCTACCAGGGGGTCACGATCATCACCGGCGGCCCGGGCACCGGCAAGACGGTGGTGGCGCTGCACCGGGCCGCCTACCTGCTGTACACCAACCGCAAGCGGCTGGAGAAGGGCGGCGTCCTCGTCGTCGGACCCTCGGCGCTGTTCATGAACTACATCGAACGCGTCCTCCCGAGCCTCGGCGAAGACTCGGTCACCCTGCGCTCGGTCGGCTCGTTGGCCACCGACACGCTGGGCTTCGCGGCCGAGCGCAACGACACCCCGGACGCCGCCGCGATCAAGGGCAGCTCACGCATGCTCACCCTGCTGCGACGGGTGGTCTCCGAACCCCTGGTCGACCTGGCCCAGCCCCTGCGCGTCACCATCAAGGGCGACGTGCTGATCCTCGACCAGGCGCGACTGCAGCGCATCCGCCGCGACGTGCTCGCCGCGCACCAGCTCAACCGGGGCCGCGCGGCCGCCGAGCACGCCGTCCTCAACGCCCTGTGGCACCGCTACGGCGGCGGTGGCACCGCCGAGGTCGAGCTCACCCGAGACCAGTTCGACGACCTCGTCCAGAGCCAGGCCGGCTACCGGATGTTCTTCAACGCCTGGTGGCCGACGATCAGCCCCCGCCAGGCGCTCGCCCGGCTGGGCGACCGCGACCTGCTCGACAGCCTCGCGTCCGACCTGCTCACCGACCGCGAACGCGACGTGCTCGCGTCCAGCTACGCGCACCTCGACCTCACGGTCTCCGACCGCCACGCCGGCTCGCAGTTCACGGTGTCCGACATCGCCCTGCTCGACGAGCTCGCCGCCCTGCTCGGCTACGCCCCCGGCGACGAGGACGACGAGCCGGACGTGTTCATCGAGGGCGGCGACGTGCAGGAGCTGGTGACGATGGCCGACTGGCTGCGCGACGAGCGCGCCGGCTCCGACGACGAGGACGAGCCCGTCGACACCTTCGCGCACGTGCTCGTCGACGAGGCGCAGGACATCACGCCGATGCAGTGGCGGATGGTGCGTCGGCGCGGGCCCCAGGCCTCGTGGACGCTGGTCGGCGACCTCGCCCAGTCGTCGTGGCCCGACGTCAACGAGGCGAGCGCGGCGATCCGAGACCTCGTCGGGTCGGCACCCTCGCGCAGCTTCGAGCTGAGCACCAACTACCGCAGCCCGGCGGAGGTCTTCGACCTGGCCAGCCAGGTGATCCGGCACGCCTTCCCCGAGGCCTCGCTCCCGCGGGCGGTGCGGCGCACCGGCATCGACCCCGACCTGCTCGAGATCGCGCGCGACGGCTGGGTCGACGAGCTCGACGGCATCGTCCACGAGCTCGCGGACGCCGTCGAGGGCACGATCGGCATCATCACGCCCCCGAGCCTGCTGCCCCATGTCGACGACCTCACCGCGCTCGAGGGTCTCGCCGGCCGTGCCCAGGTGCTCACCCCGCTGCAGAGCAAGGGACTCGAGTACGACGCGGTCGTGGTGGTGTCGCCCGACGACGTCGTGGCCGAGAGCAGCGGTGCCGAGCGGGTGCTCTACGTGGCGCTCACGAGGCCCACCCAGCGGCTGGTCACCGTCGACCTCGTCGACGTCACCACCGGCGACTCTCGAGCAGCCTGGCGAGAATCTCTCGGGTAGCCAGCGAGCGGTTCTGGGTGAAGAACTGCAGTCCGGGGGCGCCTCCCTGCAGCAGTTCGACCGCGAGCTCGCTGGCGATCTCGGCCCCCACCCGCCGCACGGCGTCCGGGTCGCCGGCCACCGCGTGCAGCCGGTCGCTCACGGACGCCGGCATGGCCGCCCCCGAGAGCTCGGCGAACTTCGTCACCTGGTTCACGCTGGTGACCGGCATGATGCCGGCGATGATCGGCACGTCGTAGCCCAGGGCGCGCATCCGCTCGACCAGGGCGAAGTAGTCGCCGGCGCGGAAGAACAGCTGGGTGATGGCGAACTCGGCTCCCGCGTCGACCTTGTCGGCGAGGATGCGGGCGTCCAGGTCGAGGTCGGCCGCCGAGGGGTGCGCCTCCGGGAAGGCCGCGACCCCGACGCAGAAGTCCCCGCGCGACTTGACCAGCTCGACGAGTTCGGTGGCGTTCGCCAGCCCCTGCGGGTGGCGCTCCCACGGCACCGTCGGGCCGCCGGGCATGTCGCCGCGGATCGCGAGGATGTGGGTGATGCCGGCCTCGGCGTAGGCGTCGATGGTCGCGCTGATCTCGTCGCGCGACTGTGCCGCGCAGGTGAGGTGGCCGATGGTGCGGAACGGGGTGGCGGCCATCGCCTTCGTCGCCGCCAGCGTCCGGGCGCGGTTCGACCCGTTGGCGCCGTAGGTGACCGAGACGAAGTCGGGTCGCAGTGGCTCGAGGGCCGCCACCGAGCGCTGCAGCAGGTCGGAACCGGCCTCGTCGCGGGGCGGGAAGAACTCGAACCCGAACACCGGCCCCCCGCCGTGGGCCCGACGGTCGGCCAGCGTCGCGGCCAGGGTCACCCCGGCCGCGGCCGGGTCGAGGTGCGGAGCGGTGGCGAGCATGCGGTCAACCTTAGGGAGCGGACGGAGGCGCACTGAGCATAGGCTCGGATGGTGACCGCCGCCCCTGATCCGACCGCCGTCCCGGGTTTCGACGCCTCCGACCCCGCCAGCAGCGCGTTCCGTGACGCCGTCGCCTCGGCCATCGGCGGCTTCCTCGACGACCGCGCGGGCCAGCTCGCCGCCATCGGACCCGAGCTCGACCCGGTGCTCGACATGGCCCGGCAGTTCACCGCCGGAGGCAAGCGGCTGCGGCCCGCCTTCTGCTACTGGGGCTACGCGGCCGTGGCCCACCAGCCCGACGACCCGGCCGCCCTCCTCCGGGCCTGCGCGAGCCTCGACCTGCTGCACGTGAGCGCGCTCGTGCACGACGACGTCATGGACTCCTCCGACACCCGGCGCGGCATCCCCGCGGCCCATCGGCAGTTCGAGCAGCTCCACGACGAGATGGACGGCCTCGGTCACCACCTCACCTTCGGGCGCGCGGGGGCCATCCTGCTCGGCGACCTGCTCGTCATGTGGAGCGCCCAGCTGCTGTCCGAGAGCGGCCTCGACGCCACGACCCTCGCCGCGGCCATGCCGCTCATCGACGCGATGCGCACCGAGGTCACCGCCGGTCAGTTCCTCGACATGCTCGCCCAGCACGCGCCACTCAGCGGGGAGGTCGTCGAGTCTCTCGCCCTGTCCGAGCGGGTCGTCGAGTTCAAGTCGGCGCGCTACACCGTCCAGCGTCCGGTGCAGTTCGGAGCGGCGCTGGCCGGGGGCAGCGACGAGGTGGTCACCGGCCTCGCCGACTTCGGCTCCCCGCTCGGCCGGGCATTCCAGTTCCGCGACGACGTGCTCGGCGTCTTCGGCGACGAGTCGATCACCGGCAAGCCCGCCGGCGACGACCTGCGCGAGGGCAAGCGGACAGTGCTGGTCGCCCACGCGCTCGCGGAGGCCGAACCGCGTGCGGCCGCCGAACTGCAGTCACTCCTCGGCAGCGTCGACCTCGACGAGGCGCAGATCGGGCGGGCCCGGCAGATCATCACCGAGTCGGGGGCCCGGGAACGGGTCGAATCGATGATCGAGACCGGACTCGGGACGGCGCTGGCCGCACTCGACCGGCTCCCGCTGCGCGCCGAGGGCCGGCTGGCTCTGCGGTCCCTCGCCGTGGCGGCCGTGCGGCGCGATTTCTGAGGGCCGCGCGTCGGGGCGTCCGGGTCAGGCGCCCGGGTCGGGAGCCGACGGGGGCCTGCGGAAGGTGGCGACCTCCTGGCCGCCGAGCACCCGCTCGGCGTACCCCGCGGACGCCGGGTCGTCCTCCCACGCCCGCCGGAGCCGCTCGCTGAGGGCCCGGGCCGCGGCGCCGGGATCGTCGGCGCGGGTGATCGCGGCCGAGACCGCGACCCTCCTCGCCCCGGCGTCGAGCACCCGGTCGAGGGTGTCGAGGTTCACCCCGCCGACGGCGAACCAGGGCCGGCTGTCGAGGGCGAACGGGGGCAGGGCCGAGGCGGCCTCCCGGACCAGGTCGAGCCCCGGGACCTCCCGGACCGTGGCCGACGGCGGCGTGAGCACCGGCCCGACGAACAGGTAGGACACGCCCGGGTCCGCCGCGGCGTCCGCGAGCTGCGCACCGGAGTGCACCGAGCGCCCGACGAGCGAGCTGTGCGGCAGGTGCTCACGGTTGATGGCCACCGGCCCGTCAGCGGCGCCCAGATGCAGGTAGTCGGCCCCCACCACGGCGGCCAGGGCGGAGTCGGCGCCGACCACGACGGCCCTGCGCCGGTCGGCGGCGATGGCGATCGCGACCTTGAGTGCCTCGAGGCGGTCGTGGCGGGAGGCGACCAGATCGCGCACCTGGAGGAGGTCGACCCCGGCGTCCAGCACCGCTGCCACGAACGCCGGCCAGTCGCCCTCGTCGCGGCGGATGTCGGTGATCAGGTGCAGCCTGGCCAGGAACAGCCGCTCGCGCAGTCCCATGAGTACGGTCACGCGATCAGGATACGGGTCCCACCGCCCGGCTCAGGGTGCGGGCACCGCGATCTGACTGGGGACGAAACGCCACGGATCGCCGTCCGGTCCTGTCGGGGAACCTTGACGGGCGGGCCTAGAATCAGGGCCCAAAGGGCTGACACGGCCTTCTTCCCCGACCGTGTTTGGAGCAGTAGTGACCATGACGAGTATCGGCGACCCCCTGGTTGGGCGCGTGCTCGACGGACGCTACGAGATCCTCTCGCGGCTGGCGCGAGGTGGCATGGCCACTGTCTACCGCGCCCAGGACCGCCGGCTCACCCGCACCGTCGCCGTCAAGGTGATGCACGACGGCCTCGGCGACGACGCGGAGTTCGCCCGCAAGTTCGACCGCGAGGCCCGTGCGGCGGCGATGCTCAGCAACCCGCACATCGTCAGCGTCTTCGACCAGGGACGCGACAACGGTCGCCCCTACATCGTCATGGAGTATGTCGAAGGCTCCACCCTGCGCCACGTCATCACCCGCGAGGCCCCCCTCGACCCGTTGCGGGCTCTCGACCTGCTCGAACCCGTCGTGCACGCCCTGGCGACGGCCCACGAGGGCGGCATCGTGCACCGCGACATCAAGCCCGAGAACGTGCTGATCTCCGACCGCGGCCAGATCAAGGTCGCCGACTTCGGCCTCGCCCGCGCCATGACCTCGCAGACCGCGACCGCCACCGCCGGGCTGCTCATGGGGACGGTGAGCTACCTGCCTCCGGAGCTGGTCACCACGGGGCGCACGGACGCCCGCGGGGACATCTACTCCACCGGCGTCGTGCTGTTCGAGATGCTCACCGGCCGCAAGCCGCACACCGGCGACGTGCCCATCCAGGTCGCCTACTCGCACGTCCACAACGACGTCCCGGCCCCGTCGACCCAGCTTCCCGCCCACGAGGCGCGCCGCATCCCGGCGTACCTCGACGCCCTGGTGCTCGCCTGCACCCGACGCCGGCCGACCGAGCGTCCCGACGACGCCCGGCACCTGCTGCGTCTCATCCGCCGGGCCAGGAGGGCGATCGACGCGGGGGTCACCGACGATCCGGCGCTCACCCGCGACATGTGGTCGTCGGTCAGCGGCTCCCGCATCCCCCCGCACTCGCCGGACTCCCCCACCGAGCCGCTGTCCGAGCGCTCCCCCGACCTCCCCCGGCCGACCCCCGCCCTGAGGCCGAGCGCGACCCCGCCGGCCATGCCCGTCCGCGAGGTCGCACGGGTCGCCACGCCCCGCACCCCCCGCTCGCCGGTCTCGCCGGTGACCGGGCCGATCCTGTCCCCGGTGGAGCGCGGCGTCCGCTACTCGCGGGTCGTCGCGCGCAGGCGCAGGCGGCGCACCACCCTGCTCCTCCTCACCCTCGTCGTCGTCCTCGCCGGCCTGGTCGCGGGGTGGCGGATGTGGCAGTCCGCGCGCCAGGTCGCCGAACCCGTGCTCACCGGGATGACCCAGCAGGACGCCGAGTCGACCCTCGCCGCGAACCACCTGGCAGGCACCTTCCACGACGAATACTCCGAGACCGTGGGCAAGGGCCTGGTGATCCGCACCCGGCCCGGCGCCGGCGCCCCGCTCGACAAGGGGACGACGGTGGCCGCCTGGGTCTCGCTCGGCCCCGAGCGGCACCCCATGCCCAAGGTGGTCGGCCTCAGCGAGTCCGCCGCGCGCCAGGCCATCACCGGGGCCAGCCTCGCCGTGGGCAAGGTCACCAGCGACTACAGCGACACGGTCGCGTCCGGCACCGTGATCTCGGCCTCCAAGCCCGAGGGCGCGAGCCTGAAACGCGACACGCCGGTCGACCTCGTCGTGAGCAAGGGACGCCGGCCGATCCCGATCCCCTCGGTGGTCGGCAAGTCCGTCGACGATGCCACCGGGGCGCTCACCAAGCTCGGCTTCAAGGTCTCGGTGTCGAGCGACCACTCCAAGACGGTGCCCAGCGGGCAGGTGATCTCGCAGAACCCGAGCAACGGCACGGGCTTCAAGGGCGACACCGTCACCCTCGTGAAGAGCCTCGGACCGGTCATGGTCACCGTGCCCGACGTGCGCCTCAAGTCGGAGGCCGAAGCGCGTTCCATCCTCCAGGGAGCCGGGTTCAGCGTCGTCGTCCAGTACCCGACCCCGTCGTGGCTCCGGGTCGACCTCGTGTCGGGCGAGGTCCCGGGCGGGGGCCAGCGCCCCGAGGGTTCCACCATCACGATCTACGTGAGCTGACCACTTCCGGCGGCGATCCTGCGGCGAAACCGCCCCACCGCCGACGATTCTCCCGCCTGGGAGTTGAGTGCACCCGGCCCCATCCGATAGTGTATGCCGGTGCTGAAGAATCGTTCGTCAATCCTCGCTTTCGCCGCAATTGTTGTTCTTGCTGTGCTGTGGGGGTCGACGAATGTTGTGACGAAGGGGCTGCTTGCCGAACAATCTCCCGCGAGCCTGCTGGCCGTCCGATTCGCGGTAGCGACGATCGTCCTGGTCGCGCTCCTGCCCCGCGCCGGTCGCATCGACCGGGCCACGCTCCGCGACGGCCTGGTGATGGGGCTGCTCTTCGCCGGCGGCCAGCTCACCCAGACCTGGGGGCTCATGACGACCACCCCGGCGGTCAACGCCTTCCTCAGCGGCCTCTACGTCGTCATCACGCCGCTGCTGGCCGGGCTCCTGTTCGCCCGGCGGCTGGAGAAGTCGGTGTGGGTGGCCGTGACGCTCAGCCTCGTCGCCCTGGCCGCGTTCACCGTCGTGCCCGGTAGTTCGGCCGGCGGCTTCGGGCCCGGTGAGGTGCTGACCCTGGTCTCGGCGGTCCTCTACGCCGGTCAGATTCTCTGGACCGGCCACGTGACGCGCCCCGAACGCGCCGTCCAGCTGGCCGTGGTGCAGTCGGCGGTGGTGGCGGTGACGATGGGCGCGTTCGCCCTTCCCGGGGGCATCCACGTGCCGGCGCGGGGCTCGTGGTGGCTCGCCCTGCTCTACCTGGCGCTCGTGTGCGGCGCCCTCACCCTGGTGCTCCAGATCTGGGCCCAGGTGCACATCGACCCCGTCCGGGCCGCCATCGTCATGTGCTCCGAACCGCTGTGGACGACGGTGTTCGCCGTCGCCTTCACCGGGCAGCGGATGGACCTGCCGCTGGTGCTCGGAGGCTCGCTCAGCCTCGCCGCGATGCTCGTGGTCGTCGTTCCCTGGCGCCCGCTCCCCCGCGCGGCCATCCGCCGCGTCCTGTTCGCCCGCGCCGCCTGACCCTCCGGCCGCTCAGGCCGTGACGACCTCCCACGGCTCGCCCCGGTGCTCGTCAACCCGGGTGCCGGTCATGTCGTTGACCCGTCCCCGGATCAGCTGGTAGCCGCGCTCCTGCAACAGCTGCTCGTGGATCATCAGCCCCTGCGGCGCCCCGACCGCCCGCACGAAGTCGATCGTCTCCTTCATCGCGGCCCACGGCCCGTAGGCCGGGATCGCGAGCACGTCGACACCCTCGGGCACGGTGTCGATCATGTCGCCCGGATGGAAGAACGTCGGCTCGCCCTCGGCTGTGACGACCACCCCGACATTGCCGATCCGCGGGATGTCGGGGTGGATCACGGCGTGCAGGCCGCCCACCCCGCTGATCCGCACCGGGCCGAGGTCGACGGTGGAGTCGGGCGCGAGCCGGTGCGCGCTCGGGAGGTCGACGTGGTCGGGCACCGCGCCCTCGACGTACACGGCCGCCCCCGGGTTCGCGGCCACGAGGCCGGGCAGGTGCTCGGGGTCGGCGTGGTCGGGGTGCTGGTGGGTGACGACGACGGCGTCCAGGTCGCGCAGCGCGTGCCAGTCGGAACTGAAGTTGCCCGGGTCGATGAGGATGCGCCTCCCGGCCACCTCGACGAGCACCGACGAATGTCCGAGATGTGTGATCCGCATACGCCGATCTTGCCGCGCGGGCGCGGCCGGGCCAAGGACCCTAGAAGTCGATGATCTCCGGGGCCGGGTTGTCGGGACGCTTGATCCTGCCGCTGGACAGCCGTTCGGCGACCATGAAGGCGAGTTCGAGCGACTGGTTGCGGTTGAGCCGGGGATCGCAGACCGTCTCGTACCGGCTCTCCAGGTCGGCCTCGGTGAGCTGCATGGCGCCCCCGAGGCACTCGGTGACGTCGTCGCCGGTCAGTTCGATGTGGACCCCGCCCGGCCACGTGCCCAGCTTCTCGTGCACGTCGAAGAAGCCGTTGAGTTCCTCGACGACGTCGGCGAACGCGCGGGTCTTGTAGCCGTTGGCGGTCTCGAAGGTGTTCCCGTGCATCGGGTCGCTCACCCACACGACCTTGCGTCCGGACGCCTCGATCCCCTCGATGAGCGGCGGCAGCTTCTCCCGGACCGCGGCGGCGCCCATGCGGGCGATGAACGTGATCCGGCCCGGCTCGCGCTCGGGGTCGAGGCGCTCGGCGAGGGCCAGGGCGTCCTGGGGAGTCGAGGTGGGCCCGAGCTTGATCCCGATCGGGTTGCGCAGGTGGCGCAGCAGTTCGACCTGCGCGCCGTCGACCTGCCGGTTGCGCTCGCCGATCCACACCATGTGCGCCGACGTGTCGTAGGGCAGCTGAGTGCGGGAATCGATCCGCGTCATGGCGTGCTCGTAGTCGAGCAGCAGCGCCTCGTGGCTCGCGTAGAAGTCGACTGTGTTGATCGACTCGTCGCGTACCCCGCAGGCGACCATGAAGGCGAGGGCCCGCTCGATCTCGGACGCGAGGGCCTCGTAGCGCGCCTCGACGTTGGAGTTGCGGACGAAGTCGGCGTTCCACGCGTGGATCCCCCGCAGGTCGGCGAAGCCGCCCTTGACGAAGGCGCGGACCAGATTGAGGGTGGCCGACGACGCGTTGTAGACCCGCAGCAGCCGGTGCGGGTCGTGCCGCCGGGTCTCGGGGGTGAACTCGAAACCGTTGACCGCGTCGCCCCGGTAGGCCGGCAGGGTCACCCCTCCGCGGGTCTCGGTGTCGTTGCTGCGCGGCTTCGCGTACTGCCCGGCGATCCGGCCGACCTTCACCACCGGCACCTGGGCCGCGTAGGTGAGCACCACCGCCATCGACAGCAGCACCCGGAGCTTGCCCTTGATGTTGTTGCCCGTCACGGCGTCGAAGGTCTCGGCGCAGTCACCGCCCTGCAGCAGGAAGGCCTTGCCCTCGGCGACCGCCGCCAGCTTGACGCGGAGATCGTCGCATTCGCCCGCGAAGACCAGCGGGGGCAGCGTGCGCAACTGGGCCAGCACCGCTTCGAGCTCGTCGGGGTCGTCATACGTCGGCTGCTGCACCTTGGGGAGGGCATGCAGCTGGGACAGCGACGGAATGGCGGACGACATGAGCGACAGGATATCGGCTCCGGCCCCGCGTCCCCGCCCGGCCGCCCGCCCGCGAACGCTCAGGCCTCGAGGTCGGAGAAGCCCTGTTCGATGGCGTAGCGGGTGAGTTCGACGCGGTTGTGCAGTTGCAGCTTGCGGAGCACGTTCTGCACGTGGTTCTGCACGGTGCGGTGGCTGACGTACAACTCGTCGGCGATCTCGCGGTAGGCCATGCCCTTGGCCACCCGGCGGAGCACGTCGATCTCGCGGGCGGTGAGCACCGGGGCGTCGTCGTCCTGCTCGGTGCGGGTGACCATCCGGCGGAACTCCCCGAGCACCATGCCGGCCAGCCCGGGGGTGAACACGGCGTCCCCCTCGGCGGTGCGGCGCACCCCGTAGAGCAGCTCGGCTTTGGACGCCGACTTCACGAGGTAGCCGCGGGCCCCGGCGCGGATCGCCCGGATCACGTCGTCGCGCTCGCCGGACGCCGACATCACCAGCACGTGGGTCTCGGGGAACTCGCGCATGATGATCTCGGTGCAGGTGGCGCCGTCGGGCTCGGGGATCTTGAGGTCCATCACCACGACATCGGGCCGGGTGGCCCGGAGGCGCCGCAGGCACTCGTCGCCGCTGCGCGCCACGGCGACCACCTCGAACCCCTCGGCCTCCAGGTCACGGGTGAGCGCCTCGAGCCAGATCGGGTGGTCGTCGACCAGCATCACCCGCCGGCGACTCAGTTCATCCATGCCCATCCTCGAAGCTGTTCGATCCCCCGGCGCAGGCCGTAGCGTGACGAGACGACCGGACTCCTCACAACGAGGGCCCGACGCTTGGACCTCATTGTGCCCCAAACGGTTCCAAATTCATCCGCGCCCCCACCCCAACGGCCCTGCCGCGAGCCCATGACCGGACGTCAGACGGGTATCCGCAGCTCCCACTCGACCCCCCTGCCCGGCCGCGAGCTCACCGCGGCCGACCCGCCCAGCGCCTGGAGCCGGCCCGTCACCGACCCGCTGATCCCCATCCGCCCGGCCTCCCGGGCGGCGGTGAGCTGGCTCTGCCCCATCCCCACGCCGTCGTCCCGGAACCACACGACGGCGTCGTCGCCGTCCTGCTCGACGAGCATCCACGCGTGCGCCCCAGGCCCGGCGTGCTTGGCGACGTTGGCGATGAGCTCCTGAACGGCGAGGTCGAGTTCCCGGGCCCGGTGGGCGTCCACGTAGAGGTCGCCGGCGCTCGCGGACACGGTGACGCCGTCGCTCTGGTGGCGCTCGAGCATGGCCGTCAGCTCCACCGGGAGCTCGGTGAGGTGCGCGTCGACCGTGCGGTCCTGCAGGACACTCCGCAGCGCGGCCTCCTGGGTGCTCGCCAGCCGGGCGAGCCGGGCACCCTCCGGCCCGAGCAGCCGTCCCTCGCGTTCGACGAGCGCGAGCACCTGGAGCGCGCCGTCGTGCACGATCCGGCTGAGCCGCTCCCGTTCGGCGAGCGCCGCCGCCCGGGCCTGCTCGGCGTCCCGTTCGGCGATGACCCGCCGCAGTCCGTCCATCATCATCCCGATGGTCCCCGAGGCGACGGGCAGGGCGAGGTCCTCGGCGACCTCGGGCAGGTAGGTGGTGGGAGCGACGAGCAGCGCGGCCGCCCCGAGGACGAGGCCGCCCACCAGTCCCGCACGGAACCCGCCTGCGACGGCGAGGGAGATGGCACTCGCGAACATCCAGTAGACACCCGCGGTGAGGTGGTCGGAGCGGAGCAGGTGCGCCCCGAGGACGTACGGCGAGCCGACCACGACGACGAAGGCGATGGCGAAGTCGATCCAGGCGGCGCGCAGGGTCCGGCGGTCGCGGCGCCGGTGCAGGTGCCCGACGACGAGCGACCAGACGATGATCACGGCCATCACCAGCGCGAGCAGCCAGGGATGCGCCACCCGCGGCCACCGGAACGCGTTGATGAGCAGCGCGTGCGCGGCGAGCAGGTATCTGGTCCAGATGACCACCCAGTAGCCGGAGTCGATGAGGTCGGCGTCCGGCCGGGGGGTCACGGCGTCATGGACGCCGGCCCGCGGGCGACCCGCTGGCGCAGACATGGCGGAGGCTCACTCGGCCGGGACCGGGACGGGTGGCGCCACCGACCCCTCCCCCGGATGGTCGAGCTCCCGGTCACTGAGATCGGCACCCTCGAGGTCGCCGTGCTTCACCCGCGATCCGTACACGTCGACGTACTGCTGGCCGGTGAGGTCCTGGATCGCCGCCATGATCCGATCGGTGATGTAGCGAAGGGTCCGCTGGTCGGTCGCGCCCCGGTACTGGCTGAAGTCGAGGGGGGCGCCGATGATGATGCCCGGCCTGCGGAGCACCGGGACGCCGAGCGGCCCCCGAACCGCCTGGGTGCCGACCATGCCCACCGGGAGCACCGGGGCCCCGGTGGCGACGACCAGCCGTGCCACGCCGGTCTTGCCCTTGTAGAGCCGGCCGTCGGGCGAGCGGGTGCCCTCGGGGAAGATGCCGACGAGCGCGCCGGCCTCCAGCGCGTCGACGACCGGTTGCAGCCCCTGGGCGCTCGCGCGGCCGCCGCTGCGGTCCATCGGCACCTGCCCCACCGCGGTGAGGAACCACGCGACGACCTTGGACGCCGGGCCCCGGTCGCCGCGGAACAGTTCGGCCTTCGCCGGGAACGTCATCCGCCGGCGGATCGAGGCCGGCAGCAGGATCGTCTCCGCCGCCGCGAGGTGGTTGGCCGCCAGGATGGCCCCGCCGGTGGTCGGGATGTTCTCCGCCCCGGTGACCCACGGGCGGACGAGGCCACGCACGGCGGGCGTGAAGATGCCGTACTTGAACAGTTCGTACCACATGGCGACCTCCGTTGACCGGTCGCCGGCTGCGCGACGACTCCTGTCGATGCCCCAACACCTTAGCGAGCGGCGCACCGGTTCCCGCGCCCGCCCGAAGGGGGCTCCTCGCGGCGCCACCGGCGATCTAGTCTGGGGACGTGCGACGACCCCCGACGAGCCCGCGGAGCCGGCTCCCATGAGCGGCTCGTCGCCCACGCCCGAGGAGATCGACCGCCGGTTCGCCGAGATCGTCAGCGGGTGGGAGCAGCACGACTCCCCGGCCGACGATCCGCCCTTCTCCTTCGACGCCATGTTCGACCAGGTCGAGGTCGACGACGATCCCTACATTCCGCCCCCGGCCGAGCCCGTGCCCCTCCGGACGCCGCTCACGATCGGGTTCGCGCTCATCGGGCTCGCCGTGCTCGTGGCCTTCGCCCGACTGGCCGGCGTGGCCGTGCCCAACCCGCTCGGCTGGGTCGTCGGCTTCGGCGGCGTCGCCGGGCTCGTGCTGCTGCTCGCCCAGGCGTGGCGGCACAAGCCGCCCGGCTGAGGAGTCAGGCCCGCTGCTGGCGCTCGGCCACGAGGTCGCGCAGCCGGCGGCGCGGGAGCGCGGCCTCCCGGCGGCGATGGGTGCGCCGACGGGGCCAGAACGCCCGGTTGCCCGGCGGTTCGTCGATGGCGTGCCGGGCGAGGTCGGCCGCGCCGATCAGCCCGGCGTCGTTGCGGAAGCGTGCGAGCACGATGGACGCCGGCGGGCGGAAGCCGCGGCCGGTGAGGGTGCGGGCAAAGGCGTCCTGGGCCGGCTCGAGCAGCAGGTCGCCGGCCGACGACACCCCGCCACCGATGACGAACAGGTCGGGGTCGAGGGACGCCGCGAGGTCGGCGAGCCCCCGGCCCAGCCAGCGTCCGACGTCGGCGATGAGCTCGCGGGACAGCGGGTCGCCCGCGACGGCCAGGTGGGTGACGTCCGGCCCGGTGAGGCGGTCGATGTCGTCGTCGACCGCGGAGAGCAGGGCCGCGGCCCGCGGCGACCCCTCGCGCATGAGCGCCCGCGCGTCACGCACGAGCGCATTGCCCGACGCGTACTGCTCCCAGCATCCCCGGTTGCCGCAGGGGCACCAGTGCCCGTCGGGGACGACGCTCACGTGACCGAACTCGCCGGCCATGCCGTACGCCCCCCGGAACAGCTTGCCGTTGACGACGATCGCGCCCCCGATCCCGGTGCCCAGCGTGATGCACACCATGACCTTCGCGCCACGGCCGGCCCCGTACCGGTACTCGGCCCACGCCGCCGCGTTCGCGTCGTTGTCGACGATCACCGGCAGGCTGATGCGCTGGTTGAGCCTCGCGGTGAGGGGCTCGTTGCGCCAGGCGAGGTGCGGTGAGAACCGCACGAGCGACTGCTCGGAGTCGACCCAGCCGGCCGCCCCGATGCCCACCGAGCCGATCGGATAGGCACGGGACAGGTCGTCGACCAGGGAGACGATGGCGTCCTCGACCGCCCGCGGGCTGTGAGAGGGCGTCGGCACCTGCATCCGGCGCAGGATCGTGCCATCGGTGGTGACCACTCCGGCGGCCACCTTCGTGCCCCCGATGTCGATGCCGATGCTGTGCAACTGGCCCTCCTCGGCCGCGGATGACCGGCGGATGCCGTGGGTGCGCGGTGCTGCTTGATGCAGCCTAACCGGTCAGCCGACCCGGGTCGCACCCACCACGGGCATCGACGTGAGGGGCGCCACGATGATGCCGACGCTCGGGTTTTCGGCGTTGACGATCTTGCCCCCGCCGATGTACATGCCGACGTGGGTGAGCCCCGAGTAGTAGAAGACGAGGTCGCCGGGCTGCAGCTGCGAGAGCGACACGTGCGTGCCCGCGGAGTACTGCGCCTGCGAGGTGCGCGGGATCGAGACGCCGGCGGCGGCCCATGCGCGCATCATCAGGCCGCTGCAGTCGTAGGCGCTGGGGCCGGTCGCCCCGTAGACGTAGGCCTTGCCGATCTGGGCCATGGCGAAGGCGATCGCGGCACTGGCCCGGCCGGACGCCGGCACCGCGACGGCCTGGGCGCGGACGGCGGGCCGGTTCGCGCTGCGGGTGGTGGTGGCCGCGGGAGCGGCCGCGGGCGCCGGGGCAGCCACGGTGTTGACGTGGGCGGCGGCCAGCGCGGCCTGCTCCTGCTGCTGCTGCAGCCGGGCGAGGCGCTTCTTCTCATCGGCGTTCAGCTTGGCGAGCACCGCCTTGGCCGCGGACTCCTCGTGGTTGGCCTGCTCGACCAGGTTCTTCTGGGTGGCGGTGACCGCCGCGATGGTGTCCCGCGACTGCTTGGCCTGGGCCTCGAGGGCGGTGAGCTCGGCCTGCGACGCCTGGAGCTCCTGCAGCTGGCCGTTGGAGCGGTTGGTCACGCTCTGGACGACGGCCAGGTTGTTGAGGAAGGACGTGTCGTCGGGGCTGGTGACGAGCTGCGTCGTGGTTCCGACCCCGGCCGTCTGGAAGTTGATGAGGGCGATCTGCCCGAGTCCCTTGCGCAGTTGGGCCACCCGGGCCATCCCCCGGGCGAGCTGGGAGTCGGCCTGGGAGAGGGAGCGGTTGGCCGCGTCGAGCTGCTGCTGCAGCTGCGTGTACTTCGCGTCGATGGCCGAAGACTTGGCCTGGATCTCGTCGAGCTTCTTCTGCGCGGCCGCCACCTTGTCGGGGCTGGCCTGAGCCGTGACCGGAGAACCGATGGACGCAGTCACAGCGAGCGTCACGGTTGCGACAACTGCTGGGACGGCTCGCACGACTCGCTGAACCTTCACCGATGACCTCCAGATTGCGGGCACTGCCCCCGGGCCCGTTGGGAAAACTGAGAAGATCCTAAGGCACTTTCAGGTCTTGTCCAAACCCGGGGTGCGCGAACGACCGAACGGTGGACCGGCCAGTACATTTTGCCTTGTCACCGGCGATTTCACCCCGCGGGCGGCTGGTAGCGCAGGGGCGGTACGAGGCCCGACTGCGACAGGATGCTGAGCGCCCGGCGCTCGTCGGCGTCGAGGGCGGGCGCCGTTCCGATCGACTCGGGCAGGAGCACCGCCACTACGCAGTCGGAACAGGCCGAGGCGTCGGCACGGCAGGAGTGGCAGTCGATCGAGACGATCTCGAGGGCTTGGCTGACGGGGACGCCGGCATCGGCGACGGTGCCGCGTCGCGGCTGGGGTTGGCTGACCATGCGCACACTCTGGCCGGGGCGGCTGACAGTTTCCCCCCAGGCCCCGGGACGCCCCGCCTCCGCGGATTTGTCAGTACCCGCACTTAGCGTCGGTGCCATGTCGTCCGCCGCCTACCGCGCCCAACCAAGCCTCGACGATCTGGGCACCCCGCTCTCGGAGGTGAGCTTCACCGTCGTCGACCTCGAGACCACGGGCGGCGGCGACGACGCCTCGATCACCGAGATCGGCGCGGTGAGGGTGCGCGAGGGCGAGGTCGTCGGCGAGTTCCAGACTCTGGTCAACCCGGTCACCCACATTCCGGCGCTCATCGCCGTGCTCACGGGCATCACCAACCAGATGGTCGCGCAGGCGCCCCGCCTCCCGGCCGTCCTCCCGGGCTTCCTCGAGTTCGCCCGCGGCAGTGTGATCGTCGCCCACAATGCGGGGTTCGACGTCGGGTTCCTCAAGCGGGCCTGCGCCGAGACCGGCGCCCCCTGGCCGGGCTTTCCGGTCGTCGACACGGTGGCCCTCGCGCGGCAGGTGCTGCTCCGCGACGAGGTGCCCAACTGCAAGCTGGCCACCCTGGCGCAGCACTTCTCGGCGACCACCTCCCCGAACCACCGGGCCCTCTCCGACGCGCGGGCCACCGTCGACGTGCTGCACGGGCTCATCGCCCGGGTCGGCAACCTCGGCGTCCACACCCTCGAAGACCTCGACGAGTTCACCCACCGGGTCTCCCCGCAGCGGCGCGCGAAGCGGGTCTGGGCCGACCGCCTCCCCTCCGAGCCCGGCGTCTACTGCTTCTACAGCGACCACACCGGCAGCGGGCGCCGCGAGATCCTCTACGTCGGAAAGTCGGTCAACATCCGCACCCGGGTGCGCAGCTACTTCACCGCCTCGGAGAAGCGGGCGCGGATGGAGGAGATGGTGCGGGTCTCGAGCGGGGTCGAGGCCGTGGTCTGCGCCACCCCCCTCGAGGCCGAGGTGCGCGAACTGAGGCTCATCCAGGCTCACCAACCCCGGTACAACCGGCGGTCGAGGCGGCAGCAGTCGCTGCTGTGGGTCAAGCTCACTGACGAGGCCTTCCCCCGCCTGTCGATCGGCCGCACCCCACCGGCGGACGCCTCGCAGGTGCTCGGCCCGTTCGGCTCCAAGGCCGCCGCCGAGGAGGCCGCCCTCGCCCTGTTCGACGCCTTCGCCCTCCGCCAGTGCACCACCCGGCTGTCGCGGCGCACCCCGTCGTCCGGCTGCGCCCTGGGGGACATGGGCCGGTGTCTCGCGCCGTGCCGGCTGGGGCCGGACGCCGAGGCCTACGGCGACGTCGTCGACCAGGTGCGACGGGCCCTCGGACTCGACGTCCGGCAGGTGCTCGACCGGGTGTCGTCCCGCATGCGGCGTCTCGTCGATCAGGAACGCTTCGAGGAGGCCGCCGCCCTGCGCCGGCGGCTCGACAGTTACTCCTCGACGGTGCTGCGGCTCGAGCGGGTCCGCTCGCTCGCGCGCTGCCCGCAGATCGTCGCCGCCCGGCCCGCCGATCAGCCGGGGTCGTGGCAGATCCACGTCATCCGCCACGGACGCCTCGCCGCCGCCGGCACCTCCCGTCCCGGCGAGGTGCCTCAAGCGGTCGCCCGTGACCTCGTCGGAGCCGCCGAGACCGTCGTCCCGCCGGCGTCCGGATTGCCCGCCTGCTCGATCGAGGAGGCCGAGCGGGTGGCGGCGTGGCTCGAGGAACCTGGGGTACGGCTCATGGACGTCGACGGCGAGTGGGCGTGGCCGGTGCATGTCGGCCTGTCAGCGGGCGAGTCCGCCGCCCGCGCGCTCGGCGCCTCCGGTCAGGATCCGGTGAGCCAGCTGAAGGTCGTCACCAGCAGGCAGATGACGGCGAGCGCGGTGTAGCCGATCACCAGCCGCCTGCCGCGATCGCGCCAGGGCGAGTACGCGTAGACGGCGCCGGCACCGGCGCCCACGGCGACCGCCCCGATGTCGCCGATCCAGCTGCCCCGCAGCGACGCGCCGCTCACCACGATCCCCCAGACGATGAGCAGGGCCAGCAGGGCGATGTCGCCGCGGACGTCCTGACGCGCCTGGTACTTGAACACGGCGAAGGCGGCGATGATCCCCATGATCGCCGAGAACGACCCGCCGAAGGCGAAGGCCGGCCCGGCGAGGATGAGCGTGGTCGCCGCGCCGAGGCCGGAGAGGAAGAACAGGGCGACGAAGTTCCCCACCCCGATCGTGGTCTCCAGCCCACGGCCCATGAAGTACAGCGCGATGCCGTTGATCAGCACCTGCAGCAGGCTCCCGGTGGTGAGCGCGTACAGCACCGGCCGCCAGTACTCGAGGCTGAAGCCGGGGTACGACCCCACCAGGAGGAAGCTCGTCACCTGGGGGGCGACGATGCTCAGCAGATAGACCACGACGGTGGCGGCGATGATCCCCACCGTCGCGGGGTAGGCCCCCGTGCGACGGCGGGGAGTCATCCGGTATTCGTGCCAGCGATCGGGCATGACCGGGTCGGTCAGGCCACGTCGATGGAGGTGATCACCACGTCGTCCAGCGGCCGGTCGGAACGGTCGGTGGCCACCGCCGCGATCTCGTCCACCACGGCGCGGCTCTGGTCGTCGGCGACCTCGCCGAAGATCGTGTGCCGGCGGTTGAGGTGCGGGGTGGGAGCCACGGTGATGAAGAACTGCGACCCGTTCGTGCCGGGGCCGGCGTTGGCCATGGCCAGCAGGTAGGGCTTGTTGAAGGCGAGCTCGGGGTGGAACTCGTCCCCGAAGGTGTAGCCGGGGCCGCCGCGTCCGGTGCCGGTGGGGTCGCCGCCCTGGATCATGAAGCCCTCGATGATGCGGTGGAAGACGACGCCGTCATAGAAGGGACCCTCGCCCACGGCACCCGTGCGGGGGTCGCGGTACTCCTTGGTGCCCTGCGCCAGCCCGACGAAGTTCTCGACGGTCTTGGGTGCCTGGTCGGGGAACAGGGTGATGACGATGTCGCCGTGGTTGGTGTGCAGGGTTGCAGTGGAAGCCACGTGCTGCGCCTTTCCGTGCGGAGGTGACACCCGCCCGGGCGGGTGGGATGTGTCGCCGCGAACATGCGGCTCCGGACGAGCTTAGCCGTCGGCCGCCGGGCGGGAACGAGCCCCGCGGCGGCCGGAGTCGGGCCCCCGGGGTTTTCCCCGAGGGGGTGCGGTATGCCGACCCCCGCCGCTAGCGTGGACAGTACTCGACCACGAGCCGCTCGATCACGAGCCAACCCACTCGGAGGAAACGTGTTCCGTCAGAAGAAGAAGAGCAAGCTCGAAGAGACCGGTGAATCGGTGTCCTCAGTCGTGCACGACCTCGCCGACAGCGGCGCCGACCTGCTCGACGAGGCCCTCGCCATCGTCTCCCCACTCGTCGCTCAGGCGAGCGAGAAGGCCGTGCAGCTGAGGGACCTGGCGATGCAGGAGCTTCCGCCTCTCGCCGAACAGGCCAAGGAACTGGCTGCGCCCCATCTGGCGCAGGCCTCGGAGCGGATCGCACCGCATCTGGCGCAGGCCTCCGAGCGGATCGCACCGCATCTCGCGCAGGCCTCCGAGCGGATCGCCCCGGTCGCCGCGACCGCCGCGGAGAAGCTGACGCCCGCCCTCGCCTCGGCCCGCGAGCAGATCGGTCCCGCGGCGATGAAGGCGCGCGAGCGGGTCGTCCCGGCCGCCACCTCCGCCGTCGAGCACCTCGCTCCCCTGGCGGCGACGGCCATCGACCGTTCGGCCGACCTCGCCCAGCAGGCGCGCACCCAGCTGGCCCCGCACGTGCAGGAGGCGCTCGAGCGGGCCCAGCCGCACCTCGAGCACGCCCGGCAGCGGGTGCAGGACGACCTCGTCCCGCATCTCACCGACCTGCTCCACCAGGCGGCCGAGCATCCCGCCCTCGCCGAGGCGTCCACCCGCGGCACCGCGGCCCTCGCGGCGCTTCGGGGCGACATCGAGGTGCACGGCTCGCACGTCGTGAGCCGCCGGCGCAGCCGGGTGGCGACCCTCGCCAAGGTGATGGCCGCCGGCGCGCTGCTCGCGGCCGCGGCCGTCGCTGTCCGCCAGTTCCTGGCGAGCAAGGACGAGGGGTGGCAGGTGCATCAGCCCGACACCACCCCGAGGCCCCCGGCACCCGCCGCCCCGACGCCGCCCGCCGCGGCGGCCGCCACTCCCGGCAACACCACCGTCCCCGACCCGGTCAGCGTGCACGAATCGGCCGGCGGGGCGACCGCCGAGGTCACCCCGATCGAGGACGACCAGGCCACGTCGGTCGAGGCGGGCGAGGCGCGGATGATCGCCGAGGGCGGCCCGGTCGTCGACCTCGAGGGCGATGAGGACGAGACGCTCGCCGACCTCACCGCGGAGGGCTCCGCGGAGTCCGCGGCCTACGGGCCCGGCTCGTACGTGGGCGAGCAGCCGCCGCAGGGCTTCGCGATCAAGGGCAACGAGCGCTCGATGAAGTACCACGTGCCGGGCTCCGGTGGCTACGACCGCACCATCGCCGACGTGTGGTTCGAGAGCGAGGAGGCGGCCCAGGCGGGCGGCTTCACCCGCGCCCAGCGCTGATCGCGCGTCGCACGACCCAGAAGGGCCCGCCGTCGGCGGGCCCTTCGTCGTTGTCCGGGGTGGCGTGGCCGCGCCGGATTCGGGCCGGATCCTCACATCGCCCGCGCACCGAGGGCATTGAGGGGTGAGACCACCCGAAGGAACCGCCCCATGCCCTGTGACCCGCACACCGCCCCCCGACCGCTGACCGACCTGTCCGCGCTCGCGCTGAGCACCTCCTGGGTCGAGTCGGCCCCGTTCCGCACCCACCTCGGTCGACTCCTCGCCGAAACGGGCGAGACGCCACGGGTGCTCGCACTCGCGGCGGGCGTGGCGCCGGGCACCGTGCACACCCTGCTGGCCGCCGGCCCGCGCCGCCGGCGGCTCCGGGCCCGGGACGCCGCCCACGTCATCGCCCTCGACCGCTTGCGGCTCGCCGAACTGGCCGCGACCCCGGTCGCCGCGCACAGCACCCGGCGCCGGGTCGGGGCGCTCGAATCGCTCGGATACGGCCCCACCTGGCTGGGCGCGCACCTGCGGCTGGACGCCGAGGGCATCGATCGATTGATGTCTGCCGACTCGTGTTCGGCGCTCATGGCGCTGCGGGCAGCGGGCGCGTGCGGCGCGGCCGGCCTCAGCGGGTGGTGGTCGGGGGACGGGTGGTTCGACGACGTCCGAACCCCCGGCCGACGCTGCACCACCCCGATGCGAGACTGGGCGGCATGAGTGGCGGCACCGGGGCGGACTCGGCACTCCGCGTCACGCTCGCGGTCCTCGTCGCCCTCGCCACCACCCTCGCGGGCTGGTTCCGGTTACGCTCCACGCCCGAGCCCGACGACGATCCCACCGGGGTGTGGGTGAAGCCGGCCTACGCCGACGTCGCGAGCCCGCGGCTGCTGGCGGTCGCGACGGTGCTCGCCGGCGTCCTGGCGGCCCTCGCGGCGACCAGGGTGCACGGGACGCCGACACCCGCGGCCCTGGCCGTCGTGACCGCCTGGGCGCTGACCGCAGGGCTCGGCACCGTCGCCGTGCTGTGCGACCTGCGCACGACCTATCTCCCCTCGTCACTCATGCGCCCGTGGGCCGCCCTCACCGCGGCGGCGCTGCTCGGTGCGGTCCTCGCGATCCACCCCGCGGCAGCCGGCCCACTCCTCCGCGTGGCCGGATGCACCGTCGCGGGCCGCCTCGTCTTCTGGGCGTGGTGGCGGCTCGGAGGCCGGCTCGGGTTCGCGGATGTCCGCCTCGCGACGATCCTCGGCGCCGACGCGGCGATGGTGTCGCTCACGACCTGGAGCCGGTGGTTGGTGCTCGGCACGGCGCTCGGCGCGGTGTGGGGCATCGCCACCTCGATCACCCGGCGGCGGCGCCCGTCGGCCCTCGGCTCGGCGTTCCCCTACGGCCCGGCGCTCGCGCTCGGCGCCTGGCTCGCGCTCGCCGTCGGCTGAGGTCAGGCGCTGGCCGCCCGGCTGGCGGCGACCCACCGCTCGAGGGTGTCGCTGGCCGCGCCCGAGTCGATCGAGCGGGCGGCGCGCACGATCTGCTCCGCGAACTGCTCGTCGAGGGGTCGATCGTCGACGCCCCGGTAGGCGACGAGCGCCGCCGCCGCGTTGAGCAGCACGACGTCCCGCACGGGTCCGGAGGCCCCTCCGAAGATCTCCCGGGCGACCGCGGCGTTGTGCGCGGCGTCCCCGCCGACGAGGTCGGAGGCCCCGGCGCGGGCAAGGCCCAGGGCGCGGGCGTCCAGCTCGTGCTCGCTCACCGACCCGTCGCGCACCACCCAGACCTGGGAGGTCGTGGTCGTGGTGAGCTCGTCGAGCCCGTCGCGGCCGTGGAACACGAGGCCGCGGGTGCCGCGGACGGCGAGCACGTCGGCGACGAGGCGGGCCATCGCGGCGTCCGCGACCCCGAACGCCATGGCCGCGGGCCTCGCCGGATTGCCCAGCGGCCCGAGGATGTTGAACAGCGTGGGGACGCCGATCTCCTTGCGCACCGGCCCGGCGAACCGGAAGCTCGGGTGGTACAGCGGCGCGAACAGGAAGACGATGCCTGCGGCCGCGAACACCTCGGCCTGCCGGGCGGGCGGTACGGTCAGCGAGACGCCGAGCGCCTCCAGACAGTCGGCCGTGCCGGAGCGGGAGCTGGCTGCCCGGTTGCCGTGCTTGATGACCCGCGCACCGGCCCCCGCGGCGGTGATCGCCGCCATCGTGGAGATGTTGACGGTGCCCGCACGGTCTCCCCCGGTGCCGACGATGTCGACGCCCTCGCGGTCGATGTCGATCGGGGTCGCGTTGGCCAGGGTGACCTCGAGCAGGGCAGCGATCTCCTCGGCGGACTCGCCCTTGGCTCGGAGCAGCACCGAGAAGGCCGCGATCTGGGCGGGGGTGGCCTCACCGGAGAGCACTTCCCCCATCGCCCACCGGATCTCGTCGCGGCCGAGGTCGTGCCGGGAGGACAGGGCCGAGAGCACCCGGGGCCAGGTGACCTGGTCGGTCATGACGGGGCGGGCCTCAGCGCCGGGCGCGAGTGGCTCGCACCACGGTCGCCACCGTGCGCGGCAGCCGGATCGGGTCGACCGGGAACGACGACACTCCCTCGGCCCGCGACCACGTGGCGAGCCAGGCGTCGGCCTCGCGGGCGACGAGGAGCACCACCGGGGGGCAGTCGGGAATCTCGTCCTTCAACTGGTAGCCGATTCCGAACCCGCCGGACGGGTTGGCCTCGCCGTCGAGGATGACGACGTCGTAGTGCCCGGTCTCGAGCGCGTGGATGACAGCGGGCTGGGTGGCGGTGTCGAAGACCTCGATCTCCGGCAGGTCGGCGGCGATCCGGCGTCCGAGGGCGTACCGGACGGCCTGGCGCGTGGTGCGGTCGTCGCTGTACAGCAGCACCTTGAGCGTGTCGGTCGTGGTGTCAGCGCTCATCGTCGCCCTCGGCTTCCTCATCTGTGACTCGGCGTCGTTCCCGGTCATCGTAGCGCCGGGAGCACCCCCCGAAATCCGACGGCCCCGGTGCGACCGTTAACGATCATCACAACCACCTTCGCAGTGCCGGTCGAGGGTGCCGCCACGGCCGGCCCTCGCCCATCCGGGTGGGAGTCGGGGGTCGCGGCCCGCTCCCACTGATCCCGCGGGCCAGCAGGCGTGATATGCGGTGCGGCGAGCCTCGGCGGGGTGGTAACGCGACCCCGCCGACCGGGCCCGCGACGGGCTCCGGCACAATTAACGTCAGCGTTCTGTGGACCTAGACATGACCTCAACGTCACTTTCGGGCAGAATGCGTCACGTGGCTACCCATTCCCAGACCCCCAGCACGCCGGTCAAGCCCATCCGCGCCGTGCACCCCATCGCGCCGGCCAGATTGAACCCGCCGAAGGGGCGCCCCGACATGGTGGCCCTGGGAACCTGGTTGTGGCTGGCGAGCGACCTCATGTTCTTCGCCGCCCTGTTCGCGGCCTACTTCATGATCCGCCAGGTGACCACGGACGCCGCCAAGCCCGGGATGCCCACGCTCTGGCAGTCGGGGCACGCCACGCTGAGCCTGCCGCTGGCCGGGGTCGACACCTTCATCCTCGTGAGCTCCTCGGTGACCTGCCAGCTGGGTGTCATGGCGGCCGAGCACGGCAAGGTCGCCCGCTCCGGCGGCGTGTTCAACCTCGGCAAGTGGGGCATGCGCGAGTGGTACATCCTCACCTTCCTCATGGGGGCGATCTTCATCGCCGGGCAGTCGCTCGAGTACGCGAGCCTCATCCACGACGGCCACACGATCAGCTCGAACGTCTACTACTCGGCGTTCTTCCTGGCCACCGGGTTCCACGGCCTGCACGTCACCGGCGGCCTCATCGCCTTCCTCTTCGTGCTCGGGCGCACGTACATGGCTCGCACGTTCACCCACGAGCAGGCCGTCAGCGCCATGGTCATCTCGTACTACTGGCACTTCGTCGACTTCGTGTGGATCATCCTCTTCAGCGCCATCTACCTGCTGGGCTGAGCGGCCCACCGTCCCTCGCGCACTCCGCGTCCGTCACACGACCCCCCGAAAGGGCACACACTGTGAGACTCCTCCCCCGGCGCCGGCGGCATCCGGTGGCCAAGCCGATCACCCTGCTCCTCGCGCTGTTCCTCATGGGTGCCCTGTACGCCGCCATCGCTCCGGCGCAGCAGTCCAGCGCCGACGGCAACGTCACCACGCAGATCGCCAAGGGCAAGGAACTGTTCCAGGTGTCCTGCGCGTCGTGCCACGGCCTCAACGGGGAGGGTTCGAGCCAGGCTCCGATGCTCGTCGGGGTCGGCGCGGCGTCGGTCGACTTCCAGGTCGGCACCGGACGGATGCCGCTCGCCAAGCCGGGTGCGCAGCCGATCCGCGGCAAGGCGCAGTACACGCCGGACGAGATCGCGGCCCTGGCGGCCTACGTGGCCTCCCTCGGCTCCGGCCCGGCCATCCCGAGTTCACAGCAGGTGTCGACCGGCGGCCTCACCGCCCAGGAGATCGCCCGCGGCGGCGAGCTCTTCCGCACCAACTGCTCCGCCTGCCACAACTACGAGGGCGACGGCGGCGCGCTGCCCAACGGCAAGTACGCCCCGCCGCTCAAGGGGAGCACCCCCACCCACATCTACGAGGCCGTCCGCACCGGTCCCTACCAGATGCCCAAGTTCTCCAGCGGAGTGCTCAGCGACCAGGACGTCCGGGAGATCATCGGCTACCTCAGCACCCTCAACTCCCAGCCCAACAACGGCGGCCTCTCCCTCGGCGGCCTCGGCCCGGTGAGCGAGGGCCTGTGGGGCTGGATCGTCGGCATCGGCTCGTTGGTTCTTGTCGCCACCTGGCTCGCGAAGAAGGGGGCACGCGCCCGATGAACAGCACCGACCTCGAACCCACCGGCGACCGGGCCGACGGCCCCACCGTCTACCCGCAGCCGTACCACCCGGTCCCCGACCCGGGGATCGAGCACGTCCAGCGGTTCACCGACGCGTACCCGCCGGCCGGACGCCGCGCCTACGCGCAGGTGGTCGGCATGCTCGCGCTCGTGCCGCTGCTGGCCATCGGGTTCATCGTCATCTACTTCGCGGTTCCCCGCGGCGACTACATCAAGCTCGGCCCGCTGTACGCCAACGCCCTCAACGTCGGGCTCAGCGTCACGGGCGGCCTCATGGTCGCGCTCATCGGCTTCGCCGCGATCCACTGGGCCAAGCAGCTCATGGGCGACGAGGAGTCGATCGACTACCGCCACCCCATGGTCTCCACCCCCGAGGAGCGCGCCGAGTTCCTCGGCATGGTGGACGCCGGCATCAAGCAGTCGAACCTCGGACGCCGCCGGCTCATCGGTGTCGCGCTGCTCGGGGCCCTCGGCGTCGTCGGCGCCCCCGCGATCGTGCTGCTGAGCGACATGGGTCCCTACGCCACGCCGAGCCGGATCCGCAACACGATCGAGAAGACGGTGTGGGCCGAGGGCGTCCGGTTGGTCAACGACATCACCTACACCCCGATCAAGGCCACCGACCTCGAGATCGGGCAGCTCGTCAACGGCGAGCCGGAGGTCATCGCGCATCTCTCCGGAGAGAAGAAGCTGCAGGAGATCGCCAAGGCGGCCATCGTCGTCGTCCGGATGGACCCCAAGTCGATCAAGATCCCCGCGTCGCGGCAGAACTGGCAGGTGGGCGGCATCCTCGCCTACTCCAAGATCTGCACCCACGTCGGCTGCCCGATCAGCCTCTGGGAGCGCACGACCCACCACCTGCTCTGCCCCTGCCACCAGTCGACCTTCGACCTCGGTGACTCGGGCGTGGTGGTGTTCGGCCCGGCCCACCGTTCGCTGCCGCAGCTGCCCATCACGGTCGACTCGGAGGGCTACCTCGTGGCCCGCAGCGACTTCACCGTTCCCGTCGGTCCGAGCTTCTTCGAACGCGACTCTCGCCACGACTTCCAGAAGGGCGACAACTGATGGCACGACCCGCTCACGTGAACGCCACCCCCTCGCCGTCCGTGACGGCCCGGGAGCCGGTGCCTCCGCACCAGCTCAGCTCGGGCGCCGCGGTCGCCGAATGGGCGGACGAGCGCATCGGCGGCGCGAAGCTGGGCCGGGGGCTGATCCGCAAGGTGTTCCCCGACCACTGGTCGTTCCTGCTCGGTGAGATCGCCCTCTACTCGTTCATCGTGCTGCTCATCACCGGCGTGTTCCTGACGATCTGGTTCAAGCCGTCGATGTCGGAGACGGAGTACGACGGCTCGTACCAGCTGCTCAAGGGCATCCCGATGTCGGAAGCCTTCGCCTCGACCCTCAACATCTCCTTCGACGTCCGTGGCGGCCTGCTGCTGCGTCAGGTGCACCACTGGGCGGCCATCCTGTTCGTCGCCGCCGCCCTCGTGCACATGCTGCGCATCTTCTTCACCGGCGCGTTCCGCAAGCCGCGCGAGATCAACTGGCTCATCGGCGTCGGGCTGCTCAGCATCGCCATGGTCGAGGGCTTCGCCGGGTACTCGCTGCCCGACGACCTGCTGTCGGGCACCGGCCTGCGCTTCGTCGACGGGCTCATCCGCTCGATCCCCCTGGTCGGCACCTGGCTCGAGTTCTTCATCTTCGACGGCCAGTATCCGGGCACGGCGATCGTGCCGCGTCTGTACATGGTGCACATCCTGCTCGTGCCCGCGTTGCTCGTCGGCCTGGTCACCGCGCACCTCACCCTGATCGTCTACCAGAAGCACACCCAGTACCCGGGTCCCGGCCACACCGAGGAGAACGTCGTCGGCTACCCGCTGTTCCCCGTCTACATGGCCAAGGCCGGCGGCTTCTTCTTCATCGTCTTCGGCGTCCTGGTCCTCATGGGCGGCCTCATGCAGATCAACCCGGTGTGGAAGTTCGGCCCCTACACCCCGAACCAGGTGACCGCCGGGTCGCAGCCCGACTGGTACATGGGCTGGGTCGAGGGCGCGGTGCGCATCATGCCCAACTGGGAGTGGCACATCGGGCACACGACGTGGAGCTGGAACATCTTCCTGCCCGGCGTCGGCCTCATGGGCCTGTTCTTCACGATCCTCGCCGCCTGGCCGTTCGTCGAGGACTGGATCACCGGCGACCGGCAGGAACACCACATCCTCGACCGGCCCCGCAACGTGCCCACCCGCACCGCGCTCGGCGTGGCCGGGATGACCTGCTACGCGATGTTCTGGCTGGCCGGTGGCAACGACATCATCGCGACCCACTTCTCTCTCAGCCTCAACTCGATCACCCGGTTCATGCGGATCGCGGTCTTCGTCGCCCCGGTCATCGCCTACCACATCACCAAGCGCATGTGCCTGTGGCTGCAGCGCCGCGACCAGGAGCGGGTGCTCCACGGCTCCGAGACCGGCGTCATCATCCGCACCCCCGACGGCGGCTACTACGAACCGCACGAGCCGATCACGGTCGAGGAGGCCTTCGTCCTCACCCAGCACAACGAGCGCGACATCCTCGACCCCAGCGACGGCACCGACGGCAACGGGGTGCTCGACCAGCACGCCAAGGTGAGCAAGCGTCGCGCCGCCCTGAGCCGGTGGTTCCTCGCCGACAGCCTCGCCAAGCCGACGGCGGCCGAGATCGCGGCCGCCCACGAGCACGAGGCGGCCGAGCTCACCGGGGAGGCCCACGGTGACCACGGCGAGGTGGAGTCGTTCACCGAGCAGGCCGCCCTCGAACAGGAGCGTGACGCCCGCGCCCTCACGGGGGGCACCGGCGTTCGCTGAGTGATCCCACTCGCAGCGGAGGGGGTCGTGGCCACGGGCCGCGGCCCCCTCTCGCCGTCCCGGCCGGCGCGCGGACGGGGTCGTCCGGCGGATCTGAGAGAATGGGCGGGTGCGCTTTCTCACTGACCAGCCCTCCTACGACCTGACCTACAGCGACGTCTTCATGGCGCCGAACCGGTCGGCGGTCACGTCGCGCCTCGACGTCGACCTCACCTCCACGGACGGCCTCGCGACACCGATCCCGATCGTCGTCGCCAACATGACAGCGATCAGCGGACGCCGGATGGCCGAAACCATCGCCCGGCGGGGCGGCATCGCGGTCCTCCCCCAGGACATCCCCACCGACGTCGTCGGGCAGGCCATCAGCCGGGTCAAGAACGCCGACACCCGCTTCGACACGCCGATCCGCGTCGACCCCACGACGACCGTGGGTGAGGCGATGAGCCTGCTGTCGAAGCGTGCCCACGGCGTCGTCATCGTCGTCGAGGACGGCGCTCCCGTCGGGATCGTGTCCCCCTCGGAGACGACCGGCGTCGACCGGTTCGCGCAGGTGCACGAGGTCATGACCCGCGACCTCATTCTGGTCGCACCCGAGCAGACCCCGCAGGAGGTCTTCGACCTGCTCAGCGAGCACCACCAGAAGGTCGCCCTCGCCGTGGCCGACGGCCAGCTGCGCGGGATCATGACCTCCAAGGCCGCCCTCCGCTCCGGGCTGTACCGTCCCGCGGTCGACGCCGAGGGACGCCTGCGCGTCGGCACCGCGGTCGGGATCAACGGCGACGTCGCCGGACGCGCCCGGCGGCTGCTGGAGGCCGGCAGCGACTGCCTGGTCCTCGACACCGCGCATGGGCACCAGGAACGGATGATCGAGGCGCTGCAGGCCGTGCTGCCGGTGCGCGACGAG
>DATAKK010000062.1:0-10536 GCA_036261615.1 Propionibacteriaceae bacterium | reverse complement strand
CGGGCAGGGCCGCGACGACCGCCGCGTCGAACCCCTTCATGTCGGCGGTGCCCCGGCCGTACACCAGCCCGTCGCGGATGGTCAGCCGGAAGGGGTCGCTCGACCAGTTCTGCCCGTCGACCGGCACGCAGTCGACGTGGCCGGCGAGCATGACGCCGCCCTCCGTGCCGCCGGCGATCCGGTTGACCGACCCGGTGGTGTAGGGCACGGGGTAGGCATCGTCGAAGGGGCCCTCGCTGCGCCAGCGGTCGCTGCGGTCGCGGTGGAACTGCACCACCCTGGCCGCGTACTCGACCGCGTTGACGCCCTCGGGCGTCAGCGAGGAGTGCGCGCTGACCCCGCGCACGGTGACCTCGGCCACGTTGATCGACTTGTGCGCCCGGATCATCCGCATCGACGTCGGCTCGCCGACGAAGCAGACCCGCGGGTGGACGCCGGCGTCCTGCAGCGCGTCGGCGAGGGGCTGGGCTCCCCGGCAGCCGACCTCCTCGTCGTAGGTGAAGGCGAGGTGCAGGGGTTCGCGCAGGGGCGCGGCGGTGATGTCGGGCAGGGCCGCGACGACCGCCGCGTCGAACCCCTTCATGTCGGCGGTGCCGCGGCCGTAGACCAGCCCGTCGCGGATGGTGAGCTGGAAGGGGTCGCTCGACCAGTTCTGCCCGTCGACGGGCACGCAGTCGACGTGGCCGGCGAGCATGACGCCCCCCTCCGTGCTGCCGGTGGCGTCGGGCACGGTGAGCACGAGGTTGGCCTTGCGCCCGTCGGCGTCCGGGACGATGCGCGGCCGCAGCCCCGCCCGGCTGCCGGCCTCGGCGATGGCGTCGATGAGTTCGAGGTTGGAGTCGCGGCTGGTCGTGTCGAAGCCGACCAGTCGGGCCAGCCAGTCCATCGTCTCGTCACGGGGTGCGCTCATGCCCCCATTCAACCCGATCCCGCCGACAGCTCCGGCCGCGTCCCGGGGCGTACGGTTCGTCGCCCGGGGCGTACGACTCGTCTCGTTCGGGCCACCTTCCCTACGCCCCCCGACGAGTTGTACGCCCCTCAGCGGACGGCGAGCCAGACGGCGAGCCCGAGGCCGCACACCGCGACGACGACCCGCAGCACGCCGGTGGGGATGAGCCGCTGCACGGCGGGGCCCAGGTTGCCGCCGAGCACGCAGCCCAGGCCGAGGGCGACCGCCGCGGCCCAGTTCACCGGGCCGAACCCGACGAAGACGAGGGACGCGGCGAGGTTGCTCACCCCCAGCAGCACCGAGCGGACGATCATCGAGGTGGGCAGGTCGTCGGCGGTGAGCACGAGCATGACCGCGAGGTACATGACTCCGGCACCGGCGCCGAAATAGCCCCCGTAGACGCACAGCGGGAACAACGCCACCAGCGCGGCGACGCGGCTGTCGCCCGCCCCGTGCAGCTCGCGGAGCCGGGGGCTCGCGAGCAGGGCCACCGAGGCCAGCGCCACGAGGAACGGCACGATCCGGGCGAACACCGCGTTCCCGCCGGCCAGCAGGAGCACCGCACCGGTCGCCCCGCCGGCCAGGGCGACCACCACCTGCCCCGCCAGCTCCCGGCGTCCGCGACCGGCGAGCAGCCGGGCCGAGCGCGTCGTCGCGCCCACCCCGATGCCGATGAGCGCGAGGGTGTTGGTGACGTTGGCCGCCACCGGCGACAGCCCCACCGCGAGCAGCGACGGGTAGCTCACGAGCGACGCGAGCCCGGTGAGGTATCCCACGAGGCCGGTGGCCACGCCCGCGAGCACGAGCAGCAGCAGATCGGAGACCGCCATGACGCCGCTCACCCTAGTGGCGGGTCACCGGGGCGCGGAGGGCCGCCCACGCCCGGGCGCCGGTCGGCCACCCGGGCAGGGGCGGAGGGGTCAGAAGCCGGCCGGCAGGTGCGGCGCGTACGCCTCCTCGAGCCGGGTGATCTCCTCGTCGCTCAGGTCGAGGTCGACGGCGGCCGCGGCGTCGCTGAGGTGGTGCGGCTTGGTGGCGCCGACGATCGGCGAGGTGACCACCGGGTTCTTGAGCACCCAGGCCAGCGCGACCTGGGCCATGGGGACGCCGCGCTGCTCGGCGATCGCCTGCACCGCGTCGACCACGGGCTTGTCGGCCTCCCCGTAGAGCCGCTTGCCGAACTGGTCGGTCTCGGCACGCTGGGTCTGCTCACCCCACGGTCGGGCCACCTTGCCCCGGGCCAGCGGGCTCCACGGCGTCACGCCGACGCCCTGGTCGGCGCAGAACGGGAGCATCTCCCGCTCCTCCTCGCGCTGGATGAGGTTGTACTGGTCCTGCATCGAGACGAACCGGGTCCAGCCGTTCAGGTCGGCCGTGTACTGCATCTGGGAGAACTGCCACGTCCACATGGAGGAGGCCCCGATGTAGCGGGCCTTGCCGGCGCGGACCACGTCGTGGAGCGCCTCCATCGTCTCCTCGACGGGGGTGTTGGGGTCGAAGCGGTGGATGATGTAGAGGTCGATGTAGTCGGTGCCGAGCCGGGCGAGGGAGGCGTCGACCTGCTCCATGATCGCCTTGCGTGACAGGCCCTGGCCGCCGGGACCCTCGTGCATCTTCCCGTTCACCTTGGTGGCCAGCACGATGTCCTCCCGGCGGGAGAAGCGCCTGATGGCGCGTCCGGTGAACTCCTCGCTGCTGCCGAGGGAGTAGACGTTGGCGGTGTCCCAGAAGGTGATGCCCAGTTCCACCGCCTGGCGGAAGTAGGGTTGCGCGGCGTCCTCGTCGAGCACCCACGGGTGGCCGCCGCGCGAGGCGTCCCCGTAGCTCATGCAGCCGAGCGCGATCCGGCTGACCTTCAATCCCGATGTCCCAAGGCGTCGTGTCTCCATGGTCCCGAGTCTAGGAGCGGACCGCGGGGTCGTCGTGAGTCGACCGCCGCGGCTGCGGCTAGGGTTTCCGGCGGAGGAGGCGGCATGGGCATCGGATGGCACGTCGTGGTGGCGCTCGTCGGGGCGGCGTTCGTCGCGGGGTGGGTCGACTCCATCGTCGGCGGCGGCGGTCTCATCCAGCTGCCGTCGCTGCTCATCGGCCTGCCCGCGGCGACCCCCGCGGCCACCGTCTCGGGCACCAACAAGATCTCCTCGGTCGCCGGCACCTTCATGGCGACGACGACGTACCTGCGCCACGTGCGGGTGGAGTGGCGCAGCGCCCTGCCGCTCGTCGCCGGGGCGTGGGCCGGGTCGACCACCGGGGCCACCCTCGTCCGGTTCTTCCCCAAGCAGTACTTCACCCCGCTCGTGCTCGTGGTGCTCGTCGGGGTCGGCTGGTACACCGTGCGGCGTCCGCAGCTGGGGCTCGTGCACGAGCTGCGCCACTCGGGCAGGGCCCACTACCTGCGCCTCGTCGGCCTGGGCCTCGGGATCGGCGCCTACGACGGGTTCATCGGGCCGGGCACCGGCACCTTCTTCGTCATCGCCCTCGTCGCCGTCCTCGGCTACGGCTTCCTCGAGGCCAGCGCGCTGAGCAAGCTCGCGAACCTCACCACCAACCTCGCCGCGTTGTCGATCCTCGGCACGAGCGGCCACGTGCTGTGGCGCCTCGGGCTCACGATGGCCGCGGCCAACCTCACCGGCGGCTTCACCGGCGCCCACATGGCGCTGCGGCACGGCAACGGATTCGTCCGCCGGGTCTTCCTCGTGGTGGTCGCCGCGCTGGCGGCCAAGCTCGCCTGGGACTCGCTCGCCCCCGTGCTGTGACCCCGGCGGATCGGCAGCGGCAGTACGACCGGGTCCATAGCATCGTCGGTATGGACTGGACCGGGATCAGGGCCGCCCTCTTCGACCTCGACGGCGTCATCACGCCCACCGCCGAGATCCACATGGTGGCGTGGAGCGACCTGTTCGGCGAGTTCCTCGGGTCCCGCGACGGCGTGGCGCCGTACACGGACGCCGACTACTTCGCCCACATCGACGGCAAGCCACGCTACGACGGCGTCCGCGACTTCCTCGCCTCCCGCGGCATCACCCTGCCCGAGGGCGAGCCCGACGACGACCCCGGGGCCCAGACCGTCTGCGGTCTCGGAAACCGCAAGGACCAGGCCTTCAACGAGATCCTCGCGCGCGACGGTGTCCGGGCCTACCCCGGCACCCTCGCCCTGCTCGACGACCTCGACCGGCGGGGCGTCGCCTCGGCGGTCGTGTCCTCGTCGAAGAACGCCCGGGCGGTGCTGGACGCCGCCGGGCTGGGGCGGCGCTTCGGGGTGATCGTCGACGGCAACCTGGCGCGCCAGGAACGGCTGCGGGGCAAGCCCGCGCCCGACACCTACCTGCGGGCCGCCGAGCTGCTCGGCGTCCCCCGCGAGCAGTGCGTCGTCGTCGAGGACGCCGTCTCGGGCGTCCAGGCCGGACGCGCCGGCGGTTTCGGCTTCGTGCTCGGCGTCGACCGCGGGGCGGGGGCCGACACCCTCGAGCGCGCGGGCGCCCATCTCGTCGTCTCGGATCTCGAGGAGGCCCGACCATGAACCACGACCCGCGGGGAGTGCCGCTCGACCCGGTCGACCGCATCCGCTTCCCCGTCGACCCGTGGGCCCTCGTCGAGACCGAGCCCAGCCGCGACGACCTCGGCACGACCGAGACCCTGTTCGCCCTCGGCAACGGCTACCTCGGCATGCGGGCCAACCCCGAGGAGGGACGCGACTCGTTCGCCCACGGCACGTTCATCAACGGCTTCCACGAGACCTGGCCGATCCACCACGCCGAGGAGGCGTTCGGCTTCGCCAAGGTGGGCCAGACGATCGTCAACGTGCCCGACGCCAAGACGATGAAGATCTACATCGACGACGAGCCGCTGCTGCTCACCGTCGCCGACCTGCACCACTACCGGCGCACGCTCGACTTCCGCGAGGGCGAGCTCCGCCGCGAGGTCGTGTGGCGCACCCCGTCCGGCAAGCGGGTCTCGATCCGCTCCCGCCGGATGGTGTCGTTCACCGAGCGTCACCTCGCGCTGATGACCCTCGAGATCACCATGCTCGAGGGGGATGCTCCGATCGTCGTCTCCTCCCAGGTGCTCAACCGGCAGGACGGCATCGACGAGTACGCGCAGAAGGCCCGGGTCAGCGAGGAGTTCGACCCGCGCAAGGCGAGCAGGTTCGCCGCGCGCGTGCTCGAGCCCCGCGGCGACTGGCACAGCGAGCGCCGGATGATCCTCGGCTATCAGACCGCCCACTCCGGGATGACCCTCGCGGTCGCGGTCGACCACACGATCGAGACCGACAACGAGGTCGAGGAGCTGATCAGCACCGAGCCCGACATCGGCAAGAAGGTCTACCGGGTGCAGGCTCACCAGGGGCAGCCGATCGTCATCAACAAGGCCGTCGCCTACCACAACTCCCGGGGCGTGGCCGTCCGGGAGCTGTTCGACCGCTGCCGCCGGACGCTGGACCGCGTCCGGCAGTTCGGGTTCGAGCACTACCGGGAGGCCCAGCGGACCTGGCTCGACGACTGGTGGGCGGGATGCGACGTCCGGATCGAGGGGCACCCGCACCTGCAGCAGGCGGTGCGCTGGAACCTGTTCCAGCTGGCGCAGGCCTCGGCGCGGGCCGACCAGCTGGGCATCGCGGCCAAGGGCGTCACCGGATCCGGCTACGAGGGCCACTACTTCTGGGACACCGAGGCCTACGTCATCCCCTTCCTCAGCCACACCCACCCCGGGCTCGCACGGAACGCTCTGCGGTTCCGGGTGACGATGCTGCCCAAGGCCCGCGAGCGGGCGCGCGAGGTCGCCCAGCTCGGTGCGCTCTTCCCGTGGCGCACGATCAACGGGGACGAGGCCTCGGCCTACTACGCGGCGGGCACCGCCCAGTACCACATCAACGCCGACATCTCGTACGCGCTCATGAACTACTACGCCGCCACCGGCGACTCGTCGTTCATGTTCCGGGAGGGCGTCGACGTGCTCATCGAGACCGCCCGGCTGTGGGCCGACCTCGGCTTCTGGCGCACCGATTCGTCCGGGGGTCGCAGCTTCCACATCCACGGCGTCACCGGGCCCGACGAGTACACGACGGTGGTGAACAACAACCTGTTCACCAACGTGATGGCACGGGCCAACCTGTGGAGCGCCGCCCGCGTCCTCCGCGACATGGCCGAGCACGACCCGGACGCCGACGCCCGGGTGCGGACGCGGCTGCGGGTCACCGACGCCGAGGTGGAGGAGTGGACGGCCTGCGCCGACGCCATGGTCATCCCCTACGACGAGGTGCTGCGCGTCCACCCGCAGGACGAGCACTTCCTCGAACGGGAGCTGTGGGACCTCGAGAACACGCCCGCCGAGATGCGGCCGCTGCTGCTGCACTACCACCCGCTGGTCATCTACCGGTTCCAGGTGCTCAAGCAGGCCGACGTCGTGCTCGCGCTGTTCCTCCAGGGCGACCAGTTCGACCAGGTGGCGAAGCGGCGCGACTTCGACTATTACGACCCCATCACGACCGGTGACTCGACGCTGTCGGCCCTGGTGCAGGCGATCATGGCCGCCGAGGTCGGTTACCAGGAGATGGCGCTGTCGTACTTCCATCTCGGGCTGTTCGTCGACCTCGCCGACCTGCACGACAACACCGCCGACGGGGTGCACATCGCCTCCGCTGCCGGCGTCTGGAACGCCCTCGTGCACGGCTTCGGGGGCATGCGCGACTACGGCGGTCACCTGACGTTCGACCCGCGGCTGCCCCAGGAGTGGCCCTCGCTGTCGTTCCGGCTGCGCTCGCACGGCACCCTCCTCGACGTGCGGCTCGAGGCCGGGCGGATGGTGTTCACCGTCGTCGCCGGGGGCGAGTTGAGCGTCGGAGTCCGCGGTCGGGAGGTGGTCGTCGCCCCGGGCGAGCCGGTCGAGGTGCCTCTGGCGGGTCAGGGACCGGTGCTCCGCAGCCTCGAGGGTCATCACCCGGTGATCGGCGACCTGCGGGCCGACGGCACGATGATCACCGCGGAGGTCCCGGAGCCGAGCGCGCCCCTCGACGAGGGGCCGCCGCGGCTGGTCCAGGAGCCGATCAGACCCAGCCCGGCCACCACGTGACGGGGGTGGCGAGGGCCGCTGCCCGGTCCTGCTGCGCCGCCGCTGCGTCCACGGCCGCCCCCCGCTGCTCGCCGGTCGAGGACGCCGCCACCCTGAGCCACGCCGCCATGACGTCGCTCTCCAGCCGTCCCCAGAGGGCGCGCACCGCCGACGGTGACGTGGTGCTGCCGGGCAGCTCGTAGACCAGCGGCCCTGGTGTGGGGGGCGCCGACGCCTGGACGAGCATGCCCTCGACGTCGTCGCGCAGCGCCCACACCTGGGTGAGGCGCGCCTCCCCGGTGCTCACGTTCGGGTCGTGCAGGGGGAGCGCGCCCAGCCCGACCTCCAGCCCCTGGGCGAGCGCCTCGACCCGGCTGAGCAGCACCGCGAGGGCGTCGTCGCGCGACCCGACGTCGACGTGGTCGGGGGACGGCCCTCCGGAGGAGACCGGGACGGAGGGGGCCCGGACGGCGTGGGCCGTCACGGCCAGGGAGGCGAGGAGCAGGGCGAGGTCGCCGGCGTCCGCGGCCACACAGCGGTCGCGGAACCGGGATTCGAGGCCACGCTGCCGTCCGGCGATCGACGCGAGCAGGGCCGCCGGGCCGGGGGTGGCGCCGGTGGGGGAGGGCGTGGGCGAGCCGGGGGCGGACGGGGAGGCGGTCGCCGCTGGGGGAGTCGACAGCGGGTCGGCCAGCCGCAACCGGGCCGCCTGGGCCCGGGACATCCGCGCGGCGGCCGCCGCCCACCCGGCGGTCGCCGACGGGACGCCGGGACGTGCGGCCATCGCCTCGAAGTCGCCCGCGCCGGCCACGAGCTCGGCGGCGAGGTCGGCGTAGGGCGTGAGCGGGGGTTCCCCGGCGCCCGGCGGCGAGCCCGGGCTGCCGTCCCCGGACGCCGAACCGGCGCCCGGCACCCAGCTGCAGGACGTCAGCAGGCCGAGCGTCACACCGCCGCCCCCGACGAGAAGCGCCCGCCGCGACAGCGGTCCGCCCGGGCGGGAAGCGGGGGTGTGCGGCACGGGGTGAACCCTAGCGCCGGCACCCGCGTCGCCCCAGCCCGCGAGCCGGGCCTCCGCATCCGGCGTCCGCCGCGCCAGAATGGAGCCGGAGCGGCACTCGGGGGCTCCCGGACGCCGCACCGTGCCCGCCTGCGCCGCTAGGCTGGACCACCGTCCGATCAGCCGGCCGCCCCCGGCCGCGATCGATGACCGACCAGACGGACAACAGAACAGACAACCGAACAGAAAGAGGAACCATGAACGAGCAGGCGATCACGCAAGCGATCGAGCCGGTGCTCGCCAGCCACGGGCTCGAACTCGACCGACTCGAGGTCGTGCCGGCCGGACGCCGCAGCGTCGTGCGGATCACGGTCGACGGCGACGGCCCACATGGACGGGGGCCTCTGCTCGACGACATCGCCGAGGCCTCCCGCGACATCTCGGCCGCGCTGGACGCCGCCGACATCGGCCGCCAGCCGTACACCCTCGAGGTGAGTTCCCGCGGCACCAGCCGCCCGCTCACCGAACCCAAGCACTTCCGCCGCAACGTCAGCCGGCTGGTGCACCTCACCCTCGTCGGCGGCGGGGTCGCCGACGGGCGCATCGCCGACGCCGACGACACCGGAGTCCTGCTGGAGCCCGACCGGCGGGTCGAGTACGTCGACATCGCCAAGGCGACGATCCAGGTCGAGCTCAACCGGCCCGCCGGTCTCGACCCCTACGACGACGATGACGACGACTTCGGCGAGGACGACCTCGACGACGACCCGGACGACGACGATCCGGACGACGATCCCGACCACGAGCAGGAACAGGAGGCCTGAGATGGACATCGACATGGCTGCGCTCCGTGCGATCGAACGCGAGAAGGAGATCCCCTTCGAGGTGCTGATCAAGGCCCTCGAGGACGCGATGCTCAACGCCTACACGAAGACCGACCACCCCGTCCGCGGGGCCCAGGTGCAGCTCGACCGCCGCAGCGGCCGGGTGGCGGTGATGGTGCCCGAACGCGACGACGAGGGCGAGATCGTCGGCTGGTACGACGGGACGCCGGCCGACTTCGGGCGGGTGGCCGCGGCGACCGCCCGCCAGGTGATCTTCCAGCGGCTGCGCGAGGCGGAGGACGAGCAGAAGTTCGGCCACTTCTCGGCGGTCGAGGGCGACATCATCCTCGGCACCGTGCAGCAGGACCGCGACTCGCGGGTGATCCGGCTGGACGTCGGGAACAAGACCGAGGCGATGCTCCCGCTCGCCGAGCAGGTGCCCGGCGAGGACTACTCGCACGGACGCCGGCTGCGCGTCTACGTCGTCTCGGTGCGCCGCGACGCGCGCGGCCCGCAGGTGGTCGTCTCGCGCACGCACCCGAACCTCGTCCGCAAGCTGTTCGCGCTCGAGGTGCCCGAGATCGAGCGGGGGGTGGTCGAGATCAAGGCGGTCGCCCGCGAGGAGGGGCACCGCACCAAGATCGCCGTGCTGTCGCACAGCCCCGAGGTGTCGGCCAAGGGCGCCTGCATCGGCCCGATGGGCCAGCGGGTGCGGGCGGTGATGCACGAGCTGAACGAGGAGAAGATCGACATCATCGACTGGTCCGACGACCCGGCGGTGTTCGTCGCCCACGCCCTCAGCCCGGCGAAGGTCACCTCGGTGACGATCGTGGACGCCGCGGCCCGCGCGGCCAGGGTGGTCGTCCCCGACTACCAGCTGTCGCTCGCCATCGGCCGCGAGGGCCAGAACGCGCGGCTCGCCGCCCGACTCACCGGGTGGCGGATCGACATCCGGCCCGACACGGCGCCCAACCCCGCGTGACCGACCCGGTCCGCACCTGCGTCGGGTGCCGCCGGGCCGTGCCGGCGTCCGACCTCGTGCGCTACGTCGACTCGCCGGAGGGCCCGGTGCCCGACCCGGGGCACCGGCTGCCCGGCCGGGGCGCGTGGCTGCACGACGACCCGGCCTGCCGGGCGGCGGCCGAGCGGCGCAACGCGCTGGCCAGGTCGCTGCGCCGGCGTCGCTGAGCCGGCCCGGATCGCCGGTTCGCGGTGGGGCGGGGCGAGGGGATACCCTTGAACCCGCGCGTCCTCCCGGATCTCCGGGCGGACTTCGTCTGTGCGTGCCCGATGCGTCGGGCCGCCAACCAGAAAGTGGGCGGACGCTCATGACTGTGCGATGAGTCATCACCGATGAACACCATCAACAACTAATTGGTCCCAGTCACCCAGACTCGGACCTGAAGGAGAGTAGTGGCCAAGGTCCGTGTCTACGAGCTCGCGAAAGAGCTCGGACTGGAAAGCAAGGATTTGTTGAAGACCCTCGGCGACATGGGCGAGTTCGTGCGCTCGGCGTCGTCGACGATCGAAGCGCCCGTCGTCCGACGGTTGCGCGAGAGGGCGAAGTCGAGCGATGCTCCGGCCGCAGCGGCCGCCGCCCCCGCACCCACCCAGACGGCTCCCGCCGGCGCCCCGGCGCCGCGCGCCGCCACCCCCGCACCCCGGGCCGCCGCTCCGGCGGCCCCCTCGGCCCCGGCTGCCCGGCAGGCCGAGCAGGC
>DATAKK010000058.1:0-34915 GCA_036261615.1 Propionibacteriaceae bacterium | reverse complement strand
CAGCGCCGTGCCCCGGTAGCCCTCGGACACGGGCAGCACGCGCCGGATCCACCGCACGACGGCCAGGCCGCCGACGTCGGGCTCGTCGTCGTGGCCGCGGACGGCGTCGCGCCACACCTTGACCGCGCTCACCAGCAGGATCAGGCCGAACACGAGGAACGTGACGCTGAACCGGGCGAGCAGCACCGCGCCGAGGGCGATGAAGACCGCGCGCATCACCAGCGCGCCGGCGACACCGATGAGCAGCACCCGCTGCTGCAACACTCTCGGGACGGCGAACCCGCCGAGCAGCAGCATGAACACGAAGAGGTTGTCCACGCTCAGCGACTTCTCGACGACGTAGCCCGAGAGGAACGCGAGGCCGGTGTCGCCACCGTAGGTGGCCCAGATCCAGCCGCCGAACGCGAGCGGCAGGGCGATGTAGAAGGCCGACCAGCCGACCGCCTCGCGGGTGCTCACCTCGTGCGGACGCCGGGTGATGACGAAGTCGACGGCGAACAGGGCGAGGACGCCGGCCAGGGTCCAGGTCCACAGGGCGGGCGTCGCGACGGTTTCCAGGAGCGGGAGGTGGTGGGGCATGGGCGGTCCTCAGATCGATGATCGGTCTGAGGTCTCCTTCACCGGCATCGGGACGCCGGCGCCACCCGGGACCGCCGTCGGGCGGCCGTACTGACCGGGTGGGGCTTCTCGAAGTACTCCCCTCAAGACGTCCCAGTGTACGGGCCCCTCAGCTGCCCTTCCAATAGAGGGCGCGGGCGGGGCACATCCGGATCGCGGTGTCCCCCTCCTCGGCATCGACCCGGTCGTCGAGGAGGATCGGGTAGCCGTGGGCATCCAGGGCGATGTTGCGGGGCAGGATCTGCGCGCAGACGCCGTGGCCGGTGCAGGACATCCGGTCGACCTGCAACGGCACGCTGTCCTCGACGCGGGCTCCGGACGTCATGCGGTCCTCCTCGTGGCGTAGCGGCAGCGTCCGGACGCGTGCTCGGTGATGTGGTCGGCGAACACCGCGAGGGCGTTGACGGCCAGCCCGGCGACGCCGTCGGGGAACTTGCACCCGCCGCGGCCGGGCAGCAGCCCGAGGTTGATGTCGAGGGCGCGGCGGTGGCGCGCTGACGGCGTCCGCAGGTACTGCTGCCACAGCCCCGAGAGCTCGGGGACGCCGAACATGCACGGCCCGCACTGGCCCGCCGACTCCCCGGCGGCGTAGGCGAGCAGTTCGGAGACGGCGTCGAGGGGACAGCGCCGCGGGTCGACGACCTCGAAGATGCCCGGGCCCAACCGGGCGCCGAAGGGCGCGAGCCCCTCCCGCGACCAGGACGCCGAGGACACCCCGGCGAGGCTGGCGAACGCGCCGCCCAGCCCGTTGATCAGCACGTACTCGGCGTCGCCCGGCACCCGGGCCGCGGAGAGGAGTTCACCGACCGGCACCCCGGCCTGGGTCTCGACGACCACGGGCCGGCCGACGTACCCGCCCACCGACGCGAGCCGGGGGCCGGGCTCCGACTCCGTTCCGTACCCGCGGAACCACGTGGGACCGCGCTCGGCGATCTGGGCGATCCGCCACACGGTTTCGGCGTTGAGGACGACGGTCGGCGCGATGCGGCGTCCGGTGGAGTCGCGGCCCCCCTGGATGTAGAGGGACCGCTTGGTCATCGGTCGGGCCAGGCCACCCTGCGAGAGGTTGATGAGCGAGCTCTCCTCGGAGGAGACGTAGCGGCTCGGTGCGTCGAGCACGTCGACCCGGGCCGCCCGCAACCGCTGCTCGGTGGCGGAGCCACGGTGGGCGGCGAACATGACGTCGCCCCGCGCCAGCCGCTGCACGAGCTGGGCGCCGTGGAGCAGCTCGTCCAGGTGGTTCGCGACCACCCAGCCGTCCTTGACCGCGCCGAGTTCGCCGTCGCAGGCGTTGACGATGAGCGTCGTGCGGCGCCGGGTCAGCGCCCGCAGCTTGACCGCCGAGGGGAACGCGGCTCCCCCGCGGCCGGTGAGGCCGGCGGCGTCCAGCGAGTCGAGCAACTGGACGCCGGTGCGTTGGGGTGTCGTGGGGGTCATGACCACTCCTGTTCGAGGATGACGTCGCGGCGCTGGCGGTCGTGGTGGCGGGCGTTGAGCCGCCAGGCGATGGCGATGAGGCCGACGACGCCGCAGCCGAGGGTGATCAGCCGGAGCCCCCACTCCTGGCTGGTGCCGAGGGTGAACCCGTGGATGACCGCGATCGGCCACAGTCCGTAGGCGAGCCAGTGCACGCCCTTCCACCGCCGCTCGGGGATCCGGTGCCGCAGGTACGAGGTGACGAGCACGGCGATCATGAGGTCGAAGGAGAGGGTGCCGAGGCCCACCTCGAAGGGCGCGTAGCCGCTGGTGAACGGCACGATGAAGGAGATCCAGTTGATGTTGACGAAGGTCTCGGCGATCGCGGTGACGATGTGCAGGAGCAGGAAGACCGACATGCCGAGCGCGATCCAGCGGTGCAGGGCCATGAGGATGGTCGGGCTCGCGCCGTGCGGACGCCGGCGTCCGGCGATCATCATGCCGGCCACCACCACGTAGGTGAGCAGCACCATGCTGACGACCCCGGTCGCCCGGGAGGTGTACCACAGGATCTCGTTCATGCCGCGTTCTCCTCGGGGTGGGGCCAACCGTTGACGAGGGTGAGAGTGCCGTCGGCGGCGTCGAGGCGGGCGGTGACGCCCTTGGCCTCCAGCCACCCGGGGGCGTCGGCGCCCAGGACGACCGCGGCGGTCGACATCGCGTTGGCGACGATCGCCGACGGCGCCGCACAGGTGACCGACGCCCAGACGGCGTCCGCGGACGTGCCGGTGCGCGGGTCGATGATGTGGTGCCGCGTCCGCCCGCCGGAGGTCCACGTGCGCAGCCGGGTCGACGAGGTGCAGACGGCGGACCCGTCGCTCCTGATCACCTGGGCCTCGCGCCCGTCGGCGAGCTCGACGCCGATGTTCCAGCCGTCCTCGGGCACCTCGCCGCTGATCGCGATGTCGCCGCCGAGGTTGACGAGGAAGCCGCCGCGGAAGCGGGCGGCGAGCCGCCGGGCGATGGTGTCGGCGGCGTGCGCCTTGGCGGTCGCCCCGAGGTCGATCACCATGCCCTGCGGCACGCTCACGACGTTCGCCTCGGAGATCCGGATGCTGCGCCAGCCGGGCACCGGGACCGGCTCGCCGCCCCGGGACGCCGCGCTGGCGCGGATCTCGTCGATGTCGACGTCGTAGCCGCTCGCGATCACGGCCGCCCCCACGCTGGGGTCGACGAGCCCGTCGGTGAGCTCGGCCATCTCGAGCGCCGCCCGGAGGTAGTCGGCGAGCAGGAACGAGACGAGGCGGCTCGCCGGCGCCGACATGGCGAGCGCGGCCAGCCGCGACACCTCGGAGTCGGGTCGGAACCTGGACGCCGCGGCGTCCAGGTCGGCGAGGTGGTCGCGGGCCATGGCCGTGGCCGGGTCGAGCACGGTGGGGTCGGTGACGAGCACGCGGCAGGACGTGCCGATCGCCCGGAATTCGGACTGGGCGATCTGGGCGGTGGTGGTTTCCCGGGCCATGTTCAGCGGCCCTGGGTGGTCGTCTGGACCGGGCCCGGCTGGGGCTCGGGCGCTCTTCGTGCGTCGCTCACCCATCCACGGTCGGGCGCCAGCCTGTGCGATTCCTGTGAAGCCCGGGTGTCGGCTCTGTGAGCCCTCGCGGGGGCCCGGACGCCGCTCAGCCGCCGTTCAGGAGTGGGTCACCACCAGGCGCGGGTGGTCTCGGTGGGCCCCTCGAGCTCGGTGAACCCGGCGTCGACCACGTGCACCCGGCCCGGGTCGAGCGCCCACCGCTCGGGGGTGATGTGGCGCACCCGCACCCGGAACCCGTCGGCGCGCCAGCGGTCGCGCTGGGCGGCGTCCATCTCCTCGTAGGCGAGCTGGGCGGCGTGGCCGCACTGGGCGGCGGACTTGCCGGTGGTCATCTCGACGAGGGGGCTGATGCCGATGCTCACGAGGGCGTCGGCGCTGGCCGACTCCTGGTCGTCCGGCAGTTCGGTGCCGCCGACCTGGAGTTTGGCGAGGGGACGTGGGAGCGGTTCGACGGGGCCGGGGACGAACGCCCGGGCGGCCGCGAGTCCCTGGACGACCGTCACTCCGGGCAGTTGCTGCACCTCGTCCCACCGGGCACCCCTGGCCCGGCGGACGAGCTTGCGGATCCGCCCGTCGCGCCAGTGCTGCACGGCGTCGCGCCACTCGCCCTCGGTGCTCCGGGGGTCGTCGAGCAGGGCGACGACCGCGCGGGCGGCCGCCTCGCACGCGGCGATGTGGCTGGCGGGGTGGGCCTTGTCGACGAGGACGGCGAGCTGCATAGCCCAGGGAACGGGGTGGTCACCGGGGCCGACCGCGGCCATGCGTCCTCCTCAGGGCTGGGATACCTGCCGAAGTGTAGGACGCCGGCACGAACGGCCCGGGCAGGGACGGCGGGGAGGTCAGCTGCCGCTGGTGCGGGTCTGGGCCACCGAGCCGCCGGTGACGCTCGACGAGGTGCCGCTCTGGGCGGTGGTTCCGCCCTGGGAGGTGGAGCCCGAGCCGCCCAGCAGGCCGCCGAGCAGGCCGCCGCCGCCGTGGTGCCGCTCCCCCTCGTCGCCCGAGAGCCGGGTGGTGCGGGGAGCGGTCGTCGCCGCGCTCAGCGCGGCGGTGTGGGCGTTGGAGAGGTGGACGCCGATGCCGACTGTCGCCGCGGTGGCGGCGATCATGGTGCCGGTCGTGAGCGCCCGGGCTGCGGTGATCACTGCAGACATGTGAGTGCCTTCCGATCGTCGTGTTGGCGTCGGCCCGTCGGGCCGCCCATGTCCAACGATCCTCGCGGCGCTGTGCCCCGGCTGTGGAGGGGAACTGCTGGGGCTGTGAACCTCCTGGTCACGACCCCGCGGTGGTGGTCTGCGCCGGTTGCGGGGCCTGGACGACCGGCTTGCTGGTGGTCGTCTTCGTCGTGGCGCTGGCCGTCGAGTGGGTCGGCGTCCGGGTGGCCGAGTGGGTGGCCTTCGACGTGGTGGTGCGCGAGCGGGTGCTCGACGAGCCGGAGCGCGACGGCACCTTCGTGGCGGTGGACGTGGCCGAGCCGGCCCGGTCGTCGCCGCCGTGCTGGGCGTTGTAGAGGTGGATGCCCAGAGCCCCGGCGCCCGCCGTGGCGACGGCGAGCGTGGAACTGGTGAGGGCCTTGGCGATGGCTAGGGCACGCGACACGTGGTCTCCTCGAGTCGGGGGAAGAAGCCTCGGGGACTTCGTGGCCGGATCGACCATCACCTACTGTGCCGGGGCCACCTGTGCGGAGGCTGTGCCGGGACGCCCGCGAGTCTGTGAGACTCTCAGGAATGGGCGGTGGGCGGCTCCCCCGCAGTCTCCCGGAGCGGGTTGCCGACCGGCCACTACAGTGACGCCATGGCCGGCAACGACACGCGGATGATGGACATGCAGCTGGGGTTCTCGGCCCTCGTGCTCGTGTTCGGCCTGGCCACCGTCGTGCTCGCCGCGTTCCGGACGATCAGCGTCGACGGCCTGCGCTGCGGGCACGCGCTCGCCCTGGCGGTGCACGGCATCACCGAGCGGCCGGCCGAGCCCGACGGGTGGGCCGCGGCGTGCAACAGCGCCGCCCGGCAGGCGGTGCTGTCGCCGGCGTTGATGACGATCGCCGCGCTCGTGTGGTTCGGGTACGCGCTCAGCCGCACCCTGCGGAGCAACCGCGGCGGTGCTCAGGCCGATGCGGCGTCCTCGACGCCCCGGTAGCGCCAGAAGGCCGGCACGGCGGCCACGGCCAGCAGCACCCCGACGATCACGAGCACTCCGCCCGCGATGGTCACCTGGGGGTTGCCCCACACCGCGGCCGCTCCCCCGTGCAGGACGTCGGCCACCCGCGGACCGCCACCGACGACGACGATGAACACGCCCTGGAGCCGTCCGCGGATGTTCTCGGCCTGCACCGACTGGAGGATCGTCTGCCGGAACGCCGAGGACGTCATGTCGGCCGCGCCGGCGACCGCCATGGCGACGAACCCGAGCCACAGCCAGGGGCTGACGCGCCCGTGGGCGAGCCACGCACAGGCACCGAACACCGTGACCGCGAGGCCCCAGGTGACGATGGCGAGGATGGTCGCACGCCCGTGCCGGGTGACCTTCGACACCCACCCCGAGAACACGCCGCCGACCAGCGTCCCGGCCGGGATGGCGGCGTACAGCAGGGCGAAGGCCATGCCGCCGGTCTGGGGCCCGCCGAAGTCGAGATGGGCGATCGCCGGGAACAGCGCCCTCGGCATGCCGAACACCATCGCGATGATGTCGACCACGAAGCTCAGCAGCACCACCCGGTGCCCGGCGAGGTAGCGGAACCCGTCGACGACAGCGCCGAACCCCGGGGCCCTGCCCGTCGGCATGCCGGACGCCGGCAGCGCCGGCAACCGCCACACCGCGTAGAGGGTCGCGGTCAGCGTGAGCGTGTCGATCGCGTAGAGCCAGGGGTAGCCGAGCACCGGGATGAGGGCGCCGGCCACGAGCGGCCCCGCGATCGCCCCGCCCGCGAACACCGTCATGTTGAGCGAGTTGGCCGCGGGCAGCAGCTCGACGCGGCCGAGGATCTGGGGCAGGAGCGACGTGCGGGTCGGCTGGTTGACGGCGAAGAAGGCCTGCTGCAGAGCGAAGATCGTGAGCAGCAGCCACACGTTCGCGTTGCCGAGCAGCGCCTGCACGAAGAACAGGGCGCTCGTCGCGATGATGCCGAGGGTGGTGATGATCATCAGCCGGCGCTTGTCGAGGTGGTCGGCGAGCGCCCCACCGTAGAGCCCGAAGATCACCAGCGGCACCAGCCCGAACAGCCCGGCCAGGCCCACGTAGCCGGACGACTGGGTGATCGCGTAGATCTGCGCCGGCACCGCGACGACGGTGAGTTGGGCCCCGATGACCGTGACGATGTTCGCGAACCACAGCCGGCGGAAGTGCTGGTTGGCCAGGGGTGCGGTGTCGGCGAGCAGGCGTGGCATGGGGCTCCGTTTCCCGAGGGGTCGGTGTCAGTCGGTGACCGGGACGGACCGGGGGTGGAAGGCGGCCTCGGGGGCCGGTCGTGCCGGTGTCGTCCGGATCCGGGTGGCGATCGCGATGGCCGCCAGGCAGAGTAGCCCCGCCGCCCACAGGGCGGCCTGGACCCCGCCCTGGGTGGCCCGGACGGCGTCCACCCCACCCGAGGAGAGCGTGGCCCGCCGCGCCGCCATGATCGAGATGAGCAGGGCGGTGCCCCCGGCCCCCGCGACCTGCTGGAGGGTGCCGAACAGGGCGCTCCCGTGGCTGTACTGGTGCGGGGTGAGGTCGTTGAGCCCGCCGGTGAAGGTCGGGGTGAAGACGAAGCTCAGCGACAGGCTGAACAGGAAGTGCATCACCACGAGCAGCGCGAGGGCGGTTCCCGCCGTGCTCAACCCCATCAGCCCGAGCATGACGACGAGAACCGACGTCGCGGGCACCACGATCACGCGGGCGCCGAACCGGTCGAACAGCCGGCCGACGAGCGGGCCGGCGACGCCCATCGCCAGCCCACCGGGAAGCAGCATGAGTCCGGTGGTCACCGGGCTCACGCCGCGCACCTGCTGGAGGAAGATCGGCCACAGCAGCGACACCCCGATGAGGGCCGCGAAGGTGATGCACAGGACCGCGATCGCCAACCGGAAGTTCCGCACGCGGAAGGTGCCGAGGTCGAGGAACGCCCGGTCCTCGCGGACCAGCCGCACCTGCCGGCGTCCGAACAGGAGCAGTCCGACGGCAGCGACGACGAGCGACCCGACCGCCACCGGGACGGAGGCGCCCGGGGAGCCGAGCTGGCTGAGTCCGTAGACCAGCCCCCCGAACCCGAGCACCGACAGCCCGACCGAGGTGACGTCGAGGGGCACCCGGCGGGACTCGCCGACGCTCACCAGCCGGATCGAGCCGAGCCCGAGCATGAGCAGGGCGATGGGCAGCATGAGCCAGAACAGCCAGCGCCAGCTGAAGTACTCGAGGACGAAGCCCGACACGGTCGGCCCGAGGGCCGGCGCGAGCGAGATGACCACCGAGGTGAGACCCATGACCTGGCCGCGGCGCTCGACGGGGACGACCACGAGGGTCGTCGTCGTGAGCAGCGGGAGCATGATCGCGGTGCCGCACGCCTGCACCACCCGGGCGACGATGAGCAGCCAGAAGTTGGCGGCGGTGGCCCCGAGCAGCGTCCCGAGGCAGAACAGGCTCATCGACAGCAGGAAGACCGCGCGCGTCGACAACCGCTCCTGGAGGAACCCGGTGGTCGGGATGACCACGGCCATGGTGAGCATGAACCCGGTGGTCACCCACTGCACCGTGGTCGCGCTCACCCGGAGGTCGGTCATCAGGGTGGGCAGGGCCACCGACATGATCGTCTCGTTGAGGATGACGACGAACGCGGCGAGCATGAGCGTCCAGATGATCAGCCGCTCGGTGCGACGGTCGAGACTCACCACGGCCTGCTCGCCCATGCCCCACCATCCCCACCGTTCCGCGCGACCGAACGCCGCACGGGTGACGGATCATCCTACCGGCCGGTAGGAGCCCGGGGAAACCGGTTTTCCCTGACCGGGGGCGCGCCGCTACCCGACGGCGTCCGCCGCCCGGATGAGCGCCAGGTGGCTGAACGCCTGCGGGAAGTTGCCGAGCATCTCGCCGGTGGACGGCTCGTACTCCTCGGAGAACAACTGCAGGTCGTTGCCGGCGGTCATGAGCTTGTCCATGAGCAACTTGCCGTCCTCGGGCCGGCCGCTCCTGGCGTACTGCTCCACCAGCCAGAACGTGCACATGAGGAACGCGCCCTCCTGGCTGCTGAAGCCGTCGCTGCCGTCGGCGACGTAGCGGCGGACGAAGCCCTGCTCGGTCATCAGCTCCTTCTCGATCCGGTCGACGGTCGCGAGCATGATGTCGGAGTCGTAGGCGATGAACCCGGTCTGCGGGATCTGCAGCGCTGAGGCGTCCACCGCCAACGTGTCGTAGTGCTGGACGAAGTAGCCGTCCTTGACGCCCTTCGACATGATCTCCTCGCGCAGGGCGTCGCGCTCCTGGCGCCACTCGTCGAGCGGGCCCTGGAGGCCGTACCGCTCGATCGCCTCCACCCCGCGGTCGAAGGCCGCCCACATCATCACCCGGCCGTGGGTGTAGTAGTGCGGTTCGCCGCGGCTCTCCCACATGCCCTGGTCCTTGACGTTCTTCTGCTTGCGCAGGTGCTCGAGCAGGCTCACCTGGAGCGACCAGGAGAAGTCGTCCTCGTCGAGGCCGTCGTCGCGGAGGTGGGCCAGCGAGATGAGCACCTCGCCGATGACGTCGGCCTGGTACTGGTCGACCGCGCCGTTGCCGACACGGACGGGCTTCGACCCGCGGTAGCCCTGCAACTGATCCAGAGTGTGCTCCGGCAACTGCCGCTGGCCCTCGATCGTGTACATGATCTGCACGTCCTCGGGGTCACCGGCGAGGGCCCGGAGCAGCCAGTCGCGCCACTGCCGGGCGACGGTGTGGTGCCCGTGCCGCGACAGCGCCGAGATCGTGAAGGCGGAGTCGCGGAGCCAGGTGTAGCGGTAGTCCCAGTTCCGCTGGCCGCCGATGGCCTCGGGCAACGACGTGGTGACCGCGGCGACGATGCCACCGGTGCGGTGCAGCGTCAGGGCCCGCAGCACCGAGAGTGAGCGTTCCACCGCCTCGCTGTAGATGCCGTCGTTGGAGAGGTTGGAGTGCCACTCGCGCCAGTGGTTGATCGTGCGCTCGAGTTCGGCGTCCATGTCGGGGGCGTCCATGATCGGCCGGTACGACGGCCGCCACATCAGTGTCCACGTGAGCTTCTGGCCGGCGCGGATGTGGAAGTGTCCGCTGTGCCGGCGGTCGCCCGCCTGCAGCCGCGGCCCGTAGAGGGCGAGCGAGTTGGGGCCGGCGACGGCGAGCAGCACGTGGTTGCCGTCGTTGGTGCGCGCCTGACGGATCCAGGGCGCGGTGAGGCCGTAGTCGAAGCGGATCACCAGTTCGTGGTCGACGTCGATCTCGCCCTCGGTGCACTCGATGCTCCGGATGAGGGCGACGGTGTTGTCGAGAACCGGGTCGTCCCCCTCACCCTCCCGGATGGGCATGAAGTCGGTGCACTTGGCCGCCCCCGTGGGGGTCGTCCACGTCGTGTCGAGGACGAAGCTGCCCTCCCGATAGTGCCGTGACCGTTCGGTGCCGTCCGTAGGGACGATGCTCCAGTGGCTCTCGTCGGGGTCACTGAGCAGCCGCGAGAAGACCGACGCGGAGTCGAACTGGGGCACGCACATCCAGTCGACGCTGCCGTGGGCGAGCAGCGCGGACGTCTGCCTGTCGGCGAGAACTGCGTAATCGGCGATGGGTGGTTGTTTGGTCCTCCTGGGGCTCATGCTTTCCACCCTGCCACCCGGACGCCGTCAGGACCAGAGTCTTGCACTAGGCAAGAGATGCCTCCCACGCATCGTGCAGGGCCGCGTAGTGGCCTCCCCGGGCGTGCAGCAACTCGGCCGGGGCGCCGTCCTCGATGATCCGCCCGTGCTCGAGGACGAGCACCCGGTCGGCGATCTCCACGGTCGAGAGCCGGTGCGCGATGATCACCGCGGTGCGGTCCGACAGCAGCGTCTGCAGGGCCTGCTGCACCAGCCGCTCGCTCGGGATGTCGAGCGAGGAGGTCGCCTCGTCGAGGATGAGCACGGCCGGGTCGGCGAGGAACGCCCGCGCGAACGCGACCAGCTGTCGCTGGCCGGCGGAGAGGCGGTCGCCGCGCTTGCCGACCGACGTGTCGTAGCCCTCAGGCAGCAGCCCGATGAACTCGTGCGCGCCCACGGCTCGCGCCGCCGCCTCGATCTCGGCCCGGGACGCGCCCGGGCGGCCGAACTCGATGTTCTCGGCGACCGACCCGGCGAACATGAAGTTCTCCTGGGTGACGAGGATCACCGCCCGGCGGAGGTCGTCGTCGCTGAGATCGCGCAGGTCGACGCCGTCGAGACGCACCGAGCCGGAGGTGGGGTCGTAGAAGCGCGAGATGAGCTTGGCGATCGTCGTCTTGCCGGCACCTGTCGTGCCGACGAGGGCCACTGTCTGCCCGGCGGGCAGGTGCAGGTCGAGGTCGGGCAGCACCGGGCGGCCCGCGGCGTAGCTGAACGACACGTGGTCGAAGTCGACCCGTCCGGCCGGGCGCGGAAGGTCCGCGGGCGTGCCGGGCTCGGCCACCGCCGGGTCCTCCTCGAGCACGCCGGACAGCTTCTCCAGGGCGGACGACGCCGACTGGAAGGTGTTGTAGAACTGCCCGATGTCCTGCATCGGCTCGTAGAACTGCCGGAGGTAGAGAAGGAAGGCCGCGAGGACGCCGACGGTCATCGTGTCGTGCATCACCCGGAAACCGCCGACCAGCAGCACCGTGCCGATTGTGAGGTTGCCGATGAGCTTGACGCCCGGCATGAAGATCGCGAACAGGCGGAACGAGCGGATGTTCGCGGCCGCGTAGCGGTTGGCGAGGTCGGAGAAGATCTCCTGGTTGCGGGGCTCGCGCCGGTAGGCCTCGACCGCCTGGATGCCGGTCATCGTCTCGACGAAGTGCACGATGACGGCCGCGGCGCGCTCGCGCACCGCTCGGAAGGTGCGGGTCGACTGCTGCGAGAACCAGCGCAGCAACACGACGACGAACAGCACCGACGCGAGGCAGATGAGCCCGAGGCGCACGTCGAGCACGAGCAGCATGATGCTCGTGCCGAGCAGGGTGAGCAGCGCGGTGAGCAGGCCGTCGAACCCACCGGCGAGCAGTTCGCTGATGGCGTCCATGTCGTTGGTCATCCGCGAAACAACCCGGCCGGAGGTGTAGCGGTCGTGGAAGGCGACGTCGAGCCGCTGGAAGTGGCGGTAGACCCGGCGGCGCAACTGGATGAGCGCCTCCTGCCCGATCCGCCCCGACTGGCGGAGGAACCAGATGCGGCAGGTGGCCTGGACGGCGAGCGCGACGAACATCACGACCACCGTCGTGATGAGCGAGGACGCCGACCCGCCCGCCATGAGCGGGGGGATGCCCTTGTCGATGCCCCGGCGCACCAGCCAGGGGATGGCCAGCCGGGCGACGTTCTCGGCGACGACCGCCACACCGAGCAGCCACAGGATGTGGCGGTAGGGGTGCAGCAGGCTGCCCAGCAGCCGGCGGCTGCGCTTGCGCAGGAACACCGACGACGACGTGTTGATGTCGTGCTCGCTGGCGTCCTCGGCGGCGACGCCGCGCCAGCGTTCGGCCGGGTCGAGCTCGGCGGCGCGGGGACGGGCGTCCGCAGCGCCGTCGGCGGTGGTGACGGTGTCAGTCATGCCAGTGCTCCTCCTGCCGGTCGCGTCGGGTCTCGGCCCCGAGGTCGACGAGCCCGGCCACGATCCCCTCGAGTTCGTCCTGGTCGCGCCGGGCCTCCTCCGGCCCGCTCGCCGCCGCCGGCGGGCGTCCGCCGGGCTGTTCGGCCGCGGCGCTCATGAGGTTGCGGTACGCGGGGACGGTGGCCAGCAGCTCGTGGTGGGTGCCCACGTGGGTGATGGTTCCCCCCTCGAGCAGGGCGACCCGGTCGGCCAGCAGCACGGTCGAGGCGCGGTGGGCGACGACGATGCCGGTGACCCCGACGAGCACCCGCTTGAGCGCCTCCTCGACGAGGGCCTCGGTGTGGATGTCGAGCGCGGAGAGCGTGTCGTCGAGTACGAGCACCCGGGGCCGGGTGATGACGGCCCGGGCCAGCGCCAGGCGCTGCCGCTGGCCGCCGGACAGGCTCATGCCCTGCTCGCCGATGCGGGTGTCCAGGCCCCACGGGAGGCCGTAGACGAACCCGGCCTGGGCGACCTCGATCGCCTGGCGCACGTCGTCGTCGCTCGCGTCCGGACGCCCGAGGGTGAGGTTCTCCCGGGCCGACATCGAGAACAGGGTGGGGTCCTCGAAGGCCGTGGCCACGATGCTGCGCAGGTTGGTGAGTTCCAGTTCGCGGATGTCGACGCCGTCGATGGTGATCACCCCGGCGGTGACGTCGGCGAGCCGGGGCACGAGCGAGGTGAGGGTGGTCTTGCCCGACCCGGTGCCGCCGACGAGCGCGATCGTCTCACCCGGCTCGATCTCGAGGGTGACGTCGTGCAGCACGTCCTCGTCACCGTCGGGGAACCGGAAGCCGACGCCGTGGAAGGCGAGCCGGCCGCTGGGGTGGTCGAGGGTGCGCGGCCCGTCGACGAGCGTCTCGGCGGCGTCGAACACCTCGCAGATGCGGTCGGCCGCGGTCATGGAGTCCTGGGTCATCGACAGCAGGAAGCCCATCGAGGCGATCGGCCACACGAGCGACAGCACCAGGGTGATGAACGCCACCAGCGTGCCGAGCGTGAGCCGGTGCTGGGACGCCGCCAGCGCGCCGATCCCGAGGACAACGATCATCGTCGCGGTGGGGATCGCCTCGAGGAAGGTCCAGAAGCTGCTGATCACCTTGACCCGGGCGATCTGCACGTCGAACAGCGCCCGGGCGTTCTCGTCGAAGCGGGAGAACATGTGCTCGGAGCGGCCGAAGGCCTTGACCACCCGGTGGGCGTGGGCCGACTCCTCGACCGCGCTGGCCACGTCGCCGGTGAGGTCCTGGATGCGACGGGAGAGCCGGGTGTAGCGGCGGTCGTTGACGAGGCTGAGCCACGAGATCGGCACCACCGACAGCAGCACCACCAGGCCGAGCGGCCAGTAGAGGTGGATGAGCAGGCCGACGACGACCGCGATCTGCACCACCGTCACCATCATGAACAGCAGCCCGAAGCTGATGAACCGGCGGATCGTGCTGAGGTCGCTCATGATCCGGCTGAGCAGCTGGCCCGACTCCCAGCCTCCGTGGAACGCCAGCGGCAGGCGCTGCAGCTTGGCGTACATCTCGGTGCGGATGCCGGTCTCGACCCCGAGCCCGGTGGGGCCCGCCAGCCAGCGGCGCACGAACCAGAAGAACGCCTCGCTCACGCCGAGCAGCATCGCGAGCGCCCCGAGCAACAGCAGCCCCTGCCGGTCGCGGCTGGTGATCGGCCCGTCGATAAGTCGCTGGGTGACGAGCGGCACGGCGACGCTCATGCCGGTGCTGATCATGGTCGAGAGCAGCATGAACAGCCAGGTGCCGGCCTTGGGGCGGGCGTAGTTGCGCAGCCGCCACAGCGAGGTGACGCCGCGGCGGGTCGAGGGCTTCGGGGCGAGGGTCGCAGGACGCCACAGGTCGTCCCACCCGGCCGCCCGCGGAGCTGACGGAGGGGTGGGAGAAGCGGGATGGTCCCCGGACCGACCGGTGGTGGATCGTTCAACAACGGGGGAATGCACAGGTCACCTGACGCTTAAGACGGGGCTTTTGGGGACATGGTTGACCGACGACGCAGGCCGGGAACACATCCAACCTACCCCTGACCACCGACAATTCCCAACCAATTAGTCCGGCCAATCCGCTAATACAGAAGGGGGTATGGATAGCGCTTGCCCCGGCGTGGTGTCGGCATCGGCGTCCCGGGCGGGGCTGCGGGCTCCAGTCAGTCACCCGAGGGGCGCAGCCCGGCCGGACTTCCTGCGAAATTCGCACCACCTGCCACACCCGTTCCCCACGGAAGGGGGTGCGGCAGCTCACGCACGATTCGCAGGATTGGGGGTGTCCCGGGTCCACCGGTGCTCGCCCTCGGCGACGAGCGACAGGATCGTCTCCTCCACGAGGTCCCACTCGAACATCACCTGTTCCCACGTGAGGCGCAGCACTCGGAAGCCCAGCCGGGCGAGAGAGAGGTCGCGCGCCCGGTCGCGCCGGTAGCTGTCCTCGTCGGCGTGATGTGCCCGCGAATCGGCCTCGAGCACCAGCCGGTCGCCCACCAGGATGTCGACCCTGCCGACGCCGGGGATGACCACTTGGGTGGTCACCCTGAGATGGCGCCGAGCCAGGCGGACGCGGATCAGCGTCTCGGTGCCGCTCTGCGCCCAGCGGGCCTGACCAGCCAGTCGCGAGGCCCTGCCCGAGGTGTTGGCGAGGAGCGCCGGGAGGTCAGCGCGCCGGACGAAGCCGCCGTCGATCGCGGAGTCCATCGCGGCGACGAGGGGCTCGGCGGAGAGGCATCCCGCCGCGGCCCGGAGAGCGACTCCAACCGGGTCCACTGCGGACCGCGGTGCCGGCAGCCGCCGGCTGATGCCGCACTGGTGCACGTCGGTGGCGAGCGTCATGTCACTGCGCGCGGGGCGGGCGTGGATCTCCGCGGTCTCCGGCACCCAGATGCCGGCGAACGCGAGCGCCGAGACGCAGGTCAGGACGCCGCCGGCCTCCACAGCGCGCACCACCGTCGGGTCGGCGTCCGCCAGCCGGTACCAGCCGCGCCGCACCCGAACCAGCCGACCGTTGCGGGTCAGGGCTTCCAGCGCCTGGCGCGGATCTCCCCGCCGGCGCACCACGGCCGCCTTGAAGACGCCTCCCGGCGCGAGGACCGATCGACGGCGCTGGATGTGGTCGAGGAGGAGCTCCGGCTCCCATTCACGGTGCACACGCGGACTGTCTCGATAGAAGGTCGACGGATGGGCCGCCGGAGGGCCGCCTGTGGACAACTGCCCGACCTCCGGCGTCCTGTGGACGCCGCCGGCCCGCGAAACTCGCACCACCTGCCACACCCCGACCCCAGGGGCAGGTGTCCGGCAGGGGACGTCAATTTCGCAGAAACCCCCGGGGAAGGATCGGCCGCGGGTGGACGCCGCCGGCCCGCGAAACTCGCACCACCTGCCACACCCCGGCCCCTGGGGCAGGTGTCTGGCAGGGGACGTCAATTTCGCAGAAACCCCCGGCCGCTCGGCCGCAGGGGCGCAGGGCGCACCCGCCGTCGCCGACGGGAGGCGATCCCCCCGCCGCCGTCAGCGGGACAGGCCGCCTCCCCCCGTGCCCCGTCAGCGGGACCGGGGCCTCCCCGCGCCCCGTCAGCGGGACCGGGCGACGAACGCCTCGAGGCCCACGCCGACGAGGGAGGCCACCGGCTCGGCATCGGGCAGGGTGGTGAGGTCGATCCAGTCCGCGCGCACGGTGCTCCCGACGGACTCCTTGGTGCCCAGGTGGCCGCCGAGCACCCGGGCGGCGAAGATCACGTGCAGCGACTTCGCCGGCGTCGGGTACGCGTCCCGGGGGTAGAGGGTCGTCCGGGTGGTGAGCACCGGGCCGACCTCGACGACGTAGCCGGTCTCCTCCCGCACCTCCCGCACGAGCGCCTCCTCGAGCGACTCGGAGAACTCCACTCCCCCGCCGGGCAGGGTCCAGCAGTCGCGGCGTCCCTCGGCGTCGGCGGGATCGTGGAACCAGCTCAGCAGCAGCCGCCCGGCGTCGTCGGCGACGACCGCATAGGCCGCGAGCCGCACCCGGTAGTCGGTGAACTCCATCGCCATCGCGCCGTTCCGCTCAGGACAGCGTCGCGACGAGCACGGCCTTGATCGTGTGCATGCGGTTCTCGGCCTGGTCGAAGACGACGGACGCCGGCCCCTCGAACACGTCGTCGGTCACCTCGAGGGCGTCGCGACCGGTCGCCCGGAAGATCTCCTCGCCGACGGCGGTGTCGCGGTTGTGGAACGCGGGCAGGCAGTGCAGGAACTTGACGTCCGGGTTACCGGTCGCCTCCAGCACCTCCCGGTTCACCTGGTAGGGCGCCAGCGCGGCGATCCGCGACTGCCAGACGTCCTTCGCCTCGCCCATCGAGACCCACACATCCGTGGCCACCGCGTCGACGCCCTCAACGCCCTCCCGGACGTCGTCGGTGATGGTGATCCGGGCCCCCGACTCGGCCGCCAGCCGCTCGGCGGCGTCCCGCACCTCCGGCGCGGGCTGGAACTCGGCCGGCGCGACGATGCGGACGTCCATGCCCATGAGCGCGCTGGAGACGAGGATCGAGTTGCCCATGTTGAACCGGGCGTCGCCGAGGTAGGCGTAGCTCGTCCGCTCGAGCGGCTTGCCGACGTGCTCACGCAGGGTGAGCTGGTCGGCGAGCATCTGGGTCGGGTGCCACTCGTCGGTGAGGCCGTTCCACACCGGGACGCCGGCGTAGCGGGCCAGCTGCTCGACGCGCTCCTGCCCGAAGCCGCGGTACTCGATGCCGTCGTACATCCGTCCGAGCACCCGGGCGGTGTCGGCGATCGACTCCTTGTGCCCGATCTGGGACGCCGTCGGGTCGAGGAACGTGGTGGCGGCCCCCTGGTCGGCGGCGGCCACCTCGAAGGCGCACCGGGTGCGGGTGGAGGTCTTCTCGAAGATCAGGGCGATCGCGCGGCCGCTCAGCCGGCGCTGCTCCGTGCCGGACTTCTTGGCCGCCTTGAGGTCGGCCGCGAGGTCGAGCAGGTGGGCCCACTCGGCGGCGCTGAAGTCGAGCTCCTTGAGGAAATGGCGTCCGGTCAGCTGCATGAGCAGATCTTCGCAGACCGCGTCGGGCGGGGCGAGCGGCGTCCGGCAGCCCCCGCGCAGCCCCCTCCTCGGTAGGCTTCGATCATGATCGCTCGGTTCGTCGCCAACGCCGCAGCCCTGGCCCTCGCCACCTGGCTGATCCCGGGCATCGTCATGACCGGCGGCTCGCTCACCACCCGCATCGTCACCCTGATCATCGTCGCCGCGGTGTTCGGACTGCTCAACGCGTTCGTCAAGCCGTTGTTCGAGTTCTTCACCGGCTGCCTCATCCTGCTCACCCTCGGCCTGTTCATCTGGGTGATCAACGCGTGCGTGCTCATGCTCACCAGCGCCATCTGCGGCCACTTCGGCGTCCCCTGGCACGTGAACGACTGGCCGTCGGCGTTCCTCGGCGCGCTGATCGTCGCGGTCGTCAGCGCCGTGCTCGGCTGGACGCTCAAGGACCGGTCCCGTGGCTGACGGCGCACCGCGCGTCGTGTTCGTCTGCTGGGGCAACATCTGCCGGAGCCCCATGGCCGAGCGGGTGGCCCGCCAGTGGTTCGCGGACGCCGGCGTCGTCGCCGAGGTGACCAGTGCCGGGGTGAGCAGCGAGGAGCTCGGCAACCCCATCGACCGCCGCGCCCGGCGCGTGCTCGAGGACGCCGCCTACGACGCCACCGGGCACCGGGCACGCCAGGCCGGCGCCGAGGAGATCCGCGCGGCCGACCTCGTCATCGCCGCCGAAGACCACCACGCCGAGCGGATCCGCCGGCTCGTACCCGACGCGAGGGTCCGGCTGATCAGCGACTTCGATCCGGAGGCGGCGCCGGGCGACCCGCTGCCCGATCCCTGGTACGGCGACCACACCGACTTCCTCGACACCCTCGACGCGATCGAACGCGCGATGCCGGGGATCATCGAGGCCGTGCGCGAGCTCGGCTGAGCAGCCGACCGCGCGCCTCCCCCGAGGGGCGCCCCGGCCATAAGCTGGGTCCATGTTGTTCCTTGTGGGAAGCGGACCCTCCGAGCACCTTGACGAGGTGCACGATCAGTTCGTCGAGGCCGCCCGCCGCCGCGGCGGCCCGATCGCGGTCGCCGCGCTGGGCACCGAGGAGGAGGTCGAGCAGTTCCTCCCCGACTACGTGCAGCCCATCCTCAGCCGGTGGCCGGACGCCGTCATCGAACCGGTCTTCCTCGACGACGACGGCGACACGGTCTGGCCCGCCGACCTCCGCGCGCTCGCGGGCCTCGTCGTCTGCGGCGGGTGGACGCCGGGCTACCTCGACGCCCTGACCCCGCAGCGCGACACCATCTCCCGGCTCGTCCGCGGCGGCATGCCCTACCTCGGCTTCTCCGCGGGGGCGATGATCGTCTCCCGGCACGCGATCGTCGGCGGCTGGAAGTACCAGGGCCGGATGATCGCCCCCGAGATCGTCGGCGAGGGGCTGGAGGAGCTGACCATCCGCGACGGGCTCGCGCTCATCGGGCCGTGCGTCGAGACCCACGCCGACGCCTGGTCGAACCTCGGCGTCGCGCTCGCCGCGCTCGAGGCGTGCCCCGCCCGCACCGCGGTCACCATCGACGAGGGCACCTGCCTCGCGGTCGACCCGGCGTCCGGGCGCACCAGCGTCATCGGCGCCGGCCGGGTGCACTGGCTGCAGAAGGAGGGGGCGCACGTGATGGTCAGCCACGAGCAGGCGCCACCGCCGCCGCCCACCGAGCCGCCGGCGCTCGAGCACCCGGTGGCGGTCAAGCCGAGCCAGCTGCCCAAGCACGTGCCACCGCACCCGGCCACCCCCACCGAGCCCGAGCAGGCGCCTGTCGCCGGCGAAACCGATCAACCCGCCCCCGGCCAGCACTCCGACCCCGAGGAGCCCACGCCCGGCGAGTGAACGGGCCACGCTCGCCGGCCACGTGCCGTCGAGCAACGTCGCGCCCGGAATGGCAAGCTATGACCATGCACATCCTCGTAGTCGACGACGACCAGGCCGTCCGCGACTCCCTGGCACGATCGCTGCAGTACAGCGGCTACGAGGTCACGAGCGCCAACGACGGGCTGGAGGCACTCGCCAAGTTGTCGGCCATCCGCCCGGACGCCGTCGTCATGGACGTCATGATGCCCCGGCTCGACGGGCTCGAGGCCACCCGGATGCTCCGGTCGACCGGTAACGACGTGCCCATCCTCATCCTCACCGCGCGCGACGCCGTGGGCGACCGGGTCGACGGCCTGGACGCCGGGGCCGACGACTACATGGTGAAGCCGTTCGCGCTCGACGAGCTGCTCGCCCGGCTCCGCGCGCTCACCCGCCGCCAGCGTCCCGAACGCGACGCCGAAGACCAGACGCTGGTCTTCGAAGACCTCGTGCTCGACACCCAGAGCCGCGAGGTCACCCGCCGCGGCCGCCGGATCAGCCTCACCCGCACCGAGTTCGCACTGCTGCACGTGTTCATGGAGCACCCGCGCCGCGTGCTCGAGCGCAACTGGCTGCTCAACGAGGTGTGGGGCTACGACTTCCCCACCACCGCCAACTCGCTCGAGGTCTACATCGGATACGTGCGCCGCAAGCTCGAACAGGAGGGTGAGCCGCGGCTCATCCACACCGTGCGCGGCATCGGTTACGTGCTCCGCGAAACACCCCCGTGATCCCACAGGTCCGGTTCCTCCGGTGGCTGCAGTGGCGGCCGCCGCGCACGCTGCGCCGCACGATCAGCACGCTCATCTCGCTGTGCGTGTTCGGCACGGTGCTCCTCGTGTCGGTGTCGGCCTACGTCGTCACCCGCGCCAGCCTGCTCAACCAGCTCGACAACGAGCTCATCACGGTCGCGGGCTACGTGTCCCCGCGGATCGCTGACGACGTCGAGGGCATGGGCGGGCTCAACAACGACGCCCTCAACGCGGCCAACGTGGCCCTGTTCGTGCTCAAGCCGAACGGCGAGGTGCTCCGGGTCAAGGACGCCTCGGTCGTGCTGGACGCCGGTCCGCAGGAGCTCGCGGTGGCCCGCACCGGCATGGGCACCAGCGCCCGCACGATGCAGGGGGCCGGCGGCGTCCGCTACCGGATGATCGCGGTGCCGATCAACCTGGGCTCCGGCGGGTCCGCCGCCCTCGTCCTCGCCAGGTCCACCGCCCCCACCGACGCCGTGCTCAGTTCGCTGCGCACGTCGCTGCTCCTCGTCGGCCTCATCGGCAGCCTCATCTCGATCGCCGTGGGCTGGTCGGCGTCCACGTCGGCCCTCGCGCCGGTGCGGCAGGTGTCCCGGGCGCTCGCGCGGGTCACCGAGACCGACGAACTGCGCCCGGTCGAGATCCGCGGCGACGACGAGCTCGCCGAGGTCACCCGCACGTTCAACACGATGGTCAACACCCTCCAGTCGTCGCGCGAGCGGCAGCGCCGGCTCATCGCGGACGCCGGGCACGAGCTCCGGACGCCGCTCACCTCGATGCGCACCAACATCGAGCTGCTGGTGGCCGACGACAAGACCGGCATGCTGCCGGAGGGCGCGCGGAGCGAGATCCTCCGCGACATCGCCGCCCAGCTCGGCGAGTTCACCTCGCTGGTCGGCGACCTCGTCCAGCTCTCCCGCGAGGACCGTGTCGCGGCCAGCCCGGAGCCGCTCGACTTCCGCGACATCGTCGAGGCGGCCGTCATCCGGGCGCGCCGCCGGGGCCCAGGCCTGCGCTTCGACGTGCAGCTCGAGCCGCTGTCGATCATCGGCGAGCCCGACACCCTCGAGCGGGCCGTCACCAACCTGCTCGACAACGCGGTGAAGTTCTCCCCGCCCGACGGCACCGTGCACGTGCACCTGCAGGGCACCCAGTTGCGCATCTCCGACGAGGGGCCCGGCATCGCCGAGGAGGACCTCGGCCATGTCTTCGACCGCTTCTACCGCAGCGACCGCGCCCGCAACACCCCCGGCACCGGCCTCGGACTGTCGATCGTGGCGCACACGATCCTCGCCCACGGCGGCAGGGTGACGGCCGGCAACGCCGCGGGCGGCGGCGCGGAGTTCATCGTCGAGCTGCCCCGGCGGGTCGACCCCGTGCAGGAGTCCCCGGCCGAGGCCGCGCCGGCCGCCCGCGCGGCCCTGTAGACCCCACGGCTCTCCGGCTCAGCCCGCGGAGGCCCGCAGCGGACGTGCCGGCCGGGCCACCCACGGCAGGTGTTCGGGGAGCGACCTGCGGGGGCCGTGCCGTTCCTGCCGGACGCCGGCGACCGCGACCAGCTGCTCCACCCGGTAGCGGTGCCCCCGGTAGGGCTCCAGCGCGGCGTCCACCTCCGCGGCGTCCACCGGCTCGCGGCCGAGCAGCGTCCGCCCGATGGCCCCGGGCACGTGGTAGTCGCCGATGCTCCACGCGTCGGGATCTCCGAGTGCCTGCTGCCGGGTGAGGGCCGAGGTCCATTCGCCCACGCCGGGCAGGGACCGCAGGGCGCGATCGGCGCCGTCGGGGCCGATCCGCTCGAGGGACGCCGCCCGCCGCGCCGCCGCCACCACCGTGGCCGACCGCTTCTGCTCGACCCCGGCCCGCAGGTAGTCCCACGAGGCGATCCCGGCCCACTGGTCGGGGGTGAGCGGCAGCCGCATCCCGGACGCCGGCGAGCCCGCCTCCTGCGCCGGCCCGGGAGCCGGGTCGGCGAAGCGGAGTGTCAGCAGCCGGATCGAGCGGAACGCCTCGGCACCGGTGACCTTCTGCTCGATCACCGTCGGCAGCAGCGTCTCGCACACCCGGTCGGTGGCCCCCACCCGCAGGTGGGGACGCCGTCGCCACGCCTCGCGCAGCAGCGGGTGCGCGGGCCGGAAGTCGCCCGGGTCGTCGTGGCGGCCGAGCAGCCGGGGGCACTGGTGCAGTGCCCACTCCGCCCCCGGACCCCACGCCCGGACGAGCACGTCGTCGCCCTGACGGCCCAGGTGCAGCAGCACGCCGCCGTCCGGTGTCACCGAGGCGCGCCACCAGCCGGTGGGGGATCGCCGGTGTGTCGGGTCCCCCGGACCCCGCGCGAGCCGGCCGAGGAGGTCGAGGTGGCACTCGGCCCCGGGGACGAGCCGGCGGGCCGGGGATCGGGTCAGCGGGGCAGCCACGGCTCGCCGGTCGCGTTGACGGCCTCCCAGTCGGCGACCGCCACCGGGTGCTTGCCGCACGACTCGGGCAGCGGGACGGACTCCCGGGCCGTGACGGTGAACTGCCACCGGCGTCCGTCGCGGTGCGCCGCCCACACCTCCGCCTCCCGCCCGACCCAGTCGACCGCGTCGCCGCCGGCGTCCCCCTCGAAGCTCAGGGCCGTCGGATCGGTTTCCCCGAGCGCGGTCCGCAGCGTGACGTCGACGGCTTGGAGGCCGGGCGGCAGGGCGACCCGCCCGCGCTCGTGCCGTTCGCCCGCCAGCAGCAGCCGCCCGGACGCCGCCTCGTTGAGCGCGTCGACGGCCAGCGACTCGGTCATCCACCCGAACATCTGCCCGGTGGGCAGGACGATGCCGGTGGGGGCGAACCGGTGGCCGTTGAGGTGCGACGACTCCCACACGCGGGCCGCGCCCACCTCCCGCGCGGCGACCGCGGCGAGCGGGCGCGACTCGATCGCGCAGCAGCGGTCGCGCTTGCCGTTGGTGCAGACCAGCAGTACCGGGGGCGCCGGGCGGAAGCCGTCCGGGGGTCGGGTGGCCTCCGCCAGGTCGGGCAGATAGCCGATGACCTCCTCGAGGAGGCCGGGCAGCTCGCTCTCGGCGACGTCCCGGCGTCCGAGCCACGGGGAGCGCAGGAAGTTGCCGGCGAGGAACACGGTGCGGGTGTCGGAACGCTCGGCTGCGGCGGCGTCCGGACGCCGGACCAGCACGGCCCTGCCACCGCCGGCGTCGGCCGCCATGCCGAGCCGGATCCCGAGCTCGGGATCGAGGCCCGACTGGATCAGGGCCTTCCGGCCCCAGGCGCCGGGCTGCTCGACGGCCACCCAGAACGACGCGACGGGCGCCGAACCGACGGTCGGGTGGCTGGAGCCGCGCCACTGTTCGGAGCAGCGGGTGAGATCGTCGGCGCACATGGTGCCCATTCTTCCCATGCGGACGCGGGAGGAGGCCAATCGACCCGGCCTTGCGCCGGACCGCAAGAATACTTACCATGTGGTAAATAGTTGGATGCGGGTGCAGTCTGGGCCCCAGCAGCATCGCCGCCGCGAAAGGACACCCATGTCGACCTCCCCCGCCCCCCTCGACGTCGAATCGGTCCTCGCCGAGCTCACCCTGGAGGAGAAGGCGACCCTCACCAGCGGGTCGCACTTCTGGTACACCCAGCCGGTGGAGCGCCTCGGCGTCCCGCGGATCATGGTGTCCGACGGCCCGCACGGCCTGCGCGCCCAGCCGGACACGGGCGAGGGCGGCGACCACGTCGGCATCGGCGGCAGCGTGCCGGCCACCTGCTTCCCGACGGCGGCGGCGATCGCCTCGTCGTGGAACCCCGCCCTGCTGCGCCGGATCGGCGAGGCCCTCGCCGAGGAGGCCCGGGCGATCAACCTCTCGGTCATCCTGGGTCCCGGCATCAACATGAAGCGCTCCCCGCTGTGCGGGCGCAACTTCGAGTACTTCAGCGAGGACCCCTTCCTCGCGGGTGAGCTGGCCGTCGGCATCGTCGACGGGATCCAGTCCCGCGGCGTGGGCACCTCGGTCAAGCACTTCGCGGCGAACAACCAGGAGACCGACCGGCTGCGCGTGAGCGCCGACGTGTCGATGCGGGCGCTTCGCGAGATCTACCTGCCCGCCTTCGAGCGGGTGGTCACGGCGTCCCAGCCGTGGACGGTGATGTGCAGCTACAACAAGATCAACGGGGTGTCGTCGTCGGAGAACCGGTGGCTGCTCACCGACGTGCTGCGCGAGGAGTGGGGCTTCCGGGGGCTGGTCGTCAGCGACTGGGGCGCCGTCTACCACCGGGTGCCCGCGGCGCGGGCCGGGCTCGACCTGGAGATGCCGCCGGCGTCCGGCAGCCCCGCCGAGCTCGTGGACTCCGTCCGCTCCGGCGAGCTCGACGAGCAGGTCGTCACCGACCGGGCGCGGGCCGTGCTCGAACTGGTCGCCAAGGGCGCACCCGTGCTCGACGTGCACGAGACCGCCGACTTCGACGCCCATCACGCGCTCGCCCGGGAGGCGGCGGCGGCCTCGGTGGTGCTGCTCAAGAACGAGGACGCCATCCTGCCGCTGGCGGCGGGGACGAAGCTCGCGGTCGTCGGGGAGTTCGCCCGCACCCCGCGGTTCCAGGGTGCCGGCAGCTCCCAGGTCAACCCGACCCGGATCGACACCGCGCTCGACGCCCTCACGGACGCCTTCGGCGAGGTGGCCTTCGCCCCCGGGTTCCGGATCGACGACGAGGAGATCGACGACGCGCTGTCCGACGAGGCCGTGCTTGCGGCGTCCGGGGCTGATGTCGTGCTCGTGTTCCTCGGGCTGCCGGGCAGCTACGAGTCCGAGGGCTTCGACCGCACTCACCTGCGCCTGCCCCATCCCCAGCTGGCCCTGCTCGCGCGCCTCGCCGGCACCAACCCCAACGTCGTCGTCGTCCTCGCGAACGGGTCGACGATCGAGCTGGGGCACGTGACGCCGCACGCGAAGGGCCTGGTCGAGGCGTGGCTCGGCGGGCAGGCGTCCGGATCGGGACTCGTCGACGTGCTCACCGGTGCCGTGAACCCGTCGGGGCACCTCGCCGAGACCTTCCCGGTGCGCCTCGAGGACAACCCGTCGTTCCTCAACTTCCCCGGCGACTCCGGCCACGTCGCCTACGGGGAGGGCATCTACATCGGCTACCGCGGCTACGACAAGGCCCAGCAGGAGGTCGCCTTCCCGTTCGGGTACGGCCTCTCGTACACGACGTTCGACCTGGGCGACGTGCACGTCGAGCTGAGCGGCTCGGCCGCCGACGGGACGCTGGCGGCGTCCGTCACGGCCACGGTCACCAACACCGGTGCGGTGGCCGGCGCCGACGTCGTCCAGGTGTACGTGCGCGACCCCGAGTCGAGCGTCAGCCGGCCGGTTCGCGAGCTCAAGGGGTTCGCCCGGGTCGAGCTCGAGCCCGGCGCGATGGAGACCATCCGCGTGCGCCTCGACCAGCGGGCGTTCTCGTACTGGAGCGAGCTGCTCGACCGCTGGGTCGTCGAGTCCGGGGAGTTCTGCATCGAGGTGGGTCACGACTCGCGGAGCATCGCGGCGTCCGCGACCGTCGCGGTGGACGCCCCTCCGGTGGCCGCCCCGCTGACCGCCGAGTCGACCCTGCAGGAGTGGCTCGCCGACCCGCGGGGCGCGGCGGTGCTGCGCTCGGGGCGGCACGGGCGGGTCGCCATCATCGACGACGCGGAGATGGTCTCGGTGATCGGCAATTTCCCGATGTCGGCCCTCGCCGCCTTCGGTGGGATGTCCCTCGACCGCAAGGGGCTGGCGGCCGCGGTGGCCGAGCTGGAGGGCTGACGGCGTCCGGACCGGGGTTCCGGGGGGCGTGGTGGAATGGGCGGATGGACGACGCCTTCCACGTGACCCCCGGCGGCGGCTCGGTGCTCATCGAGTTGCCGCGCCTGCACCTGCGCAAGGCCTCGGTCGGGGGCATGGACAACAACGCCTACCTGCTCACCGACCTCGCCACCGGGCAGCAGTGCCTGGTCGATGCGGCGTCCGATGCGCCCCGGCTCGCGCGCCTCGTCGACGAGGGCACCGGACGCCTCGACCTCCTGGTCACGACCCACCGGCACCACGACCACGTGGGGGCGCTGGCGGCGATGGCGAGCCGGCCGGGCGTGGTCACCGCAGCCGGCGAGGCGGACGCCGACGCGCTGCCGGTCGCCCCCGACCGGGTGCTGCGGCACGGCGACACCCTGCGCCTCGGCGAGTCGGTGTTCCAGGTCATCGGGCTGCGGGGGCACACCCCCGGCGGGGTCGCACTGGCTTACACCTGCCCGGCGTCCGGCGTCACCCACCTGCTCACCGGCGACTCCCTGTTCCCCGGGGGTGTCGGCAACACCCGCAACCCCGGGCAGGACTTCGCCCAGCTCATCGACGACGTCGAGCGGCGGGTCTTCGACGTGTACGAGGACGCCGTCGTCCATCCCGGCCATGGGGACTCGACGACGCTCGCGGCCGAGCGTCCGCACCTGCCCGAGTGGCGCGCCCGGGGCTGGTGAGCCGGGCAGCGTCCACTTGTGGTGGCAGTGCCCACTCTTGGGTCAAGGACGACCGGGAACTGGCCACCGCTGCGAACCACAACCGGACAGTGCCCACTATTGGGTCGAGGACGAACGAGAACTGGCCAGCGCCCGCCCGCCCAACCTCCCGATCTGCAGGCCAGTCGGCGACTTTCGGCAGCCGTGACCATCCCGGACGCCGGTCGCCTGCAGATCCGGAGGGCGCGCCCGTGACAAGGTGGGGAACGTGACAGCCGACACCTCCGAGTCCCTGCCCGCCACCGCCGCCGACTCGCTCGGCGTCCCGCCGGCCACCGACCGGGCCGCCTGGGACGCCGTCCCCGCCGCCCTCGTCGACCCGATCGTCGGCGAGGCACGGAAGGCGCTCGACGAGCCCTGGCCGACGCTGCCGGCGTCCGAGTACGTGCTGTTCCACCGCACCGGCGACCGGCACACCTACGAGCGACGGATCTGGGCGCGCCGCGACCGGCTCACCCGCGCCACCATCGCGGCCGCGCGCACCCTCGACCCGGAGCTCCTCGACGACGTCGTCGACGGCGTCTGGGCCTGGTGCGAGCAGAGCTCGTGGAGCTGGCCCGCGCACGACGACCGGGGCGGACGCCTCGACGACCACCTTCCCGACGTCGACCAGCCCTACCTCGACCTGGGCGCCGGCGAGGCGGTCGCCCAACTCGCCCTCGTCGACCACATCCTCGGGCCGCAGCTCGACGCGTCGGCCCCCGGCATCCGCAGGCGCATCCGCCGGGAAGCCACCACCCGGGTCTTCGCCCCCCTGGCGGAGCGGCGCGACTGGCAGTGGCTCAACCCCGAGGAGGGCGCGCACAACTGGAATCCGTGGATCCACGGCAACGTCCTCACCGCCGCGATCGCCCTGCTCGAGGGCGACGAGCTGGACGACGTCGTCGCCCTCGTCCGCGAGGGACTGGCGTACTTCCTGCGCGATCTCCCCGACGACGGAGCCATCGACGAGGGCTACAGCTACTGGTGGAACGGCGCCCTCCGGGCGGTGGAGGCGTCCGACCTGCTGCTGCGACACACCGGCGGCGCCGTCGACCTCGCCCACGAGCACCCCGGGCTCCGCGCCACCCTCGACTTCCCCCGTGCGCTGTTCCTCGGTTCGGGCTCGTCCGGCCCGGACGGAGCGATCACCTCCGACTGGGTCGTCAACGCCGCCGACGGCTCCGCCCTCGACAAGGACCCCTTGCCCTGGCACTCCCTCTACCGCGCCGCGAGCCGCCAGGGGCGCGACGAGGTCGCCCGGTTCGCCGTGGCCCACCGCACGGCGTCCCCGCGCCCCGCGATGGGCCTGGGACGCCTCGCCGCCCACCTCTGCGACCCCGAGTGGCTCGCGGCGCCGGTCGAGCCGTTCACCCTCGCCCGCGACACCTGGTTCGACTCGATCCAGACCCTCGTCGCCCGCGAGCGCCCCGGCACCAGCAGCGGCCTCACCGTGGCCGTCAAGGCGGGACACAACGGCGAGCACCACAACCACAACGACGTGGGCAGCCTTATCGTCGCGCTCGACGGGACGCCGGTCATCGTCGACCCGGGCCGCACCACGTACACCGCGCAGACGTTCAGCCCCGAGCGCTACCAGGCGTGGGCCCTCACCAGCGAGTGGCACAGCGTCCCGGCCGTGCACGGGCGCCCCCAGCAGCCCGGCCCCGGGTTCGCCGCCACCGAGGTGCGCCCGTCGCTGGGCGCGGACGCCGACTCCCCCTCGAGCCTGTCCTGCGACATCGCCGGCGCCTACGGGTCGGAACCCCCGCGCTGGTCCCGCACGGTCACTCTCGACCGGGCGGAGCCGGCCGTCCGCATCGACGACACCTGGAGCACCGATGACCCCGACCCCGAGCCGCACCTCGTCCGCCTCGTCGTGTGGGGACAGGTGGACCACCTCGACGAGCACGACGTCACGGTCCGGGCTCCCGGTGCGGCGCGCGCGGTGCGGGTGACGGCGTCCGGCGGTGGGATCACGGTCGACCACCAGCACCTCGACGACCCCATGCTCACCCGGGTCTGGGGCGACACCCTCACCCGGATCACCGTGGCCGTCGCACCGGACGCCGGCGAGCACCACCTCGTCATCTCCCCGGCCCCCGACGAAGCGACAGCCCGTGTGCTCGGGTGAGCACAGCCATTGCGCGGATCTGGCCCGCCCCGGTGGCGAAGCGGCAGGGTGAGTGCCACATCCTTCGTAGTCAGGAGCAGTCGTGGAAGTTGTCATCTGCGATGACGACCGCGAGGTCGGCCACGTCGCCGCGGCCCAGATCGCCCAGGTCGTCGAAGACCGCGGCCCCTCGGTCGTGCTGGGCGTCGCCACCGGCTCGAGCCCGATGTCGACCTACGCCGCCCTGGCCGAGCTCGTGGACGCCGGCCGCCTCGACCTCTCGCACGCGCAGGCCTTCGCCCTCGACGAGTACGTCGGCCTGCCGAAGGGCCACCCGCAGAGCTACCACTCCTTCATCCAGCGGCACGTCGTCGGGCCGCTGCACCTCAACCCGCATCGCGTGCACGTGCCCGACGGCACGGCGTCCGACCTCGAGCAGGCCTGCATCGACTACGAGCTGGCGATGGCGGCGGCGGGCGGGGTCGACGTCCAGATCCTCGGGGTCGGCTCCAACGGGCACATCGGTTTCAACGAGCCGAGCTCGTCGCTGTCGTCCCGCACCAGGCTGAAGACCCTCACCAGGCGCACCCGCGAGGACAACCAGCGATTCTTCCCCACGCTCGACGCCGTGCCCACCCACTGCCTCACCCAGGGGCTCGGCACCATCCTCGACGCTCGCTCGGTCGTGCTCGTCGCCTCCGGTGAGCACAAGGCGGACGCCGTGGCGGCGATCGTCGAGGGGCCGGTCACCGCGCGGCGTCCGGGCTCGGTGCTGCAGTTCCACCGCTTCGCGACGATCGTCGTCGACGAGGCGGCGGCCTCGAAGCTCGAACTCGCCGACTACTACCGGCAGGTGTCCGAGGCCAAACCGCTCGTGCCCACGTCGACGTCCTGAGCAGGGCGCCTCAGCGGGCGGCGTGACCGGCGGTGATCTCCACCGAGTTGAGCAGCGCCTGCCCCTTGACCATCGAGGGCACGAACTCCTGACCCACCCCCATCGCGCAGGCCAGCGTCAGGCTCTCGTGGACGCCGTCGCCCACCACCGCGGGCACACCATGCTCGCCGGCCAGCCGGGTGTAGTACCTCACGTCCTTGCGGGCGTTGGCCAGGGCGAACGTCATGCCGCCGAAGTCGCCGTGCAGCGTGCGCTCCATGATCGCCAGCAACTGGTTGTCGAACATCCCGGCGCCGAGCACGTCGACGAGGGTCTGCGGGTCCGCGCCGACCGTGGCGGCGACCGCGAAGGCCTCCGAGAGGGCGGTCGCGGCGGCCTGGACGCAGAAGTTGTTGAGCAGCTTGATCGTGTGCCCCGATCCGACCGGGCCGGTGCGGAAGACGTTCTCGCTGTAGCTCTCGATCACCGGGCGCACCCGCTCGAAGGTGGCGTCGTCGGCCCCGACGAGCGAATTGAGCCGGCCCTCGGCGGCCTCCTTCGGACCCCGGGTGAGCGGGGCGTCGATGACGGCGGCCCCCCGGGATGCGGCGGCCTCGGCGAGGCGCAGGGTGGTGCTGGGTTCGCTCGTCGACGCGTCGATGATGACCAGGCCGGGCTTCGGCCGGGCGAGCAGGCCCTCGGGACCGGTGACCACCCGGTCGACGTCCTCGGCGGCCGTCACGCAGATCACCACGACGTCGCAGTCGGCCCCCAGATCGGCGTTGGACGCCGCCCGCGTCGCCCCCGCCTCGTCGAGGTCGGACACCGGCGTCCGGTGCACCGTGTACGCCAGCGGGAACCCCGCCTTTCGGATGTTCTGCGCCATGCCCCGGCCCATCAGCCCCGAGGCGCCCACGAATCCCACGTTGTCCATGGCCCGACCCTAGTCCCGGCGGGTGCGTCCGTCGCTCGCCCCGACACCGGCGCACCGGCGTCCGGCGCCCGCCGCACGCCGCCGCTTTCCGGGCGCTGGATCCACCACGCACACTTGATCTGTGATGGCCGACCTCATTCTGGTGCTCATGCTCGCCCTCGCCGCCCTGCGCGGCTGGCAGCGCGGCTTCGTCGTGCGCGCCCTGCAGCTCGTGGGCCTCATCGGCGCCGGCGCGCTGGCCTACTTCCTGCTCCCGATCCCGATGGCGCACGTCTCCTCGCTGTCGCGCCCGTCGCTCGCGCGGAGCATCGTCCTGATCATCGGCGTGTGGCTCGCCGCTGTGGCCGGCGAGACCCTCATGAGCATCCTCGGCCGGCGGATCATGGCGGCCGGCGCCCACACCATCCGCAAGGGGGACGCCGTCGCCGGAGCCATCGCGTCCATGCTGGTGACGACCGTGCTCACCTGGTTCGTGGTCACCGCCGTGCGACCCGCCCTGCCGCCGTCGCTCGCGCGCCAGGTGAGCCAGTCGCGCATCCTCACGACGACCGACAGGGTCATGCCCGAGCTGCCCCGGCACTGGGCCGCCAGCCTCGCCAACTCGATCAACACCTCCCGCTTCCCGGACGTCTTCTCCGGGCTCTCGCCGGAGCCGAACCCTGCCGTGCCGGCCCCCAACGCGGGCAGCGCGAGCACCCAGGGCGTGAAGAACGCCGCTGCGAGCATCGTCAAGGTGCTCGCGAACTCCCGCAGCTGCGGAGGCTCAGAGGGCAGCGGCTGGGTCGTCGCCCCGCACCGCATCGTCACCAACGCCCACGTCGTGGCCGGCTCCACCGCGGTGGTGATCCAGCCCGGTGGCACCGGCCCCTACCTGCCGGCCACGGTCGTCGCCTTCGACCCCGAGGTCGACGTCGCGATCCTGTCCGTGCCCGGCCTCAAGGCCGCCCCCCTGCAGCGCGCCCCCCAGCTCAAGAACGGCGAATCCGCCGCGGTGGCCGGCTACCCGCTGGACGGGGGCTACCGGGTCGTCGCCGCCCGCGTGCGGGACGAGATCCGGGCGACCGGCCGCGACATCTACTCGACCGGCCTGGTCACCCGCGACGTCTACTCGCTGTACGCCGTCGTGCAGCCCGGCAACTCGGGCGGCCCGCTGCTCACCACGTCCGGCCAGGTCGCCGGGACGGTCTTCGCCCGCTCCACGACCTCCACCGACACCGGCTACGCGCTCACCGACTCCACGACGAACAAGCTGCTCGACGAGGCGGCGCAACTCACTACCTCAGTGTCGACTGAGAAGTGCGTGGTGGGCTGAGCCGCCGGTGTTGGGGTTCAGGTGCCTGGGCCTCACGGGGCCGAGATGGTTTTTGCTGACTGACTTGATGGGATCCTCTCCCCTCGTCCCAGCCAGGTCACGAGCAGTCCGGCGGCCTCACTCGGCTCCCTCAAGTAGCGGCCCGCACTATTCGTGGTCGCAGCACCCAGGGGTACGAGCAGGCATTTAGGGTGACAGTTCGCGCCAGCGTCGCCCCTCCCCGCCCCCTTCGAGTCGTCTTGCTAGTCCGTCAGGTTGTTGAGAACCTTGTGGTGGGGCGTCCCTGTACTGTCTCACCCTGCCCGCGTCCGTCACAGATGGCGGCATCCGCACTAGTGGCACTCCGCCCGCCGCATTCGCGGCATCGACACGGGTGCCCAGCGCGGTCCGACTCGCTCCGAGGGGGTCGGGTTTGGGAGGTCCGCTAGCGGATCCGGTTGCTGGGCCCATCCACGGCTTGGTGGGGGCCGGCACTGTGCCGCGAACGAGGTGATTCGGGATAGAGGTCAGGCCCGTGGCCGCGCAAGTGCGGGCATCAGCCCCCGGGCGCTGTTGGCGCCCAGGTACCTCTACCCGGGACACGGACGTACCCCGGGCCCCACCAACCTGCGCTGGTGGGGCCCGGGTGCCAAGCGTACAGAATTGCTACGGGTCAGGCTCAGTTGCCGAGGGCGTGAACCGCGTCGTACTGCACGGCGTTGGAGATCGCCGCCGGACCACCGAGGATCACGAGCTTGGGCGTCGTAAACCCTGCGATGCCGCTGCCGTAAGACGCCAGGAACTGCGCGGTCACCGCGGGCAGCGAGTCGGTCTTGGTGAGCACGATCGGCCCATCGACGTTGGCCAGAAGTGCGCCACCGACCACAGCATCGGGGAAGTTCTCGCCGGAGGCGAGACCCACGTAGTGTCCGTATCCGCCCAGGTCTCCGTACTGATCCTGGAACTGGAAGTAGGCAGACGCGAGTTCGGCGGCGGTCTCGTAACGGTCCCTGCCGACGTACTTGACCGAGGCCTTCGGAGCTGCCGCAGCCGCCGGGCCGCCGACTGCGACCTCCTTCGCCCCGTTGGCCAGGTACTGAGCCGTCTCAGCAGGCATCGTCGAACCGTCGGTCAGCAGCACCACTCCGGTCTCCTCCGAGGCAGCCGGGCCGGAGGCCAGGGCATCGGGGAAGTTCTGGCCGGTCGCCAGGAATGCCGGGTACGTCTTGCCCGCCGCGATGTCGGCGGTCAGGTCCTGCTGATACTGATTCTTGGCCGTACTCCAGTCTGTGACGGTGGGACGGCTTTCTGCGGCCGTCACGACAGCCTGCTGGGCCGCCGCCTCATCAGCCAAAGCCTTGGTCAGCGCCTTGTCGGCCGCATCGCTCTTGGCCTGGTCGCTCTGCACCGTCTGGTAGGCGGCGAGAATCTGCGCCTGGAGCGAGGCGTTGAGGTTCGCGTTCGCGACGTCCTCATTGATGAGCTGTACCACCGCACCCACAACGTCGCCCCACTTGGTGATCTGGGGGTCGAGGGCGTTCTCCGCAGCCGTCAGAGCCGTCTGAACGTCAGCAAGGCTCTCGGTGCTCGTGACCGTGACACCCTGATTGCCCAGCCACGCCGCCAAATCAGCCGGGCTGGTGATGGTGCTGGTGGACGTGGAATTCGTGGGATCGCTGACGGTGACCGAGATCTGGGTCGGCAGGTCGCCCCAGGTGGCCACGCCGGCCTGCTGCTGCCCAGCGAGATAACTCCCGACCCCGACCAGATTGCTCTTCATCGTCTGGTACTTAACCAGCTGGTTCTCGTACGCCTGGAGCTTGTTCGAGTAGTACACGCCGCCATCGACCGTGACGGACTTGGGGACCGACACCAGCTGCGCGGTGAGAGCAGCGTACGCCGCCGTGGCGTCGCTCAGGGCTTGGTGAGCCGCGACGTCATCAGCACTCGCTGAGGCGACTGCGTCACGGGCGTTGGTCCACGCCACCAGGGCATCCTGATAGGCCTGTTCGGCAGCAGTGAGCTGGCTCAGCTTGGCGCGATCAGCCTTGAGGTTAAGAGTGCCCTGGTAGTAGCTGACCGTCTCGGCCGCCAGCAACTCAGCCGTTGCGTAGCGGTTAGCCCCACCAATTCGGTCGACGCTGAACCCCATCTTGACGAGAGCAGTTTCCACCGCGGGGCTGATGACGGCCTCACCACCCAGAAGAATGACGTTCTTGACGCCCTTGCCATTAAGCCGGGTGAGTTCGGCGCTGGTCTTCGACTCAAGCGCGTTGGGGTTGGTGTACAGGACGGACGCGTTGAGCACGTCGGCCAGCGGGGTGGCGGCGAGAGCATCGGTCCAGGCATTGGCGCTAGCCAGGAGCACGGTGTCACCCCTGGCCGAGCCCGAGTTGTATGCCTGCGACGCGGCGACGGCGGTGCCGAAGCGGTCGGCGCCCGCGATGCGGCCATTGTACGGGCCAACGGTGGTCACGATGTTGGCGCCGGTGTCCGACGTCGTCTGAGGAGTTGCTGAAGCTGATTGAGCGAACGCGAAGGAGCACGCGAGCGCACCAACGGCTGCTACGGCGAAGTTCTTACGAACTTTGAGATTCATCTGAAATCCTCCCCCATTACGGAAGATAGCGGTAGTTGGAGCGCCTTGCGCCAACAAGTCGGGACTGTAGCACCCCGCGAAGATCAGTGGGAACCCGGGCCCAACCTCTACTTCAGACTCCCTTCCTGGCTATGACCCGTGGTGGGTGGCGACCTCGGAGCGGACCACAACGCGGCCACCCTGTCGTGGCGAAGAACTGACCCACTCACCACTCAGATGCCAGATCCCGATACACCCTCGATTCGGTTCGCTGAGCACCTTGGCATCGAAGGGACTCACCCCTCAATCGGTTCGGTCTGCGACGCTTACGCCCTTACGGGGACAATCGATGGGCCGTACACGGCCGGGCGCACCCGCACAACCATCTTCCACAGCCGGCCGTTGCCGCCTTGCAGACGTCGAATGCGCGACTGCCGGCTGGGTCGACGGGTATGAGTGTGAGACTTGCTTACGTCTGCTGGCGGTGGCCTGACCGCCGGTTATGTGTGAGGCCTTCCTATCAAGGTGGCGCGGCGGAGTGGTGGCCCC
>DATAKK010000056.1:0-5920 GCA_036261615.1 Propionibacteriaceae bacterium | reverse complement strand
CGAGGATCTCCCGGGCCAGCAGCCGGACCATGATCCCGGGCCCCGAGGAGTAGACCCGCCAGCCTCCGGCGACCGGGACCCTGCCCTCGCGCAGGTCGTCCCACCGGGCGCTCGCCTCGGCGCGGGTGAGGAAGCGGGCGTCCGAGCTGGAGTAGTAGCAGTTCCGCTGCCGCGGCAACGCGAGCGCCCCGAGCCGGTCGGAGAGCTGCACGGGCACGGCGAGCAGCAGGAGGTCGAGCGCCGACGGGTCGCCGAGGTGCGCGAGGGCCTGCACCCACCGCAGCAGCGCGTGCGTGTACATGAGCCCGACCTCGCGCCCGAAGAACGCGGACTGCTCGCCGCGGCGGAAGATCCGGGGGATCCCCTCGTGCCACGGCAGGGGCCGGTCCATCAGCCGGACGCCGTCGGCGAAGCGGAGCCGGCCGGCGACGGAGTCCACCGCCGCCCGGCGCTCGGCGTCCGGGAGCAGGTCGGCCAGCACCGCCTGGGTGAGCGAGATGAGCCGCACGTGCTGCCCGGTCGTCGTGTCGCCGGGGTGGATGAGCAGCTGCGGGGGGCCGTCGCCGAAGTGGGCGAGCCCGGCGACCATGGCGTCGCGGACGAGCAGGGCGCCGAACGCCTCGCGACCGGTGCGTCCGATCCGCGCCGCCCGCTCGGCGACATCGGACGCCGGCCCGGCCAGCAGGACGCCGAGCCGCTCGCACGCCTCGATGAGCAGTCCCTCGGTCCACGACGAGACCATGCCGCGTCGGGCGGCGGGGTCGACCGGTTGCAGGGTGTCGTCCCAGTCGCCCTCCCCGAAGGCGTACAGGCCGGTGCTGGGGACCAGGTTGGCCTCGACGTGGTCGAGGATGCGGGACACGTGGTCGCGCAGCCCCGCCGGCCGGGCGTCCGCGGGGCCGGCGCCGCGGGCGAGCCAGCCCACCGGCTCGTCGAGGATCGCGGCGTCCCCGGTCGTGGCGAGGTACTCGGCGAGGGCGAGCAGGGGCCACACGGGCACGTCGCCGTGCGAGTCGGGCTGGTGGGTCTCGTAGCCGTCGAACATGAACCACTGCGGGAAGTCGCCGTCGGGGAACTGATGGCCGAACACCCGCAGCAGGAGGTCGCGGGCCAGGGCGTCGTGGCCGCACGCGAGCGCGAGCTCGAACGGCCCCTGGCAGACGTCCCGGGTGCCCCACGCCGCCCCGGAGAACTGCTCGAGCCCGTGCGGCGACAGGAGGTGGACGACCGCGTCGTGGGCCAGCCACGGGAGCATGACGTCGATCTCCGGCCAGCGGGCGTCCGGCCCGGAGACGCTCAGGCCACCGAGCACCCGGCGGAGGAAGTCGGCGTGCCGTTGGGTCTGGGTCGCCTCCCACGGGGCGAAACGGGGCGGGGTGAGCGTCCGCGCCACCGCGTCCGCGGCACCGCTCGTGGACGCCGCGAGGGTGAGTTCGGCCTCGCGCACCCGGCCCGGGGAGCGGGTGACGACCATCTCGGAGCAGCGCGCGCGCCCGTCGGACCACAGGCACGCGTCGTCCTCCCAGCCCCAGGCGGAGTCGAGGACGTACGCGAGCCCCGGCTCGACCCGGGACGCCGGATGGTCCGGGCGGGGGGTGACGACCAGGCGCCCGTCGGAGGCGGCGACCTCCCACGGCCCGGTCTCGTCGTCGAGGGCGATCGTGGCGATGACCCGCACCGGCTCGGAGGAGCGCAGCCGGATCCGCACGAGCGGCTCGCCGGAGGCGACGACTGTCGTCACGTCGACCCGGTGGCCGTCCCAGGTGTAGCTCCAGGCGGCGGAGCCGGGGGAGAGGACGAACCGGCTCGGGATCGCCAGCAGGTGCGCGCCGTCGCCGGCGTCCACGAGCAGCCGGGTGCCAGAGGAGCGCAGGTGGTTGAGGCTGTCACGGTGGATGGTCATCACCCGGTGCAGGTTGGTGTTGCCGAGGGCGAGGTGGGAACAGAAGACGCCGGGGGCGAAGACCGTGGTGCACAGCGCCGGCACCGCCGGGTCGAGCCGGTCGGCGTCCAGCAGGATCTCGCCGTGGGAGCGCTCGACCAGGTCCTCCTTGCGCCCGGCCACGGCATGCGCCCCGGACGCGTCGAACCAGCTCAGCGGGCCGGCCCCGTCGCGCTCGACGAAGCGGGCGCCCGGCGGGAGCAGCGGGTCGTCGGCGCCGTGCCGCAGGGGGGCGTCACCCAGCAGCGACGAGGGGCGCTCGGCGTCCGGGTGCGGGATCGGCGACGGGTCGTCGGGGACGCCGAGCAGCCGGAGCCCCTCGGCCAGCGGGCCCCGGTGGTCGGCGACGACGGTGAGCACGGCCGTGAGCCGGCGCGGTGCGGTCAGCCGGAACCCGGCGGACGCGAGCGCCACCTGGCTGTGCTCGTACTGGCGCACCCGGGTCGGCCAGTCCCAGAGCCCCAGCCACGCGGGCATCCCCGTGCGCCGGCTGGTGGGCCCCGCGAGGTCGAAGGCGTCGGTGGACGCCGCCCGCGAGCCGCCCACCCAGTGGGTGAGCAGCAGCGGCAGGCGGGGAGCCTCCGCCATGGTCTGCCGGCTGGCGACCACGAGGTCGCCGTCGGACGCCGGTCCGCGCAGCAGCTCGTGGGTGACGTAGTGGCTCACGTACAACTCGTTGGTGCGCACGGCGCCCGGCGGCGCCAGCGCGACGTCCTGCACGAGCACGAGGTCGAACAGCTGCCCCGCGGATCCCCCGAGCGGCTCCAGCTCGACGTCCCACTGCCATCCGGCCTGGGACGTGGTGGGTGACAACCTGGCGCGCCACGCCACCCCCAGGGCGGTGCCGCTCCAGACCACGCCGGACGCCGAGCCGCTCAGGTGGGTGGCGGTGGCGGTGAGGTGAACGGCGTCCGCGGTGTCACCGTGCCGGCGGCGCAGCCAGATGCCGTCGATCGGCTGGTCGTGCGGGCCCGGGCGGAACAGGTTGACCCGCAGGTCGCCGACCATGAGGTCGCGGACGTGTCCGGCCGCGTCGACCCGGAGCAGCGTGCCGAACGGTCCGGCGAGTTCCGACAGGCCCACCTCCTGATCCTGCATGACGGGAGGGTTCATGGCGCCCTCCCGCTCAGGCCCCGGCCGGCGGCTCGGCGGTCGAGCCGTCGCGGCCGGCGCGGGGGTTGGGGATCGAGTCGAGCAGCCGGATCGTGTACTCGTCCTCCGGGAATCGGAGCACCCGTTCGGTCGGCCCGGCCTCCACCACCCTCCCCTCGTGCAGGACGAGGATCCAGTCGGTCACCATCCGTGCGCTCAGCAGGTCGTGGGTGATGTACAGCAACGAGACCCCGAGCCGATGCCGGAGGTCCTCGAGCAGGGCGAGGATGCCGGCCCGCAGCGAGACGTCGAGCATCGAGATGGGCTCGTCGGCGACCAGCAGCGTGGGCCGGCAGGCGAGCGCGCGGGCGACGACCACCCGCTGGCGCTGGCCCCCCGACAGTTCGTGCGGCAGCCGCGCCGCGTACTCCTCGGCCGGGGTGAGACCGACGAGCTCGAGCAGCTCGTGCACCCGTTCCCGGACGTGCCCCCGCGCCTCCCGGTCGAAGTTGACGATCGGCCTGGTGAGCACGTACTCCACGGTGTGCAGCGGGTTGAGCGCGGCGTAGGGGTCCTGGAACACCATCTGCACCTGACGGTGCAGGTGCCGCTGTCCGCGGGAGTGCAGCCGGTCGACGCGCAGGTCGCCGAAGGTGATGGTGCCCGACGTCGGGCGCTCCACGGCCGTCACCATCCGGGCCAGCGTCGACTTGCCCGATCCCGACTGGCCCACGAGGGCGACCGACTCGCCGGGGCCGATCCGGAACGACACGTGGTCGACGGCCCGCACCTCCGCCTCCCCTCGACGCGGAGGGGGATAGGTCTTGCTCACGTCCTCGACGCTCAGTACCGGTCCGTCCGGCCGGTCCTCCTCCGCGGGACGCCGGCCGCCGGCGCGCGACTCGAGCCCGGGCAGGTGGACCACCTCGGCCCGCGGGTCGGCGTAGTGGCTCAGCAGCATCCGCGTGTAGTCGTCCTGCGGCCGCTCGAGGATCTCGCGCGAGGGCCCGTCCTCGACGATCCGCCCCTCGTGCATCACCATCACCCGCTGGGTCGCCTCCAGCACCACCCCGAGGTCGTGGCTGATGAGCAGCGCGGTGAAGCCCTCCTGCTGCTGCAGGTCGGCGATGGTCTCCATCACCGCGTGCTGGACGAGCACGTCGAGGGCTGTCGTCGGCTCGTCGAAGATCATCATCCGGGGTTCCAGTGACAGGGCGAGCGCGATCGAGACGCGCTGGCGCATGCCGCCGGAGAGCTCGCCGGGGTACCGGTCGAGCACGCCGACGGGCAGCCGCACCTTCTCGCACAGGGTCTCGGAGCGGTTCCGCCACTGCTCCTTCGGGACGTGCCCGTGGGCGCGGTAGATGTCGACGAAGTGGTCGCGGACGCGGCGCACCGGGTTGAGCGCGTTCATGCCCGCCTGCAGCACCATCGCCATCCCGCCGTGCCGCTGCCGGCGCACCTGCTCGTGGCTCATCTCGACGACGTCGCGCCCGTCGAAGAGGATCGACCCGCCGGCGATCCGGGCCGGCGGCCGGGCGAGGCGGGTGATGGCGTAGCCCACCGTCGACTTCCCCGAGCCCGATTCGCCGACCAGCCCCACGAACTCGCCCGGCATGAGCGAGAAGCTCACGTCGCGGACGGCGGTGACCACGGGGGCCTGCCGGGGCTCGTAGACGATGGTGAGGTCGCGCACCTCGAGCAGCGGCCTCCCCTCCTCCGCCTCGGGTCGGACGCCGACGACGGCCGCGGCCTGGCTCATCGCTTCACTCCTTCTCGTAGGCGGGGGTTCGACACCCCATCGATGCCGAAGTTGATGAGGGTGAGGGACAGCGCGAGCAGCGCGATGCACAGGCCGGGCGCCAGCAGCAGCAGCCACTGCCCGGTGAGCAGCGCGGACGAGTTCTGCGCCCAGAACAGCATCGAGCCCCACGAGACCCGGGTGGTGTCGCCGATGCCGAGGAACGACAGGCTCGACTCCGCGAGGATGGCGGCGGTCGCTGCGCCGAAGAAGCTGCCGGCGATGATCGACGTCATGTTGGGCAGGATCTCCCGGACGATGATGCGGAGCGCGGAGTCGCCGCTGAACCGTGCGGCCTGCACGAAGTCGCGGCTCCGCAGGGAGCGCGACTGGGCCTGCAGCACCCGGGCTCCCCACGCCCATCCCGTGATCACGACGATGAACGTGATGACGATGAGACCTCCGTTCTGGAGGTAGGCGGCGACGACGATCATCAGCGGCAGCCCCGGGATGACGAGGAACAGGTTGACGATGAAGTTGATGATCTCGGACGCCGGACCGGTGACGTAGCCCCACGTCAGGCCCACCGCGATGGCGATGATGGTGGCGAGTGCGCCGGCGAGCAGGCCGACGGTGAGCGACACCCGGGAGCCGTAGATGACCTGGGACAGCACGTCCTCGCCGGCGGCGGTGGTCCCCAGCAGGTGGGACGGGCTACCGGGCAGGTTGCGGCCGAAGGTGTTGAGCGTCGGGCTGTACGGGGCGATGAGCGGCGCGAAGACCGCCATGAGGATGAACAGCGCCAGGACGATGATGCCGACCTTCGCCTTGTTGTTCGACCAGACGATCCGGAACGACCGGGAGAAGCCGCGTCCCCGTTTGCGGGCGGGCAGTCCCGGGCCGGCGAGGTCCGCCAGGTCGCGGGGCACGCTCGGTGGCGGTTCGGTGATGTCGCGCGGGATGAGCTCCGCGCCCGGCTGATTGACGGTCATTTGCGGGCCCTTGGGTCGAGGATGCCGTAGAGGATGTCGACCAGGAAGTTGGCCAACAGCACGCTGAGCGTGATCATGAGGAACAGCGCCTGCATGAGCGGGAAGTCCTGGTTGGTCACCGCGTTGTACAGCAGGTAACCGACCCCGGGGTAG
>DATAKK010000048.1:0-23329 GCA_036261615.1 Propionibacteriaceae bacterium | reverse complement strand
GGCGGCCTGGGCGGCGCGCTGGGCGGCGAGGGCGGCGGCCCGACGGGCGGCGGCGGCGCGGGCGGCCGCAGCGGCCTTCTCGGCGGCGATCCGCTGGGCGATCTGCCGGTCGACGTGGACCTTCTGCTGCTTGAGCGAGGTGTTGTTCTGCTGCTTGGCGGCGAGCTGGGCCTTGGCGTCGGCGGCGGCTGCTGCGCGGAGCTTCACCGTGGCGGCCACGGCGTTCGCGGCGGCCTGGGCTTCCTGCTTGAGGGTCTGGGTGACGGCCAGCTGGGCGCTCGCGGCCTCGCGCTTCTGCTCGACGGCGGTGGTGGCGCTGTCCTGGGCGTTCTTCGCGGCGACCAGCTGCTGCTGCAGCTGGGTGAGCACGAGCTGCTTGCGCTGGGTCTCGGTGAGCGCCTCGGTGGCCCACTGGATGCGGTTGTTGATGTCACCGACGCCCATGTTCGTCGTGAACACGGCGAGCTGCTGCAGTTGGCTGTTCTGCTGGGTGTTCTGGTTGAGGCTCAGGGCGACCAGCCGGCGCTGGGCGGCGAGGTGCTGCTCGCCGATGGTCACCGCGGCCTTCGCCGCGGTCAGCTGCTGCTCGGCGGCCTGCAGGGCGGCGGCCATCTCCTGGTCGCGCTGCGCGGCGGCGTCGCGGGCGGCGACGGCCTGGCTGAGCAGCTTCTGCTGCGCCTTGAGGGTGGCCTCCGACTCCGCGAGCTTCTGGGTCGCGGTGTCGACCTGGGCCGACGCCTGGGTGAGGGCGGTGTTCGACACGGCGATCGCGGCGGCGAGCTGGCGCTGGCGGTCGGTCAGCGCATCGGCGGACGAGGGAGCCGCGGTCATGAGCGCCAGGGTCACCGCCACCGCGGTGGCGCCCACTCCGCGTCCCACCGCGCGCAGGACCGAACGGGGCGAGGACTCGCCTCCGGTGAGAGCTGTGCGCATGCCGATCCTTTCGGGTCCTGAACCACCGCAAAGGCTTCAACGCTCTCTGCGGCACTGCCGGCGCATGGTAGGCATCGCTGCAACCGCTTGATCAAGGGCAAATGCGCAAATCGGGCCGATTCGGCCGGTTAGCGCATCAACCTTCACTTGAGACTCGAGGAATCCCGGGTGCCGGTCGAGACCCTGACCAGACGCCGTGGACGCCGCCCACCGGCCGGTCAGCGCAGGGTCTCGCGGGCCTTGGCGGCAGTGACCAGCCGCTGCTTCTGCTGCTTCGTGCGGATCGACTCGGCAAGGTGGGCGGCACGCTGCGCGCTCACCTCGGCCAGCGCCGCCCGCTCGTCGGCGCGGGTGGCGGCGTCCTCGGAGTCGACGTCGTCGAGGGAGACCTCGATCTCCTCCCGCTGCACCTTGGCGTCCGCGGCGACCGCCTTCGCCACGGTCTTGGTGGTGTCGGCGAGCGACTCGGTGAGCGCCCGGGAACTCATGAGCTCCGCGAGCCGGTCGCGCATCTCGAACGGGTCCCAGTCGGGTTCGGGCCAGCCCGGGTTCATGTCGACGAGCGTCTGGGTGACGATCTCGGTGATCGCCACCCGCGAGTACCACTTGTGGTCGGACGGGATGACGTACCAGGGGGCCCACTGGGTGGAGGTGCGTTCGAGCACCGCCTGGTAGGCCGCCTGGTAGTCAGCCCACTGCGACCGCGTCTCCAGGTCGCTCGGGTTGAACTTCCAGCGCTTGTCGGGACGGTCGAGGCGTTCCATCAGCCGGATGCCCTGCTCGTCGTGCGACACCATGAGCGCGAACTTGAGCAGCACCGTGCCGGAGTCGACCAGCTTCTTCTCGAACTGGTTGATCTGGTCGTAGCGGGGCTCCCACTCGTCGTCGGGCACGAGGTGCTTCACCCGCACCACGAGGACGTCCTCGTAGTGGCTCCGGTCGAAGACGCCGATGAGACCCGGCCGGGGCAGCGCCTTGCGAATGCGCCAGAGGAAGTCGTGCCGCAGTTCCTCCTCGGTGGGCGGCCCGAACGAGTGCAGGGCCACCCCCTGCGGATCGACCATCGACATGACGTGCCGGGTGACCCCGCCCTTCCCGGCCGTGTCGAGGCCCTGGACCACGCACAGCACGGACCGCTCGCCGCCGGTGCGCCCCTCGGCGAACAGCCGTTCCTGCAGTTCGGACAACAGCCGGCCACGGTCGCGGCCGAACCGCTCGGCGTCCGACTTGCGGCCGTCGAATCCGGGAGTGCCGCCGCGGTCGAAGTCCTCGAGGGTGAAGCCGGGGTGGGCCCCCAGCAGGTCGCGCGGGTCGGCGGTCCAGCCGGTGTGCCGTGAGCCCATGTCTCCTCCTCGAGGTCATGCGGTGACAAGGGCTCATCCTGTCACCCGAGGGGCCGTCGGGGAACCACCGCATGGGGCGGTTGGGGCGGGGTCCTACGCTGCGGGCATGCCCGAGGGTGACGCCGTCTGGCGCGCCGCGCGCCGCCTCCATACCGCGCTCGCCGGCCAGGTGGTCACCGAGTGGGAGCTCCGATGGGGCGCGCTCGGGGCGTCGGACCGGCGCGGGCGCACCGTCCTCGAGGTCGTTCCCCGCGGCAAGCACCTCCTGCTGCGGCTCGACGACGGGTGGACCCTGCACTCCCACCTGCGGATGGAGGGACGCTGGTCGGTCGTCGCGGCGGAGCGGGTCACCCGGCGGGATCGCAGCGATCCCTACGTGCGCGCCCTCGTCGGCTGCGCGGCCGCGGTCGCCCTGGGGCGGCGTCTCGGCATGCTCGACCTCGTCCCCACCTCGCGCGAGGCGGGTCTGGTCGGGCACCTCGGCCCCGACCTCCTCGGACCCGACTGGGACGGGGCGCTCGCGGCCGCCAACCTGGGCCGGCGTCCCGAACGCCACCTGGGCGCCGCCCTGCTCGACCAGGAGAACCTCGCCGGCATCGGCACGATGTGGTGCGCGGAGATCTGCTTCCTCGAGCGGGTCTCCCCGTGGGCCCCCGTCGGCAGCCTGGACGCCGCGACCCTCGACTCGGTGGTGGTGCGGGCCCACCGGCTGCTCACCGGCACCCTGCGGTTCCGGGAGTCCGTGTCGACCGGCAACCCGCGGCGTCCGCTGTTCATCTACGGTCTGCCCGGGCGGCCGTGCCCGCGCTGCGGGACGCCGATCGCCTCGGCCGAGGTGGGGGAGCCGCCCCGCAGCCGCATGCTCTATCACTGCTCGGTGTGCCAGGTGCGACCCGATGCCGGGTGAGGGCCTGCCGGGCGAGCCACAACCGGGCACTGTCCCGTTCCGGGTCGAAGTCGACCCGCAACCGGACAGTGCCGCCGACGAGAACTGGACACCGCCCACTTGCGGGTCGATGTCGACCCACAAGGGGACATTGCTCCTCGGCGGCGTCCACCGGGATGGACGGTGAGGGCTGCCGGCGGCCGTGACGCATAGCCTGGCAGGGACATCCACAGGAGGATCCATGCCCGACGAACGCCTGCCCTACCGACTGCTCACCGGCACCGACGACCGCGCCTTCTGCGAGAAGGTCAGCGCGGCGATCGCCGATGGCTACGTGCTGTACGGGTCGCCGGCCCTGACCTTCGACGGCGAGAAGGTCGTCACCGCCCAGGCGGTCGCGCTGCCCGGCGCGGGCCAGTGACCGGCCGCGACACCCGCGCGGTGCGGGTCGGGACCGAGCGCAGCGCCTTCCAGGAGACCTCCGAGGGGCTCTTCCTCACCTCCGGTTACGTCTACGACCGGGCCGAGGACGCCGCGGCAGCCTTCGACGGCAGCGTCGAGCGCTACACCTACTCACGGTTCAACAACCCGACCGTCACGGCGTTCGCAGAGCGCCTCGCCGACATGGAGGGGGCCGAGGCGTGCTTCCCCGTCGCCAGCGGCATGGCCGGCGTGTTCGGCGTGATGATCGCCCTGCTCAGCCAGGGCGACCGGGTGGTGGCGAGCCGCCACCTGTTCGGCTCCTGCTACTCGGTGCTGTCCGACATCCTTCCCCGCTTCGGCATCGTCACCGACTTCGTCGACGGCACCGACCTCGACCAGTGGCGCGAGGCGCTGCGGCGTCCGGCGAAGGCGGTCTTCTTCGAGTCGCCCGCCAACCCCATGCAGGAGATCGTCGACATCGCCGCGGTGAGCGAACTGGCCCACGCCGCGGGCGCCCTGGTCATCGCCGACAACGCGATGGCCAGCCCGGCGATCCAGTCGCCCACGCGGCTCGGGGCCGACGTCGTCGTCTACTCGACCACCAAGCACATCGACGGGCAGGGACGCACGCTGGGTGGGGCGATCCTCGGCCCGGACGCGTTCGTCAACGGCCCGGTCAAGACCCTCGTCCGCAACACCGGGCCGACCATGAGCCCGTTCACCGCCTGGGTCGCGCTCAAGGGGCTGGAGACGCTGCGTCTTCGGGTCGAGCACGCCAGCGCCACCGCCCTCAGGGTGGCGCGCAGCCTGGAGGCGAACCCCAGAGTCGCCTGGGTGCGCTACCCCTTCCTCGAGTCGCACCCCCAGCACGACCTGGCCCGTCGGCAGATGAGCGCGGGCGGCACGATCGTCACGTTCGCGATCGACGGCGGCCGGGACGAGGCCTTCGCGGCGATCAACGCCCTCACCGCGTTCGACATCTCCAACAACTTCGGCGACGCCAAGTCGATGGTCACCCACCCGGCGACCACCACGCACTACCGCATCGGCCCCGAGGCCCGGGCCAGGGTCGGCATCACCGACGGCACGGTCCGGCTGTCGATCGGGCTCGAGGACGCCGACGACATCGTCTCCGACCTGAACGCAGCGCTGGGCTGACCGGTCGGGGTCAGCCCAGCGCTCTCACCACGGTCCACTCCGGGTCGTCCCCCGCCGGTGAGTGAGCGGGTACGGCTCGTGGCCTGTCAGGCGGGGATCAGTGGACCATGCCGTGGGGGTCGATGACGAACTTCTCCGCCGCGCCCTTGTCGAAGTCGGCGTACCCCTGGGGAGCGTCGTCCAGGCCGATCACCGTGGCGTTGACGGCCTTGGCGATCTGCGCCCGGTCCGACAGGATCATGTTCATCAGCTGCCGGTTGTACCGCTTGACCGGGCACTGCCCGGTGGTGAACGAGTGCGACTTGGCCCAGCCGAGTCCGAGCCGGACGCCGATCTGACCGGTCTTGGCGTTCTCGTCGGCCGCGCCGGGGTCCTCGGTCACGTACAGGCCGGGGATGCCGAGGTTCGCGCCCGCGCGGGCGACGGTCATGATGTCGTTGAGGACGGTGGCGGGCTGTTCCGCCCCCTCCTGGCCGTGGCCCTTGGCCTCGAACCCGACCGCGTCGACCGCGGCGTCCACCAGCGGCTCGCCGAACAGCTGCTCGAGCTGGTCGGCCAGGGAGTCACCGGTGGACAGGTCGACGGTCTCACACCCGAAGCTCCGCGCCTGGGCCAGGCGGTCGGCGTTCATGTCGCCGACCACAACGACCGACGCGCCGAGCAGCTGAGCGGCGTGCGCGGCGGCCAGGCCGACCGGGCCGGCCCCGGCCACGTAGACCGTCGACCCGGTGGTGACGCCGGCGGTGTAGGCGCCGTGATACCCGGTGGGGAAGATGTCCGACAGCATGGTGAGGTCGAGGATCTTCTCCAGAGCCTGATCCCGATCGGGGAACTTCAGCAGGTTGAAGTCCGCGTAGGGCACCATGACGTACTCCGCCTGGCCGCCGAGCCAGCCGCCCATGTCGACGTAGCCGTAGGCCGCGCCGGGACGGGCCGGGTTGACGTTGAGGCAGATGCCGGTCTTGCCCTCGTTGCACATCCGGCAGCGGCCACAGGCGATGTTGAACGGCACCGAGCAGATGTCGCCCTTCTTCACGAACAGCACGTCCTCGCCGCACTCGACCACCTCGCCGGTGATCTCGTGGCCGAGCGTCTGCCCGACCGGGGCGGTCGTGCGTCCACGGACCATGTGCTGGTCGGACCCGCAGATGTTGGTCGTCACCAGCTTGAGGATGACGGCGTGCGGCGCCTTCTGCGGGATGCCGAAGTGGTCGGCGACGTCCTTGGGGATCTCGAGCTTCGGGTAGTCGATCGATTCGACCGCGACCTTGCCAGGGCCCTTGTACACAACAACGCGGTTGGACTGGCTCATCCTGCCTCCTGTGGCTCGTTGCCGACCCCGGAGGCTCTGGGAGGGTGGGTGCCACACGTTGTGGCAGGGCATTTCCTCCGCCCGGGGGGTCGGGCTTTGGGACTTGGGTGCCACCCTGCCACCGCGGTCCAAACGACCAGCACACCCGGAGGGGTTGGCCCCGCCCCGCCGAACGCTCCGCGCTGCAGGGGACGCGCCGTGCCGGCGGAGTGGCCTCCCCGCGGCTGGCGATCCCTCCCGGAGGGCCGTTACGCTCGCTCGATTGACCTCGTCCCTTCGCCGGCGCGCCCGGTGCCACGTGGAGACCCGGGCCCGCTTCGATCACGTGATCCCCGACGCCGTGCCGGGTGGATCGGAAAGGCAGTCCGTCATGTCGCTCACACCGCGCGAGCCATGCGCGCGCAGACCGTCCCGCAGGCGCCACGTCGCGAGAGTGCGCGAGGACGCCGGGAGCCGACCGTGACCGGACTTGCGTGGCCCGGGCTGGCGGCCCTCGCCGTCATCGCCCTGGTCGGGGGGATCGGCATCACGGCCGTCGGGCCGGGGGGCGTGCTACCGACCATCGGCCTGTTCGCGCTGACCACCCTCTCGCCGGCGCAGGTCGCAGGCACCGCCATCGTCACCCACATCACCACCGGCGCCCTGGGAACCGCCGCCTTCACCCGCTCGGGGCAGTTGCGCGAGCCGGGCACCCGCCGGGTGGCCCTCATCATGGCGGGCACGGCCCTCGTCGGGACGCCGCTGGGGGTGATGGCGGGCACGCTGGTGTCGAGACACCTCTTCGCGCTGGTGCTCGCGGGGGTGGTCGCCGCGGCGGCCGGGCTCGTGTGGTACCGCGGCGGCCGCACGGACGGCTGGCTCCCGGCGTCCGCCGCAACACCGCTGATCCTCGCCCTGGGGATCGGAGTCTCGGCGCTGAGCGGCATCGTCGGCATCGGCGGCCCCATGCTCGCCGTGCCACTGCTCACCGCGGCCGGGCTTCCGGTGCTCCGCTCGCTGGCCTGCGCCCAGGTGCAGTCGATCGTGATCGCCGGGGTCGGCACCGTCGGGTATCTCCTGCACGGGGCGATCGACTGGCCCCTCGCTGCCGTCGTCGGGATCCCCGAGCTCGCCGGCGTCCTCGTCGGCTGGCGGATCGCGCACGCACTGCCGACCAGGGCGTTGAGAACCGCGCTGGTGGCCACCCTCTGCCTGCTCGCCCTCTATCTCGTCTGGCGGGGCTGACCCAGGGCTCACATGTCAGCCGCGGACGCCGCCCTCCACCCGGCAGCCGGCGCAGACGCCGGTGAGCTCGAGCGTGTGCTGCACGTCGCTGAACCCCTGCTGGGCGGCCACCCGGGATGCCCAGCTCTCCACCCCCGGACCCTCGATCTCCACCGCCCGGCCGCAGAGTCGGCAGACCAGATGGTGGTGGTGGTCGCTCCGCCCGCACCGCCGGTAGACCGTCTCGCCGTCGGGGGTGCGCAGCGTGTCGACGACGTCCTCGGCGGCGAGCATGCCCAGCGTCCGGTAGACGGTGGCGAGGCCGATCTCCACCCCGCCGCGGCGCAGCAGGTCGTGGATCTGCTGGGCCGAGCGGAAGTCGTCGAGCCCCTCGAGCGCGGAGACGACGGCCGTTCGCTGACGGGTCTGGCGGGGCATCAGGCCTGACCCCCCACGCTCACGTCGTCCCGGAAGGTGGCGGGAGCGGGCGCCTGTCCCGGACGCCGCCGGCGTCCGACCGCGCTGACGACGGCGTACCCGAGGATCGCCAGCACGACGATGGTCGCTCCCGGGGGGAGGTCGTACCAGTAGGTGACCGCCAGCCCGACGACGCTCACGACCGCCCCGATCGCGCTCGCCAGTGCCATCGTGCGGGCGAACGAGTGGGCCACCACCTGCGCGGTGGCCACGGGCACGATCATGAGCGCCGACACGAGCAGCAGGCCCACGACCCGCATCGAGACGGTCACCGTGAGCGCTGCCAGCGCCGCGAGCACCGACGTGAGCAGGTGCACCGGCAGGCCGCTCGCCCTCGCGAACTCCTCGTCGTGGCTCACGGCGAACAGCAGCGGACGCAGCCCGAGGCCCACGACGAGCACGAGCCCGGCGAGGCCGGCGGTCCACAGCAGGTCACCGGACGAGACGGTGGCGATCGAGCCGAACAGATAGTTCATGAGGTTGGCGCTGGTGCCGCCCGCGATCTTGATGAGCAGGACGCCGCCGGCGATGCCCCCGTAGAACAGGATCGCCATCGCCACGTCGCCCGTGATCCTCCCGCGGGCGCGCACCCACTCGATGCCCACCGCCCCGAGCACGGCGACGACGACGGCCCCCGGCAGGGCCAGGGACTCCGGCGTCGCCAGGCCGGCGAGACTGCCGGCCAGCCAGCCGGCGGCCACACCGGTGAGCGCGATGTGCCCGATGCCGTCGCCGAGCAGCGCCAGCCGGCGCTGCACGAGGTAGGTGCCGACCACCGGGGCAGTGACCCCGACGAGCAGGGCGGCGAGCAGGGCCCGCTGCATGAGCGGTGAACTCAGCAGGTCGATCATTCCTCGCCTCCGGTCAGGTCGAACTCCAGGGCACCGCTCGTCGGGTCGTCGTCGGCGTGGGGATGGGGGTGCTCGTGATGGGGATCGGCGTGCTCGCCCCGGGCCGGCGGCGGAGGACCGTCGTACACCACCCGGCCCTGGCGCAGGACGACGGACCGGTCGAGCAGCGTCGCGAACGCCTCGGTCTCGTGCAGCACGACGACGACGGCCGTGCCGCTCGCGCGCATCTCACCGATGGCCTCGACGAACGCCTCGATGGTCCCGAGGTCGATTCCCGTGGTGGGCTCGTCGAGCATGAGCAGGTCCGGCTCGCGCACCAGGGCGCGGGCGATGAGCACCCGCTGCTGCTGGCCGCCCGACATCTCCTGCACCGGTTGCTGCGCCCGGTCGCCCATCCCCATCCGCTCGAGGGCGGCCATCGCCTGGGCCCGGGATGCCCTCCGCAGCCGCCCCGACGACAACAGGCCCGCGCGCACCACCTCGAGCGCGGTGGTCGGGACGCCGGTGTGTCCGGGTTTGCGTTGCGGCACGTAGCCCACGCGCTGCCACGGCGTGCCGCGTCCGAGGGCCCGGCCGAACAGCCGCACGTCCCCGGCCGCGGTCGGGATGACCCCGAGTGCCGCCCGCACGAGCGTCGACTTGCCCGAGCCGTTGGCCCCGAGCAGGGCGACGACCTCGCCCGGCTGCACCGTCAGCGAGACGTCCGAGAGGATCCGGACGCCGCCGAGGTCGACGTCGACGGCGTCCACGGCGAGCACCGGGTCGGCGGTCATGAGCACCCCAATCCGGTGCGCAGGGCGGTGAGGTTCTGCTGGGCACCACTGATGTAGTCGCCGCCCGAGGGCTGGCTGATGAGCTGGGTGAGCGAGGCGGTCCGGGCGTTCAACGCGCCCGCGATGACGTCGGCGATCTTCTGGTTGGAGGTGTCGGCGTAGAAGATCGTCGTCACCTTGTCGGCCCTGGCGATCTTCTCGACCTCGACCAGCCGCGCGGGTGAGGGCTCGGTGTCCTCGTCGACCCCGGAGGCGCCCACCTGGGTGAGCCCGTACTGGTCGGCGAGGTAGCCGAACGCCGGGTGGCTGACGACGAGGGTCTTCGTCGAACAGTGGGCGAGTCCCCGGGCGTAGTCGTCGGCGAGGGCGGTCAGCCTGGAGTCGAGCGTCGCGGCGTTGGCGGTGTAGGTGGCCCTGCCCGCCGGGTCGACGCTGCTCAACTGGGCCGCGACGGCGTCCACGATCTTCGGCATGTTCGCGGGGTTGAGCCACAGGTGGGGGTCGATGCCCCCGGCACCGCTCGTGCCGGTGCTGCCGTCGACCGCGGGCCGGGTGGGCAGCACCGTGGTGAGGTCGATCGCCGCCTTCGGCGGTGACGCCTTGACGCCGTCGTCGACCGCGGCCGCGAGGGTGCGGACGTAGACGACCAGGTCGTTGCGACCGAGCGCGCTCACCTGCTGCGGCGAGAGCTCGTAGCCGTGCGGCTCGGCCCCCGGCGGCACGAGCGTGTCGACCGAGACCCGGTCGCCGCCCACCTGCTCGATGACCCAGGAGAGTGGGTAGAGCTCGCCGGTCGCACGCACCGGGCGGGAGCCGGTGCCCGACGTGCTGCACCCGGCGAGGACGAGGGAGGCCACGGCGACCGGGACCGCCCAGAGGAACTTCTTCACGAGAACCATTCTCAAACTATCTGAGAATCGTTGTCAACTGGGACCCTCGCGGCCCCGTCCCGCTGCGAGATTCCCGCCCCCTGCGGCCCGCTCCGACCGCCGCCCCTCTGCGAAATCTGCACCACCTGCCATTCACCCCGTCCAGGGACGCGGGTCTGGCAGGAGGTGCGAATCTCGCAGGGGACGCCGGGAGTTATCCACAAGCCGTGTCCACAGTGGGGAAAACTACAACGGTGTAACTCCCTGAGAGCCGGGTGAGCTTTTGCGAAGATCGCTCAGGCGCGACTGGCCCTGAGTCGACGCAGGTGGCTGGGCACCGCGGCGAGGCCGACGACCGGGTGGTAGCGGTCGGAGGCCGCGGTGAGCGCGTCCAACTCGCCGGGGGTGAGCTCGAGGTCGGCGGCCGCGACGTTGCTCTCGACCTGCGCGACGCTCGAGGCGCCAGGGATCGCCACGACCGACGGGTGGCGCAGCGTCCAGGCGAGGGCGACCTGGGCCGGTGTGACCTGATGGGACGCCGCCACGTCGCGGAGGGTGTCGAGCAGGGGGGCCGACGCCTCGAGGTTCTCCGGCAGGAAGTGCGAGTTGGCGGCCCGGACGCCGGTGACCCGGTCGCCCGGGCGATGGCGGGCCGACAGCAGGCCCTGGGCCAGCGGGCTGTAGGCGATGACCAGCCGGTCGTGCGCCTCCGCGAACGGCAGGAGGTCGGTCTCGGGCTGGCGGTGCACGAGGCTGTACTGCACCTGGTTGGAGACGACCACCGGCACATCGCCCCCGGACAGCTCCGACTGGGAGTGCGCCTGGGCCAGCGCGGCGTCCGCGGCCCGCCAGCGGTCGAGGGAGTAGTTGCTCACCCCGACGCTGCCGATCAGCCCGACGTCGAGCAGCGCCTGCATGCCGCGCATCGTCGTCGGGTCGCTGACCACCGGGTTCGACTGGTGCACCTGGTAGAGGTCGATGTGGCGGGTGCCGAGCCGGCTGGCGCTGGCCACCGCGCGCTGTTCGACGACGGGGGCCGTGGGCAGCACCGGGAACACCTTGCTCGCCAGGACGACCCGGGCCGGGTCGGCGTCCGCGCGCCGCAGCGCCCGCCCGAGGATCCGCTCGCTGCGGCCCATCCCGTAGATCTCGGCGGTGTCGAACAGGGTGACACCCAACTCGAGCGCGCGGGCGACGATCGCGGCCGCCTCACGCTCGTCGTAGTCGGGGCCGTAGCCCCATTCGCGCGACCCGAACTGCCAGGTTCCGAGGCCGATCCGCGACAGCTGCTTGCCAGAGGCGTGGGAGACATACTTCATGTCGCCCAGCCAACACCCCGTCCCCAAGCGCCACAAGGCGCCTGACGGGTCGTCACTCCGAACGCAGCCACACCGTCGCGTTCGCCGGGACGCCGCCCACCGCGCCCTCCGGCGCGCTGCAGAGCAGCACCTCCCCCTCCGGCAGCGGCAGGGGGGCATCGGTGAAGTTGGTGAGACAGTGCCAGGTGCCGCGGCGGAAGTGCAGCAGCCCCGCCGGCGCCGCGACCCACTCGAACGCGCCCGGAGGGGTGGCGGTGAGGGCCGCTCGGAGCTCCAGGGCCCGGCGGTACATCCACAGGCTCGACGCGGGGTCGTCCTCCTGGACCTCGACCGCGTAGTCGCCGAACCAGTCGGGCTGGGGGAGGTGGGCCCCGTCGCTCCCGAAGCCGAAGGAACTGCCGCCGAGGGCGTGCCGGTCGGCCGCCCACGGCAGGGGCACCCGGCAGCCGTCCCGGCCCTTCTCCCGGGTCGAGCGCCCGGCCATCGGGTCCTGCAGCACCTCCCGGGGCAGGTCGGCGACCTCGGGCAGCCCCAGTTCGTCGCCCTGGTAGACGTACGTGCACCCGGGCAGGGCGAACTCGACGAGGACGGCGGCGCGGGCGCGGCGGCGTCCGAGCGGCAGGTCGACCTCGGGGGCGCGGCCGTCGGTGAGCAGCCACTGCCGGGCCAGCCACTGGCTGTCGTGCCGGAACGGGCGCTCGCCCGCGAGGTCGGCGAACGTCCGCGGCTCGGGGATGAGCGGCAGCCCGAAGCGCGACGCCACCCGGGGCGAGTCGTGGCAGCCGAGCAGCCAGGTGGTCGACGACCCGGTGTCGGCGACGTCGGTGAGGGCCGCGTCGATGACGTGGTGGAAGTCGTCGGGCCGCCAGTCGGCCTCCTGCATCGCGAAGTTGAACGCCTGACCCAGGGTCTCCGGCGAGGCGTACCGGGCCCGGCGGGTCGGGTGCACGGCGGCCTCGGCCACCGCGAAGCGCGGCGGGTCGTAGGAGTCGAACACCCGGCGCCACGACCGGTAGACGTCCATCAGCTCGTCGCGGTCCCACAGCGGGTGCGAGCCGTCCGGGCGCGGCCAGACCTCCATCTCCTTCTGCGGCGGCCAGGGCTCGGCGAGGTTCTTCACCAGCCCGTGGGCCACGTCGATGCGGAAGCCGTCGACGCCGCGGTCGCTCCAGAACCGCAGGGTCTGCTCGAAGTCGGCGCGCACCTCCGGGTTGTCCCAGTTGAGGTCAGGCTGCTCGGGGGCGAACAGATGGAGGTACCACTGGCCGTCGCCGGCCGGCGTCCACGCCGACCCGCCGAACAGGCTCTCCCAGTCGTTGGGGGGCAGCGAGCCGCCGTCGGCCCCGTCGCGGAACAGGTACCGGGCCCGCTCCGGTGAGCCGGGGGACGCCGCCAGCGCCGCCCGGAACCACGCGTGCCGGTTGGACGAGTGGTTGGGCACCAGGTCGACGATCACCCCGATGCCCGCGCCGTGCAGCGCCGCCACCATCTCGTCGAACTCCTCGAGCGAGCCCAGGCGCGGGTCGACGTCGCGGTAGTCGTCGACGTCGTAGCCGCCGTCGGCGAGCTGGGAGGGGTAGAAGGGCGACAGCCACACGGCGTCCACGCCCAGCGCGCTGAGATAGCCGACCCGGCTGGTGACGCCGGGGATGTCGCCGAGGCCGTCGCCGTGCGCATCGGCGAAGCTGCGGGGATAGATCTGGTAGACGACGGCGTCATGCCACCACTGTGGCCGGGCGAGGCGGGGGTGAGTCACCCGGACATTATTCCCTGCGGTCCTCATCGCGTCGGTGATCTGTGGCTCACCCGCGAGAACCCCTGGTCGGCGACGCACTCTTGCCGTCGGCGACGTCTCACGGTGGGGCTGTCAAAAATGCGGGCGAGCCGAGGGGGTTGGAGCCCCTTCGGACGGGTCGGGCGTGGCCAGCCTGCAGATTCGGCGGACTCCCTCTCCGCCCACGCGGGCTTCACGTAGGCGCACATGAGCGCCGCGACCATCCGCCCGTCACCCCTTGGGGCGTGGTCGGCCACCCCGTGTCGTCGATGTCCGGGGCGGTGACGTAGCCTTTTGCCAAAGATAGGGGACTGTATGCACCGCCTGCATGATGGCTACGTGCTTGCCCGGCGCTACCGCGTCTCCTCCCGCATCGCTTCCGGCGGCATGGGTGAAGTGTGGTCGGGTACCGATCTTGAGACCGGCGAGACGCTCGCGATCAAGATCATGCACCCGCACACCGCCGAGGAGCAGATCTTCGCCGCCCGCTTCCGCGAGGAGGCCCGCCTCGCCGGCGAGCTGCGCCACCAGAACATCGTCCACGTCTGCGACTCCGGCGAGGACGACGGACTCGCCTTCATGGTGATGGAACTCGTGCCCGGCACGACCGTCGCCAAGCTCGTCGCCTCCACCGGCGCCCAGCGCCCGGCCCTCGTGTGGTCGGTCATGTCGCAGGTGGCCGCGGCGCTCGCCGTGGCCCACGAGCACGGCGTCGTGCACCGCGACGTCAAGCCGAGCAACATCCTCATCACCGTCGACGGGATCGTGAAGCTCAGCGACTTCGGCATCGCACACGCCACCGACGCGGTGGTCGAGACCCGGATGGGCGAGATCCTCGGGACGCCGCACTACCTCAGCCCTGAGCAGGCCGAGGGCAAGCGCGCGACCCCCCAGAGCGATCTCTATGCCCTCGGCGTGGTGGCCCACGAGATGCTCACCGGGCACAAGCCGTTCGCCCGCGACACTCCTATCGCCACCGCCCTGGCCCACCTCATGTCGCCCCCGCCCGACCTGCCCGAGCGCGTGCCCGAGGAGCTCGCGGCGATGGTGCTGTCCTGCCTCGAGAAGGAGCCGCAGGACCGCCCGATCTCGGCCGCCGACCTCCGGGACGCCGTGCGCGAGGCGGTCGCCCGGGCCGGGCTCGACCCGCAGCCCCGCCCGTTCATCCCCCACGAGAGCATCCTCACGGGAGTTTGAATTACTTACCCCCCGGGGTATGGTTACTCGGGTTGGGGGCACCGGCCCTCAGAAGGCGATCCGGGAGGAACCGACATGTGCCATGCGACCCGCTGCAAGGTCTGCGGCAAGACGACGTGGGCCGGCTGCGGCCAGCACATCTCGCAGGTGAAGGCGTCCGTGCCGAAGAACCAGTGGTGCAACGGCCGGCACACCCCGGAGGAGATCGCCGCGGCCAAGTCGGCCCGCGGGGGGCTGTTCAGCCGCGTCTTCGGCCGCTGAACCCTGGGGGCTGCCCCCTCGTCGCGTAGGTTGAGGTGATTCGCATCTCTCCGACGCCGGGAGCATCCGTGACCCAATACCTCATCTACTTCAACCAGCAGTGGGTGGGCGACCACAGCGAGGAGTGGTTCCGCGGGCGCGGGCCGCTCGCGCGGGCGGTCGTCGACCAGATGAGGGACGCCGGAGTGCTGGTCGCTGCCGGGGGACTGGACGAGGACCGCGGGCACGCGTTCACCGCCGATCCCACCAGCGGCACCGTGACCTACGCCGACGGCCCCTACGGCGACTCGAACGAGTACCTGGGTGGCCTCACGCTCATCGATGTGCCCGACGACGACACCGCGAGGATGTGGGCGGGCCGGGTGGCCGAGGCGTGCGGCTGGCCGCAGGAGGTCCGCCGCTTCACTCCGTAGCCGGCACTGACTCGTCGCCGTCGAGGGCGCCCTCCCGCACGAGGAGCAGCGGCCGGGCGACCCGGCGCGGCATCCCCGCTACGGTGGCGTGCCACGACGCGTCGAGCAGGTCGAGCGCGAGGCCGCGGTCGGCGTCCGGATGGCCGAGGCGCAGCGAGATCCAGTGCTTCTTGTTCATGTGGTAGGCCGGAATGATCCACTCGTGCTCGCCGACGAGCGCCGTGTTGATATCCGGATCGCCCTTGAGGTTCACCAGCACCTCCCCGCGGCTGTCGGGAATCACCATCCCGAACCACCGGTCGGCCACCCAGAGAATGAGGCAGCCCCACGCCTGCCGGTCCTCGATCCGGACGCCGGGAAGCCCGGCCGCCGCCGAGAGCAGCCAGTCGAGCCCGCCGGCGTCCGACATGGCGAGGTCAGTGCCAGGCGCCGCGCCAGCGGGCCGGCTGCCAGGGGGCGAGGGACGCCGGCACGCCCAGGTGGTGGGCGGCCCGGAGCGGCCAGTTGGGATCGCGCAACGCCTCGCGGGCCAGCAGCACGACGTCGGCGCGACCCTTGTCGAGGATCTCCTCGGCCTGCTCGGCGCCGGTGATCATGCCCACCGCAGCGGTCGCGATCCCCGCCTCGCGACGGATCCGCTCCGCGAACGGCACCTGGTAACCGGGGCCCACCGCGATACTCGCCTGAGCCACGCCCCCGCTGGACACGTCGATGAGGTCGATGCCGAGGTCCTTGAGCTCGTGCGCCAGCAGCACCGAGTCCTCCAGCTGCCAGCCGTCGTCGCGCCAGTCGACCGCGGAGAGGCGCACGATCACCGGCAGGTGCTGCGGCCAGGCCTCGCGCACGGCCCGGGCGACCTCACGGGTGAGCCGGGTGCGTCCCTCGAAGTCGCCGCCCCACTCGTCGGTGCGGGTGTTCGACAGGGGGGAGTAGAACTGGTGCAGCAGGTAGCCGTGGGCGGCGTGGATCTCGACCGTGTCGAAGCCCGCCTCACGGGCGCGGTGGGTCGCGGCGACGAACGCGTCGATGATCCCGCGGATCTCCGGACCGGTGAGCGCGTGCACGGTCTGGCCGGAGTCGGCGTCGGTTGGCTGCTCGGTCGGCCCGACCACGGGCCAGCCGCCCTCGGATTCGGGCACGACGCCGGGCGTGTAGCCCGGCCACCACCGCACCGTGCTCGCCTTGCGTCCGGCGTGGGCGAGCTGGACGCCCATGAGCGCGCCGCGGCTGTGCGCGAAGTCGGTGATCCGGCGCCACGCCCGCACCTGCTCGTCGTTCCACAGTCCGGTGTCCTCCGGGCTGATCCGCCCCTCGGCGGTCACCGCCGTGGCCTCGGTGAGCACGACCCCGAAGCCGCCGACGGCGAGGCTTCCGTAGTGCACGACGTGCCAGTCGTTCGGGACGCCGTCGCGCTCGTCGACGGCGTACTGGCACATCGGCGAGACCCACGCGCGATTGCGCGCGGTGAGCTCGCGCAGGGTGATCGGCCGGAACAGCGTGGGCAGGTCAGCGCTGGATGCGTCCATGAGGACCGACCTTAGCCAGACCGCCCAAGCCGTCGCCACGGGGGCTGCCGGTCACCCCGCGCGGTGTCAGGTCACCAGGCGTAGGCCTCCGGGGCCGGGCCGCCGGGGCCGGGGAAGATCTCGTCGAGCGTCCGGAGGGCGTCCTCGTCGAGGCTCACGTCGAGGGCGCGCAGGGCGCTCTCGTACTGGTCCATCGTGCGCGGGCCGATGATCGGGCCGGTGACCCCGGGCTGGTGCAGCAACCAGGCGAGCGCGACATCGCCGGGCTCCTGGCCGCGGGCGGCACAGAAGTCCTCCCAGCGCTGCAGCTGGTCGCGCATCCCTTCGACCCGCTTCTTCATCCGGTCGTCGTAGCGCCGCTCACCGGCCCGGTCCTTCGCGAGGACGCCGCCGAGCAGGCCACCGCCGAGGGGCGACCACGGGATGACGCCGAGGCCGTAGTGCTGGGCCGCCGGGAGCACCTCGAGCTCGATCTGGCGGGCGACGAGGTTGTACAGCGACTGCTCACTCACCAGGCCGAGCGAGTGACGTGACGTGGCGGCCTCACAGGCGGCCGCAATGTGCCAGCCGGCGAAGTTCGACGAGCCGACGTAGAGGATCTTGCCCTGCGCGACCAGGGTGTCCATCGCCTGCCACAGCTCCTCCCAGGGAGTCGCGCGGTCGATGTGGTGCATCTGGTAGAGGTCGATGTGGTCGGTCTGCAGCCGCTTGAGCGACGCGTCGACGGCCCGGCGGATGTTCACCGCCGACAGCTTCGAGTCGTTCGGGCGGTCGGTCATGTTCCCGTAGACCTTGGTGGCCAGCACGACCTCGTCGCGGCGGCCCGACTGGGCGAACCAGCGTCCGATGATCTCCTCGGTCCAGCCGCGGTGCTCGACGCCGCCGTAGACGTTCGCGGTGTCGAAGAAGTTGACCCCGTCGTCGAGGGCCCGGCTCATGATCGTGTGCGCGTCGGACTCCTCGGTGTGCGGTCCGAAGTTCATCGTGCCCAACACCAGCCGCGAGACCGTCAGGCCGGTGCGGCCCAGGTGCGTGTACTGCATGGATGGTCCTTTCCAGGTGGTCGGTTTCTTCGATCCTGCCGCCCGGGGAGGGCGGTGTCCAGACCCCAAGGGGGGCGGCTCAGCCCCGCTCGTCGTGCCGGGTGACGTGCCGCAACGCCTCCCGCAGCGTCGGCTCGCCGAACCGGAAGCCGCTGTCGAGCAGCTTGCCGGCGTCCACCCGCTGGTCGGTCTCGATGAGCTGGTCCCTGCCCTCCGCCCCGAGGACGAGGGCCGGCCCGAACCCGGGGGTGCGCAGCAGTGCCGGACGCCGCACCGTGCGGCCCAGCGTGCGGGCGAACTCGCCGGCGGTCACGGGCTCCGGCGCCACCGCGTTGACGGGGCCGCGCAGGTCGGGGGTGAACAGGGCGTGCAGGTAGGCCCGGGCCGTGTCGTCGAGGCTGATCCAGCTCATCCAGGCGCGCGGGTCGGTGAGCGGTCCGCCGACGCCGGCGAGGAAGAGCGGCAGCATCGGGGCGAGCGCCCCGCCGCCCTCGCTCAGCACGATGCCGGTGCGCAGGAAGACCGTGCGGCCGTTGGCGGCGCGGGCGGCCTCCTCCCAGGCGCGCACGACGTCCGCGAGGAACCCGGTGCCGAGCGCCGAGCCCTCGGTGAGCAGCTCGCCGGGACGCCGGGCCCCGTAGGCTCCGATGCCCGAGGCCTGGGCCAGCACCTGCCGGCGTCCCGAACGCGCGATGGCGGCGGCGATGGTGCGGGTGCCGTCGACCCGGGAGTCGAGGATCCTCCGCTTCTTCGCCTGGGTGAACCGGCCGCCGATGGTCTCGCCGGCCAGGTGCACGACGGCGTCCGCGCGCTCGACGGCCGCGTCGTCGATCGTGGCGCGCTCCGGCGCCCAGCGGGCCTCGTCGGCCGAGCGAGGCGCCCGGCGCACGAGCCGGGTGACCGTGTGGCCGCCCGTCGTGAGCAGGGCGCAGACCTGGCTGCCGATCAGCCCGCTCGCGCCGCTGACCAACACGTGGGTGGGCTCGGCGCGCAGCCGGGCGTGCAGGGCGAGATCCTCGCGCAGCTGGTGCTCCCGGAACGCGAACAGCCGGCGCAGTTCGTGGCTGGCGACGACCTCGTCGACGCCGGTGGGCATCGGGGGGAGCTCCCAGTGCACTCGGTCGGTGATCGTCGTCCCGCCGTCGGGGCCGTCGGCGAAGTGGTGCTCGTGCCGCCAGCGGCGGAAGGGGCCGCTCACCTGCTCGTCGACGAACAGTCGGCCGTCGTCGAGCTCGACGTGGCGAACCCTCCACGTCGCGCCGACCCTGCCGACCGGACGCGGCACGAGGCCGAGCAGGGGGTGCGAGATCTTCAGCACGATCTCCGAGCCGGGATTGATGAGGTCGCTCGGCCCCTCGACGACGGTGGCCATGCCGGGCGGGGTGAGCCGCACGAAGCCGCCGGGCCGCGTGTGCCAGGCGAAGACCTCGTCGCGCGGCTGGGGGTAATGGCTGACGTGTTCGAAGATGGGCATGGGTGCGCCTTCCGCTCGCTGGTGCGACCGTAGGTGACGCCGCGCCGCCGGACAAGGGGCCGCGCAGGCGGGAGCCCCGCGCGGTCAGCGGCGGGGGTCGACGAGGGTGATGCCGGCGGGGGAGGCCGACCCGAGGCCCCGCAGCAGGGTGGCGGCGTCCTCGAGGCCGACGACCCGCTCGACGAGCAGGTCGGGGCGCAGGACGCCGGCGGCGATGAGCTCGAGCATGGCAGGGTAGTCGGCCGCGGCCATGCCGTGGCTGCCGAGCACGTCGAGTTCCCAGGCGATGACCCGGTCCATCGGCACCCGCGGGTGCCCGTCGACGGGCGGCAGCAGCCCCACCTGCACGTGCCGTCCGCGGCGGCGGAGGCTGTGGATCGCGGTGGCGCAGGTCTGCTCGCTGCCGACCGCGTCGACCGCGACGTGGGTGCCACCGGTGAGCCGTTGCACGGTCCCGGCCGGGTCGGCGTCCGGGGTCGCGAGCACGGTCCTCACCGCGCCGAGGGACGCCGCCAGCTCGAGCGAGCGTTCGGTGCGGTCGACCACAGTGACGTCGGCCCCCAGGGCCACACCGACCTGGACGCAGCTGAGGCCGACGCCGCCCGCGCCGACGACGGTGAGGCTCTCGCCGGCTCGCAGTCGCGCCCGGGCGGTGAGCGCACGGTAGGCGGTCGCGAACCGGCAGCCGAGGCTCGCGGCGGCCTCGAAGCTCACGCCGTCGGGGATGGCGACGAGGTTGGTGTCGGCCCCGTGCAGCGCGACCCGTTCCGCGAACGAGCCCCAGTGGGTGAAGCCGGGCTGCTGCTGGTCGGGGCACACCTGGGCGTTGCCCGACAGGCACCACTCGCAGCGGCCGCAGCCGCAGACGAACGGCACGGTGACGCGGTCGCCGGGCGACCACCGGGTGACCCCGGCCCCGACGGCGTCCACGATGCCCGCGAGCTCGTGCCCCGGCACGTGGGGGAGCGCGATGTCGTCGTGACCGGCCCAGGCGTGCCAGTCGCTGCGGCAGAGTCCGGTCGCCAGCACCCGCACCACGACGCCGCCGGCGGGCGCGACCGGATCGCCGACCTCCTGCACGGCGAGAGGCCCGGCGATCTCGTCCATCAGCAGCGCGCGCATGGCCCCATCCTGGCAGGAGGGGGCCATGCGTCCGTCCGCGCGCTCAGTCCTGGTTGAGCCGGGCGATCTCGTCGGCGCTGAGCACCAGGTCGGCCGCCTTGGCCGAGTCGGTGATCGACTCCGGCCGCTTGGCGCCCGGGATCGGGATGACGATCGGGGCCTGGGCGAGCTCCCACGCGAGGGCGACCTGCTGGGCGCTCACCCCGTGGGCCTTGGCCACCTCGGCGAAGGCCGGGTGCTGCTCGGCGAGCTCCTTGGCGTCCCCGAGGCCGCCGAGCGGGCTCCACGGCAGGAACGCGAGGCCGAGCTCGGCACAGACGTCGATCTCGGGGCGGCTGCTGCGGAACTTCGGGCTGAACTGGTTCTGCACGCTGACGAGCTTGTCACCCAGGGCCTCGTGCGCGGCCCGGATCTGCTCGGGGTTGGCGTTGGACAGGCCGATCATCCGCACCTTGCCCGAGTTGGCGATCTCGACGAGGGTCTCGATGACGACGTCGTAGCCCACCTTGGGGTCGGGACGGTGGTGCTGCCACAGGGCGATCTGCTCGACGCCGAGGCGCTTGAGGCTGTCGTCGACTGCCTGGCGCAGGTGCCCGGGACGGCTGTCGACGTCCCAGCCGCCGCCCTCGGTGCGGACGTGGCCGCCCTTGGTGGCGAGGAACACCCGGTCGCGGACGCCGAGCTCGCCGAGGATCGAGGCGATCAGCAACTCGTTCTCGCCCTGCGCCTTCGGGCCCAGCTGCTCGCCGGGGCCGTAGGCGTCCGCGGTGTCGAAGAGGGTGACGCCGGCGTCCAGGGCGGCCTTCACGGTGGCGACGAGCTGCTCGCGGGGTTGGGGGCCGGTCTGGTCGAAGGTCATCAGGCCGAGCCCGATGGCCCCGACCTCGACGCGGCCGACGGTGTCATTGCCGATGGTTCGTGTGTGCATGTGCCGAGCCTAGGGGTGCCTCAAGGGGCCGCGCAGGGAAATGGTTCGACCATAGAACTCTGTTCGCTGGCGGCGTACACGGGCGCGGCGCCGGGGCGGCAGGCCACCGTCCGGCAGCCCTCCTGGGGCGTGGACAGGCGTCGGTGCGGCAGCCCTCCTGGGGGCGTGGACAGGCGTCGGTGCGGCCGCCGTCCGCGGGCGCCGGCGGCCCCGAATCCCCAACCGCGCCCCCGAATCCTGCGAAATTCGCATTCCACGCCATACCCCCGCTCCTGGGGCGGGGGTATGGCACGTACGGTCAATTTCGCAGGATCCGGGGTGGGGAACCCGACGTCCGAGGGCCCCGGCGGAACCGGGCGGGAGGCCGGCAGGAGGCCGGCAGGAGGCCAGCAGGAGGTCAGGAGCGCTGGGACGTGCGCCGGACGAAGGCGGTGATCCCCTCGGCCTCGGCCACCCGGCTCGCCTCCCCGACGTAGGGCATGTGCCCGGTCTCGAAGTAGGCGTGCTCGAAGCGATCGGACGCCCCGGCCGGCAGGCGCAGGTGGGCCATCATGTCCTCGGCCGAGTGGTAGGGCGTCGCGAGGTCGTAGTAGCCGTACTCCACCCGCACCTGGAGGTGCGGGTTGGCGCGCAGCACCCGTTCCAGCTTGTCGGTGACGTTGATCGGCTTGCCCTCGAACTCGGCGTAGCTCCACTTGGTGATCGCGCTCGCGAACACCTCGTAGGGCAGGTCGAGGTCCCAGCCGAGGTCGCTGCGCAGGTAGTGGTGCAGGGCGGCGGCGTAGGGGCCGACCAGGGCGTCGATGGACGGGTCGGCGTCCATGTTCTCGGCGATGCCCGAGTAGAGCGCCCCGGTGATCCGGGCATCGATGCGGCCGACCGCCAGCCCGCGCGAGCGCAGCAACTCGGTGCAGAAGCGCCAGTGCTCGATCCGCAGGTCGGCGCGTTCGATCCAGTCCTGCGCCAGGCCGGTGAGCCGGGCCAGCGTGGCGGCTACGGCGGAGCGTTCGTCGTCGCTCAGCCGGCTGCCCCGGGCCAGCGCCCAGCGGTACCGGGTGGACGCGAACTCCTCCGCCTCGGCCCGCACCGCGTCGAGCGTCCGGTCTGGGTGGAACCCGTAGTAGTGGGCGATCGCCGCGTACGTGGGCAGGAAGTTGATGGAGGCCTCGTCGATGCGCAGGTGCTCGAAGTCCTGGGTGCCGAAGTCGAGCACGCTGGAGATGAGCACCAGCCCGTTGAGGGTCAGGGAGTAGCGCGACTGGAGGTGCTCGGCCACGGAGACGGCCCGGGTGGTGCCGTAGGACTCGCCGCACAGATACTTGGGGCTCATCCACCGGTCTTCGCGGGTCGTCCACAGCCGGATGAGCTCGCTCACCTGCTCGACGTCCTTCTTCCACCCGTGGTACTGGGCCGGCTTGCCCCCCTCGACCGCGCGGGTGTGGCCGGTCGACATCGGGTCGATGAACACCAGGTCGCTCACGCGGAGCAGCGTCTGGGGATTGTCGAGCAGTCCGTAGGGCGGCGCCGTCGGGTTGCCGGGCTCGCCGAAGTCGACCCGCTTGGGTCCGAGCAGGCCCATGTGCAGCCAGATCGAGCTCGATCCCGGGCCGCCGTTGAAGACGAAGGTGATCGGCCGGGTCGTCACGTCGGCGTCGTCGAGGGTGTAGGCGGTCACCGCCATCTCGGCCCGCGGCGTCCAGCCCTTGAACGTCTCCTCGGCGACCTCCTCCTCGCGGATGACGATCCGGCCGGTGCGCGCGGTGTAGCGGAGCTCCCCGTCGGTCGTCTGCAGCACGTGGTGACTGGTGACAAGTCGGTCCTGCGGCTCGGGGGCGGCCGGGGCCGCTGCCGCCGGGGGAGTGGTCTGAGGTGCGTCGTCGCTCATGCCCTCAACCTAGCGAGCGGGCGAGTCCGGACGCCGGAGCGCCCCACCCGCCGGCGGGGGGTGGGGCGCCTCGGCAGTGGTCAGCTGGCGGTGGTGACGTCCAGCGCGGGCACCTGCGCCCGCACGGACGCCGTGAGCTCGCGCCGGGCGAGCGCCTCG
>DATAKK010000041.1:0-30870 GCA_036261615.1 Propionibacteriaceae bacterium | reverse complement strand
GCCACCGGGGATGCCACCATTCATACATGTCCTCCCCGACCCGGGTCGTCGTGCTCGACCACACCGCCGAGCTCGGCGGTGCCGAGATCGCGCTCGCGCGCCTGCTCGACGCCCTGCCCCCCGGTGAGTTCGCCGTCACCACGATCCTGTTCAGCGAGGGACCGCTGGTCCGGCTGCTGCGGGACGCCGGGCATCGGGTCGTCATCGTTCCCCTCGACCCCGCGGTGCGGGAACTCGGCCGGGCGGAGGCAGGACTGGGCTCGGGCGCGTTGAGGGCCGCTCTGCAGAGCGGGCCCTTCCTCGCCAGACTCACCGGCCGCATCGCCCGCATCCGGCCCGACGTCATCCACACGACCTCACTGAAGGCCGACCTGCTCGGCATGAACGTCGCCAAACTCACCCGCACCCCTCTCGTCTGGCACATCCACGACCGCATCAGCGCCGACTACCTGCCACCCCGAACGGCCCGGGTCTTCCGCGCGCTTGCCCGGCGGGTGCCCACTGAGGTGATCGCCAACTCCTACGCCACGGCGGCGACCCTCGAACCCATCCCCCACCTCACCGTGGCGTACCCGGGCTTCACCCCTGACCAGCTGGGGATCCCCATCGCCATCAACGTGCTGCCGAAACCCCGCATCGTCGGGTTGGTAGGCCGGATCAGCCCGACCAAGGGACAGCTGGAGTTCGTCCGCGCCGCCGCCGAGGTTCTCCGGGATCGTCCCGACGTCGAATTCCGCATCATCGGCTCCGCCCTGTTCGGCCACGACGAGTACGAGCGGCAGGTGCGTTCGGAGATCTCCGAGCGGGGTCTGGACGGCCGGGTCCGGCTCCTAGGGTTCACCGACGACCCGCTGGCGGCCATCGACCAGCTGTCGCTGCTCGTCCACGCGTCGACCACCCCCGAACCGTTCGGGCAGGTGCTCGTCGAGGCGATGATCCGTGGCGTCCCGGTGGTCGCGACCGGCTCCGGCGGAGCGCAGGAGATCCTCGACCCCGATCCCGACGGCGAGTTGCTCGGCCTGCTCGTGCCGCCGGGCGACGTCGACGCGCTCGCCCAGGCCATCACCACCGTTCTCGACCACCCCGAGGACGCCGCGGAACGGGCCGCCCGGGCCTGGCGCTCCGCGCAGGACAGGTTCCCCATCGGCCGGACGGCCGACGTCGTCAGCGAGGTGTGGCGGCGCGCCGCACGCGCTCGATGACGCCCGCCATCCGCGTCACCCGCTCGTCCCACCCGTCGACCGGTTGGTCGGCGCCGGCGGGGAAGGGCCGGGCGCGGCGCATCTCCTGACGGAGGGCATACGCGAAGTCGTCCCCGACGGCGATCGTGACCCGAGCGTCCCCGGCGTCCGCGAACCCGGTGACGGGCGTGCTCACGACCGGGCGCCCGACCGCCGCGTACTCGTACCGTTTGATCGGGTCGAGGCTCATGGTGAACGGCGTCACGACGTGGGGAACGACGAGCACGTCCGCGTGCTGGAGGTAGGCCGGCACCTCCGAGGCCGGGCGGGAGCCCAGCAGGACCACACCCGCCGACACGAGCGCCCCGCGGTCGGCGGCGGACAGGGGCGCCGGGCCCACCAGCACGAGCCGCCCCTCCGCGCCGAGCAGCCTGGCAGTCGTGAGGCACAGGTCGACGTCGATCCGGTCGCGGTGGACCGTCCCCACGTAGACGGCGGTAGGGCCCGGGGGCAGGTCGGCCGGGCGCGGTCGGGGACGCCGGTAGGCGGCGACGTCGACCGCGTTGGGGACGAGCGTGACCGCACGCGCCGCTCCCTTGGTCCGCTCCAACCTCGGGCTGCAGACGACGATCTCGCCGCACCCGCGCATCAGCGCGGCCTCGTGCTCCACCAGCCGGGCGTGCTCGGCCGGCGTCCGGTCGGCCTCGAGCCAGTCGTCGGTGATGTCGTACAGGGCGGGCCAGCCCGTGAGCCGGAGCAGCACGGCCCCGGCGGGGTCGTTGATCCACAGCACCGGCCGGTCGAATCCCAGCCGAGCGGCTGTGCGCCGGACCCCGTGGGCGATCCTCCGGTCGGCCCGCGGGTCGAGGCGGCGCGGCAGCGGCTTGGTGGGCTGGTAGGTCCACAGCCGGCCGACGAGGCCGGGCTCGGGGCTCGCCCGCACGCCTCTCCCGCGACGGGGACGCCGCCGCTCACGCAGGTCGTAGAGGGGATCGGCGGCCGGTTCGACGAACAGCACCCGCAGCTGCGGGTCGCGGCGCAGCAGCCCCGCCACGAGGTGCTGGTTGCGCCGCCACACCTCGTCCCACCGCTCGAGCGACACGACGACGAGGTCGGTCACAGCAGCCTCCGGTAGAGGGCCTCGGTCTGCTCGGCCTGCGCCGCGATGCTGAACCGCGCGCGCTGCGCCTGCTGCAGTCGGCCGCCGTAGACCTGCCGCTGATCGGGGGACGCCGCGAGGGCGGCCAGCAGGTTCGCCGCGGCGTCCGTATCGCCCGGCGGGTACAGCGCGGCACCGTCGACCCCGCCCACCGTCTCGAGGTGGGCGCCGGCGGAGGACGCGACGACGGGCAGCCCGAGGGCCATCGCCTCGAGCACCGACAGGCCCAGGCCCTCGACGTCGCAGGTGGCGAGCAGAATCGATGCGCTCGCCATGAGTTCGGGTACGTCGCCCCGATGGCCGAGGAACCGGGTGGCCTGCGACACGCCCAGGGTGTCGGCCAGCCGCCGCAGCACCGGATCCTGCGATCCGCTGCCCGCGATGGCCAGCAGCCAGCCGTCGGCCGCCAGCCCGGATGCCGCGAAGGCCCGGACGGCGTCCTCGGTGCGCTTCTCCGGCTCCAACCGCTGGGCGACGAGGACCGTCTGCTGGCGCACTGCTGCGGGGGCGATGTCGGGCGCAGACGGCACCCCGGGGTAGATGACGGTCGAGGTGCCGTCGATGCTGCGGGCGACGTAGTCGCTGATGGCGATCTGGGCCGAGAGTCGTCGCCGGATCAGCGGGGCGACCAGGCGTCCGAGTGCCGAGCCGCCCCGGGGGGCAGCGAAATGCCGGGTCACCACGAGCGGGACGTGTCGCATGCGCGGGGAGAGCACCGCGGCGGCCTCGGCCGCGGTCATGTGGGCGTGGACGAGATCGACGCCCCGGAACTCGTCGAGACGGCGCACGGTATCCAGGAGGGTGACCGCCTCCCGGTGCGGCACGCGGGACCCGCCCCATTCGCGGTGCATCGGAACCCCACCCCCGCCGATGACCGCCACCCGCCACCCGTCGACCGCTTGGGCCGAGGCGAGCCGGGCGACATGCTTCTCGACGCCCGCGAAGCCGTCCGACCGGATGACGTGGACCACCGACGGGGCCGGCTCGCTCACCTCGACCGCCCTGCCAGGATCTCGTCGACGAGCCGGAGGTACTCGTCGGCGACCCTCGGCCAGGAGTGGCCGAGCGCCGTCTCGCGGGCCCGCGCGGCGGACGCGGCACGGTCGGCGTCCGCGAGGTCGGCGAGCGCATCGCGGATGGCGGGAACGCTCCGGGGGACGACCAGTCCGTTGCCGTCGCCGACGAGGTCGGGAACCGAGCCGACCGGCGTCGCCACGACGGGCAGGCCGCACGCGAGGGCCTCCAGCACGACGAGGGGATAAGCCTCGTAGGCGCTGGGAAGAGCGAAGAGGTCGCCCGCGACGAGGTAGGGCCGGGGGTCGGGTTGCCGGCCGACGAAGTGCACCCGCCCGGCCACGCCACTGGCGGCACAGTCCGCCGTGGCGGCCGCGATCATGTCGGGCGTGCCCCCGACGACGACGAGGTGGAAGCGGTCGGGGAGCTCAGCGACCGCCTCGATCAGCAACGGGAGACCCTTGCGATCGAACTCGTGGCCGACGAACACGACGGCGATGTCGGTCGGCGCGAGCCCGAGCGCGTGGCGGGTGGCCGCGCCCAGGGCGGCGTCCGGCCGGAACCGCTCGACGTCGACCCCGTTACCGATCACCACGGTGCGGGCCCGCAACGCCGGATAGGTCTCCCGGAGCAGGCGCTCCTCCTCGGCCGTGAGGTTGACGATCACCTGCTGCGGGCCGTGGGCGTAGCGGACGCCGTCGCGGGCCCACGTGAACAGGTGCACGGGGTTGCGCACCATCCGCAGCCAGAAGTGCCCCCGGGCCCGCATCGACCCCACGAGGTTGCCGTGGTTGACGTAGACGTCTCCGAGGACGACGTCGTTGTGGCAGATCACCACGGTGTCGGCGTCCCTGTCGGCGAATCGCCGTCGGGCGCGCCAGGTGCCGACGGTGGAGAACCACACCACTCGCGCGTCGAGCGCGAGGCGCCCGACGACACCGTCACGGAACCGCAGCAGGCCGCCGGCGCCGGCCGCGGTGAGGTCGAAGGTCTCGGTCGGGATGCCTCGGCGGCGGAACTCCTCGTCGAGGTGGAAGGCCACGGCCTCGACGCCGCGCCCCGGCCGCAGTTCGGGAACGATCTGGACGATCCTCATGCCGCCACCTCGACGGCCCGTGCCCGCTCCTCGAGGGCGGGCAACGGACCCGGCCGTCGTGCCGGGACGAGGCCGAGGCAGATGCCGGCGACGATGTAGGGCAACGGCACCTGCACGGCCACCCAATAGAGGTCCATCTGCCCTTGCACGAAGCGGGTGAGCACGATGGTGAAGGCGAGGGTCCCGACGCCGGGCGGAAGTCGCCACAGGACGACGAGGACGCCGATCATCAACACGACGAACGCGACAAGGCCGACGAAGCCGGCGGACGCCGCCACCTCGAGTTCGGCGTTGGGCGGCTGGAACGCGAGCACCGGGTCGTAGTACCAGAAGCGGAGGCCGTGGCCCACGAGGGGGGCTTTCAGGAAGTAGTCGAAGGACTCCTGATACCAGACGATCCGCTGATTCGCGGAGCTGAACTGGTTCCCGAGGACGATCTGATCCCGCACCAGGGTGGCCACGACCGCCAGCGCCGGCACGACGAGGAACGCGGCCACCTCCGGGCGTCGCCTCCCGCTGTGCCCGCCGCGGAGCGAGAGGACCAGCAGGCCAACCCCCGCCGCGACGATGGCTTGCCGGCTCTGGGTGACCAGCATTCCTGCGGCGGCGAGCCAGAACACGGCGCGGCCCACATGGCGCGACAGCCGGAGCCACGGGGGGTTGGCGAAGGCGATGACGATCGCGAAGCTCATGAGCGTCCCCACGGCGTTCTTCTGCATGCCGTAGGGCCAGGTGACGTACAGCGGGGAGAAATCGCCGTGGGCGTAGTGGGACGCCGCCTGCACGAGGGCGATGACGCCGATCGCGGAGGTTCCGGCCAGGAGCAGGTTGGTGGCGGCGCGGGCGTATCCCGCGCGACCCACGGTCCAGCCGACCAGCAGGGCGCCGGACACGAGCATCCACTCGTGGAACCACTCGACCGTGTTCGCGCGGTGCGGATTGGCGATGACGGTGAACAGCGTCGCCAACTGGTACAGCGCGTCCAGCCACAGCAGGGTGCGCAGCTCCCTGCTGAACGGGTGCGGGGCGAACACGAGGACGAGCACCGTGCAGACCCCGAGAACCGCGTCCGACAGGGAGAGGTCGGTGCCCGCGCCCCCCACCCGGTAGGCCACGAGGAACAACGGCATCGCTGCGAGAGGGATGAGGGCGGGCTGCCAGGCCGAGACCCCGAGCAGCAGGACCGCGGCTCCGGCGCCGAACGCGATGAGCGGCGACCTGGCCGCCTCGGCTCCGGCGCCGAGGGCCACCACGCCGATGACCGCCGCGAGGAGCAGCACACCGAGGACCGAGCGGACCTTCATCCCGCCGCCCCGATCATCCGGGACTCCGCCCTGACCGGCCCGTCCGCGTACAGCCGGGCACGGTCCCTCGCCGCCCGGGCCCGCTCCCCCGGCAGCACGAGCGCCCGGACGCCGGCGCCGGCCAGTTGGCCGGCCCTCGCCACCTGCCAGCCCCAGGCCCCGAAGTGCTTGCGGACGTAGCGCTCCTGGGAGGCGTGGAAGTGCCGCTCGCGCCGGGCCGGATCTGTGCTCGTCGCCGCGCCCACATGCGTGGCCCGGAGTTCGTCGACCAGCGCCACCCGCCAGCCCAGGCGCACGGCCCGGTACTGCCAGTCGGTCTCCTCTGCGTACAGGAAGAACCGCTCGTCGAAGCCGCCGACCTGGTGCAGGGCCTCTGCTCTGAGCAGGAGCACCGAGCCGGTGACGAATCCGGCCGAGCGCCGCAACCGGCCCAGACCGAGGGCCTCGATCCACGTGCCGGCCGGGCTGGGGAAGGGCCAGGCCACGCGCTGGCGGCGTCCCTCGTCGTCGACCTGGGCCGGTGCGACGGCCGCGAGGGACTCGTCGGCGAGCAGCGCGCGGTGCAGCGCGATGACCTCGGCGACCTCGATCCGGGCGTCGGGGTTGACCAGCAGCACATCGGCGTCCGGAAGCTGCCGGTGCGCGAGTCCCAGGTTGACCCCGGCCGCGAAGCCGGCGTTGCGTCCCGGGTCGAGATACCGGACGCCGGCGGCCTCGGCGACCCGCCGCACCGCGGGCGACGACGAGTTGTCGACGACCGTGACCGGCAGTGACCCGAGCGGCTCGAGCGCCCGGGCGAGCAGGTCGGGCGCGCCGTACGCGACGACGATCACCTCGACGCCGCGCTCCCCGGTCCGGTCCCCCGCGGTCGCCGGTCCCCGGTGCAGCGCGCTGCGGTAGAGGTCGACGTACTGCTCGGCCACCCGCCGCCAGTCGCACCCCGCGGCGCGCCGCAGTCCTGCCTCACGGAGGGCGGCCCAGAGATCGGGGTCGGTGCCCACCCGGACGAGCGCCTCGCCCAGCGCCACGGGATCACGTTCGGGCACGAGGACGCCGGCCCCCTCGACCAGGTCGGGCAGGGCCCCGCTGGCGCTGGCGACGACGGGAACGCCGCACGCCATCGCCTCGACCACCACCCGGCCGAACTGTTCCTTCCACGAGGGCGTCGTGAGCGAGGGCACCGCGACGACGTGGACGCTCCGGTAGAACCGCGCCAGGCCGTCGGCGTCGAGCGGGCCGACGAACTCGACCCGACCCGCAAGGCTGGGGGCCGAGGCCCGGTTCCTCAGCGCATCGGCATCCGCACCGGCTCCCGCGATTTTCAGCCTCAGGCGCGGCTCGCGCGCGACGGCGTCCAGGAGCACCCCGACGCCCTTGTGCTCCTCGAGCCGGCCCGCGTAGCCGACGACGACCCCCGCGTCGCCGGGCGCAGGCCGGTCGCCCGGCCGGAACCGGGACAGGTCGACGCCGAGGGGGATCAGGCGCGCGGCGGCGGCCAGTCCCTTGTGCTCGCAGATCCGGCCGGCCCCGGTGTTGCAGACGCTGAGGCCCGCGGCATGGGTGAGGGCCCAGCGCTCGAACCAGCGGAACGGGACCGGGTAGCGCTTGCGGATGTTCTGCGCCGAGTACAGGACGTACGGCGTGCGCACGCGACGGAGCGTGCGCAGGAGCAGCACCTCGGCCGTGCACAGGGCGAACGGCTCCTCGTGCAGATCGATGAGGTCCCAGCGGCCGCCGAGGGCCCGCCACAGCGGGACGGGGTCGTACAGGAACAGCGCGGGATGGCGCCCGACGGTGCGCAACGCCTGGACCTGCTCGCCGGGCCGCGGGGCCAGCCGCACCGGGACGCCGCCCTCGTTCCACACCCTGGCGCTGAGGGTGAGCACGTCGACTCCCAGGCGGCCCAGGGCGCGCTCGCGCTCGCGCCACGCGTCAACCACCGCGCTGTGGTTGATCTTCAGCACGCGCACCGGTCACCCTCGATTCCCTCTGCCCGCCGACGACGAGTCTAGGGGCGGGGACGGGCACCCGGAGGGCGGACCGCGGGCCGGGTGCGACGAGGGCCGATATCACGGAGACGGCTGACATTCCCCCGTCTCGCTGACAGACTGACCGTGTCAACGAACGGGGGAGCCGACGTGCAGTTCCGTGACTTCATGAGCATCATCCGGATGCGCTGGCCGATCCTGGTGATCTGCATGCTGCTCGCCGTCGCGGGGGCGGCCGCCGTCGACTACCGGACAACCCCGATCTACCAGTCGCACACCCGGGTCTTCCTCGCCGCGAGCGGGGCGGGCTACGCCCTGTCCAGTTCCGACCTCAAGACGTACGTGGAACTGCTCGGGTCGCCCGTGGTCCAGGATCCCCTCCGGCAACGCCTGGGCCTGCCCGCCGACACCCCGGTCGACGTGAGCGGTTCGGTGAGCGTCGGCTCCCCGATCCTCGACATCACCGCCCGGTCGACGTCGCCGCAGCTCGCCGCCAACCTCGCCAACGCCGTGGGCCCCACCCTCGCCGACATCGGCGGCCAGTACGCCCCGCTGTTACGCAGCCAGAAGCAGACGGTCAAGGCGACAACGATCACCCCGGCCGTGCCGTCGTCCACGCCGCTCAGCCCCACACCCCGCCGCGACATGGCCCTCGCGGCCCTCGCGGGTTTCGCCCTCGGGCTCGGGCTAATGTTGCTGCGTCACTACGCCGACACCCGAATCCACGGCGAGACCGAGATCGCCCAGTGGTCCGACAAGCCGATCCTCGGCCGGTTGCTCAAGCTGAGGGACGCGGCGGCCAACCCCCTCGCGATGGTCTCCGACCCGCACGGGGTGGCGGCGGAGAACTACCGCAAGCTCGTGACCAACCTCCAGTTCGTCGACGTGACCACGGGCGGACGGCACTCCTTCCAGATCAGTTCCCCGATGCCCGGCGACGGCAAGACCCTGACCGCCGTGAACGTCGCCCTCGCGGCGGCCAACACCGGCACGAAGGTGCTGCTCGTCGACTGCGACCTCCGCCACCCCTCGGTCGCGCGCACGATGGGCCTCGAGGGGGGCGTCGGCGTCACCACGGTGCTGCTGCGCCAGGCGTCCCTCGACGACGTCATTCAGCCCTGGGGCGACACCGCCCTGTCGGTGCTGCCCGCCGGCGAGATCCCACCCAACCCCACCGAGCTGAGCGGGTCCGAGGCCATGGCCACGCTCTTCGACGAGTTGCTCGCGCGATTCGACCTCGTGATCGTCGACAGCCCTCCCATCAACCCGGTCGCCGACCCCATCGTCATCAACCGGCTGGTCGGCGGCCTCGTCGTCCTGACGACGGTGGGGCGCACCCGCAAGCGCGACCTGCACGCCGCCCTCAAGGCGCTCGCCACGGCCGGCATCGAGCCCGTCGGGTTCGCCCTCAACCAGGTGACGGTCTCGGGCGTGAAGAGGTACGGCTACTACTACTCGGAGACGAGCAAGGCGGCCGCCCAGGGACGCCGGGCCGTCGCCTGAACCGCCCCCGCCGATGACTCCCCGGATCCTCGTCCTCTGCACCGGGAACGTCTGCCGCTCCCCTTTGGCCGAACAACTTCTCCGCTCCGCGCTCGGGGACGCCGCCGAGGTCACCAGCCGCGGCACCCGGGCCTGGCCGGGCCAGCCATTCTCGCCGGAGATGGCAGCCCTGCTGCTCGAGCGGACGGGTATCGACGCCAGAACACCGGGGGCCGTGCGACTCACGGCCCCCGACGTGCGCGCCGCCGACCTCGTCCTCGGCATGGAGCGGGCCCATCGGGCCGCCGCGGTCCGGTTGCACCCTCCCGCCGTGCGTCGGGTCTTCACCCTCACCGAGTTCGCCCGCCTCGTGTCGGAGACCCAGCCCCCGTCCGCCGAAGGAGGGGCCGAGGTGCTGGCGGCCCTGGTCGCGCGGGCGCACCGGGGACGCCGGCCCGTCCCGGCCGAGTTCGACGACATCGTCGACCCGATCGGACAGCCGCAGGCGGTCTACGAGGCGGTGTTCGACCAGATCGACGAGGCCGTCCGCCGGGTCGCCCGCGTCATCGGCCCGGCCGGCTGACCGTCTCGAGCAGTCCCAGAGAGGCCAGCCGCGCGACGAAGTCGGCGACGTCCCCGTCCACGGCGTCCGGGTCGACACCGGCCCGCGCGGCCACCCGACGGACCAGGTCTGCCCGCTCGGCGCCCGCCTCCGCCGAGGTCGGCAGTTCCTCCCAGATCAGTGCGGCCGGTCCGTCGAGGCAGTGGATGGGACCGTCGGGAACGCGGGCCACGAACCACCTGCCCTCGTCCTCGACCGCCGCCACGTCGCGGTGCCGCCGATAGCGCGCGTCAGGCATCGCGCCCCCTCATCCGTGCCCACTCCTCGCGGACGCCGCGGGCCGGCCGGGCGAAGAACTCCCGGACCAGCTCCCGGCGGGTGGGGGGCCTCCCCCACAGGTTCTCGAGGTGCTCGACGTTGACGAGCGGCATGAGCACGACGAGGCGCACCTTGTCGACAAGGGTCTCGGCCGCGTGGACCCGGGCGCGCCACTCCTCGAGCCGGGTGCCCCCCTCGGACTCGACCTTCCACAGCCGATAGGCGGGGTCCTCGCGGTGGTCCTCGATCCGTCCGAACGCGACGTCGAAGCCCAGCTGCGCACCCAGTTCTTCGGCCCGCGCGCGGACCTCGTCCTGCTCGGCGGGTGTGGCCTCATACCACGCCCGTTCGAGGTCTCGCCTGCCTCTGGCGCTCGGGCGCGACCGCCCCACGTGGAGGATGACGATGAGCCGCTGGGTGGCCAGGTCGGGCACCGGACAGGGGAAGCCGCCGATCAGCGCGCGGGTGCGCCGCTCCCACATCCGCCCGAAGCTGCCCTGGGAGATGCCCGGGTTGAGCCGGTGCAGGTCGAGGTAGCCCCACACGGGGTGGAGCAGGGTGAGCGAGTGCGAGAACGCGGAGCCGGTCTCGAACCCGATGACCCGGCGCCAACCGGCGTCCGTGAACACCCGGGCGGCGCGGCGCACGTGGTCGGGGCGCACCAGGACGTCGACGTCGGTGCTCGACCTGCCCTCGCGCAGGGTGGGATCGAGGGCGTACCCCTTGATGTGCAGCAGGTCGATGCCGTTGCGCGCGGCGACCCACTGGACGGCGGCGTGCGCCAGTTGCAGTCGCACCGCCATCGTCACGGGAGTCTGCTGTTCCGCGGTCACTGCCGCATTATTGCGCCCGGAGGCAACCACCACCGGCTGCACGGCACTCCGGTATATCGTTCCTCCGGGGGGTGACGATGAGCCAGGCGACGCTGCCGGTGGTCCTGCTCCTTGTCGGGGTGCTCGTGTGGTCCGGGGTGGGAAAGCTGCGCTCGGCGCGCCCCGACGCGGGGTTCGACGCCCTGCAGGTGCCGCCGCCACTCGCCTCGCGCCCCATCCGCACGGGCCTGCCCTGGTTCGAACTCGTGCTGGCGGTCCTGCTCGTCGTCACCAGCGGGGGCGTCGCGCACATCGTGGGCGCCCTGGTCACCCTGCTGTTCGTCGCCTACCTGTGGCTCATCGCGCGCAGCCTGGCCGCCCGGGCCGAGGTCAGCTGCAACTGCTTCGGCTCCTCGGCGGTGATCGTCAACCGGTGGACGCTGGTCCGCAACATCCTGCTGGTGGTCGCGGCCGGGTTCGTCCTCGCCCGAGGGGAGGCGGGACACCGATCCCCCCTCGGCGAGTTGGTGGCGCTCGGCGGAGCGGGGTGGGCCACCCTGATCGGTGCCCTCGCGGTCGCCGGTGTCGTCGGAGTCATCGTGCGCGCCGAACGTCCTCAGGGGCCACCGGTCACAAGCGACCCTTCCGCGCCCCCTGAAATGAGTGGCGACGACCCCGACTACGAAAGGCGCCCCACCCCGTGGGTGGCGCTCGAGTCCCTCGATGGCACATTCCGACTCCTCCGCGACCTCACGTCGGCCTCGGCCCAGCTCGTGCTGTTCCTGTCTCCCTCCTGCCAGTCGTGCCGTGCCGTCTGGTCGCTCGTCCCCGAGTGGGCCGGGCAGCTCTCACCGGTCGGCGTTCTGGTCGCGGCCAGAGACCGCGCGAGTGCTGAGAGCATGCCCAGCCACCTGGCCGAGTACGTGTGGATCGACCACCAGTGGGCGATGCTCAAGGCGGTGGGCGGCTACGGGACCCCGTCCGCGGTGCTGCTCGGGGCCGACGGCCTGTTGGCCGGCGGGCCAGTGGGAGGGGCGGAGGAGATTCAAGTATTCGTCCGGGAAATCACTGACCAATTACAGGAGGAAGGCAGCCCCCCCACTACCGCGAACACCCCTTCCGACAAGGAGTGATCCCCCTGCTCGAGAGCGGGAGGATCACTACCACCGGCCTGGCGATCGGCACTACGTGCCGCAGACCCCACCGCAGTCGGGCGGCGTCTGAGTGAAGGTGATCTGCGTGGTCGCCGAGTACGTGGCGTCACCGGTCGAACTGCCTGGCGGCTGGTGAACGACGTAGACGAAGGTCAGGACGAAGGTCCCGGTGGTGTTGGCACTGTTCGTGCCGTTGTACACGATGTTGAACGTGAGGCACTGGCCGCTCTGCACGGTGAACGACGAGCCCGTGAGGAGCGTGCCGTCCCCGGTGTAGAGAGCCTCGAACGGCAGGCTGCTCGACCCGAACGTCACGGGATAGTCGACGGAGACGGTGGTGATGTCGGCCGAGTTGGTGTTGGTGTTGCAGAACTGCACTTGCGCCCGGTAGTCCTGCTTGCATCCGCCTGTTGCGCTTCCGCCCGGATACTTGCAGACCCCAAGGATCGTCCCGGTGATGTCGAGCGGCGACGTGGCGAAGGCCGGCAGGGCCTGCGCGGCCACGACCACCGGCACCGACCAAGCCACACCCTGAACGATCGTGCGGCGCTTGATACCGGGCCCCCGCCCGGCTTGTTGAGTACTCACAGTGTTGCTCCCCCGTTTCCCTGTGAAGTTGGACTCATGGCGCAGCTGGTGCGCGGCCATAAGCCATTAACTCACGACGGCGACACCCGCGCAATGAAATCTGCAGAGGATGACAACACCGTGAGGGGGACGCCGCGGCGTCCCCCTCACGTCATTTAAATCGGTCAGATTGCATGACCCGGCTCGACGAGCGTGTGCACGCGCATCGAGTTGGTGTTTCCGGAGACGCCCATCGGCGAGCCGGACACGACGACGATCTTGTCGCCGATCCGGGCCAGTTCGTTCTCGAGCAGGTAGTCGTTCACCCACTGCACCATGTTGTCCTTGTCGGTGAACTCCCCCGTGAGCACGGACTGCACGCCCCAGCTCACCGCGAGCTCCTGGCAGGTGGCGGTCTCGGGGGTGAACGCCAGCAGGGGGATCGAGCTGCGCAGCCGGGACAACCGGCGGGCGGTGTCGCCGGACGTGGTGAAGGCGCACAGGTACTTGGCGCCCAGACGTCCACCGACCTCGGCGGCGGCCTTCGAGATGATGCCGCCGGTGGTGTGCGGATCCCAGTCGATCTCGCTGATCGCGTAGTCGCCGTGCTCCTCGGTGGCCTGCACGATCCGGGCCATGGTCTCGACCGTGTGGATCGGGTAGGCGCCGACGGAGGTCTCGCCGGAGAGCATCACGGCGTCCGCGCCGTCGAGGATGGCGTTGGCGACGTCCGAGGCCTCCGCCCGGGTCGGGCGCGGCGAGGAGATCATCGACTCCAGCATCTGGGTGGCCACGATGACCGGCTTGGCCCACTTGCGGGCCGCGGTGACGATCCGCTTCTGCACCAGCGGCACGTCCTCGAGTGGGAGCTCGACGCCCAGGTCGCCACGGGCGACCATGATGCTGTCGAACGCGTCGACGATCGCGTCGAGGTTCTCGATCGCCTGGGGCTTCTCGAGCTTGGCGATGACGGGCAGGCGCACGCCCTCCTCGTCCATGATCTCGTGCACGCGCTTGACGTCGTCGGCGCTGCGGACGAACGACAGGGCGATGAAGTCGACACCCTGCTTGAGGGCCCAGCGCAGGTCGTTCTCGTCCTTCTCGCTCAACGCGGGGACGCTCACCGCGACCCCGGGCAGGTTGATGCCCTTGTTGTTGCTGACCGGTCCGGCCACGGTGACCTTGCACACCACGTCGGTGTCGGTGACCTTGACCGCCTCGAGCGCGATCCGGCCGTCGTCGATGAGGATGGGATCGCCCGGGCGCACGTCGCCGGTGAGTCCCTTGTAGGTGGTCGAGCAGCGCTGGGAGTCGCCCTGCACGTCGTCGATCGTGATGGTGAACTTCTGCCCGAAGACGAGTTCTTCCTTGCCGTTCTGGAAGCGGCCGAGCCGGATCTTGGGGCCCTGCAGGTCGGCGAGCACTCCGACGGTGCGTCCGACGGCCTTCGCCGCGCCGCGCACCATGTCGAGACGGGCCTGGTGTTCGGAGTAGTCACCGTGGCTCATGTTCAGTCGGGCCACGTCCATTCCGGCCACGACGAGTTCCTCCATGCGCTCCGGGTCACTCACCGCGGGGCCGAGGGTGCATACGATTTTCGCTCTTCTCACTCGGTACACCCTACTGGGTCGGCCCCGGGGGCAACGACTCCGGTCATTCGCCTCGGACGAGGTCGAGCGCGTGCTCGAGGTCGTCGGGATAGGGGGAGGCGAACTGCACGTACTCCCCCGTCCCCGGGTGGATGAAACCGAGGCGCACGGCGTGCAGCCACTGGCGGTCGAGCCCGAGCCGGGCGGCCAGCACCGGGTCGGAGCCGTACAGCGGGTCGCCCACACAAGGGTGGCGAACCGCCGCCATGTGCACCCGGATCTGGTGGGTGCGGCCGGTCTCGAGGTGGATCTCGAGCAGGCTGGCCGCGCGGTGCGCCTCCAGCGTCTCGTAGTGGGTCACGCTCGGCCGGCCGCCCTCGACGATGGCCATCTTCCAGTCGTAGCCGGGATGGCGTCCGATGGGTGCCTCGATGGTGCCGGCGAGGGGGTCGGGGTGCCCCTGGACGAGGGCGTGATAGGTCTTGTCGACCTCGCGCTCACGGAACGCCTGCTTGAGCAGGGTGTATGCCGTCTCGCTCTTCGCGACGACCATGAGGCCGCTCGTCCCGACGTCGAGGCGCTGCACGATGCCCTGGCGCTCGGCCGCCCCGCTCGTGGAGATCCTGAACCCCGCGCCGGCGAGATGCTCGACCACGCTGGGGCCGTCCCACCCGAGCGACGGGTGGGCCGCGACGCCCGCGGGCTTGTCGACCACCACGATGTCGCGGTCGTCGTGGACGATGCGTACCCCCTCCACCTCGTGGGGAACGACCGTCACCCCCGGACGGTCGAGGTCGGAGGTGATGTCGAGCAGTTGGCCGCCGCGCACCGGCGTGCTCGCCTTCGTGACCGCTCCCCCGTCGAGCCGAACCGCACCGGCCGCGATGAGTTCGGCGACCCGGCTGCGGGTGAGGCCGGTCATCCGCGCCGCGGCCACGTCGACGCGGTCGCCGTCGAGCCCGTCGGGCACGAACAGCACGGTCACGAGGCGCCCCGCTGGGGACGCCGGAGCGAGGCCACGATGAGCAGGGCGGCGGTGGCCGTGATGCACATGTCGGCGACGTTGAAGATGGCGAAGTGCGGAAGCGAGATGAAGTCGACGACGTGCCCGCGCAACACCCCGGGGGGGCGGATCAGCCGGTCGGTGAGGTTGCCGGCGATCCCGGCCAGCGCGAGTCCGGTCGCCACTGCGCCCAGCCAGGACCGCACCCGCGGCAGCACGCCCACGAGGACCGCGAGCAACGCCACGATCGCGAGGATCGACAACCCGACGGTCGCCGACGAGCCCAGGCTGAACGCCGCGCCCGGGTTGCTGATGAGGCGGAGCCGCACGAGTCCGCCGAGGTAGCTCGGGGGGTTGCTCGGGTCGAGCCGGGAGATCGCGAGGTACTTGGTGAGCCGGTCGAGGGAGTAGCAGACGACGGCCAGCGCGACGATGACGACCCGTAACCGACGCACACGGACGCCGCTGGTCGCGGCGTCCGTGGTGGGCTCTGACCCGGTGACCGCCCGGGCCGGTTCGGCAGCTATCGCCGTTCCTCGCGCTGCTTGCAGGTGACGCACATGGTGGCACGGGGGAAGGCCGTCAGCCGGGCCTTTCCGATCGGCTGGCCGCAGCTCTCGCAGTAGCCGTACTCGCCCTTGTCGAACAGCGTCAGCGCGAGCTTCACCTGGTCGAGCATCTCGCGCGAGTTGTGCGCGAGGGACATCTCCTGGTCGCGCTCGAAGTTGGACGAGCCGACGTCGGCGGGGTCGCGCCCGGCGCCGTCCGCACCCTCGCGCAGGAGCCCCGAGAGCTCCTCCTCGGCGTCGGCGATGGTCTGCTCCATCCGCTCGACCTCATCGAGCAGTTCGGCGCGCACCTCCGCAACCTCCTCGGGGGTCCACGGGTCTTCGCCATCGCGCACGGGCAGCAGGACCGCCGTGTCGGTCCCGGCCTTTTTCTGGCTTGCCATGATGCCCTCCTTTGGGAAGTGACTGGGGAACAAGATACACCTCGTGTCAACCCTCGAGGTCAGCACCGGAAAGGGAAGGCGCACCCCTCCCTGCAGCAGTACCGGGGCCGGCGTTCGTGCGGCGCAGGTTCTCTGCTTTCGCGGACGTCCACGACGCGAATCAGCAGCGACCGCACGCGTGGGGAGGGAGTCGGCGCCCGCCGGCTGCCCTCCGTTCGTCTTGGGCGTGTGGCTCGCGGGTCGCCTGCGAAATTGACCCCACCCGCCACACGTTGGCCCGGGGAGCCGGGGTGTGGCAGGTGGTGCACGTTTCGCAGAGCCGGGCGAGGGGGACGCCGAACAGCTCGCCCGCGGACGCCGGAAAGCCGACGGCTCCCGGGGGTGACACCCCGGGAGCCGTCGGCGCTGTGTTCGGTGTGGCCTCAGTTGCCTTCGGCGAGAAGCGCGTCGAGGCGCGGGGTGTTCGACCCCGGGCGGTTGGTGAGCAGCTCGGGCACGTCGCCGGGGGCGAACTCGTTGTTGGTGAGCGTCTCGATCGACTGCTGGAAGTGGGACACGAGGTTCTGCCGGTAGGTCGACTCGAAGCTGCGGAGGTGGTCGACGTTGGTCGCCAGCCGGTCGCGCTCGGCCTCCAGCTGGGCGAACAGTTCGCGGCGGCGGTTGTCGGCGTCGTAGTTCACCCGGTCGGCGTTCGCCTGGGCCTCGCCACGCACCCGCTCGGAGTGTGCCTGGGCCTCGGTGCGGAGGCGCTCGGCCTCGGTGCGCGCGTCGGTGGTCATCTGCTCGGCGTTGACCCGGGCCTCGGACTGGATGCGCTCGGCGCGGGTCTGGGCGTCGAGGGTGATCTGGTGGGCCTGCTCGTTGGCCTGGGAGACCGTGCGCTCGGCCTGCTGGTTGGCCTCGGAGATGGTGCGCTGCGCCTGCTCGTTGGCCTCGGCCACGACCGACTCGGCCTGGTCTGTCGCCAGCTGCACGAGGCGGGTCACGGCGGTGCTCGCCTCGGCGGAGGTGGTGACGACCAGGCGGGTGGCCGGGCCGGCCTCGTTCTGGGCCGCGGCGTTCCGCACGTTCTCGGCGTCCGCGCGGGCCTGCTCGGCCGCCTGCTGCGCCTGAGTGAGGTCGCCACGCAGGGATGCGTTCTCGAGCCGGAGCCGCTCGAGCTCGGCGCCGGCGTCGCCGGTGGCCGCCACGTGGCTCTCGTTGGCGCGCTGCAGGTCGTTGACCTGGCCCTTGAGTCCCTCGTTCTCGGCGCGGAGCCGGTCGAGCTGCCCGGTGAGCTCGCGGATCTGGGCGTTGAGGTCGTCGACCTGACCACGGGCCCGGTCGAGCTCGGCCGGGTCGGCACCGCCCGCGACGGGGGCGCCGCCCTCCCCGAGCGACTCGAGCTGCACCTTGAGGCGGGAGTTCTCGTCGAGCAGCGAGCTGAACGTGGCGTCGACCTGGTCGAGGAACGCGTCGACCTCGATGGCGCGGTAGCCCTCACCGTTCTTCTTGGCGATCGGGAACCGGACGTTCTTGAGGTCGTCGAGGGTCAGACTCATGGGTCACTCCATCACGTGCGTGGGAATAGCAGGCTGCCGAGCGTGCCCAAAATTACCCCAAGTCGACGACCGTCAGCAAAGACGGCTCGCCAGGGCCTCGAGCGATGCTCGAGGGAACTCAGCGGAGGAGGAGCGCCGCGTTGAGTTGCATCGCCACGACGATCGACAGCATGGCCGCGAGGAACCCCAGCGAGAACGAGATGCCGGCCGTGTGCACGTTCGGGAGGAACCGGGAGAAGAACCGGATGGGCGGGTCGGTGAGCGTGTACACGGCCTCGAACACGACCAGCAGCACGCCCCGGGGGGTGAAGTCGGGCGCGAGCACGGTCACCCACGACAGCACCATCCGCAGCACCATGAGCAGGAAATAGATCTGCAGCAGGGTGGCGATCACCATCCCGGCGACGTACATACGGTTCCCGTCTCGGTCGGACGACGCTCAGCTCTGGTTGAAGAACGAGCCGGAGGCGATCCGTTCCTTGTCTTCGGTGCTCACGCTCACGTTCTGCGGGGAGAGCAGGAAGACCTTGCTGGTGACCCGCTCGATCCGACCGTTGAGGCCGAAGATCAGGCCGGACGCGAAGTCGACCAGCCGCTTGGCGTCGGCCTCCTCCATATCGCTGAGGTTCATGATCACCGGGATGTTCTCCCGGAAGTGCTCCCCGATGGTGCGCGCCTCGTTGTAGGTGCGGGGGTGCACCGTGACGACCCGCTGCTCGGGAGCGGGGGGCGGCGGGGCGGCGGTCACCGGACGCACCGGGCGCGGACGCTCCACCGGCCGCTCGACCGGACGCCGGTCGGCGAGGGACGTGATGGTCGAGGGCTCATATTCGACAACCTCCTCGGAGTAGACCTCGGATGTCAGCTCCTCATCACCGTGATCGTCGTAGTCCCACTTCGGGTCTTCGATGAATCCGAGCCACCGGGCGGCCCGCTTGATGCTGCTGTCAGCCATGAACGGCTCTCCGTTTCGTCACATGTCACACCGACGGGTGGATCGGAGGCCGAGCGGTTGGCCGACCGACCTGCATCGGAGCACTCCTGTGCCGAACAGGTTACCCCGAACCGCCCCGGACCCCGGTCACATCTCCGCCCGACACGCGCTGCGCCGAGGGCGCCTGGACAGCTCCCGGGGAGTCGTCCGCGAGCCACGCGATGACCGCCTGGCGGCCGGCGGCGGCCCCGTCGCGCCGGAAGCTGAACAGGTCGGCGTCCTCGCGCGTGCAGCCGGGCAGCACCTCCACCCGCGCACCGCACGCGGTGAGTTCCTCGGCGGCCAGCCGGGTGAGGTCGAGGGCGGGTGTTCCCCAGCTCGTCGTGGAGGCGGCGTGCGGGTGCCGGGCCGTGAAGTCGGCGGCCAGGGCGGCGTCCACCTCGTAGCAGCGCCCGCAGATGCCCGGGCCGATCCAGGCGGTGACGTGCGCCGCGCCCAGGGTGCGCATGGCGTCGACGGTGCGGGTGAGGACGCCGACGTCGAGGCCGCGACGGCCGGCGTGGGCGACCGCGACCACCCCGGCGTCCGGGTCGGCGAGGGCGACCGGCAGGCAGTCGGCGGTGCGGACGACCAGGCCGACACCGCGCAGGGTGGTGACGGCCGCGTCGGCCCGCGGGACCTCGGCCGGGGGGTGGTCGAGCAGCGGCCGGTCGACGACGAGGACTCCGTCGCCGTGCACCTGGTCGACGCCGACGATCTCGCGGAGCCCGAGCCCACCCCACTGCGGCCGCCCGGGCGCCGGGTCGAGGGCGGGCACCCACCGGCTCTCCCGGGCGAGGTCGTGAGGGGACGCCGTGGGGAGCGCCCCGTCGCGGTCGGTGAAGGCGATGCCCGCGCCCCCCGTGACGCCGGGCGCGATGAGCGTCCGGAACGTCACGGCCGTGGGCGGGCGGTCACTTGAGGAAGTCGGGCACGTCGAGCTCGTCGTCGGTGTCACGGGACACGACGGGAGCGGGCCGCGGCGTCACGTCGACCACCGGGGACGGCTTGGCGACCGGCTCGACGGGGACGCGCTCGGCGGGCCGCGGCTGCGGGGCCGGGGGCTGCTGGCGGTTCATGGCCGGCTGGCGCTGGATGCCCGGCTGGCGCTTCGGGGGCTGACCGCCGTCGAAGCCGGCGGCGATGACGGTGACCCGCACCTCGTCGCCGAGGGCGTCGTCGATGACCGTGCCGAAGATGATGTTGGCCTCGTCGTGGGCCGCCTCCTCGATGAGGTTGGCGGCGGCCGAGACCTCGAACAGCCCGAGGTCGGAGCCACCGGCGATCGACAGCAGGACGCCGTGCGCCCCGTCGATGCTGGCCTCCAGCAGGGGCGAGCTGATCGCCATCTCGGCGGCCGCCCGGGCCCGGTCCTCGCCGCGGGCGGAGCCGATGCCCATGAGGGCCGACCCGGCGTTGCTCATGATCGACTTCACGTCGGCGAAGTCGAGGTTGATGAGGCCCGGGGTGGTGATGAGGTCGGTGATGCCCGACACGCCCTGCAGGAGCACCTGGTCGGCCTGCCGGAACGCGTCGAGGATGGCCACCTGGTGGTCGGTCATCGCCAGCAGCTTGTCGTTGGGGATGACGATGAGGGTGTCGACCTCCTCGCGGAGCTTCTCGATCCCCTCCTCGGCCTGGTTGGCGCGGCGGCGTCCCTCGAAGCTGAACGGGCGGGTGACGACGCCGATGGTCAGGGCGCCGAGCGACCGGGCGATCTTGGCGACCACCGGCGCACCGCCGGTACCCGTGCCGCCACCCTCACCCGCTGTGACGAACACCATGTCGGAGCCCTTGAGGGTGGCCTCGATCTCGTCGGCGTGGTCTTCGGCGGCCTGACGTCCCTTGTCGGGGTCGGCCCCCGCTCCGAGGCCGCGGGTGAGCTCCTTGCCGACATCGAGCTTGACGTCGGCGTCGCTCATCAGCAGCGCCTGGGCGTCGGTGTTGATGGCGACGAACTCGACGCCCTTCAGTTCGGCCTCGATCATGCGGTTGACGGCGTTGACACCACCGCCACCGACCCCCACGACCTTGATCTGGGCCAGATAGTTCTGGGACGCGATTGCCACGACTGCCGCCTCGTTTCTGTCGTGCTGACTGCCTGGGCCCCCGGCCGCTGAGGGCTCCGGGCTGCCACTGTTCGAAGACTTAGGCTACGAGAGGCGGCAAAACAGCGCCAACCTCCACTCGGGGCGATCAAGGAGTCTCAACCTCGGATTGAGGCTGGTGGAGGCGGCCCCTCGAGGAGGGTCAGCGGGAGGTCGGATTGGCCGGTGACGAGACGTCGTAGACGCTCGCCCGCACGTGCAGCAACGCCAGCGTGACCTGGGCCTTCAGTGGGGACGAATCGGCACTCCCCCACACCACCCGGCGGTGGTCCTTGAGGATCAGGACGATGTCGTCGCGGGTCACCGCGGTGATGCCGGCCACCTGCCCCCGCAGGTCGCCGGGAAGGCTCGTGACGACCGTCGCGACGTCGGTGAGCAGGGCGTTGTCGACGCTCGGGGTGGCGACCTGGGGCAGCTTCGGGTCGGCCGTGGTGCTGTCGTGGAAGATCACGCCCTGGTCGTCGACCCACTGGTAGTGGTGGCCGTCCACCCGCTGGAACACCGGGGTGCGCTCGGTGACGTCGATGGTGATGGTGTGCGGCCAGGTGCGGGTCACCTGCGCCCGGGCCACCGGCGGCAGGCCGGCGACCCGCTGGGCGACGGCGGACGCGTCGACCGACGCCAACGGCACGCCGCTCGGGACGTCGGCGCGGGCGCGCACGGCGTCCGCCCCGACCATGGCGGCGCCCCGCACCTCGACGGTGCGGACGTCGAACACCGGGCTGAAACGCACGACGTAGGCGACGGACGCCGCGACGGCGAGGGCCACGAGGGCGAGGAGCAGCGGCCGCAGGCGGCGGCCGCGCCCCCGGCGGCGACGGATCCGCAGGCGGGCGGTGAGGTCGGGGATGCCCGGGTCACTCATGGCCGTCCCCCGGCTGCCTCGCGTCGATCTCGCTGAGCACCATCGGCCCGACGAGGGTGATGTCGCCAGCCCCGATGGTGAGCACTACGTCGCCCGGTTCGACGAGGTCGGCGATGGCCCCCGGAAGCCGGCTCTTGTCGGCGACGTAGACCACCTCCGCGCCGTGCGCCCGCGCCGTGTCGAGCAGCAGTTCGCCGGTGACGCCGGGAATGGGGTCCTCCCGCGCGGGGTAGATGTCGGTGAGCACCACGAGGTCGGCGAGTGCGAGCGCCGCGCCGAACTCGTCGGCGAAGTCGCGGGTGCGGGAGTAGAGGTGCGGCTGGAAGCAGGCGATGAGCCGGCCGTCGGCGACCACCTTCCGCGCCGCCGTGAGCGTCGCGCGGATCTCGGTGGGGTGGTGCGCGTAGTCGTCGAAGATCCGGACGCCGCCGCGCTCCCCCTTCGCCTGGAACCGGCGCAGGGTGCCGGTGAACCCGTGCGCCCCCGCGAGCAGCCGGTCGCGGTCGACGCCGAGCAGCCGGCCGACGGCGTAGGCGGCCGCGGCGTTGGCGAGGTTGTGGCGTCCCGGGACCTGCAGGCGCAGCCGGTCGCTCTCGCCTTCGAAGGTCAGTGTGGCCTCGGCGGTGACCCCCTCGAGGGTGATGTCGGAGAGCCGGACGTCGCTGCGCTCGTGCTCCCCGTAGCGGACGACGCGCACGCCCCGCCGGGTCAGCCGGTCCGCCAGTTCGGCGGCACCGGGGTCGTCGGCGTCGATCACCGCCGCCCGCACGCCGGGGGCCGCGGCGAACCGCTCGAACCCGGCGAAGTAGTCGTCCGGGGTGCCCCAGTTGTCGAGGTGGTCGGCCTCGACGTTGGTGACCACGACGATCTCGGCGGGGTACTGGAGGAAGGTGCCGTCGGACTCGTCGGCCTCGACGACGAACACGTCACCGGTCCCCAGGTGGGCGGAGGTGCCGCTGCTGGCCAGCGGTGCGCCGATGACGTAGGACGGGTCGGCCCCGGCCTCGGTGAGCATGACGGCGCACATCGCGGTCGTGGTGGTCTTGCCGTGGGTGCCCGCGACAGCGACCCCCTGGTGTCCGAGCATCAGCGCGGCCAGGGCCGTGCTGCGGTGCCAGACGCGCAGTCCGGCCTCGCGGGCCGCGACCAGTTCGGGGTTGTCGGCGCGGATGGCCGACGAGACGACGACCGTGTCGGCCCCGCTCACGTGGGCGGCCTCGTGCCCGACCCACGTGGTGATGCCGAGCCGGGACAGCTCGGCGAGGGCGGGCGAGTCGTTCTGGTCGGAGCCGGTGACCCTGGCCCCGATCTCGTGGTAGAGGCGCGCCACGCCACTCATGCCGGCCCCGCCGATGGCGATGAAGTGCACGGCCCCGGCCTCCGCGGCCGGGACCAGCTGCACGGGGTCACGCAGTGCCATGGTCGTCCTTCGGGCCGGGGTCGTCGGACGGGTGGACCGGGGTGTGCGAGACGGCGACGCCCGACTCGGCAACCGTGTCGAGGACGATCGCGGCGAGCGCGCGTGCGGCGGTGGCCGGCATGAGGTGCTGGCCGGCCCGCGCCCGGGCGGCGAGCCGCTCCGGGTCGTGGATCGACGAGCCGACCTCGGCGACCAGCCGTTCGGCCGTGAGGTCGGCGTCCGGGATCAGCACGACAGAGCCCGCCCGCACCAGCGGGTCGGCGTTGCGCGCCTGCTCGCCGTTTCCGTGGGGCAGGGGGACGAGGATGGCGGGCAGGCCGACGACGGCCGTCTCGACGACGGTGCCGGCGCCGCTGCGGCCGAGCATGAGGTCGGCAGCGGCGTAGGCGTCCTCCATCCGGTCGACGAAGCCGAGCGGGATGTAGCGGGCCCCGGTGGCCGGGTCGGCGACCTCGACGTCGGACGCCCGGATGTTGCGGGGCCCGATGACGTGGAGGATCTGCACGCCCTGGGCGAGCAGGGCCTCCCGGGCGCCGGCGACCGCGGTGTTGATGCTGCGGGCCCCCTGGCTGCCACCGGACACCAGCAGCGTGGGACGTCCCGGGTCGAGGCCGAGCCGGGACGCCGCCTCCGCCCGGACCGCGCCGCGTCCGCGCTCGGCGAGGTCGACGAGGGCGGGCCGCAGCGGCATCCCGATGAACTCGGCGCCCGGGAGCGGGGTGCCCGGGAAGCTCACGAGCGTGCGGCGGGCGAACCGGGCCGCCACCTTGTTGGCGAGCCCCGGCACGGCGTTCTGCTCGTGGATGATCACCGGCAGCCCCAGCCGCCGCGCGGCGAGGTAGGCCGGCATCGAGACGTAGCCGCCGAACCCGACGAGCACGTCGGCGTGGCGGGCGACGAGGATCGCGCGGGCCTGGGCGACGGCCGCCCGGAGCCTGAGCGGGACGCGCAGCAGCTCAGGGGACGGCCTGCGCGGGAGGGGCACGGGGTCGACGAGGTCGAGCTCGATCCCGGCCGCCGGCACCACCGTCGTTTCCAGGCCCTTCGGCGTCCCGATCGCGGAGACCTGGATGCCCGGCTCGGCCACGCGCAGGGCGGCGACGGTCGCGATGAGGGGCGAGGTGTGTCCGGCCGTTCCGCCGCCGGCGACCACCACGCTCACCATGTGTTCACCTCTTCCTCCTCGGGGACGCCCGGCTCCGCGGCGGGGCCGCTCATCGGCCGTCGACCACGGTGGTGACCCGGGGCGGGCGGATGCCCTTGCGCTGGTCGAGCGCCCGCCGGGCCGCCGGCTCGGCGCGGGCGGCCGCCAGCAGCAGCCCCACGGCCATCATCGAGGATACGAGCGCCGAACCGCCGGCCGAGATGAACGGCAGCGGGACGCCGAGCACCGGCAGCAGGCGCATCGCCACCGCGATGTTGACCATGCCCTGGAACATCAGCCAGGAGGTGCATCCGGCGGCGAGCACCCGGAAGTACAGCGTGTCGACACGCAGCGCGATGCGGAAACCGGCCCAGGCGACGGCCGCGAACAGGCAGAGCACGGCGACGACGCCGATGAGGCCCAGTTCCTCCCCGAGCACCGCGAAGACGAAGTCGTTCTGGGCACCGTCGGCCAGCGCCCCCCACTTCTGCCGCGACGCGCCGAGCCCCAGGCCCCACCAGCCCCCGGACGCGAGCGCGTAGATCGAGCTCTCCGGCTGCTGGGAGGCCGCCGGGTCGTTGCCCTGGCCGAGGAAGCTGAAGATGCGGGTCATCCGGTTCGGGCTGGAGATGACGAGGGCCGCGACGCCGAGACACGCGGACAGCACGAGGAGGAGCAGCAGGCGCCCCTGGACGCCGACGATCCACAGCACCGCGAAGAAGATGGCAGCGATGACGATCGCCGTCCCGAGGTCGTCCTCGGCGAGGATGAGCCCGAGCACCAGCACGAACCCGACGAGGGCGGGCGCGAGTTCCTTCGGGCGGTCGAGGTGACGCCGCTTCGCGCTCATCACCTGCGCGAAGAACATGACGAGGGCGAGCTTGGAGAACTCCGAGGGCTGCAGCTGCAGCGGGCCGAGACGCAGCCAGGCGCGGTTGCCCTTGACGTCGAGGCCGAGCGGGGTGAGCACCAGCATGAGCAGCAGCAGTGCGCCGCCCATCGCGACCCACGACAGCGACTTGAGCGCCCGCTCGTCGCGGCGCGAGAGCCACCAGGCCAGCGGGATCCCGACCACGAGGAAGGCCAGCTGCTTGAGGGCGATGGCGTACGGCCCCTGGCCCAGCGACTCGGAGTAGAGCGAGGAGGACGAGAGCACCATGAGCACCCCGATCCCGAGCAGGAGGATCGTGGGCACCAGCACGAGGTAGTAGTCAGCGAGCGGACGGGCCAGGGCCTCGGCGAGGACGCCCGAGCGGGTTCTCGGCGTCCGCTCGCGGGACCTCGTCGCAGTCGTCATCGCTCGGCCTCCTAGGGCGGTGAACCAGATGTCGGGGGAAGGGTTCGGCTCCGATGCGCTCGGGATGCCCGATCTGAAGTTGTGACTACTGCCGGCTCACCCGAGCAGCTTCACCGCGGCGGCGAAGTCGTCGCCCCGGTGTCCGTAGCCCGGCCACATGTCGAGGCTGGCACAGCCGGGCGCCAGCAGCACGGTGTCGCCGGGGCGCGCCATGGTGGCGGCGAACCGGACGGCGTCCGTCATGGCCCCAGTGTCGGTCCGGTCGATGACCACGACGGGGACATCGGGAGCGTGTCGCGACAACGCCTCCGCGATCACACCCCTGTCGACGCCGAGCAGCACCGCCCCCCGGAGCCGGGACGCGTGGGTCTGGACGAGGTCGTCGAAGGTCGTGCCCTTCGCCTGCCCCCCGGCGATCCACACGATCGAGTCGTACGCGCGCATCGAGGAGTTGGCCGCGTGCGGGTTGGTGGCCTTGGAATCGTCGACGTAGGTGACCCCGTCGTGCACGCCGACCGTCTGGATCCGGTGCCCCCCGAGCGTGAGGTTGCGCAACCCCTCCGCCACCGCCCGGGGCGGGACGCCGAAGGAGCGGGCGAGAGCGGCGGCAGCCAGCGCGTTCTCGACGTTGTGGGGGGCGTTCGGGACGACGTCGCTCACCTTGGCGAGTTCGAGGGCGGAGTCCCTGCGCTGCTCGACGAACGCGCGGTCGACGATGAGGTCGTCGACGATGCCGAGCATGCTCATCGCCGGGATGCCGAGGGTGAATCCGATCGCCCGGGCACCCTCCACGACCTCGGCGTCCTCGACCATCTTCTCGGTCTGCGGGTCGGCGACGTTGTAGACGCACGAATGGGACACGTCGTGGTAGATGCGGGCCTTGTCGGCCGCGTAGCCGGCGAGGCCCGTCCGCTCGAAGCCCGGGCCCTCGTACCACTCGAGGTGGTCGGGGTGCAGGTTGAGCACCGCGGCCGAGTGCATCGCCAGCGAGTGCGACCAGTGCAGCTGGAAGCTGGACAGCTCCACGGCGAGCACGTCGTAGTGGACGCCGTCGAGCACGGCCTCCATCACCGGGCGCCCGATGTTGCCGACGGCGCTGGTCTCCAGGCCGGCCGCGTGCAGGATCGACTCGAGCATCTGGGTGGTGGTCGTCTTGCCGTTCGTACCGGTCACGGCGAGCCACGGCACGACCCGGTCGGGGTGCTGCAGCCGCCAGGCGAGCTCCACCTCGCCCCAGATCGGGATGCCGCGGGCGGCGGCCTGGGCGAGCAGCGGGGCGCTGGGCCGCCAGCCGGGCGAGGTGATGACGAGGTCGGTGTCCTCGGGCAGGGTGGCCGTGGCACCGGGCCCGAGGCGGACGGTGGCGTCGAGCATCTCGAGCAGCGTGCCCCGGTCGTCGAGGGCGTCCGAGCGTCCCTCGTCGAGCACGGTGACCGCGCTCCCGAGTTCGAGCAGTCCGTCGGCGGCCGCGAAGCCGGACGTGCCGAGCCCGGCGACGACGACCCGCGCCCGCGACCAGTCCGAGAGCCGGTCGGCCGACGTGATCCAGTCGAGGCTCATACCCGCACCACCCACTGGGCGTAGAACAGGCCGATGCCGATGGCGACCGCGACTCCGCAGATGATCCAGAACCGGATCACCACCGTGATCTCCTCCCAGCCGAGCTGTTCGAAGTGGTGGTGGATCGGGGTCATCCGGAACACCCGTTTGCCGCCGGTGAGCTTGAAGAAGCTCACCTGGATCATCACCGAGAGCGTCTCGAGGACGAACAGCGCGCCCAGCACGACGAGCAGCAGCTCGGTGCGGGTGAACACCGCGAAGCCGGCCATCGCCCCGCCCATGGACAGCGAGCCGGTGTCGCCGAGGAAGATCTTGGCCGGTCGCGCGTTCCACCAGAGGAACCCGAACCCCGCCCCGGCCATCGCCATCGCCACGACGCTGAGGTCACGCGGATCGCGCACCTCGTAACAGGTGGCCGGCAGCGACGACGCGAGCCGGCACCACTGGTTGTACTGCCAGATGTTGAGCACCGCGTAGGCGCCGAACACCATGACGCTCGCGCCGGTGGCGAGGCCGTCGAGGCCGTCGGTGAGGTTCACCCCGTTCGAGGCGCCGGCGATGAGCAGCATGATCCACAGCACCGCCAGCAGCAGCGGAAGGTGCAGCCAGTTGATGTCGCGGAGGAACGACACGTAGCTCGATGCCGGGTTGTTGCCGCGGACGTCGTCCCACTGGGTGAGGGACAGGTAGGCGAAGCTGGCCCCGATCACCGCCTGCAGCACGAGCTTGGCGCGGGCGTTGAGCCCCAGCGAGCGCTGGTTGCGGATCTTGATGAAGTCGTCGAGGAAGCCGACGAAGCCGAGAGCGGTGAACAGGTAGAGGATGAGCAGGGCCGACGCCTTCGGCGAGGTCCAGGTGATGAGGTGGGCCACCGCGTAGCCGATGAGGGTGGCGAGGATGATCACCAGGCCGCCCATCGTGGGGGTGCCGCGCTTGGTGTGGTGGGTGGTCGGGCCGTCGTCGCGGATGAACTGGCCGTAGCCCTTGCTCACGAGCAGCCGGATGAACCAGCGGGTTCCCAGCAGCGTGAGCATCATCGCGAAGCCGCCCGCGAGCAGGATGTTCAGCACGCCTCCGGACCTCCCGCCAGCAGTTCGTCCGCCACCTGCTCGAGGGCCACCCCGCGCGATGCCTTGACCAAGACGACGTCCATGGCCCCCAACGCTATCCGCCCGGCGACCTCCGACCGCTCGAGGGCGCGGGCCGGGGTGCCCCCCGCTGTGGCGCCGGCGACGATGTCCCCGGCGTACTCGCCGACCGCGACCACCTCGTTGATGCCGAGGTCGGCCGCCAGCCGTCCCATCCGCCGGTGCGCGGACGCCGCGTCGGCCCCGAGTTCGAGCATGTCACCGAGCACGGCGATGGTGCGCGCGGACGGGTCGACCGAGCGCCGGCCGCGTCCGAGGTCGGCGAGGGTGGCGAGCGCGGCGGCCATCGACTCGGGGTTCGCGTTGTAGGCGTCGTTGAGGACGGCAGCACCGTCGGCCCGCTCATCGAGCTGCATGCGCCACTTGGATCGGGGCCCGGCGGCGCTCAGGGCCGCGGCGACCCGCTCGGGCTCCATGCCGGCGGCCACGGCCGCCGCTGCCGCCGCGACCGCATTGGAGACGTGGTGCGACCCGATCAGCCGGAGGGTCACCGGGTGCGCGGCCACCGGGACGCCGGGACGCTCGACGACCAGGGTGAAGGAGAACCGCTGGAGGTCGTCGGGGCGCACGTCGCGGGCGCGGACGACGAGCCCGCCCTCGAGAGCGGCGTCCTGCCGGGTGAACCAGGCCACCCGGCCCCGGGTGCGGCTCGCCATGGCCGCCACCCGGTGGTCGTCGGCGTTGAGCACGGCCCAGCCGTCCGGGGACAGCGCCTCGACGAGTTCACCCTTGGCGATCGCGATGTTCTCGACGCTGCCGAACTCGCCGAGATGGGCGGAGCCCACGTTGAGCACCAGGGAGATGGCGGGCGGGATGAGGCCGGTGAGCCACCTGAGGTGCCCGATCCCCCGCGCCCCCATCTCGCTGACGAGGTAGCGCGTCCGCTCGTCGACGCCGCACGCGGTGAGGGGGACGCCGATCTCGTTGTTGAAGGAGCCGACCGGGGACACCGTGGGACCGGCGTGCTCCAGCACCTGGGCGAGGACGTCCTTGGTGCTCGTCTTGCCCGAGCTGCCGGTGATGGCGAGCACGGTGAGTCCGTCGGCGATCGCGCGGCGCACCACCGAGGAGGCGAGCCGGCTGAGGCCCCCGACGGAGTCGTCGACGACGACGTGGGCGATGTCGGCGTCCGTGACCCGGGTGGCGATGACCGCCGCCGCACCGTTGGCCGCCGCCTGCCCGGTGAAGTCGTGGCCGTCGACGTGCTCGCCGGGGATGGCGACGAAGACGCTGCCCGGCGTCGCCCGCCTGGCGTCGACGACCACGTCGGGCCCGACGCTCGCACTCGCGTCGCCGTGCAGCACGCCGCCCGCGAGTTCGGCCAGGTCTGCGACGGTGGTGATCCTCATCGTGCCTCCTCGGTGACCGTGGTCCAGCACTCCCGGGCGACGGCGACGTCGTCGAACGGCAGCACCCGTCCGCCGACCTCCTGCCCCTGTTCGTGACCCTTGCCGAGGATCGCGACGATCCCGTGCGGCCGGGCTCGTCGCAGTCCCTCGGCGATCGCGCCCCGCCGGTCGGGCACTTCCAGCACCGCCCGCGGCCGGGTGGCCGCCCTGGCCCCCTCGAGCACCCCGGCCCGGATGCCCGCGGGGTCCTCCGTGCGGGGGTTGTCGTCGGTGACGATGACCACGTCGGCGCCGGCGCCCGCCGAGGCGCCCATGGGCCCGCGCTTGTAGATGTCGCGGTCGCCGCCCGCCCCGACGACGACGACGACCGGACCGCCCGGTGGCAGCGACGACAGCACCGATTCGATCGCCTGGGGGGTGTGGGCGAAGTCGACGACGACGCGCGGGGCGCCGGCCCCGAGGTCGACGACCTGCATCCGGCCCGGAACCTGCGCGTCGGCCAGCCCGGACGCCGCGGCGTCCAGGTCGACCCCGACCGCCTCCGCCATGGCGAGGGCGGCGACCGCGTTGCGCACGTTGTAGTCGCCCGGCATGCCGAGCTCGAAGCGCCGGTTCCCCGACGGCGTGGAGATCTGCACCCGCGAGCCCCGCGCGGTCGGCTCCCAGCCGAGGATGCGGTAGTGCGCGCCCTCCCCGGTGCCGGTGGTGACCAGCCGGGCGGCGCCGGACGCCGTGATCCGCTCGGCGAGCCGGCGTCCGTACGGGTCGTCGACGTTGATCACCGCGACGTCGCAGCGTCCGGGCTCGAAGAGCATCGCCTTCGCCTCGAAGTACGCCTCCATCGTGTGGTGGAAGTCGAGGTGGTCGCGCCCGAGGTTCATGAAGGCGCCCACCGCGAAGTGCACGCCGTCGACGCGGTGCAGCGCCAGGGCGTGAGAGCTCACCTCCATGACGACGTCGCGCGCCCCCCGCTCGGCGAACACGGCGAGCAGGGCCATGAGATCGGGCGACTCGGGGGTGGTGACGGTCGTCCGCCCGCCGGTGAGCGCCTCCCCGTCGAGGCGGAAGCCGATGGTGCCGACCGTGCCCACCCGGTGGCCCGCGGCGCGGAGCGCGGCCTCGAGGAGGAACGCGGTCGTCGTCTTGCCGTTGGTGCCGGTGATGCCGAACAGGGTGAGCGAACCGCTCGGGAACACCCGGGCCGCCGCGGCGGCCATGATCCGCCGGGGATCGTGGGCGACGACCGTGGGCAGCCCGGACGCCGTGCAGGCCGGGGCTCCCTCA
>DATAKK010000040.1:0-42552 GCA_036261615.1 Propionibacteriaceae bacterium | reverse complement strand
CGACGACCCCGACCACCAGGCCCGGGGGCGCCTCGATCCGCAGGTTCGCCTCGTCGCCCTCGCGCATCTGCGCGTTCGCCGGCTCCAGGGTGACCGACGCCCCGTCCAGCCGGCGCCGGCTGACCACCGCCAGAGCGGCGTAGACGAGCATCGGCGTCACCAGCACGAGCACGTCGCTGCGGTGCATGAGCACGGCCGCCAGCCCGCCGACCAGCCCGACCAGCAGCGCCCGGGTGAGGGCCGAGGTCGGCGTGGTCCGCGGGGCGATCCGGCGGCCGTCGAGGCTCATCGGGCGGCGTTCGCCGGGCTCAGGTCGCTGGCATCCGGCACCGGGACGGCGTCCAGCGCCCGGGTGACGATCGACTCGGGCGACACGTCGTTGAGCCACAGCTCCGGGCGCACGGTGATCCGGTGCCCGAGGGCGGCGGGGGCGAGGTCCTTGACGTCCTCGGGGACGACGAAGCTGCGGCCCCGGATGAGCGCGAGCGCCCGCGAGCAGGTGAGCAGCGCGAGCGAGCCGCGCGGGGAGGCGCCGACGAGCGCGGCGGAGTCGCGGCGGGTCGCGTCGACGAGGGCGATCGCGTACCGGCCCACGGACTCCGCGACGTAGACCTCCTCGGCGCTCGCCTGCAGCGCCAGCAGCCGGGCGGCGTCCAGCACCGGGGCGAGGTGCTGGTCCTCCTGCTTGCGGGCGATCCGCCGAGACAGCACCTCCCATTCCTCGTCGGGGGTGGGGTAGCCGAACGACAGCCGCAGCAGGAACCGGTCGAGTTGCGCCTCGGGCAGCGGGTAGGTGCCCTCGTGCTCGATCGGGTTGGCGGTCGCGATGACGTGGAACGGGCGGGGCAGCGGGAAGGTGGTGCCCTCGACGCTCACCTGGTGCTCCTGCATCGCCTCGAGGAGTGCCGACTGGGTCTTCGGCGGCGTCCGGTTGATCTCGTCGGCGAGCAGCAGCCCGGTGAACACCGGGCCGGGGCGGAAGTTGAACTCGGCGCGCGTCTGGTCGAAGACGTAGCTGCCGGTGAGGTCGCTGGGCAGCAGGTCGGGGGTGAACTGGGCGCGACGGAACTCCAGGCCGAGGGCCTGCGCGAGGGAGCGGGCGGCGAGGGTCTTGCCGAGACCGGGGAGGTCCTCGAGCAGCACGTGGCCGCCCGCCAGCACCCCGGCGAGCACGAGGGTGAGCGCCTCGCGCTTGCCCACCACCGCGCGGTCGACCTGGTCGAGCACGGACGCCGCCAGGCTGGTGGCCTCGGCGAACGGCAGCGGCTCGGGGCGGGCGGCGTCCAGGGGGGCGGCCGCGGGATCCGGGTGGTGGGTCACAGGGAATCGATCTCCTTGAGGTAGGTGCCGAGCGTGGCCCGGCGCACCGTCGGGGCGGGGTCCTCGCCGGTGAGGTAGTCGAACAGGGCGGGGGAGAGCAGCCGGTCGGACCCGGCGAACGGGTGGGCCGGGTCGGCGTCGTGGTGGCGCACCAGCCGGTCGGCCGCGAGGTCGGACAGCTCGACCCTCAGCTCGGCGGTGGTGAAGCGGCGGCTCGGATCGGCGCCGCGGGCGATGTCGCCCAGCCTCACCGTGCGCCGCTCGCGGGGCAGGTGCGGACGCCGCTTCTCGAGCTTGACGTTCCAGCCCGGTGACGGCGGGTCGGGCCACAGGTCGTCGGAGAAGGCGAAGGTGAGCAGCGCCCCGAGCGCGGCGACGAGGACCGCGAACGACAGCGAGAGGTTGAGCTGCACCGCCTTGCTGGCCCAGACGAGCACGGGGACGGCGATGACCGCCCCGACCAGTCGCTGCGCCAACCGGCGTCCGAAGCTGCCCCGCGCGAACCACCTCATGTCGGCTCACCGCCGAGGGAGGAGATGAGCCGCTCCAGCGCGTCGACGGCGCGCCCCCTGTCGTCGGGGGCGGCGGGCAGGGTGCTGAACATCGCCCGGCGGTAGAGGTCGGCCAGCACCCGCAGGTCGTCGGGCCGGGCGGGGGTGGCGGCGAGGACGCTCACGGTGAACTCCTCGGCCGTCTGGGACGCCGCCCGGGGGGTTCCGGTGGCGGCCGCGGCGTCCTCGAGCCGGCGCCAGCACTCGAGGATGACGTCGTCGAGGCGGCCCCCGGTGCGCAGCCGCTGCAGGGTGTCGGCGAGGGACTCGCTGACCGACTCGACGAGTTCGGGGAGGGCGTCGGCGTCCACCACCTGGTCGGCGTCCGCCTGCTCGAGGCCGCGCTTGGCGTTGAGCTGGCGCATCGTGCGGGCGACGACGAGGGCGATGACGACGAGCACCGCGAGCGCGGCCAGGCCGAGGACGAGCTCGCCGATCCACGCCGGCATGACGAAGGGGTGGGCGTCGGGCCGCGGGGCGATCGACGGGCGCGGCGGCGCCGACGGCTGCGGGGTGGAGCTCGGCCGCACCGCCGGAATCGGCTGCATGAGCGTGGGCGAGGCGATCCGGCCGAACCGGCTGGTCGAGCCGAGCGCGAGCACGACGAGCAGCGCCAGCGTCATCCCCGCCATGACCAGCGTGCTCCGGGTGCCGTCCCTCATGGCCCCATCTAAACCCATGCCGCCAGCCACGTCGCGGCGCCGTGCCGCCCGGAACCCCCATGAGAGTGGGTTGACAAGGCCGGACGCCGCGCCCGTCCGGTGCAACCGGAGCTTCATCCAAGCTTCACACGAGCCAGACGGCCGCCTCACACGGCTCCTCCACAGTGGATCTCAGAACGGGAGAGATCCCCAGATCGAAGGAGTCGAGATGATCACACGCAAGAGCATCGGCATCGCCGTCGCGAGCCTCTCGCTCGCAGCCGTCGCCGCCACCGGATTCGCGGTGACCGCCAACGCCGACACCCCCTCGCCGAGCCCGGCGGCGTCCGCCAGCGCCCAGGCGCAGCGCGGTCCCAACACCGCCGCGCCCCGCACCGGGGTCTGCGACGGGACGGGCATGGGCAACGGGGCCGGCTACGGCGCCACCTGGATGGTGAACTATCTGGCCGACAAGCTCGGGGTGGACGCCACCAAGGTGTCGGACGCGCTGCAGGCCTACCGCACCGCCAACCCGACCACCACCCGCGGCTACGACCTCACCGAGGCCCAGCAGGACGCCCGGCACGAGTCGATGGCCAAGGTCCTCGCGGACAAGCTCGGGGTGAGCTACGACAAGGTCCTCGCGGCGCTCGACGACATGCAGTCGGTGCGCCAGACCGAGAACCGGGCCAACCCGGGCGGCCACGGGCCGCACGGTCCGCGCGGCTGAGGCCGTCGGGCCCGAGATTCACCCGGCCTGCATGGATGTCGCCCGAGGAGGGCGCGCCCATGCAGGCCGTGCACGTTTCGGGGAGGGTCAGTCCGTCGGATCGCGGGACGCGGGGTCGTCAGACGCGAGCGCCGGCGGGCTCCCAGGCGGAGGAGAGCAGCTCGAACGAGCGGATCCGCAGCGCCGGGTCGTGGGTGTAGGTCGTGACGATGAGCTCGTCGACCCCGGTGCGCTCCACGAACGCCTCCAGTTGCGCCACGACGGCGTCCGGGGTGCCGACCATGGTGGCGGGGCCCGAGGGCTCGCCGACCAGGTAGCGGGCCGACTCGTGCACCAGCTCCCGCACGTCGGGCACCGGAGGGTCGAGCGGGGCGAGCTGCCCGGTGCGGATCCGCACCCGCATCAGCTGGCTGGTGCTGAACAGGTACTCGGCCTCGTCCTGACTGGGCGCGACGAGGACGTTCACGCCTGCCATCGTGTGCGGCTCCGGCTGCTCGGCGCTCGGCGTGAACTCCTGCCGGTAGAGCGCGAGCGCCTGGTCGAGCGAGTCGGGCGCGAAGTGCGACGCGAACGCGTAGGGCAGGCCGAGGACGGCCGCCACCTGCGCGCCGCCGAGCGACGAGCCGAGCATCCACAGCGGCACCTCCGTGCCCTCGCCAGGGATGGCCCGCACCCGGGCTCCGCCCGGTTCGCCGAGGTAGCGGCGCAGGTCGGCGACGTCGTTGGCGAACGTGTCGAGTTCGCCGTGGTGCCGCTGGAGCGCCGCGGCGGTCATCGGGTCGGTGCCTGGCGCACGCCCGAGGCCCAGGTCGAACCGCGGGCCGTAGATCGTGGCCAGCGTCCCGTAGTACTCGGCCACCATGAGCGGGGAGTGGTTGGGCAGCATGACGCCTCCGCTGCCGAGCCGGATCCGCTCGGTGCGTTCGGCGAGGTACCCGAGGACGAGCGAGGTGGCCGAGGCCATGAAGGTCTCGCTCCCGTGGTGCTCGGCGACCCAGTAGCGCTCGTAGCCGAGCCGGTCGGCCGCGCGGGCGAGATCGGCGCTCGCCTCGAACGCGTCGTGTCGCGAGTGCCCCTGCGAGACGGGGACGAGGTCGAGGATGGACAAGGGGACGCGAGGGCTCATACCAGGGGCAACGACGCCGGACGCCGGGGTGTTCCCGACCCCGATCCTGCGGAATTCGCACCACCTGCCACACCCTGGGCCGGGGGGCGGGTGTGTGGCAGGGCGTGCACATTTCGCAGAAAGTCGTGGAGGGGTGGGCCCTGGACGCCGGGGTGTTCCCGACGGCCCGGCCGGTGCCTACACTCCCGACCATGGAGCAGCGCGGCCCCGACCCCGTCCTCGACTGGCTGCTGGGGTCCGACCCCGCGATCCGCTGGCAGGTGCAGCGCGACCTGCTGGACGCCCCGGAGGCCGAGTGGCGCGCCGAGCGGGCGAGGGTCGCCACCGAGGGGTGGGGTGCCGAGCTGCTCGGGCACGAGGACGCCGACGGGCAGTGGGACGGCGGGGCGTTCTTCCCGGCCGGGTTCACCGAGGAGGAGTTCCACGAGACCGGCCAGCCGTGGACCGCGAGCGCCTGGGCCCTCACCCAGCTGCGCGAGTTCGGTCTCGACCCCGAGAGCGAGCCCGCGCGCCGCGCCGTGCGCCTGGTCGGCGAGAACAGCCGGTGGGACTACGACGGCAGCCCGTTCTGGCAGGGGGAGGTCGAGGAGTGCATCAACGGCCGCACCGTGGCCGACGGAAGTTACTTCGGCGTCGACATGACCCCGTTGGTCGAGCGGCTGGTGGGCGAGGTGCAGCCCGACGGCGGCTGGAACTGCGAGCGGGCCAACGGCTCCACCCGCTCCTCGTTCGACACGACGATCAACGTGCTCGAGGGTCTGCTCGAGTTCGAGCGCGCGACCGGGGGCACGCCGGCGTCCCGGTGGGCGCTCATGAGCGGTGAGGAGTTCCTCCTCGAGCGGGCCCTCTACCGGCGGCTGGGCACCGGACGCCCCGCCGACCCGGAGTTCCTCCGGTTCAGCTACCCGGCGCGCTGGCACTACGACGTGCTGCGGGCGCTCGACCACTTCCGCGCCGCCGCGATGCTGCACGGCGACCGGCCCGACCCGCGGCTCGCCGAAGCGGTCGAGCACGTCCGCGCCCGCCGCCACCACGACGGCCTCTGGGCGCTCGACAAGACCTGGCGCGGCCGCCACTGGCTCGCCATGGACGCCGGCGAGGGCGAGCCGTCGGCGTGGATCACCCTCAGGGCCTTGCGCGTGCTGAGGTGGTGGGACGCCGGCTGAGCCCGTCCGCGTCCGGCCGCCGCGATGCGGAGTGCGGCCGGAGTAACTACGGTGGGGCGGTAGACACCCACACGCTCGGGAGGACGCTCATGGTCGACACGGCCCAGCTCGGCACCGCCGTCGCGGCGGCACGGCAGGAGTACGAGGAGCTGAAGACCCGCGGACTCAAGCTCGACATCACCCGCGGCAAGCCCTGCCCCGACCAGTTGGACCTCGCCAACGCGATGCTCGACCTGCCCGGCGACGGCGACTACACCGCCCCGGACGCCGGCGACCTGCGCAACTACGGCGGCGCCCCCAAGGGCCTGCAGCAGCTCCGCGAGATCTTCGCCCCGCTGCTCGAGGTGCCCGTCGACCAGCTGGTGGCCCGCGACAACTCCTCGCTCGCGCTCATGCACCAGTGCGTGTCCACGTCGTTCTTCCACGCCCCCGGAGGCGCCCCCTCCTGGCAGGGCCAGGACGTCAAGTTCCTCGCCCCCGCCCCGGGCTACGACCGGCACTTCGGCGTCTCCGCCGACCTCGGCGTGGGTCTGGTCGTCGTCCCGATGACCCCGGAGGGCCCCGACATGGACGTGGTCGAGCGGCTGGTCGCCGACGACCCGACGATCAAGGGCATCTGGTGCGTGCCGAAGTACTCCAACCCCACCGGCATCACCTTCAGCTCCGAGGTCGTGCGCCGGCTCGCCGCCATGCCGACCGCGGCCCCCGACTTCCGCATCTACTGGGACAACGCCTACGCGCTGCACCACCTCCGCGAGACGCCCGACCACCTCGACAACCTGCTCGAGGCGTGCGCCGAGGCGGGCAACCCCGACCGCGCCTTCGTGTTCGCGTCGACGTCGAAGATCTCCTTCGCCGGCTCGGGCGTCTCGTTCTTCGCGTCGTCCCCCGCCAATGTCCAGTGGTTCCTCAAGCACGATGCGATGCGCTCGATCGGCCCCGACAAGCTCAACCAGCTGCGGCACGTGCGGTTCTTCCTCGACCGTCACGGCGTCGTCGAGCACATGCAGAAGCACCGCGCGATCCTCGAGCCGAAGTTCGACGCCGTGCTGCGTCAACTGCAGGAGCGGCTCGGGGGCCTCGGCATCGCGACGTGGACCGAACCCCGCGGCGGGTACTTCGTGTCGGTCGACCTCGTGCCCGGCACCGCGAAGCGCGTCGTCGAGCTGGCGAAGGCGGTCGGCGTGAGCCTCACCCCGGCCGGCGCCACCTTCCCGTACGGGCAGGACCCCGAGGACAGCAACCTCCGCATCGCGCCGTCGTACCCCTCCGCCGACGAGGTGGACGCGGCGATGCGGGTGTTCACGACCTGCGTGATCCTCGCGGCGGGGGAGAAGCTGCTCTAGTCCCTGGGGGTGGGCCGCGGCGAGTGGGCCCATCCGGGATCCGGGCTGGTCGGAACGAGTTCACAGGCGACTCACAGGTCGTCTTCAGTGATCCTTCAGCCATCGCACGGCGTCCTGCGGATACTTGGAGGTTGGCGCAGCCCTGCCGGGCCGGGCCAGGAAACTTCCAGGAGTGGACATGACGCGAGAACTGGCACAGCAACTCACCGAGCACCGACAGGACGCCCGCCAGGGCCTCCCGGCTCGAAGCCTGGCCATCCTCCGAGCGGAGGTCGCGGGGCTCGCGGCGTCCGGCATCACCGACCATGCGCTGCGCACCGGCTCGGTCGCCCCTGGCTTCACCCTGCCCGACACCTCGGGCCGGCAGATCGCCCTGGGCGACCTCGTCGACGCCGGGCCGGTCGTGCTCACGTTCTTCCACGGCGAGTGGAGCCCCTACTGCGCCCTGGAACTGCGGGCGTGGGAGTCGCGCCTGAGCGACGTCATCGCGCTCGGCGCCAGCCTCCTCGCGATCTCACCCCAGCCGCTGGCCGCGTCCCGCGAGACGGTGGAGAAACTCGGACTGACCTTCCCCGTGCTCTCGGACGCCGGCAACGCGGTCGCCCGCGCCTACCGGCTCGCGTTCACGGTGCCGGAGGGGCTGCGCGACCTGTACGCCGAGCAGGGGATCGACCTCTCGGCCCTCACCGGCGACCCCAGCTACACGCTGCCGTTCCCGGCCACCTACGTCATCGACAGCGACGGCACGATCGCCTGGTCGTACGTCAACGCCGACCACACCCTGCGCGCCGAGCCGGAGGACGCGCTCGAGGTGCTGGCGCGCCTGGCCCGCAAGCACGGGCACAAGGAGCGGTCGCGGCGCTCGCTGTTCCACCACTCCCGGGTGGAACAGGCGAGCTGAGCCGCGTCCCTCAGCCGGCGGTCGCGTCGTCGGGCCGGCTCGCGAAGTAGGACGCCGCCATGTCCTCTCCGCCGTGGCCCGACGCGCTCACCCGGTCGAGCCGGTCGCTCGCGGCGGCCAGGGCGTCCACCCGGACGCCGGCTCGCTCGGCCGCCTCGACCATGAGCCTGGCGTCCTTGCCGGCGTTGGACGCCCCGAACTGCGCGGGGGAGAACTTCCGGTCGAGGACCAGGCCCATCTTCGCCGTGAGGTAGGGGGTGTCGAGGCCGCCACCGGCAATGAGGTCGAGGAACTTCCGCGGGTCGACCTCGAGCGCCTCCGACAGCGCGACGATCTCGCCGGCCGCGTTGGCCACGCTCACCACCCAGCTGTTCACGACGAGCTTGAGGCGGGACGCCGTGCCGGCCGCGGCGTCCTCGCCCACCCAGACGGTGCGCGAGCCGACCGCGTCGAACACCCGGTCGGCGACGTCCCGCCGGTCGGTGGGTCCGCACGCGATGACGGTCAGCTGCCCCGCCTCGGCCGGCCCGCGGGTGCCCATCACGGGGGCGTCGTAGAACGGGACGTCGCGCCCGGCGGCGAGCCGGGCGAGCTCCGCGGTCTTCTCCGGGCCGGCCGTGGTCATCTGCAACCAGACGGCGTCCCGGGGAAGCGCGGGCAGCACGCCCTCCATGACCTCGCGCACCGAGTCGCCGTCGAACAGCATGGTGACCACGGCGTCGGCGTCGGAGACCGCCTCCTCGGCGGATGCAGCGACGCCGATCCCGTCGGAGGCCAGTGGCTCGGCCTTCTCCCGGCTGCGGTTCCAGGCGGTGACCCGGTGCCCCGCCTTGGCGATGTTGCGTGCCATCGCGGCGCCCATGATGCCCGTGCCCAGGACCGCGACCCTCATCGATGTGGTCTGTTCGCTCATCGCTCCACTGTAGGCAGCCCGCCCGCACCCTCACCGGGGCCGGGCGGGCCGTCCGGCCCCAGGGCGTCAGTCGACGGTGAGCACCAACTTGCCGCGCACGTGCCCCTCGCGGCTGGCGCCGAACGCATCGGCGAGCCGTTCGAGCGGGTAGGTGCGGGCCACCTCGACCCGCAGCGTGCCGGCGTCCACGAGCCCGGCCAGGGCGTCGAGGTCGGAGCCGCTGGGGCGCACCCAGAACCAGTGGCCGCCGTGCTCGAGCACGCTCGGGTCGGCGATCGACCCGTGCCGGCCACCTTCGGCGAGCACCGCGAGCGTCTGCTCCTCGACGCCGCCGACGTAGTCGAGGACGACGTCGACACCGGCCGGGGCGACCGCGCGGACCGCGTCGACGAGGCCGTCGCCGTAGGCCACCGCGTGAGCGGCCCCGAGCTCGCGGAGGTAGCCGTGGTTGGCCGGGGACGAGCTGGCGATCACGGTCGCGCCCATCGCCGTGGCGATCTGCACGGCCAGTGAGCCGACTCCGCCGGCGCCGTTGTGGATGAGCACGGTGTCAAGCGGGCCGACGTGGAGGCGGGAGAGGGACTGGTAGGCGGTGAGCCCGGCGAGGGGAAGGGCGCCCGCGGCGGCCCAGTCGAGGGCGGCCGGCTTGCGGGCGAGCGCCCGGACCGGAACGGTCACGTACTCGGCGAACGTCCCTCCGTGGACGACGTCCTTGCGGGCATAGGCGAACACCTCGTCGCCGGCCGCGAACTCGGGGGTGTCGATGCCCACCCGCTCGACGACGCCCGCGACGTCCCAGCCGGGGATCACGGGGAAGTACACGTCCATGAGCTGGTCGAGGCCGCCGCCCATGAGCTTCCAGTCGACGGGGTTGACGCTCGCCGTCTTCACCCGCACCAGCACCTCACCGGGGCCCACCTTGGGCATCGGCTGGTCGGTGAGTTCGAGGACGGAGTCGTCGCCGTAGTGGTCGTAGGTCATTGCTCGCATACCCCGCACAACCATGTGCGGCCGCCGGGCTATTCCGGCGCCCGCGGGGTTCGCCGGCCCGCGCCCGACCGCCGCTGGGTCGGGGTGACGCCGAAGCGCTGGTGGAAGGTGCGGGCGAAGTGCGACGAGTCGCGGAAGCCGCAGGCCAGCGCGACCTCGGTCACCGTTGCCGGGGCGGCGGCGATGAGCAGCGGGTCGAGGGCGTCCCACGCACGGTCGAGGCGGCGTCCGATCAGCCACCGGCCGAACGTCGTCCCCCGGCCCGCGAACAGCTTGGTGAGATAGCTGGGCGAGATGTTGATCCGGGACGCCACGGCCTCGACGCAGAGGTCGGGGTCGGCGAGCGACCGCTCGATCTCGTCGAGCGCCGCCTGGAGGAGGACCGTGCGCGGGCCCACGGCGCGCTCGGGAACGGCGCTGGTGACGCCGAGCGCGATGAGCCCGGCGAGGTGTGCGACGATCCCCCTGGCCTGCCGGGCGTCGAGCCGGCAGCGTTCCGAGGCGAGCGTCCGGATGGCGGCGGAGGCGACCGCTCCCACCCCGTGGTCGCCCGGCACGGTGACGGACACGGCGGCGGCCGGGTCGGCGAGCAGCGGCTGCAGGACGTCGCGGGGCACGGCGAGGCTGATCTGCTCGAAGGGCGCGTCGAAGGTCAACTCGAACGGGCGGTCGGCGTCCACGAGGACGAAATCACCCGGGCCGGCCACCGCCCGCCGGCCCTCCTGCTCGGCGGCACCCCGGCCGGAGAGGGGCAGGTTGACGAAGTAGACCCCTGTCTCGCCGGACGCCGTGAGGCGGGGCGTCCGCTCCACCACCTGTGCCTGCGACGTCAGCCACGAGACGCCGAGCACGCCCACCCGGCGGCTCTCGCAGCTGCTCGCGAAGCCGGCCTCGACCGGGCGGTCGGCGCGCAGTGACACGGGAACGAAGGCGTCGCAGGCCATCTCCTGCCACACCGCGAACTGCTCCCCCGGAGCGAACCCCCTGGTGTCCCACCTCCGCTCGGGAATCCCCAGCATGCGGGTGAATGTACGTCGCGAGGGGGTCACCGCCCGAGCCGCGCGGCTCGTCCCGACCGGGGAGTGTGCGCTCTCAGCACAGGCGAACTGTCGTGAGGAACAAGACGGACGCCGCGGCGCCGGGGGAGGGTGGGGGTCACCTCGGGGGGATCGGGGCCACGGGGCCCCGGGCGAGGCTGATGAGGGGAGCAACAGATGAAGCGCAGGTCAATGGCCGTCGCGGCGCTGGGTGCGGCGGCCGCGCTGGCGTTCGCCGCACCCACCGCCTACGCGTGGGACTGCATCAACGTGTCGGCGAGCCAGCAGGGACAGCAGCAGATGACCAGGTCGGGCAACTGGGAGTACGTGACCATCGACGACATGGTGTCGCAGGCGGTCGGGATGGGCTGGTTCACGCCCGACCAGGGGCAGTGCATCGAGTCCGCCTGGCTGGCGGCGGGCGAGCCCGCCTCGTTCGCCATGGGGGTGGGGGTCGCGGGGGCGCACGGCGCCGGGCAGAGCGGGCACATGACGGCGTCCGATTTCTTCGAGCTGGCCAAGGACGCCCCCACCGCCGTGGTGAGCGACGGCCACGGGGTCGACCACTTCGAGACGGCGGTCGCGGGGGCGCTCGCAACGTGCTCGGTCAGCCTTCCTGGCGAGTGAGGCCGGCCGGGCGGAACGAGGGGGTCGGGGCGGGAACGCCCCGGCCCCTTCCGCTGCCGGGTCTCAGGTGCCGCGGGCACCGCTCGCCCCCCCATTCCCCGCATCGGTGCTGGTCACGAAGGCAACGCCCGGGCGTTGACCTCCACCGGGAGGTCGGCGTAGCGTCCGAGGAAATCGCTTACCGACACAAGGATGTGGAGGAACATGCTCACCCCACGACGGCCCCTCACCCGACGGATCCTCGCCCCACTGGGCGCCTGCCTTGCGGCGTCCGCCCTGCTCGTGCTGCCGGCCAACGCCGAACCACCCGCCCCGGCAAGCACCTGCGCCCCACAGCCGGCCGACCAGCCCAGTCCGTCGGCGGCCCCGCAGGACCTCTGCGTGCCGGCCGCGGCGACCGACGCCACCGGTACCCAACTCGTGTGGCGCACCTCCGACCGTGACCAGGGCGTGGTCGACTACGTCGTCTACCAGGACGGCAGGCGCATCGGCACGGCCGAGCAGAACGCCGCCGGCCACTCCGCGGCGCAGCCGTACGTGCAGGCCTTCCGGGCGGCGAACACCGACGGGTTCGCGGTGCGCACCGTCGCCCACAGCTTCACGGTGACCGGACTCGAGCCCGGCAGCACCCACACCTTCACCGTGCGCGCCCTGCACGGGGACGGGTCGCTGTCGGCGTCCAGCAACAGCGTCAGCGTCACGACCACCGCCCCGGCCCGCGAGGTCCGCATCACCGACCCCCGGTTCGGCGCCGTCGGCGACGGCACGACCCTCGACACCGCAGCCATCCAGCGGGCGATCGACGTGTGCGAGCAGCCCGGGTGCACCGTCGTGGTGCCCGCCGGGCGCTACCTCACCGGCGCCCTGTTCCTGCACAGCGGCATGACCCTCCGGCTCGACAAGGGTGCCGTCCTCGTCGGCTCCAGCCACTGGCAGGACTACCCGCTCGACCGGGGGTACTACCTCTACGCGGTGCCCACCCCCGTCGACCCGAACTACACCGCCTACCTGCGGCCGCCGTCGCTCATCAACGTGCTGCCCGCCGACCACGGCAGGACGGCCGAGCGCCGGGCGCCCGGGCGGGTCGCGACCGACGTGCGGATCGTCGGCGAGGGCACGATCGACGGCAACGGCTGGAAGTCGGCCGATCCGGCGACGACGACCGACGAGACCGGCGCCATCCTCCCGCAGGTGGTGGCGAGCAACGCGAGCAAGGTGCTGAACGACGGCATCCTCGCCGCCGACCAGGTGGCCCACGCCGAGCAGAACCCGTCGGACCTGGCCGGCCAGGTGAACACTCCCGACCCGCTGTCGGCGAAGGACATCTACGGGAACTACCGCTCCAGCCTGGTGACGCTCATGGGCGTCCGCGGCCTCTACATCCAGGGCGTGACGCTCACCAACCCCGCCTACCACGGGCTCATGCTCCTGGACGACCAGAACGTGACGGTCAGCGCCGCCCGGTTCCTCACCTACGACGCGAACAACGGTGACGGCATCGAACTGGGCGGGAGCGACAACGCGATCGTCACCGGCAACTTCTTCGACACCGGCGACGACGAGGTGAACTTCGCCGCCGGCCAGGGCGCCACCGGGGAGAAGGGTCCGTCCAGCCAGAACGCCTGGATCTTCGACAACTACATGCGACGCGGCCACGGCGGCATCGCGATCGGCAGCCACACGGCCGCCTGGGTGCAGAACGTGCTCGCCGAGGACAACATCTTCCACCTCACCGAGACGGGCGCCCTGAGGATGAAGAGCACGTCGAACATGGGCGGTGGGGCCCGCCAGATCGTCCTTCGCAACAGCGCGGCGTCCTGCCTCAAGACGAGCGCTGTCATCGCGTCGCTGGCGTACAAGCAGTCGGCGAGCGGCTACCTGCCCGCCGGGTCGGCCACCTTCCGCGACATCACCGTGCGCAACGTGTCCGTCGACGGGAACAACGAGACGTCGTGCGGGATGGCGACGTCGCAGAAGTACCCGGTCATCTCCGTCCAGGCCGGGCCGGCGATGGGTCCGGACGCCGCCACCGTCGGCCCGTTCACGGTCGAGGACGTCCGGCTCCGCAACGTCAACTCCACCGAGATCCAGGGCCTCACGGGGTCGCGGTTCGACCACGTGTGCTTCGCCAACGATCTCGGCACCGTGAACCCGTGGAACCTCGACCAGTACTCGACCGGCAACACCTTCGTCGACGACCGGCCGATGCCCTCGGAAGCGTTCACGCCGGGCACCTGCGACTGACGACGGACGACCGGATGCCCGCCCCTGGACCGGGCGGGCATCCGGTCGCGTCGTGCCGGGTCTGCGCTCTCAGGCGATCGACTGCAGCACGATCGGCTTGGTCGTCGGCTGGGGGGAGCCGCCGGCGGGTTCGACCGTCACCCCGAGGTAGGCCGCAGTGCCGACTCCGCCGGCGAGCTCGTTCCACGTCGTCCGGTCGCCCGAGGGCACCAGCCCGGCGGGCTTGGCGGTGCCCGCCGAGTCGATGAGCCACAGCTCGTAGGTCTTCCCGGCACCGGCGTTCGGCATGCCGATGGTCATCACCCCGCCGAGGGCTGCCGTGCGCGACTGGACGAGCAGGATCGAGCCGCCGCCCGGCGCGCTCGCCTTCTGCACGGTGGCGTCCGGCGCCGAGAGGATCCGGTTCATGAAGGCGGCGGGCGCCGCCTTGAGCGTGGACAGTTCCTGCTGGGCCTCGTCGCGCTGCTGCTGGGCCCGGAACCCCCAGACGCCGGCAGCCCCCGCGGCGATGACGGCGACGGCCGCGACCGCCGCGAGCCACCGGACGCCGGCGGCACGACGGCGACGCCCGCCGATGGGAACGACGGGGGCCGTCGGGGCATCCTCGGGTTGCGGAGCCGCAGCCGGCGTCGGCGCGGCGACGGGCGTGGGGGACGCGGGCGGCGTCCGCTGCGCCCGGGGTTCGAGCACGGGCTCGTCCTGGGGCGTGGTGGCGATCTGGGCGAGCAGCCGGTCCTTGAGGCCCGGGGGAGGTGCGACCGGGGTGGTCTCGGCGGCGAGGAGCGCGGCGGTCTCGCTCAGCTCCCTGGCCTCCTCGGCCGTCGGATGGCCGAAGGGCAGCTCGTGTTCGAAGCGCCTCCGCTCCTGGTCGTCGACCGCGTTGAGCGCGTAGGCACCCGTCAGCAGGTGCAGTTGATCATCCATGGCTCACCCCCAACGCGTCTCGCAGCCGAATCATGCCGTCCCGGATTCTGGTCTTCACGGTCCCCAGGGGAAGCCCGAGGACCTCGGCGACTTGAGGGTAGGTGTAACCCCCGTAGTAGGCGAGCCGGATCGCCTCCCGCTGGGCCTCGGTGAGCGACTGGAGCGCCCGGTGTACCCGCTGGCTGTCGAGCGAGACCTCCACCCGGTGCTCCACGTCGTCGTAGCTGTCCTGGAACTCCTTGATGCCCTCGCGCAGGTCGCGGTCGGACGCCGACTGCGCCGCCCTCACCCGGTCGACCGCCCGCCGATGCGCGGTGACGGTGATCCAGGCCCGGGCGTGGCCCCGGTCGGCGTCGAACCGCTTGGCCTGGCGCCACACCTCGAGGAACACCTCCTGGGTGACCTCCTCGCTCTGCGCCGGGTCGCGGACGATCCGCAGCACGAGGCCGTGCACGAGCGGGGCGAGCGCGTCGTACAGGCTCGCGAAGGCCTGCTGGTCGCCCCGGGCGACGCGCTCCATGAGCTCGTCGACGTCCGGGGCCGGCCCTGGGTCGTACTCCGACATGAGGGCCACTGTGTCATGACTTGCCAACATGGCGCGTCCCGTATCGTTCGGGGCGCCGCCCGCCGTGGTTGGGGCGCCCTGTCGGAGCGTCGGGGATGGTCGCGATCAGTGGGTCGCCGGCACGAGCACCGAGTCGATGAGGGACCCGGTCGCGGTGGCGGGGTGGATGCGTTGGGTGGTGTGCATGGCTTCACTCCTGTTCGCGGGGACCGCGGGGGCCGGGCCGACGGGTGGGCTGGTGATGTCAACGATTCGGAGTGCTGCGCCTGCCGGATTGGGTGACAGCGGTTGGGCCGACCGGGAGCCCCGCCCCTCCGCGCTGGTGGACGCCGGCGCCGCGACGTCCGGAACGCTCGAGGCGACTCCGGCTCCCGCCTGCCGCACTACCCCCTCACGCTGGGCGGAGGGGTGCGCTGCCGGCGGGAGCCGGGGCGAGCCGATCCGGGCCGGGTCAGCGTCCGGTCACCTGGAAGTCGACGGTGTAGTCGCCATCGTCGTGGCGGAGTCCGATGGTGAAGGTGCTGGACGCGAGGTCCTGGCGGACGATGCGGGCATAGGTTCCGGCCGCCACCTCGGCGAGCCTCACCTGACCGTTGGTGTTGGCCAGGCGAATCGAGAAGGCGCCGAGGAAGTCGTCCTGGTTCTTCGGGATGAGCGAGCCGATCCACTCGAGCGCCTTGCCCGCGATCGTCACCAGCGGCGACTTGAGCTCGGCGCCGACGCCCTCCGCGAGCTTGCCGGCGGCGGCCACCGTCGAGCCGTAGTCCTGCGAGTCGCTCTCGTAGAAGGCGCACGCGAAGGTGGCCGTCTCCCCGCTCGTCAGCGCCTCGTCGTAGATCGCCGCGTTGAGGGTGCGGTTCTGCTGGTCACCGCTGTCGTTCATGTCCCAGGCCGTCGCGTTGTCGGCGTCGGCCGACTGCCAGGCGTCCGGGCCGCGGTGACTGACCTTCGCCCCGGCCCCGTTCACGCCGCCGAAGAGGTAGTAGACCTCGTCGTGGCCCTGCTCGGTGGTGCAGGAGCAGTAGATGCGGCGCACCACCACCTGGGCGCGGGTCTGCGGGGCGGGCGGGGTGGGGCTGGGCGTGGGCTTCGGCTGGGGATACGGGCCGGGGCCCGGCTGGGGCCGCGGAATCCAGTTGGTCATCAGTCCCCATCGCCGCTGCGCGATGCGGTGCTGCTCGGGTGCCTGGGTCATATCGCCCTCCTGGGGGCTTGTGGGGTGAACGGAGCCGGCGGGGAACGGGAGACCTCCCCGCCGCCGCCGATCCTCTCCCCCTGGCCCGCGGCCCGTCTTGACCCTGACCGGACAATCTCTGGGCCGAGAGCGCACTGCCGCCGGGCGCGTCGGCGCCTAACCTCCGTAGCCGGGGACGAGCCGGTCGTCCAGGCCCGGGTAGGTGCCGGTCTCGTCGCGCACCGGTGCGAGCTCCAGCAACGTCACCTCGTTCCGCTCGAGCTCCAGGTCCAGGCGCAGGACGCCGCCCTCGCTCGACTGCTGCCAGCCCGTCCGGTGCGGCTCGGCGAGCCGGCGCAGCGTCTCGACCTGCGCGGGCGAGGGCTGGTGCGGACGGCCCATCGCCTGCCAGGCGCCCCACGGGTTGCCCGCCCGCTCGTGGACGCGCGACCGGCTGACGAACACCGGCCCCGGGGGGAGCGGTAGGTCCAGCTGGAGCCGGGCGGTGGGGGCCGGCTCCTCGGGGTCGTCGACCGGGTTCCAGGCCACCAGCTGGACCGCGCCCGCCGGCGTCCGGCGGACGTGGCAGCGGTCGTCGCGGTAGAGGATCTCGGGGCCGAGGCGCGCGAAGAACGCGTAGAGGTGGAACGTCGGCTTCTTGATCTGCTGGTGGGTGAGCAGGCCGAAGCCGCCGTGGAAGATCGACAGCGGCACCCCGTCCTCCTCGAACATGTCGGAGAAGGTCCAGTAGGAGAACGAGTCGGCCGACTCCCCGCCCTCGCTGAGCACCCGCGCCAGGTAGGCGGCGTTGTAGCAGGTGTCGTGCACCGGGTTGTCGGGCCGGTACGAGGTGTTGAACTCGGTGATGTGCACCGGCAACGCGGGGGAGGCGGCCTCCGCGGCCGCCCGCGCGGTGGCGAAGTCGTCGAGCAGGTTCTGCACCGGCGCCAGCGACTGGTAGGTGCCGAACGGGATGGTGCGCGGCGGGGAGGAGCTGTAGGCGTGGCGGGACAGGAAGTCGGCGGGGAGGCCCTTGTCCCGGCAGAAGTCGAGGAACGCCGGGAGCCAGCTCTCGCCCCCGCCGCAGATCGCCGGTCCGCCCACCTGGATCTGCGGATCGACCTGCTTGATCACCCGCACTGTCGCCTCGTAGAGACGGAAGTACTCGTCCTGCCGCGCCCCCTCCCAGAACCCCTCGAGGTTGGGTTCGTTCCAGACCTCGACCGGCCACGACCGCACCTCCTCGCGTCCGTACCTGTCGAGCAGGTGCTCGAACAGGTGACGGATCAGCTCGGCCCACTGCTCGTACGACGAGGGCGGCGTCACATTGCCGTGCCACCAGAAGACGGTCTGGGTTCCGGAGGCCAGGGCCGACGGCATGAAGCCGAGTTCCACGAACGGCCGGATGCCCACCGACAGCCAGGCGTCGAACACGGCGTCGACGTAGCCGAAGCCGTACGCCACGCGCGACTGGCCCTCCCACTCGTAGGGCCGGTAGACGCCCATGTCGTCGTGCAGCAGGCCGTGGCCCCGGATGTGCCGGAAGCCGATCTCCCGCTGCACCAGCTCGAGCGAGCGCAAGTAGTCGCTACGCAGGGCGAGTGAGACGCGGCCGGTGCCGACGCAATAGCGCCAGGCGTCGGCTCCCGCCGTACTGCCGTGCGACGGGACTTCGATGCGGGCCACGGCGGTCTCCCTCGGGACGACTTTAGTTTCTCCGTCACCCTAAACGGGTAGTCCGCCGATGTCGACGGTCAGCGTCCGGTCGGCGGACGCCGGAGCCAGAACAGGTGCTCCTTGTCGCCCAGCAGTTCCAGGCGCCGCCACAGCGGACTCTGCGGGACGGCCTGGCTCGCGTGGCAGAGGATCGCCCGCCGCTGCGCCCCGCGATCGACGTCGAGGACGACGTCGATCCGGTCCGGCGTCCGGCCCACGAACGGGACGCCCAGTTCGCGCTGCAACTGGTCGCTCACGTCGGCGGGCAGCGTCCAGGCGAGCAGCCCGAGGCCGAGCTCGTCGGCGAGCCGTTCGGCCACCTCGGTGGCCGTCCGATGGTCGGGGTGGCCGGTGATTCCCGAGGGATCGAAGGTGATGAGGGCCTCCGCCCGCACCTCGGAGGCGAACTCGCGGGCCTCGGGGAGCAGGCTCTCGAGCGGTTCCGCGGCGAGAGCGCCGTCCGGGTGCGCGAGCAACCGGACGCCGGCCAGCCCGAGTTCGTCGGCCGCACGGCGCAACTCCTCGCCACGCAGGAGCGAGAGGTCGCCGTCGACGCCGTGCAGCGTGGACGCCTCCCCCTGGGTGTAGCAGAGGACGCTGATCCGCGTCCCGCGCGCGGCCAGGGTGGAGAGCACCGCCCCGAGCCCGAACGACTCGTCGTCGGGGTGGGCGACGATCACCAACGCACGGGACCACTGGGGCAGATCGCTCATCGGCTCCTCCTCGGCTTGTCGGACCCGTCCATCAGAGCACAGCACCACAGTCCGCCGGGAAGCGGGGCCGGGGCCTGAGGAGACTCCCCCTGGGCCGTGAGTGAGACAAATGCCGGTCCAGACGGGCACAAGTGGCCAGAAATGGCGGCCACCCGCCATCCGGCCCGGCTTCTGTCTCACCCGCGCCTGCGCGGGAGGCCGTCGGAGCCCCGGTGGGTGATGAGGGTCTACCACTCGACGGGGTGCCGGCCCGCGTGGGCGGCAGCGAGGAGGCGGCCGAGTTCACCGGCCGCGAGGAGGTGCTTGCCGCCGTCACTGCCGTCGGTCGCCTGCACCAGCCCCTCGCGGGCCTCCCGCTCGCCGATCACGGCCACGACCGCGGCCCGGGCCCGCCGGGCGTCCCGGATCCGGCTGCCGAGGCTGCCGGTCCTGGCGACCTCGACCCGCAGCCCCCGTGCCCGCAGGACGCGGCAGGTCTCGTCGGCCGCGGCGTCCTGGTCCTCGGCCACCGGGAGCACCACGACCTGAACCGGGGCCAGCCACAGCGGCAGCCTGCCCTGGTAGCGCTCGAGCAGGGAGGCGACGACGCGCTCCATCGCCCCCACGGTGCCCCGGTGGATCATGACGACCCGCTGCCGGGAGCCGTCGCGGTCCTGGTAGGTGAGGTCGAACCGCTCGGGCTGGTTGAAGTCGAGTTGGACGGTGGCGATGGTCTCCTCGTGGCCGCGCCCGTCGCGCACCTGCAGATCGAGCTTCGGGCCGTAGAACGCCGCCTCCCCGGGTGCCTCGACCAGCGGCAGCGGATCGGCCCCGAGGACGCCGAGAGCCGCCGACCGCAGGGCGTCCTCGGCGCGGACCCACTGGTCCGACGATCCGAGCCAGGCGCCGGAGGCGTCCCGGAGCGAGAGCCGCACGTAGTCGACCGGCAGCCCGAGGATCCGCTGCGCGCGCAGCGCCGAGCGGAGGGCCCGGGCGACCTCCTCACCCACCTGGTCCGGGCGGCAGAAGACGTGGGTGTCGTCGAGACTGATCTGCCGCACCCGCTGCAGGCCGGAGACGACCCCCGAGCGCTCCGCGCGGAACATCGGGGCGAGCTCGTTGAGCCGGACCGGCAGATCACGGTACGACCGCTGCGACGAGGCGTAGATCAGGGCGTGGTGGGGACAGTTGGCCGGACGCAGCACGACCTCGTCCTCGCCGAGCTTCATCGGCGGGAACATGTCGGCCGCGAACTTCGCCCAGTGCCCCGAGCGCTCGAACAGTGCGCGCCGCCCGAGCACCGGGGTGAAGACGTCGACGCAGCCGTCCTCGTGGGCGATCTCCTTGGCCAGCCGCTGGAGTTCGTCCCGAATCGCCGCGCCGGCGGGCAGCCAGAGCGGCAGCCCGGATCCGGCCAGCGGGTCGGAGGCGAAGATCCGCAGGTCGCGGTTGAGGTCGCGGTGGTCGAGATCGTCGGAAGGGGAATCGTTCATGGGTGTGGCTCCTTGGTGATGGGCCACGAGGTGGTCCGGAGCCGCCCAGAAATGACGAAAGGCCCCGGATCACTCCGGGGCCTGGTGGATTTGCTGCGCGGTCAGGACGCTGCAGCGGCGCCGGAGGTTCCCGGCGTCGTCGTCACCTGACTCATGCGCATGACGCCAGCGTAGCGCCGTGCGCCCGCGACGCCCACCGCGATGTCGCCGGGCCGCTCAGCGGTGCATGTCGACGAACCGGCTGTAGTGGCCCTGGAACGCCGTGGTGATGGTGGCCGTGGGTCCGTTGCGGTGCTTGGCGACGATGAAGTCGGCCTCGCCGGCCCGCTGGGAGTCGCGGTCGTACATGTCGTCGCGGTGCAGCAGCAGCACCATGTCGGCGTCCTGCTCGAGCGAACCGGACTCGCGGAGGTCGGACAGCATCGGCTTCTTGTCGGTGCGCTGCTCGGGGCCGCGGTTGAGCTGGCTCAGCGCGATGACGGGGATCTGCAGCTCCTTGGCGAGCAGCTTGATCTGGCGGCTGAACTCCGACACCTCGAGCTGGCGGCTCTCGACCTTCTTGCCGGAGCTCATGAGCTGCATGTAGTCGATGACCACCAGGCGCAGGTCGTGGCGCTGCCGCAGCCGCCGCGCCTTGGCCCGGATCTCCATCATGGTGAGGTTGGGGGAGTCGTCGATGAACAACGGCGCCTCGGACACCTGGGTGGTCTTGGCGACCACGCGCTGCCAGTCGTCGTCGGTCATCTTGCCGTTGCGGATGTGGTTGAGCGCCACCTGGGCCTCGGCCGACAGGAGTCGCATGACGATCTCGGTCTGGCTCATCTCGAGCGAGAAGTAGGCGGTGGTGAGCCGGTTCTTGATCGCGGCGGCCCGGCAGAAGTCGAGGGCGAGGGTGGACTTTCCGACCGCGGGGCGAGCGGCGACGATGATCATCTGCCCGGGGTGGAACCCGTTGGTGAGCTCGTCGAGCTCGGCGAAACCGGTGGGGACGCCGGACATGCCCGAGCGCGAGGCGATCGCCTCCATCTCGTCGATCGTCGGCTCGATGAGCACCGACAGCGGTTTGTAGTCGTCGCTGGTGCGGCCCTCGGACACCTCGTAGACCGCCTGCTCGGCGGCGTCGACGATGTCGGTGACATCGCCGGTGCCCTGGTAACCCAGCTGGGCGATCTTGATCGACGCGTCGACGAGGCGGCGCAGCACCGCCTTCTCGTGCACGATCTCGGCGTAGTAGCCGGCGTTGGCGGCGATCGCGACGGCGGAGAGCAGCTCGTGCAGGTAGATGTGGCCACCGGCGCGGGTGAGCTCTCCGGTCTTGCTCAACTGGTCGGCGACCGTGATCGGGTCGGCCGGCTCGCCGCGTCCGTAGAGCTCGATGATGGCGTCGAAGATCAGCTCGTGGGCGGGACGGTAGAAGTCGCGCCCCTTGATCGTGTCGACGACGTCGGCGATGGCCTCCTTGCTCATCATCATCGCGCCCAGGACGCTCTGCTCGGCCGCGACGTCCTGCGGTGGCACTCGCCCCAGATCCTGGCGCTCGGCGATCGCTTCAGCGCTCATCGGAACCTCCTCGACATCGCCTCACGAACACCTCTCATCGCACGCTAACGCCCGGCTACCCACAGTTTTGGGAGGGGCCCGCGGAAGCGTTTCGGGGGTGGTCCGGCGGGTGAACCCCGGATGAAGCTAGTGCCGCTGGGCGGGTGGTGCAAGCCTCCCCGGCCGAAGTTATCCACAGGCCCTGTGGGAAACGCGGTGGAGGTTGTGGAGCCGCTCCGAGGGCACCTGTGCACAGGTGGAGGAAGACCTGTGGACGAGTCGTTCATCTTCCGCAGAAGAGCCGTGTGACAAGGTAAAACGCCGAGAAGCAAAATGAGTTGCTCATCTTGATCGAACGCGCAGCCACCCCCCGGCGGGGGTGATCGCCGAGCTTGACAGCGCGTGCTCCACCCACTAGTGCGACCGTGGCAATACCGCGTTGTACACACACCCTGTGGACAACACCCCTGGCGGCATTCGGCCATTCAGCAGGTGAACGGGAGATGACGACCCCCCCGGTTGTCCCCATACGGGGGAGGGGTATGGTGGGCGGCGAGGTGAGAGACATGAGCGAGCCGTATCCGTCCGAGCGCACAGAGGTCGTCGAGGCGTCCCCGCTCGAACCCGTCGAGGTCGAGGGCGGTGATCACGCGGACGCCGCCGCCTGCCACTGCGCCCCCTCGGCGCAACCCCCGGGCTACCTCGACAACAAGCAGGCGCACCTGCGGAGGCTGCGCCGGATCGAGGGCCAGACCCGGGGCCTGCAGCGGATGATCGAGAACGACGAATACTGCATCGACGTGCTCACCCAGATCTCGGCCGTCACCAGCGCGCTGAAGTCGCTGTCGCTGCTGCTGCTCGAGGAGCACCTCGACCACTGCGTCGCCAACGCCGTGCAGAGCGGTGGCGCGGAGGCCGAGGCGAAGCTCGCCGAGGCCAACGCCGCGATCGCCCGGCTCGTGCGTTCCTGACCGGGCCCCCGAAGACTCCACCCAAGAGCTAATCACAAGGAGAAACGATGGAGAACAGCTACAGCGTCCAGGGCATGACGTGCAACCACTGCGTGCACGCCGTCACCGAGGAGGTGTCGGCGATCCCCGGCGTCGAGTCGGTTCAGGTCAGCCTCGAGAAGGGGTCGATGCTCGTCACCAGTGAGCAGCCCGTCGACTTCGAGGCGATCGAGGCCGCCGTCTCCGAAGCCGGCAACTACACCGTCCAGCCGGCCTGACCTCACCCCTCCCGCCGGACGCCCCGACCGTGGCGGCGTCCGGTGGGAGGTGCGCTTCCACCCACCAGATCGTCGTGCGAGAGACCATGACCACCACATCGAGCAACACCACCCCGGCGCTGTCCGGGGTCCCCACGAGCGTCCCGGCCGCCGCCCGGCGTGCGCTCGACCTCGACATCCAGGGGATGACCTGCGCCTCGTGCGCCGCCCGGATCGAGAAGAAGCTCAACAAGCTCGAGGGCGTGCACGCCAGCGTGAACTACGCCACCGAGAAGGCGCATGTCATGGTGCCCGCCGACGTGTCGATCGACCGGCTCATCGAGGTGGTCGAGAACACCGGTTACGGGGCGAGCGAACCGGTGCCGGACGCCGAGCCGGTCGACCACTCCGATGTCCTGCGTCGCCGCCTCATCGTCGCGGCCGTGCTCGCCGTTCCCGTCGTGCTGCTGAGCATGGTGCCCGCGTTCCAGTTCCCCGGCTGGCAGTGGCTCTCGCTCGTGCTCGCCACGCCCGTCGTCTGGTGGTCGGGCCTCGGCTTCCACCGCTCGGCCTGGGTGAACGCCCGGCACGGAGCCACGACGATGGACACCCTCATCTCGCTGGGCACCGCCACCGCCTACCTGTGGAGCCTCTACTCCCTGGTGTTCGGCTCGGCCGGTCGCATCGGCATGCGCCACGAGTTCTCCTTCCACCTCATGCGCTCCGACCCCACCGGCAACGTCTACTTCGAGGCCGCGGTCGGCATCATCGTCTTCCTCCTGCTCGGCCGCTACATCGAGGCACGGTCCCGGCGGCAGGCGGGCTCCGCGCTCGAGGCACTGCTGTCGATGGGCGTCGACGAGGTGAGCGTGGTCACCGACTCGGGCGAGGAGACCTGGCCGATCCAGCACCTGCGCGTCGGCGACGTGTTCCTCGTCCGCCCCGGGCAGAAGGTCGCCACCGACGGCGAGGTCGTCGACGGACGCTCGGCGGTCGACGCGTCCCTCGTCACCGGCGAGTCCGTGCCGGTCGACGTGCAGGCCGGGGACGCCGTCGTCGGCGGGTCGGTCAACACCACCGGCCTGCTGCGGGTGCGGGCCACCGCGGTCGGCGCCGACACCCAGCTCGCCACCATCGCCCACCTCGTGGAGGCGGCGCAGACCGGCAAGGCCAACGCGCAACGCCTCGCGGACAAGGTGTCGGGAATCTTCGTCCCCATCGTCATCGGCCTGTCGATCCTCACCCTCGTCGGGTGGCTGATCGCGGGCTTCGGCATCGGCTTCGCCCTCAGCGCGGCCATCGCGGTGCTCATCATCGCCTGCCCCTGCGCGCTCGGGCTGGCCACTCCGACGGCGCTGCTGGCCGGCACCGGCCGCGGGGCGCAACTCGGCATCTTCATCGCCGGTCCCGAGGCGCTCGAGCGGGCCAAGGACATCTCCACCGTGCTGCTCGACAAGACCGGCACCCTCACCACCGGGCGGATGTCGCTCGTCGACTTCGTCCCCGCGTCGGGCGAGGACGCCGGCCTCGTGCGGTCGCGGCTCGCGGCGCTCGAGGGCGCGTCGCACCACCCGGTCGCGCGGGCCGTCGTCCAGGGTCTCGGGGTGTCCGTGGCGAGCGACATCGCCGACATCAGCGAACTGCCGGGTCGCGGCGTCCGCGGGGTGCTCGCGGACGCCGCCGAGGTGGTGGCAGGATCGCGGCGGCTCATCGAGGATCAGGGGATCGAGGTGCCGGAGTCGCTCGGCGCCGCGCTCCGCGAGGGGCTGGACGCCGGGGCGTCCCCGGTGCTCGTCGCATGGGGCGGACAGGTTCGGGGCCTCGCCCTGGTCACCGACACGGTGAAGCCCGGCGCCCCCGCGGCGCTGCAGCGGCTGCGCGACCTCGGCCTCCGGCTGGTCATGGTCACCGGCGACAACGAGGCGGCCGCCCGGCACCTCGCCGCCGAGATCGGCACCGGGGCCGACCGGCGTCCGCTCATCGACGAGGTGCGCGCGGGCGTGCTCCCGGAGGAGAAGCTCGCCGAGGTGTCGGCGGTGCAGCGATCCGGGCGCCAGGTGGCGATGGTCGGTGACGGCGTGAACGACGCGGCGGCGCTGGCCGCCGCCGACCTCGGCATCGCGATGGGCGAGGGCACCGACGCCGCGCGGGCGGCGTCCGACATCACCGTGCTGCACGACGACCTCGGCCTCGTCGCGGACGCCGTCCGGCTGTCGCGCCGCACGCTGGGCACGATCAAGGCCAACCTGTTTTGGGCCTTCGCCTACAACGTCGTCGCGATCCCGATCGCGGCGCTCGGCCTGCTCAACCCGATGATCGCGGGCGCGGCGATGGCGTTCAGCTCGGTCTTCGTGGTGACCAACTCGCTGCGTCTCACCCGGTTCCAGCCGACCCGGTAGCGGGGGTCTGAGGGGCGGGAGTTCGCTGCTTTCGCGGGCGATTCCGACGCTGCAGAAGCAGAAATCGCCCGCCCCTGCGTCGAGATCGCCCGCCCCGGACGCCGAGACCGGACGGCGAGACCGGACGCCGGTCAGCGGCCGTAGACCTGCTTGGCCCGCTCCAGGGCGGCGACGTAGCCGGCGCGCTCGTACTCCTCGCCCGACACGTCGCTCGGGACGGCGAGCAGGCCGCGGGCGTCGTCGAGGCTGAGCTCCTTGCGTGCGAGCCACTCGGCCAGCCCGTCGACGAGCAACCGGGCGTGCCCGGGGCCGTAGCGCACCAGCGAGGACGTCGTCATGACAACGTCCGCCCCGGCCAGCACGTACTTGATGACGTCGTCGGCGGACTCCACGCCGCTCGTCGCGGCGAGCGAGGCCCGCACCCGGCCACGGAGGGCGGCGATCCACGTGCGCGGCAGCCGGGCGTCGACCGGACGCGACAGGGTGACGCCGGGCACGACCCGCACCCGCTCGATGTCGATGTCGGGCTGGAGGAACCGGTTGAACAGCACGAGGCCGTCGATCCGGGCCCGGTCGAGCGCCGCGACGAGGTGCCCGAGCGAGCTGAAGTACGGCGACAGCTTGACCGCCACCGGCACCTCGACCGCCTGCTTGACGGCGATGGCGATCTCGAGGTGGCGGTCCTCGATCTCCCGCCCGGGCGTGCTCACGTCACCGGGCACGAGGTAGATGTTCAGCTCGATCGCCGCCGCGCCGGCGTCCTGCATCCGCCGGGCGGTCTCGACCCACCCGCCGCGCGTGGCCCCGTTGATGCTGCCGATGAGCGGCACGTCGATCGCGGCGGCGCCCTTCTCGATGAGCTTGAGGTAGCGGTAGATCGTCCCCTGCTCCTCGGAGGGCAGGTCGGGGAAGTAGCTGACCGCCTCGCTGTAGGTCTCGGAGTGCAGTTCGGCCAGCTCCTGCAGCCGCGCCGACTCGCGCCGCACCTCCTCCTCGAACAGCGAGTGCAGGACGACGGCCCCGACGCCGCCGTCGACCAGGGACTTGATCCCCTCGACGGTCTGCTGCAGCGGCCCCGCGGAGGCCACCACCGGGCAGCGCAGCTCGAGTCCCAGGTAGCGGGTGGTCAGGTCGGTCGTCATCGTCATCTCCTCGTCGGTCGTCGCGTCGTGCCCCGGGCGCCCGTCACTGCGGCCGCTGCGCGCCGGCCCGGGCGTGCGCGAACGCCTCGGCGGGCTGGGCCGCCATGTGCTCGTACTCCTTCCACCGCCGGTCGACCTGCTCCTGGGCGAGGACGAGCAGCCGCTCGGCCTCCTCGGGGTCGGCGTTCTGCAGCATCCGGAAGCGCAGCTCCCCGCTGTGGTAGTCGCGCAGCGACACCCGCGGGCGGGGCGAGTCGAGGAGGAACGGGACGCCGCCGGCGTCCCGGACCACCGGGTTGTAGCGCATGAGCGGCCAGTGGCCGGAGTTGACCGCCTTGTACTGCTGGTCGAGGCCCTGGCGCATGTCGATGCCGTGGGCGATGCAGTGGCTGTAGGCGAGGATGAGGCTCGGTCCGTCGTACGACTCGGCCTCGCGGAACGCCTTGAGCGTCTGCTGGGGGTCGGCGCCCATCGCCACCCGGGCGACGTAGACGTTGCCGTAGGCGATCGCCTGGAGCGCGAGGTCCTTCTTGTTGGTCGTCTTGCCGGCCGCCGCGAACTTCGCGACCGCACCGAGCGGCGTCGACTTGCTGCTCTGGCCGCCGGTGTTCGAGTAGACCTCGGTGTCGAGGACGAGCACGTTGACGTTGCGGCCGGACGCCAGCACGTGGTCGACCCCGGCCGAGCCGATGTCGTAGGCCCAGCCGTCGCCGCCGACGATCCACACCGAGCGGCGGAGCAGGTGGTCGGCCACCGACTTGAGGTCGTCGACCTCGGGGCCGTGCAGGCCGTCGAGCTTGGCGCGCAGCAGCTTGACCCGCTCGGCCTGGTCGGCAAGGTCGCTCTCGCGCATCTGCGCGCCGCTGAGCAGCCCGTCGACGAGCTCGTCGTCGCCGATGATCTCCCGCAGTTCGGCCACCCGCTCGCGGGCCAGCCCCGCGTGCAGATCGGCGGCGAGCCGCAGCCCGAGACCGAACTCGGCGTTGTCCTCGAACAGGGAGTTCGACCAGGCCGGCCCGCGTCCCTCGGCGTTCTTCGCCCACGGGGTGGTCGGCAGGTTGCCGCCGTAGATGGACGAGCAGCCGGTGGCGTTGGCCACCGTGGCCCGGTCGCCGAACAGCTGGGTGAGCAGCTTGAGGTACGGCGTCTCCCCGCAACCCGAGCACGCGCCGCTGAACTCGAACAGCGGCTGGAGGAACTGGGTGCCGCGCACGGTGCCGAAGTCGACCCGCGACCGGTCGTTGACCGGCAGGGTCTCGAAGAACTCGACGTTCCGGCGCTGCTCCGACCTGTCGAGCACCGGCGCGAGGTTGATCGCCCGGCGGCTGGGCTGGCCGATCGGCTTGACCGGGCAGGCCTCGACGCACAGGCCGCAGCCGGTGCAGTCCTCGGCGTACACCTGCAGCGTGTAGCGGGTGTCGGGCAGCCCGGTGGCGTCGAGGGACGCCGACTCGAACGTCGCCGGGGCCCCCTCCAGCGCCGATCCCGGGTAGTACTTGCTGCGGATCACGGCGTGCGGGCAGACGAACGAGCAGTTGCCGCACTGGATGCACGCCTCGGCGTCCCACACGGCGATGATGTCGCTGATGTTGCGCTTCTCGTACTGGGTGGTTCCGCTCGGGTACGACCCGTCGACCGGCAGCACCGACACCGGGAGCTTGTCGCCCTGACCCGCGAGCATCTTCGCGGTCACCCGGCGGACGAAGTCGGGTGCCGTCGGGGGGACCGGGGCGAGCAGGTGCACGCCCGAGTTCACCTCGCCGGGGATCTCGACCTTGTGCAGGTGGGCGAGGGACGCGTCGACGGCCTCGTGGTTCTTGCGGACGATGTCCATCGACTTCTTCGAGTACGTCTTGGTGATCGCGGCCTTGACCTTCTCGATCGCCTGCTCCCGCGGCAGGACGCCGGAGATCGCGAAGAAGCAGGTCTGCAGCACCGTGTTGGTGCGGCGTCCCAGGCCCACCTCGCGGGCCACCGAGTTGGCGTCGATGACGTAGAGCTGCACGCCGAGGTCGAGGATGCGCTGCTGCATCGTCTCGGGCAGGTGCTGCCACACCTCGTCGGCCGGATAGGGCGAGTTGAGCAGCAGGGTACTGCCGGGGCGCGCGAACTCGAGCACGCACATCCGCTCGATGATGCTCCAGTGGTGGCAGCCGATGAAGCCGGCCTTGCTCACGAGATAGGGCGCCTGGATCGGCTTCGGCCCGAACCGCAGGTGCGAGACGGTCTGCGAGCCGGACTTCTTCGAGTCGTAGACGAAGTAGCCCTGGGCGTAGGTGTCGTCGGAGCTGCCGAGGATCTTGATCGTGTTCTTGTTGGCGCCGACGGTGCCGTCGGAGCCCAGGCCGTAGAAGACCGCCCGCACGGTGGCGGGGTCCTCGATGTCGAGCTCGGCGTCGTAGTCCAGGCTCAAGTGGGTGACGTCGTCGACGATGCCCACGGTGAACCGCGGACGCGGGGCGTCCTTGGTCAGCTCGTCGAAGACGCCGGCCACCATTCCGGGCGTGAACTCCTTCGACGAGAGGCCGTAGCGCCCGCCGATGACCCGCGGCATGGACGCCCGGGCGCCGGTCGACACGGCCTCGCCGAGCGCGGTGACGACGTCGAGGAACAGCGGCTCGCCCTCCGCGCCGGGCTCCTTCGTGCGGTCGAGCACCGCGATGCGCTTCGCGGACGCCGGGATGGCCGCCAGCAGCGCCTGGGTCGGGAACGGCCGGTAGAGGTGCACCTGCACCACGCCGAGCTTCGCGCCCTGCCGGTTGAGGTGCTCGACCGTCTGGGCCGCCGTCTGGGCGCCCGAGCCCATGATGACGACGACGCTCTCGGCGTCCGGGTCGCCGTGGTAGTCGACGAGGTGGTACTGGCGGCCGGTGAGCTCGGCGAACCGGTCCATCACCTTCTGCACGACCGACGGCGTCCACAGGTAGAACGCGTTGACCGTCTCGCGCGACTGGAAATAGGTGTCGGGGTTCTGGGCGGTGCCACGGATGAACGGGTTCTCCGGCGACAGCGCCCGGCGACGGTGCTCCTGGATGAGCTTCTGCGGCACCATCGCCCGCAGCACCTCGTCGCTCAGCCGGTCGAGCGTGTTGAGCTCGTGGCTGGTGCGGAACCCGTCGAAGAAGTGCACGAACGGGATGCGGGTGTGCATGGTCGCGACCTGCGAGATCAGCGCCATGTCGTGGGCCTCCTGCACGGACGCCGACGAGAGCAGGGCGACGCCGGTCTGGCGCACGGCCATGACGTCCTGGTGGTCGCCGAAGATCGACAGGCCCTGGGCGGCCAGCGACCGGGCCGCGACGTGGAACACCGTGCTCGTGAGTTCGCCCGCGATCTTGTACATGTTCGGGATCATGAGCAGCAGGCCCTGCGAGGCGGTGAAGGTGGTGCACATGGCCCCGCCCTGGAGGGCGCCGTGCATGGCGCCCGCGGCGCCGCCCTCGGACTGCATCTCGACGACCGTGGGCACCTGGCCCCACACGTTGCGGCGTCCGTGCGCGGCCCACTCGTCGGCCAGCTCGGCCATCGTGGACGAGGGGGTGATCGGGTAGATCGAGCACAGCTCGTTGAGCCGGTAGGCGACGTCGGCGGCCGCCTCGTTGCCGTCGACGATCACCCGCTCGCCGGGGGTGACGCGGGCCGCGGCGCCGGGCCGGGCCGGCTCGGCGAGCAGCCCGGCGACGCTCTCGGGCATCGGGCTGCTGGCGACCTGCGACAGGTCTTCGCTCCCGGGTACCTGGCTGGTGTAGTAGGTGGTGGTCATCGTGGCTCCGGGATCATCTCGATGGCGTGGACAGGGCACTGGTCGGCGCAGGTCGCGCAGCCGGTGCACCGCTCGTAGTCGAAGCGGTAGCGGTGGCCCTTGCCGAGCTTGATGATGGCGTCCTCGGGGCACGAGCCCAGGCAGCCGTCGCACTCGAAGCAGTTGCCGCACGACAGGCAGCGGGCCGCCTCGAACCGGGCCTGGTCGGGCTCGAGTCCGCCGACGACCTCGCTGAAGTCGTCGCGCTCGCTCGGGTCGACCTCGGGCTGCACCCGGCGCTCGTGGTCGCCGAAGTACCAGAGGTTGAGCATGTCGAAGTTGACGACCGGGTGCTTGGCCGGGCGGGTGTCGGCGTGCCGGTTGAGCCACGCGTCGATCTGGCGAGCGGCCTTCTTGCCGTGCCCGACGCCGATGGTCACCGTGCGCTCGGACGGGACGGCGTCCCCGCCGGCGAAGATGCCCGGGACGTCGGTCATGAGGGTCTGGTGGTCGACCTCGACGACGTCGTTCTCGAAGCGCATGCCGGGGATGTTGTGGAGGAAGCGGGTGTCGGCCTCCTGCCCGACGGCGAGGATGACGGTGTCGGCCTCGAGCTTCTCGAAGCGCCCGGTGCCGCGGGCGCGTCCCGACTCGTCGAGTTCCATCACCTCGACGACGATGTCGTTGTCCTCCATCGAGCTGATCGTGCGCAGCCAGTGCATCTGGACGCCCTCGCGCTCGGCCTCGAGGCGTTCCTCCTCGTGGGCGGGCATCTGCGCCTGGGTGCGCCGGTAGACGATCACCGACTCCTCCGCGCCGAGGCGGCGGGCGACGCGGGCGGCGTCCATCGCGGTGTTGCCACCGCCGTAGACGGCGACCCGGCGGCCGATCACCGGACGCTCGCCGCTCGCGACGTCGCGGAGGAAGGTGACGGCGTCGACGATCCGCTGGGCGTCCTGGTTGGGGATGTCGACCCGCTTCGACAGGTGCGCGCCGACGGCGACGAACACCGCGTCGAAGTGACCCTGGCGCTGCTCCTCGAGCAGGTCGCCGACCTTGTGGTTGTTGACGATCTTGACGCCGAGGTCGACGATCCGGCGGATCTCGGCGTCCAGGACGTCGCGGGGCAGCCGGTACTCGGGGATGCCGTAGCGCATCATGCCGCCGGGCAGGTCGGCCGAGTCGTGGATCTCGACCTCGTGCCCGAGGCGGGCGAGGTGGTACGCGGCGGACAGGCCCGACGGCCCGGCGCCGACGACGAGCACCCGGTAGCCGGTGTTGTTGCGGGGGTGGTCGAAGGTCCAGCCGTTGGCGATGCCCTGGTCGCCGAGGTAGCGCTCGACCGAGTGGATCGACACCGATGAGTCGAGGTCCTTGCGGTTGCAGGCCGTCTCGCACGGGTGGTAGCAGACCCGGCCGTGGATCGCGGGGAACGGGTTGTCGCGGGTGAGCTGGCGCCAGGCGCTCTCGTCGTCGCCGGCCTTGATCAGCCGCAGCCACTCCTGGATGTTCTCGCCGGCCGGGCAACCCGCGTTGCAGGGCGGGAGCAGGTCCATGTAGACGGGCATCCGGGTGCGGACCGGGCCCACCCGCCCAAGGCCGACCGACAGGTCGGGAAGCGCGGTGATATCGGGATGATGCGTCATGGTGCTCTCCTCCGGCACGGCGATGCGGCGCACTCGCGGCGCCGGGGATCGCCTCTCGGTTCGGACAGTACGCCAGCCGGAATTCCGCCCTTCCAGGGGGGGTGATTAAGCCTTCTCACTCCTCTGATAAGGGGCCGGGCGCACCGTCGGGAGCACCGGCGCTCGCGTCAGCCGGTGACGGGGGGACGCCGGTCGGCGTCCGCGATCGCCTGCTCGAGGCGCTCGATCTTGCCGGTCATCTCGCCGGTGTGCGACGGGCGGATGTCGGCCTTGAGCACGAGCGAGACCCGGGGCCCGAACGCGGCCACGGCGTCGCAGGCGTCCTTGACGACCCGCATGCACTCGTCCCAACCGCCCTCGATGGTCGTGAACATCGAGTCGGTGCGGTTGGGCAGGCCGGACGCCCGCACCACGCGGACGGCGGCGGCGACGGCGTCGTGCACCGACCCGTCGGGGTTGTCGCCTCCGGACGGGGCGACCGAGAACGCGACGAGCATGGGCTCCTCCTGGGGACGGGGTGGGGATGGGGGTGGGACGCCCTCGACGCTACCCGCCCGGGGCTGCCGGCGCGGGCCCGTGTCTGCGAAACGTGCACGCCCTGCCATACCCGCGTCCCTGGCGGCGGGGTGTGGCAGCTGGGGCGAATTTCGCAGGAACGCGGGCAGCTGGGGTCGCCCGGGGAGCGAGCCCCGTCACCGCAGTTCGACGACCCCGGTGCACTGGGCGACGACGTCGGGGTCGTGGGTGATGACGAGCACGGGCACCGGGTCGTCGGCGAGCGCGCGCCACAGGTCGGCCATGAGCGCCGCGGCGGTGTCGTGGTCGAGGTGCTCGGTGGGCTCGTCGAGGATCGCCGCCCGGTAGCCGGTGCCGAGGCCGACGAGGACGCGGGCGAGGGCCACCCGCCGGGCTTCCCCGCCGCTGAGGGTCGCGCCCTGCTCGCCGACCACCCGGGTCGGGTCGAGGTCGAGCCCCGCCCGGCGCAGGGCGTCGGCCACCTGCTCGTCGGTGGCGTCGCGGCGTCCGATACGCACGTTCTCGGCGAGCGAGGTCGCGAAGATGTGGGCGTCCTGGGCGAGGTAGGCGATGCCGCCCGGGCGATCGATGTCGCCGGACACCGCCGGGATGAGCCCCATGATCGTCGCCGCCACCGTCGTCTTGCCGATGCCGGAGGGACCGACGAGGGCCAGCCGTTCACCGGGGGCGACCCGGAACCCCAGCCCGCTGACGACCGGCCCCGCCCCGGGCCAGCCGGCGGACAGGTCGCGCACCTCGAGCACCCCGGACGCCGACACCCCCGCCTCGAGCTGCTGGTCGCCCCGCCCGATCGGGGGCGCCTCCAGCACCTCCCGCACCCGGGCGAGGGCCGCGCGCGCCCGGGTGAGCACCTGGGCCGACTGGGTGAAGCTGGCGAACACCTCGTGCAGGGCCAGCGGAGTGAGCACCAGCACCGCGAGGTCGCGGCCCAGCAGATGACCCGAGGCGACCGCCCTCCCCCCGATGACGAGGGACGCCGTCACGGCCAGCCCCGCCGCGACCAGCTGACCGCCGGTTCCGACGCCGCGGGCGAGGGCGGCGCGGCGTTCGGCCCGGCGCAGTTCGGCGTCCACGGCGTCGAAGCGCGCGAGCTGGGCCCGCTGATCCCCGGCCATGACGATGTCGGTGGCGGCGTGGGCGAGCTCGTCGGCCACCGAGGCCAGCCGCCCGCGGCCCGGCACCGTGGCGGCGTCCGCCGAGCGGCTCGCGGCCTGGCTCAGCCACGGCAGCAGCCAGCCGGCGAGCACCGCGGTGCCGAGCAGCACGGCCGCGGCGGCGGGGGAGAACATCGTGAGCATGAGCGAGGTGCCGAGCATGACGAGGGACGCCGCGCAGAACGGGATGGCCACCCGCACGACGAGGTCCTGGATGGCCGAGACATCGGCGATCAGCCGCACGAGCAGGTCGCCGCGGCGGCGTCCGAGCAGGGTGGTGCGGCTCAGCCGGTCGTAGGCGTCCAGCCGCAGCGCGCTCTCCATCCGCAGCGCGAGGTCGTGGCCGACGAGGCGTTCGGCATAGCGGAACACGCCCCGGCTGATGCCGAAGAACCGGACGCCGACGGCCGCGGCTTCGAGGTACAGCACGGGCGGGTGCTCGGCGGCCCGGCTCAGCAGCCAGCCCGACACCCCCATGAGGGCCACCGAGGCGCCGGACGCCGCCGCCGCGAGCACCGCGGACAGGGCGAGCCGCCGCCGTCCCCGGGGCACGGAGTCGACGAGGCGCAGCACGAGGGACGCCGACGAGTCGCGGGTCATGCGGGCACCGCCGATCCGACGTCGACGACCCGGTCGACCATGGCCAGCACCGCCGGGCGGTGGCTGACGACGAGGGCGCTCACCCCGGCCGCCCGCACGGCGTGCAGCACCGTCGCCTCGGTGTCGGAGTCGAGCCCCGCGGTGGGCTCGTCGAGGATGAGCAGCCGGGCGCCCCCGGAGCGCAGCCGCAGCAGCGCCCGGGCCACACCGACCCGGCGCCGCTCCCCGGCGGACAGTCCCTCCGCGTCGTCGCCGACCGGCCGACCCGGGTCGAGGCCGGCGGCGCCGGCGTCCCGGAGGGCCGTGGCGATGTCGGACGCCGACGCGCCCGGGCTCCCGAGGGCGGTGTTCTCGCCGATGGTCCCGTGGATCATCCCCGGCACCTGGCCGACCCAGGCGAGCGCCTCCCGCCACCGGTCGGGATCCAGCTCGTCGAGCGGGACACCACCGACGAGCACCCGGCCCCCGGTCGGACGCAGGAAGCCGGCGATCACGGCGAGGGCGGTGGACTTGCCGCCGCCGGAGGGGCCGGCGAGGGCGACGATCTCGCCGGGGGCGAGGGTGAGGCTCAGCGGTGCCAGGGCGTCGCTGGGCGCGCCCGGATAGCGGTGGGTCACGGCGTCCAGCACGAGGGTGGTGTCGGCCGGAACCTCCCGGGTGCCCGGGGAGGCCGCCAGCTCGGCGTCCTCGATCACCGCGAAGGCGGCGTCCGCGGCCGCCATGCCGTCGGCGGCGTCGTGGAAGTGGACGCCGACCTGGCGCACCGGCAGGTACGCCTCGGGCGCGAGGATGAGGATGAACAGGGCCGTGCGCAGGTCGATCTCGCCGAAGACGACGCGGAACCCGACCGAGACCGCGACGAGGGCCACCGAGATCGTCGCGAGCAGTTCGAGGACGAACGACGAGAGGAAGGTCACCCGCAGCGTCCGCATCGTCTCGGTGCGATGGCGGCCCTCGCTCTGGCGCAGGCCCTCGAGCTGCGCCCGGGCGCGTCCGAACACCTGCAGCGTCGACAGGCCGGTGACGAGGTCGGCGAAGTGGTTGGCCAGGCGGGTCGCCACCCGCAGCCGGCGCTGCACCTGGGCCTGGGTGGTCCACCCGATGAGGGCCATGAACACCGGGATGAGCGGGATGGTGACGGCGATGATGATCGCACTCTCGACGTCCTGGCCGGCGATCGTGACCGCGATGATGAGCGGCACCGTGGCCGCCAGGAGCACCTGCGGCAGGTACTTCGCGTAGTACCCGTCGAGGTCGTCCAGGCCCTCGGTGATCAGGGTGACCAGCGTCCCCGTCGGGAGGGCGGCGTCCTGGGGGCGGGCGAGGCGGGCGGCGAGCAGGTCGTGGCGCAGCCGGCTCTTGACGTCGGCGGCCGCCCGGTGGGCGAGCACCTCCCCGGCCCAGGCGAGCACCGCCCGCCCGAGGAACACGAGGGCCAGCAGGGCGGCCCAGCCGACGACGCCGTCGGTGCGGTGAGTGGCGAACACGTGGGCGACGGCGTCGCTGATCAGCCGGGCCTGGACGATGATGAGCAGGCTCGCGACGACGCCGACGACGGCGAGGGCGACCAGGAAGTTCCTGGTCGCCCGCCCGCGGCGCAGCAGCCGCCGGTCGATGGGTGCCGCCAAGTCAGTGCGCGCCCTCGGGGATGCTCGCCGTCGTGAGCCGCTTGCGGAACACCCAGTAGCTCCACGCCTCGTAGGCGAGCACGATCGGCAGGAAGATCACCGCGAAGATCGTCATGAGCTTGAGCGTCATCGGCGAACTCGACGCGGTCACCATGTCGAGCGGGTGCGCCGGGTCGACCGGGGTGAACCCGAGGTTGCCGTACATCTTGAGCAGGATCCCGGCCGTGAGCATGAGTACCGCGAGCCCGGTCGCCGCGAACGCCCAGCCGTCACGCTCCACCCGGGTGAGCCACCAGGCGGCCGCGACGCCGACGACCGCCAGGACGCCGGTGACCCACGTGAGCGCCGGCGCGTTGAGCCAGGCGGCGTCGTTGAGCGGGTGCGCGACGTTCTGGGCGACCACGAACGCGACCATGAGCACGAGCGTGACCGCCGCGCTGCGCATCGCGAAGAGCCGCGCCTTGTCGTGGATCTCGCCCCGCGTCTTGAGCGCGAGGAAGACCGCGCCGTGGGTGAGGAACAGCGACACGAACAGCAGCCCGCCGAGCAGGGCGAACGGGTTGAACAGGCTCCAGAAGCTCTGTGCCATGAGCAGGTCGGGACCGGTGCGCACCCCCCGGACGAAGTTGGCGAAGCCGATGCCGAGCACGAGCGCGGGCAGCAGCGAGCCGAAGGACGCCGCGAAGTCGAAGGCCCGCTTCCACTTGAGGTCGTCGCGCTTGGCCCGGTACTCGAACGCCACCCCGCGCAGGATGAGGCCGACGAGCACGAGGAACAGCGGCAGGTAGAGCGCGGAGAACAGGGTGGCGTACCAGCCCGGGAAGGCGGCGAAGGTGGCGCCCCCGGCGGTGATCAGCCACACCTCGTTGCCGTCCCAGATGGGACCGATGGTGTTGATGATCACCCGGCGGGCCTTCTCATCGTCCTTGCCCAGCACCGGGATGAGCATGGCGACGCCGTAGTCGAAGCCCTCGAGGAAGAAGTAGCCGATCCACAGCACGGCCACGAGGAGGAACCACACGACCTGCAGGGCGGTGGGGGAGGTCTGCAGCACGGTCAGCATGTCACGGTCTCTCTCGGGTGCCGGTCAGTAGGCGAAGGACAGCGGGGAGTCCTCGTCCGTCGAGACGACGGGCGGGGTCACGTCGGGCAGGCCCAGGCGGTGGTACTTGATGATCAGCCCGAACTCCACGACCGCGAGGACGCCGTACAGCAGGGTGTAGAGCACCATCGTGAGCGCGACCTCGAAGGTGCTGACCCCGGGCGACACCGCGGTGAAGGTGGGCAGGACGCCGGCGACGATCCACGGCTGGCGGCCCATCTCGGTGAAGATCCAGCCGAAGCTGATCGCGAACAGCGGCAGGAACGGCAGCACCCGCATCGCCCAGATCCACAGCGGGTTGGGCGTGGGGATGCGTCCGCGACGGAGCGCGACGAGGATCCACAGCGCGACGAGCATGCCGAGGAAGCCGAGGCCCATCATGATCCGGAAGGTCCAGTAGGTCACCGGGATGTTGGGGACGAACTTCACCGACTCCTTCTGCACAGTGGAGAGGTAGGTCTTCTGCAGCTCGGTCTGGGTGCCGTTGTCGCGGCGGAAGCCCTCCTTCTGGTACTGCGCGTTGATGTCGTTGATGCCGGCCACCTTGCCGTTGAGGTTCGCGGTGGCGAGGAACGACAGCACGTGCGGCAGCCGGATCGAGAACACCTCGCGGCTGCCGTTGAGGGTGCCGATGGTGAAGATCGAGAAGCTGGCCGGCTGGGCGGTCTGGTACAGCGCCTCCGCGGCGGCCATCTTCATCGGCTGCACCTCGGTCATGATCTTGCCCTGGGCGTCGCCGGAGACGACGGTGAACACCGACGCGACGAGCAGCACCCAGGCGCCGAACTTCGCGCCCCAGCGGTAGGTGCGGAGGTCGGCGGCGACCTCGTCCGCGGTGAGGGTGCGCCCGTTGCGGACGACCTCGCCCTCGGCGTGCTCGCGGTTCATCCGCGCGAGGTGCAGCCCGCAGATGCCGGCCACCATGCCGCCGGCGGTCATGTAGGCGCCGAAGATGACGTGGGGGAAGGCGGTGAGCAGCACCGGGTTGGTGAGCACCGCGCCGAAGTCGGTGAGCTCGGCGCGCCCGTTGCGGTAGGTGGCGCCGACCGGGTTCTGCATCCACGAGTTGGCCGCGAGGATGAACACGGCCGAGATCATCGTGCCGATGGCCGACAGGTAGATGGTCAGCAGGTGCAGCTTCGGGGGCAGCTTGTCCCAGCCGAAGATCCACAGCCCGATGAACGTCGACTCGAGGAAGAACGCGATGAGCGCCTCGAGCGCGAGCGGCGCCCCGAAGATGTCACCGACGAAGCGGGAGTACTCCGACCAGTTCATGCCGAACTGGAACTCCTGGACGATGCCGGTGACCACGCCCATCGCGAAGTTGATGAGGAACAGGTTGCCGAAGAACCTGGTGAGGCGGAGGAACTGCACGTCCCCCCGGCGCACCCAGATCGTCTGCATCACGGCGACCAGCATCGACAAGGCGATGGTGATCGGCACGAAGAAGAAGTGGTAGACGGTCGTGATGCCGAACTGCCACCGCGCGAGGATCTCAGCGTCCATGTCGGGAGGCTACTACGTTGTGTCGTGATCCTCGAAGCTCGCACCTTATGATGTCGGCATGGCGATCCTCGGCGACCTTGAGCATCTCATCATGGCGGTGCTCTGGCAGTCGTCCGAGCCCCAGTCCGTGCGGGAGGTGCACGAGAAGCTCCGCGCCGACCGCGACCTCGCCTACACCACCGTGATGACGGTGCTCGACCGGCTGGCGAAGAAGGAACTGGTGTCCCGCGAGCTCGACGGGCGCGCGTGGCGCTACCGGCCGGCGGTGTCCGCGGCGCAACTCGTGTCGGAGGAGATGCACGGGCTGCTCGGCTCGATCCCCGAGGCGAGTTCCGACGCCCTCGTCCACTTCGCCGGCCTGCTCGACGGCGCCCAGCGCGAGCTCCTGGCCCGCGCCGTGGCGGACGCCGGCGTGCCGGCGTCCGCGCAGGGCTGAGTCACCCGCCGCGTCAGGCGGCGTTCTCCTCGTCGATCGGTGCGTTGAACTGCGACTGGTAGAGGTCGTAGTAGTGCCCCTTGGCCTGCAGCAGCTCATGGTGGGTGCCCTGCTCGACGATGTCGCCGTGCTCCATCACCAGGATGAGGTCGGCGTCGCGGATCGTCGACAGCCGGTGGGCGATGACGAACGACGTGCGGTTGGCCCGCAGGTTGGTCATCGCCCGCTGCACGAGCAGCTCGGTGCGGGTGTCGACCGAGCTCGTCGCCTCGTCGAGGATGAGCAGCGTCGGCTCGGCGAGGAACGCCCGGGCGATGGTGATGAGCTGCTTCTCACCGGCCGACACGTTCGACCCCTCCTCGTCGATCACCGTGTCGTACCCCTCGGGCAGCGAGTGCACGAACCGGTCGACGTAGGCGGCCGTCGCGGCCGCGACGATCTCCTCCTCGGTGGCGTCGGGACGCCCGTAGGCGATGTTGTCGCGAATGCTGCCGTTGAACAGCCAGGTGTCCTGGAGCACCATGCCGAGCTGGCTACGGAGCTCGTTGCGCGGCACCGAGGAGATGTCGACGCCGTCGAGGGTGATCCGGCCCCCGTCGAGCTCGTAGAAGCGCATGAGCAGGTTGACCAGCGTCGTCTTCCCGGCACCGGTCGGACCGACGATCGCGACCGTCTCGCCCGGCGCGGCGGCCAGGGAGAGGTCGGTGATGAGCGGCTGCTCGGGGGAGTAGCTGAAGCGGACGTGGTCGAACTCGACCCGGCCCCGCACCGGCGACGGGAGCGCCCCGGTCTCCTCGCGCACCTGCTCGGTGGCGTCGAGCACCTCGAACACCCTCTCGGCCGAGGCGACCCCCGACTGCAGCAGGTTGGACATCGAGGCCACCTGGGTGATCGGCTGGGTGAACATCCGCGAGTACTGGATGAACGCCTGCACGTCACCGATCGCCATCTGCCCGCTGGCCACCTTGAGGCCGCCGAGCACCGCGATCGCCACGTAGTTGAGGTTGCCCACGAAGAACATGACCGGCATGATCATGCCGCTGATGAACTGGGCGCCGAACGAGGCCTTGAACAGCTTGTCGTTCTCGAGCCGGAAGGACGCCGCCACCTCGCGCTGTCGACCGAACACCTTGACCAGCGCGTGCCCGGTGTAGGCCTCCTCGATCTGGGCGTTCAGCTCGCCGGTCGACTTCCACATCTGGGCGAACCGCTTCTGCGACTGCTTGCCGATGAGCGCGGCGACGACCCCGGAGATCGGGACGATGAGCAGCGAGATGAGGGCCAGCTCCCACGAGACCGAGAACATCATGACGAGGACGCCGACCAGCATGAGCAGCGCGTTGAGCAGCTGCGACAGCGTCTGCTGCAGCGTCTGGCTGATGTTGTCGATGTCGTTGGTGACCCGGCTCAGCAGTTCCCCGCGGGGCTGCTTGTCGAAGTAGCTCAGCGGGAGCCGGGACAGCTTGTCGCTCACGTCCTGGCGCAGCCGGTACATCGAGCGCTGGACGATTCCGGCCAGGACGTAGCCCTGGAGGAACATGAGGATCGACGCGACGACGTAGAGGCCGAGGGCCCAGAACAGGACGACGCCCAGCCGGTGGAAGTCGATGCCCTGGCCGATGGTGACGTTGAGCCGGCTCAGCATGTCGGCGAAGGTGCCCTGGCCCCGGGCGCGGAGCCCGGCGACGACCTGCGCGATCGGCGTCCCGGCGGGCACCGACTGGCCGAGCATCCGCCCGATGACGCCCTCGAAGATGATGTCGGTGGCCCGCCCCAGCACCTTTGGGCCGATCACGTTGAAGCCGACGCCGACCGCCGCCATCACGACGACCAGCACGATGAGCGGTCGCTCGGGGACCAGCCGGCGGAGCAGTCGTCGCAGCGAGGGCAGGAAGTTCACCGCCTTCTCGCCCGGGCGTCCCATGCCCATCGGCCCGTGACCGCCCATCGGCCCCCGGCGGGCGGTGGCGGCGTACTGCGGGCGCTCGTTGGCGACCTTCGGGGTGTCCTGGCTGCTGGGGGTGTCGGTGACGGCGCTCATGCCGCGGCCTCCTCTGCGCTGAGCTGCGACTCGACGATCTCCGCGTAGGTCGGGTTCGTGTCGAGCAGTTGGTCGTGGGTTCCGCGGCCGACGATGCGGCCGTCGTCGATGACGAGGATCTCGTCGGCGCCGCGGATCGTCGACACCCGCTGGGCGACGATGAGGACGGCCGCCCGGCCGGTCTCGTGGGCGAGGGCCGCCCGCAGCCGCGCGTCTGTGGCGACGTCGAGGGCCGAGAACGCGTCGTCGAAGACGTAGACGTCGGGGCGCTTGACCAGGGCCCGCGCGATCGACAGCCGCTGGCGCTGGCCGCCGGACACGTTGGTGCCGCCCTGGCTGATCGGGGCGTCCAGCTGGCCGTCCATGTCGCGGACGAAGTCCTCGGCCTGGGCGACCCGCAGCGCGTGCCACAGCTCGTCGTCGGTGGCCTCCGGCTTGCCGTAGCGCAGGTTCGAGGCGACCGTGCCGCTGAACAGGTACGGCTTCTGCGGGACGAGGCCGACCTTGCTCCACAGCAGGTCGGGATCGAGGTCGCGCACGTCGACCCCGTCGACGAGGACGCTGCCGCCCGTGGCGTCGTAGAGCCGCGGGATGAGGTTGACCAGGGTGGTCTTGCCCGACCCGGTCGACCCGATGATCGCCGTCGTCCTGCCCGGCTGCAGGTCGAAGGTGATGTCGGCGAGCACCGGCTCCTCCGCGCCCGGGTAGGTGAACTCGACGTCGTCGAAGCGGATCTCGCCGGCCGTCCGGATCTCGGTGACGGCGTCCGCGGGCGGCACCACGGTGCTGTCGGTGGTGAGCACCTCCATGATCCGGCCGGCGCTGACCGAGGCGCGCGGCGCCATGATCAGCATCATCGTGGCCATCATCACGCTCATGAGGATCTGCATGATGTAGGTGAGGAAGGCGGTGAGCTGGCCGATCTGGATGTGACCGGCGTCCACCCGGTAGGCCCCGAACCACAGCACGCCGACGCTCGACAGGTTCATGACGAACATGACGATCGGGAAGATCGCCGCCATCCAGCGGCCGACCGACAGCGTCACGTCGGTGAGGTCCTGGTTGGTGCGGCCGAACCGCTGGGCCTCGTAGGGCTCGCGGACGAAGGCCCGCACCACCCGGATGCCCGAGATCTGCTCGCGCAGCACCCGGTTGATCCCGTCGATGCGGGTCTGCATCTTGCGGAACAGCGGCGCGACGTTCGATACGAGGAAGCCGACGGCGGCCCCGAGCAGGATCACCGCGACGAGGATGAGCCACGACAGCCCGGGGTCCTCGCGGAGCGCCATGACCACGCCGCCCACCATCGTGATCGGCGCGCCGATCATCATGATCGCCGTCATCAGCACGAGCATCTGCACCTGCTGCACGTCGTTGGTGTTGCGGGTGATGAGCGACGGCGCCCCGAACCGGTTGACCTCCCGGGAACTGAACGACAGCACCCGGTCGAACAGCGCCGACCGCACGTCGCGCCCGAAGCTCATCGCCACCCGGGCCCCGAGGTAGGCGGCCCCGATCTGGGCGATGACCTGGGCGAGGCTCCAGCCGAGCATGTCGAGACCGTGCACCCAGATGTAGTGGGTGTCGCCCTTGGCCACGCCGTTGTCGATGATCCGGGCGTTGAGGGTGGGCAGGTACAGGGACGAGATGGTCGCCACCGTCTGCAGCACGAGGACGACGAGCAGCAGTGGCCAGTAGGGCCGCACGTAGCGGTTGA
>DATAKK010000038.1:0-28538 GCA_036261615.1 Propionibacteriaceae bacterium | reverse complement strand
ATTCGCCTTCCCCAGTGGGGCGAGTGTGGCAGGTGGTGCGAATTTCGCAGGACCGGGGCCGGGGCCCCGGGTGGTGCCCGGGACGCCGACCGGCGTCAGCCGATGCTCTGGGTGGCGGGCAGCGACTTGGTGGCCGCGAGCTGGGCGTACCAGAGAGCGGAGTCCTTCGGCGTGCGCACCTGGGTCTCGTAGTCGACGTGGGTGATGCCGAACCGCTTGTCGTAACCCTCGGCCCACTCGAAGTTGTCCATGAGGCTCCACACGTAGTAGCCGACCACCGGCGCACCCTTGCTGAGCGCGCGGTGTACGGCGCTGATGTGGCGGTTGAGGTAGTCGACCCGCCGGGTGTCGTGGCAGCGTCCGTCGACGATCGGGTCGTCGTAGGCGCAGCCGTTCTCGGTGACGACGAGCGGCATTCCCGGGAACTCCGAGGCCATGTCGAGCAGCTGACGCTCGAGGCCCGAGGGGTCGATCGGCCAGCCCATGTCGGTCGCCGGCAGGTCGCTCGGCTGCGAGCGGACGTCGTCGATCCCGATGTTCGACGTCGGGATCCACGAATCCTCGTATTCGAGCGCGAACGGAGGGACGTGCTTCACCCAGTTCGGTGTGTACCAGTTGAGGCCCAGGACGTCGATGGGCTGGTGGATCGCGGCGAGGTCGCCGTCGCGGACGAACGACCAGTCGGTGTAGCGCGCGGTGAGGTCGAACAGTTCCGGCTCGTAGCGCCCGAACATGACCGGCGAGGTGAACAGCCGGTTGTTGAGGTGACGCACCTTCTCGGCGGCGAGGGCGTCGGCGTCCGAGTCGCTCACCGGGATGACGGTCTGCAGGTTGAACGTGATCGAGTACTTCGCGTCGGGGTTGGCCGCCACCGAACGCAGCGCCTGGACGCCGAGCCCGTGGGCGAGGTTGAGCGTGTGCGCGGCCTGGAGAACGGCGACCGGGTCGTGGCGGCCGGGGGCGTGGACGCCGATCCCGTAGCCGAGATGCGCCGTGCACCAGGGCTCGTTGAGCGTCGTCCACTGGGCGATCCGGTCGCCGAACGCCTCGCCGCAGATCGCGGCGTACTCCGCGAACCGCTCGGCGGTCTCGCGGTTGGGCCAGCCGCCGGCGTCCTCGAGCGGTTGGGGCAGGTCCCAGTGGTAGAGCGTGCAGGTGGGGGAGATGCCGCGGTCGAGCAGGCCGTCGATGAGCCGGTTGTAGAAGTCGATACCGGCCTGGTTGACCCGCCCCGACCCCGTGGGCTGGATGCGCGGCCAGGCGATCGAGAACCGGTACGCGTCCAGGTTGTAGCTCGCCATGAGGTCGAGGTCGCCCTCGAGGCGGTGGTAGTGGTCGTCGGCCACATCGCCGGTGTCGCCGTTGGCGGTGTTGCCGGGTGTGTGGCTGAACGTGTCCCAGATCGAGGGACCACGCCCGTCCTCGTCGACGGCGCCCTCGATCTGGTAGGACGCCGTGGCGGAGCCGAAGACGAAGCCGTCGGGGAACCGGAGGGCGCTGTCGCGGTAGTCGGGGCTCGGGGTGGGCTGGGTGCTCATGAGGGGGCCTTCCACTGGGGCCGGACGCCGGCGTCCGGCACGATGACCCTTTCCTAGCACGCGGATCCGGCCCCCGCCACGTTTTGCCGGTAATTCCCGACCACCTGGTAACCGGTTAGTCTCATGCTGTGTCCAATCCCTTGTTGACAGCGTCATCCCTGCCCTACGAGCTGCCGGACTTCGCCCGGCTGGGCCTGCCGGAGTTCCGCGAGGCTATCGAGACCGGGCTCGCCGAGCACGACCGGCAGGTCGAGCAGATCGCCGCGAACCCCGAGCCCGCGACCTTCGAGAACACCATCGAGGCCCTCGAACGGGCCGGTGACCTCCTCGACCGTGCGGCGACCGTCTTCTGGGCGGTGTTGAGCGCCGATGGGTCGGACGAGATGCGGGCCTACGACGTCGAGCTCGCTCCCGTGATGTCGCAGCACCAGACCGGCTACCTCCTGCACCCCGGGCTCTGGGCCCGGATCGAGGACCTGCACGACCGCCGCGACGAACTCGGCCTGACCCCCGAGCAGGCGTACGTGCTGCACCGGCACTGGACGACCCGTCGCAACGCAGGAGCCGGGCTGGACGAGGACACCCGAGCCGAGGTGCAGCGGCTCACCGCCCGCATCGCCACCCTGCAGAGCGAGTTCGAGAACCGGCTGATCGCCGACACCAACGACGGTGCGGTCGTCTTCGACTCGGCCGAGGAACTGGACGGGCTCACCCGCGAGGAGCTCGGGACCTGCGCCGAGGCGGCCCGCGCCCGCGGCCTCGAGGGGAAGTACCTCGTCGACCTGCTGAACTTCACCAACCACCCCTTCCTCTCGTCCCTCACCCGCCGTGACTCCCGCAAGCGGCTGTTCGATGCGCAGCGTGCCCGGGGCCACCGGGGCAACCAGTGGGACACGAGCGCCCTCGTGCTCGAACTCGTCGAGCTCCGAGCCCAACTCGCCCAGCTGTTCGGCTACGGAAACCACGTAGCGCGGAAGGTGGCCGACGAGACGGCCCGCACCCCCGAGGCGATCGAGCGGCTCGTCTACCCGATGGCCGGCCCCGCCCGCCGCAACGCGGACGCCGAGCTCGCCCGGCTGCAGGCGGAGGCCGACCGCGACGCCGCCGAGCAGGGCGTCCCCTCCTTCCCGGTCGAGGCGTGGGACTGGAGCTACTACGCCGAACGGGTGCGCGCCCGGGAGTTCGCCCTGGACGCCGCGGCGCTCAAGCCCTGGTTCGAGTACAACCGCGTCCTGATCGACGGGGTCTTCCACGCCGCCACCCGGCTCTACGGCATCACCTTCACCGAGCGTCCCGACCTCGCGGGCTACCACCCGGACGTCCGCGTCTTCGAGGTGTTCAACGAGGACGGCTCGCCGCTGGGCCTGTTCCTCCACGACGTGTACACGCGCGACACGAAGCGCGGCGGGGCATGGATGAACAACCTCGTCGACCAGTCGCGCCTGCTCGGCCGGCGTCCGGTGGTGTGCAACAACCTCAACGTGCCCAAGCCGCGGGCGGGCGAGCCGACGCTGCTCACCCTCGACAACGTCCGGACCATGTTCCACGAGTTCGGGCACGCGCTGCACGGGCTGTTCAGCGACACGACCTACCCCAGCGTCTCGGGCACCGCCACCGGCCGCGACTTCGTCGAGTTCCCGAGTCAGGTCAACGAGATGTGGATCCTGTGGCCCGAGGTGCTCGACAACTACGCGCGCCACTACCAGACCGGGGAGCCACTGCCCCGCGAGGTCGTGCAGCAGTTGCGGGCCAGCGAACAGTTCAACGAGGGCTTCGCCACCTCCGAGTACCTGGCCGCGGCGCTGCTCGACCAGGAGTGGCACAAGATCGCCCCCGGCACGCGGGTCGAGGACGTCGACGCGTTCGAGGCGGAGGCGCTCGCCCGGGTGGGCCTCGACAACCCGGCGATCCCGCCCCGCTACTCGACGTGCTACTTCGCGCACACCTTCGGCGGCGGCTACGACGGCGCCTACTACTCCTACATCTGGAGCGAGGTGCTCGACGCCGACACCGTCGAGTGGTTCAAGGAGCACGGCGGGCTCACGCGGGAGAATGGTCAGCACTTCCGTGACGAGCTGCTGTCGCGGGGACGCAGCCGCGATCCGCTCGACTCCTACCGCGCGTTCCGGGGACGCGACGCCGAGGTGCGTCCGCTGCTCGAGCGCCGGGGCCTGCTCGGCGGGTGACGATGCTCGGGATCCTCGGGGCGATCGAGGCCGAAATCGGGCTCGTCCGCGGCCGCATCCGGGACGCCGAGGACGTCAGGGTCGGCTCGACCGGCATCCGCGTGGGCGGCTACGTCGCCCCCAGCGGTCGGCGCCTGGACGTCGCGGTCGCCCGCTGCGGCGTCGGGAAGGTGAACGCCGCGCTGGCCGTCGCGGCCCTCGCCCGGGTCGGCGTGACCCGGGCGCTGTTCACCGGGGTCGCCGGCGGTGTCGCGCCCGGACTGTCGGTCGGCGACCTCGTGGTGGCGACCGACCTCGTGCAGCACGACGTCGACGTCACCTCTCTGGGCTACCCCCGGGGCCAGCTCATCGGGGAGCCGTTCGCGTGGCTCGCCGACACCGCCCTCAGCGCGACGGTCACGGAGGCTGCCGGGGCGGCGCTCGCGGGGTCGGGGTCGGCCGTGCACCGGGGGCGGATCGTGTCTGGCGACCAGTTCGTCGCCGATCCGCAGCGGGCCGGCGTCCTGCATGCCGAGTTCGGCGCGTGGTGCGCCGAGATGGAGGGCGCCGCGTTCGCCCAGGCGTGCGCCGCGTACGAGCTCCCGTTCGCGGTCGTCCGCGCGATCAGCGACACCGCCGACGGCAACGCCCCGGCCGACTTCACGACCTTCCTCACCCGCGCGTCCGAGGTCGGACTCGCGCTCGTCGACGCCCTCGTCGACAGGCTGGGCCGGTGACGCTCCCGACCCCGGGCAGCCGGGTGTCGCTGCGCTGGCTCGACGGGAGCGGGCAGGCCCACGACCTCGTGGGCGAGGTGGTCGAGGCCGGACGCGACGGCGTCCGGATCCTGCCCTGGGACCGCGGACCGGTGACCGTGCACCCGGCCGCGATCGTCGCCTGGCGCCCGGTGCCGCCGAAGGCGGTGCGGCCCAGCTCGCCCCCGGCCGACGTCGCCCGCCTGGCCGCCCGGGGGTGGCCGGGCCTCGAGGTGGAGCGGCTCGGCGGCTGGGAACTTCGGGCGTCCGGCGGCTACACCCGGCGCGCCAACTCGGCCCTGTGCGAGGGCGATCCTGACCTGAGCGTCGCCCGGGCGGTCGACCTGCTGGTGGAGTTCTACCGGGCCCGCGATCTCGCGCCCCAGGTGATGCTCGCCGCGCGGCCCGGCGAGCACCACCCGCTGGAAGGACGCCTGGTGGACCACGGATGGCGGGCCCACAGCCACACGTGGCTGATGTCCCGTGACCTGCGCATCGGGCAGGACGACCCGCTGCCGACCGGTGTCGACGCCTCCTGGTCGCAACGACCGAACGCCGCCTGGCTCGCGGCCTTCGGGCGCCCGCATCCTCTCCAACTCGCGGTGCTCACCGCCGCCGACGCCGACTACCTCTCGCTCGTCGGGGCCGGCGAGCTGATCGCGATCGCCCGCCTGGCGCCCACCGGCGACTGGGCGGGGATCAGCGCCCTCTGGGTGGCCCCGGCGCACCGGGGCAGGGGACTGGGGACCGCGGTTCTGGGCGCGCTACGCGCCCGCGCCGTCTCCCGGGGCGCCCGATTCGGCTACCTGCAGGTGATGGCCGACAACCCGGGAGCCCGCCGGCTGTACGAGCGGCTGGGCTGGCAGGTGCACCACGGGTACACCTACCTCACGCGCGACCCGGCGCCGGGCGGGGCGGACGACTGACAGGCCGGCGGCGCCCCGACCTCCATTCCGGGTCAGACGACCTCGGCGCGCACCGGTGTGCCCAGCTCGATGGTGCGCGACACGGTGCACAGCTGGTCGTGCGAGCGGCGCACCGCCTGGGGGAGCCGGTCGCGGGCGGCGTCCCCACCCTCACCCCCGGGGAAGCGGACCTTGAACGTCACGGTGAGGTCGGTGAGGTGGTTGCCTCCGTCGGTGCGCTTGGTGCCGCTCGACGTCACCTCGAACTCCACCGGTTCGGCGCGGCGCGAGGTGATGTAGTCGACGTCGATCGCGCTGCAGCCCGCCATCGCGGCGAGGAGCAGTTCGACCGGGCGGAAGGTGCCCTCACCGCCGCCCTCGCCGAGCAGGATGGTGCCTCCGCGCGCGTTGGTCACCTCGAAGGTGGCGAACTCCGTGCGGCGCAGGACGACGGTGGTGGGGGTGGCGGGAACCTGGTCATTCGGCATGCCACCATGATGGCCCAGAGGCGGAGGGGGAGTCCTCCGATACCCGCGCGGCCCGTGAGGGCCGAGTTCACACTGGTGTCATGACCGGGTTCTGGAGGTCAGCGCGGATGGGCATGATCGCCGCCATGCTCGTCCTGAGCGGTGTCGCGGCGACGACGACGGCGTCGGCGACGACGTCCCTCGGCCACCAGTCCCCGCCCGTCACCTGCCAGCGCGCCACGGCCGCCGACAAGTCGGTGGTCCCGCCGGAGACCGTCCCCCCGAATCTGCTCGACATCAGCGCATCGACCGGCGTCTGTGGTGACCAGGTGGTCTTCACCGTGTCCGAGGCGACCGTCGTGGGCTACCGGATCGGCTACGAGCGCGACCTGCTCGGCATCGGCAGCGGCCTGCCGCTCGACGTCTCCGGGAGGGCGGTGCTCGTGGTCGACCTCGACGCGCCGGCCTACGACGAGGCGGGCAACTCCACCTATGAGGTGGTCGACCCCAACAACCTGGTTAACGTGAGCGGGCTGGCCACCGTGCAGCAGGTGGTGTGGGCGGGCTCGTTGCGCGGTGTGACCCGGGTCGGCATCGGGGTCGACCGGGTGCGCCCGTTCAGCGTCACCGTCGATGTCGCGAAGCACACGACTGATGTCGTCGTGCGGATCGCACCCTGAGGGGGAGGTCATGATGAAACGCACGCGCGCACGGGCGGGAGTGGCGGCCGCAGCGGTCCTCACGGCCCTCGTCGCGTGCTCGCCGACCAGCCCGGTGAGTGAACCGTCGGTCTCCGTCTCGCAGACGTCCACCGGCGCAACGTCCAGCAGCGCCGCCTCGGCGTCCGTGACGAGCGCCACGTCGGCCGTCACCAGCACGTCCCAACCGGCGAGCAGCGCGGCATCGACGACGACGTCGACGCCGACCTCCTCGGTCAGTTGCCCTCCGGCCTCGACGGCGTCCGTCTCGGCCACCGCGCTGCCCAGCGACGCGGGGAAGGCGACCCTCGTCGACATCCGGGCGACCACGGGCACCTGCGGTGACGAGGTGATCTTCGACATCGACGGGGTGAGGTCGGTGGGCTACCGGATCGGCTACCAGGAGCACCTCCTGGGCATCGGCAAGGGTGACGTCATCCCCGTCAAGGGCAAGGCGGTGCTGGTGGTGAGCGTCACGGCACCGGCCTACGACGCGGCCGGAGAGGCGACGTACGAGCCGAAGGACCCGAACAACCTCGTGAGCGTCTCGGGCCTCACCTCGGTGCAGCAGGTGGTGTGGGCCGGATCCTTCGAAGGAAGCACCCTCGTCGGCATCGGGCTCGACAAGGTGCACCCGTTCAAGGTCGTCGCGACCCCGGGCAAGCACGTCCACCTCATCGTCGAGATCCACCCGTGACGGCGCCCGATCCCGCGCTCGACCCGGTTTCCGCCTGCCTCCAGCGGGTCGAACCCGGCGAGCGGTCGCGCTGATCGGTGGGGCGCCCGAACCGCTCAGGGCATGGTCGGTCGCGCTGCGACCAGCGCCTTGGCGAGCACCTGGACGCCGGCGGCGTTCGGGTGGTCGCCGTCGCTCGCGAGCAGTCCCGTCGGGTCGTCCTGCCCGTCGGGCCCGCGGAAGGGGGCGACCAGGTCGACGTAGACGTCGCCGTGGCTCTGGGCCTCGTGCTTGATCGCGACGTTGGCGGCGTCCGTGATCGTCTCCTGCCAGTGCAACTGCTCGGAGTCGGGGCCGGACCGGGACAGACCGGCCTCGGCGAACAGGTCCCAGTAGCCCGTCACGAGGACGACCGGATGCCGGCTCGCGCCGAGCGCGGCCACCCGGTCGAGCAGCTGCCCGAGGCGATCGCCCATGGCGTTGACGTCCGGCTGGTAGCAGGCGGCGTTGCAGGAACTGGCGGAGAACTTCTGCTCGTCGGGCGTCAGGTCGTTGGCCCCGATGATCACGACGACGACGTCGGCCTGCTGCAGGGCCCCCCGCACGGGGTTGGAGTCGGTCTGGGCGAGGACCGAACTCGTGGTACCGCCGTTGACCCCGAAGCTCCGCTGGGTGACGCGGCGTCCGGTGGAGCGGGCGAGCAGGCCGGCGTAGGCGGCCATCGGCCCCGCGCAGTCGCAGTGCGTGCCGGCCATGACCGAGTCGCCGATGCCGACGACCGACAGTGGACCTGTGTTTGGGGACGGCGTGGGCGACGGAGTCGTGGCGGACGACCGGCTCGGGTCGGGGGAGGGCGTCGCCGCGCTGGGACTGGAGGACGCGGTGACGGTCGGCGTGGGCGGCGGGGCGGCGGCGGACACCGCGCACCCGGAGAGGGTGAGCCCTGCCAGGAGTACCGCCGACACGATGACCTGCCGCATAGAACCGGGTGCCTCTCTCAGCTGCGCTTGTGGCGCGACGCGCTATACCACCGGGGTCCGGTTTCGGACACCGTCAGGTTAGCCAGCCTAACCAACGGCCCGCGAAGGGCCCCGCGCTATCTTGTGCTCACGATCACCCCGGAGGCCCAGTGAACCTGTTGAGCGATTCCGTCTACTGGTATGCGGCCGTGCTCGCCGTCGTCGCCCTCGTGGGCGCGGCCTGGGTGGTCGGGCACCTGCCCCGGGGCGCCTGGCGCTGGTTGCTCAACGTGCCGGTCGTCGCCCTGGCCAGCGCCCTCATCGCGGTGAGTGTCGGGCTGGTGATGAACCGGCAGAACGCGTGGTACACGAGCTGGGGAGACCTCCTCGGCACGTCGTCGGGGAGTTCGAACACGGTCGTGGTCGGCGAGGCCAAGGCCCAGACCGTCTTCAAGCACGACGGCAAGGTGGTCACCACCGACCTGCGCGCGCTGCCACCGTTGCCCTCGCCCGGGAGCCGGATCCAGAAGTTCATGGTGCCGACCTCGGTGGGCCACAACACGTGGGAGGTGCAGGTGATCCTCCCGCAGGATTACCAGACCCCGGGCAACCTGCGCGCCTACCCGGTGCTCATGGCCGCGCACGGCGCGCCGGGGACGCCGAACAACTACCTCCCCAAGGGCCGGATGCCGATCAGCGAGTTGACCGACCCCTCGGTCGCCGCGGGGAAGGTGGCCCCGTTCGTCACCGTGATCCCGTCCCTCATGCCCGGCGGCATGGATAACGAGTGCGTGTTCGGCCCGGGCGGCCCCGACCAGCTGGAGAGGTGGCTGAGCGTCGACGTCCCGAACTTCATCAAGGCGCACCTGCGGGTGATCCAGGTGCGCACGGCGTGGGCGTGGATGGGCTACTCGGCCGGCGGCTGGTGCGCGGCGATGGAGACCATCCTCCACCCCGGGACGTTTGCGGCGGCGGCCGTTCTCAGCGGGTACTTCACCCCGTGGTGGGGCGCACCCCCGCCGTTCGCCGCGAACTCGCCGCAGGACGCCCGCCTCAACCTCGACGCCCAAGTGCAGAAGACCCGGCCCCGGATCGCGCTGTGGGTGCAGTCGTCCAAGCCCGACACGGAGAGCTATCCGTCGACCAAACTGTTCCTCTCCCGGGTGCGCCCGCCGACGCTCGTGCAGGCGGTCATCGACACGACGGGCGGCCACAGATTCCCTTCCTGGACGCCGCATGTGCCGCAGATCATGATCTGGTTGGGCAAGAACGTGCCCGGCTTCGCGCCCTGAGCGGCGGGACGCCGGAGAAGTTCCTGTTCGGGGCCGATCTGACAGCGCTCGGCGGGAGGAAGTATCGTCCGGGTGTTGAGCACGCAGCCGTCGGGTTTGGCTGCCCCTGCCACTATCGACACCACCGCACGCGACGGCTCCGCCCGTCCCTCAGGAGGCCATGGCCATGCACATTCCCCACACCCGACGCCTCGTCGCGGCGCTCACCCTGACCGCGGCCGCGCTGGTCGCGACCGGCTGTGGCTCGTCGTCGCTCGACTCCGGTTCCGGCTCGAGCTCGAGCGCGGCCGCCAGCTCGTCGGCGTCCGGCAGCACCGCGGCGGTCACCCTCGACCAGGCGCTCGCCGCCAAGGTGCCCGCCGACATCAAGAGCAAGGGCACGCTCGCCGACGGCACCGACGGCAGCTACGCGCCGAACGAGTTCATCGGCGCCGACGGCAAGACCATGGAGGGCATGGACGTCGACCTGCTCAACGCCATCGCCACCACGCTCGGCCTGAAGGTCACCTACAACAACGCCTCCTTCGACACGATCATCCTCGGGGTGACCAGCGGCAAGTACGACATCGCGATCTCGTCGTTCACCATCAACGACAAGCGCAAGCAGGTCGTCAACATGGTGCAGTACTTCAACGCCGGCACGTCCTGGGCGGCGAAGGCCGGCACCCAGCTCGACCCGAACAACGCCTGCGGCAAGACGATCTCCGTGCAGAAGGGCACCGTGCAGGTCGACGACCTCACCGCCCGCAGCAAGAAGTGCACGGACGCCGGCAACAAGCCGATCACCCAGGTGGTCGAAACCGACCAGTCCAAGGCCGCCGCCGACGTCATCAGCGGCAAGAGCGACGGGATGCTCGCCGACTCGCCCGTGACCGCGTACGCGATCCAGCAGTCCAACGGCCAGCTGGTCTCGGTCGGCAGCATCTACGACGCCGCCCCCTACGGGATCGTCGTCGACAAGAAGCAGACGGCCTTCGCTCAGGTGCTCTCCGACGCCCTGGCGCACCTCAAGTCGACCGGCGTCTACGACCAGATCCTCGCCAAGTGGGGCAACAAGGCGGGCGCCGTCAGCAGCTTCCCGGTGAACCCGTGACCTCGTCGGCGCCGGCATCGGAGGCTGCCGAGCGCCCGGGCCGGATCGACGCCAAGCCGGTCCGCCACCCGTGGCGCTGGGTGGCGGTCGCCGTGATCGCCGTCCTCGTCGCGATGATGGTGCACTCGGCCGTCACCAATCCCAAGTGGGACTGGAGCTACGTCGCCAGGGTGATGAACTACCGGCCCATCCTCCAGGGATTGTGGGAGGGGACGATCCTCGGCACGGTCCTCGCCATGATCATCGGCCTCATCCTCGGGGTGCTGCTCGCGATCATGCGCCTGTCCACGAACCCGGTGCTGCGCGGCGTCTCGGCCGTCTACACGTGGTTCTTCCGGTCGATCCCGCGGTACGTGCTGCTGACCATCCTCGGCGTCGGCATCGTCTTCCTCTATCCGACGCTGACAATCGGGTTGCCGTTCGGCGACTCGATCGCCCGGGTCTTCCATCTCGGCACGACCTTCACGGTGTACAGCCTCGACACCCGCTCGGTGAGCCAGGGCATCCTCATCGGTGCCCTCGGACTCGGCCTGTCCGAGGCGGCGTACATGGCGGAGATCGCGCGGGCCGGCATCCTGTCGGTCGACCAGGGGCAGGTCGAAGCGGCGCACGCGCTCGGCATGTCCTCGGGCCGCACGATGCGGCGGATCGTCCTTCCTCAGGCGATGCGCGTGATCGTGCCCCCGACCGGCAACGAGACGATCGCCATGGTCAAGGACACCTCGCTTCTCGTGGCGGTGCCGGTCGGCATGGAGCTGTTCAACCAGGCCCAGATCGTCGCGAACCGCACCTACCGGATCATGCCGGTCTACGTCGCCGCGACGCTCTGGTATCTGATCGTCTGTTCGGTGCTCATGGTGGGCCAGACCTACCTGGAACGCCGCTTCGGGCGGGGGTTCACCGCCCCCAATGCCCGGGCCCAGAGGTTGCTGAGCCGCGCGGGGGAGCACTGATGAGCGAGAACGCAGCACGGCGTCCGCTCGTGCACGCCGTGAACGTCACCAAGGCGTTCCACCACCTCGAGGTGCTCAAGGGCATCGACCTGGACGTCTACCCCGGGGAGGTGGTGTGTCTCCTGGGCCCGTCCGGCTCGGGCAAGACGACCTTCCTCCGCTGCCTCAACATGCTCGAGAGCATCGACGGGGGGCGCATCTGGATCGACGGTGTGCTCATGGGCTTCGACGACTCGGGTCCCCACCTGCGCCACCTCTCCGATTCGGCCAAGTCGGCCCAGCGCCGCGACATCGGCATGGTGTTCCAGCGGTTCAACCTGTTCCCGCACATGACGGCGTTGGAGAACATCATCGAGGCGCCCACTCAGGTGCGCGGCACCCCCCGGGACGCCGCGATCGCCCGCGCTCGGGAACTGCTCGCCATGGTCGGGCTGTCCGACAAGGAGCACGACTACCCGGCCCAGCTGTCCGGTGGCCAGCAGCAACGGGTGGCCATCGCCCGCGCCCTCGCCATGGAGCCCAAGCTCATGCTGTTCGACGAGCCGACCTCCGCACTCGACCCCGAACTGGTCGGCGACGTGCTCACGGTGATGCGCGACCTGGCGGCCCAGGGCATGACCATGGTCGTCGTCACCCACGAGATGGGCTTCGCCCGCGACGTGGCCGACCGGGTGGTGTTCATGGACGGCGGGGTGATCGTCGAGGAAGGACCCTCACGGGAGGTCATCAACAACCCCCGCGAGGAGCGCACCCGCCAGTTCCTCGCGCGGGTGCTCGCCGACCAGAGCGAGTGACCGGAGTCAGCCGAGGGCGAGTTTCACCGCGACCCCGAGCATGACCACGCCGATGGCGGCGTCCAGCAGGCGCCAGGTGCCGGGACGCCCGAGCGGACCCGCGAGCGACCGTGCCCCGAAGCCCAGCCCGGTGAACCAGACGATGCTTCCCAGCGCCGCGCCGGTCGCGAACCACCAGCGGAGGCCGCCGTGCTGGTTGGCGAGGTTGCCGAGCATAAGCACGGTGTCCAGGTAGACGTGCGGGTTGAGGTAGGTGAGGGCGAGGGTGGTCGTCACCACGGAGCGGCTGGAGCGGGCGGACGCTCCCGGGGAGCCGTGCAGTTCGCCCGGGTGCAGGGCGCTGCGGAACGACTGCACCGCGAACCACACGAGGTAGGCGACCCCGCCCCAGCGCAGCACGGTGAGCAGGATCGGCGCCCGGTGGACGATGGTTCCGATGCCGAGGGTGCCGGCGAGGATGAGCACGAGGTCGGACAGCGCGCAGATCGTGACGACCAGCCCCACGTGCTCGCGCCGGAGTCCCTGACGGAGGACGAAGGCGTTCTGGGCGCCGATCGCCACAATGAGCGACAGCCCGGTGACCAGGCCGGTGAGGGCGGTGGTCAGGGCATCGCTCGGCACCGGCACAGACTAGCGGCCGTCAGCCGGCGTCGCCGCGGCAGCGGAGTTCGTCGGCGATGTTGCGCCGCGCCCGGCGTTCCCAGCGCTGCAGCCCGGTCGGGGTGTGGAAGATGCGGTCGCGGGCGAGGAAGTCCCGGAGGACGGCCACCCGGCCCCGACGGAAGGTCTCGTCGTCGTAGCGGGCGTACTCGGCGCGGATGGCCCGCACGGAGTCGACATAGCGCTCGGGGTCGGAGGCGAGGATGGCCATATCGGCGTCGCTGACCCGCGCGGCCGGCAGGTCGCCCGGGCCGGGGGAGTGGTGCTCGGTGACGAGCACGAGCCGGCGGACCTCGTCGACGTCGGGGTCGGGGAGGCCGTGCTCGGGCAGCCGGTCGACGGCCAGCTGCGCGGAGGCGCGCTCGTCGGCTCCCGGGCCGAGTCCGTAGACGGCGTCGTGGAACCAGAGGGCCAATCGCTCGAGCGGGCGGCCTCCGAGGGTGTCGAGCGCGGCGAGAGCCTCGGCGAGGTGGCGGAGGTCGTGGTAGTGGCGGTCGTCGCCGCCCCACCGGGAGACGAGTTCCTCGAAGAGCGTGTCGGCGTCCGGGAGCAGGGCGGACCACCGTGCTCGGAGCTCGCGGACAGCGGCGGCCGACTCGTCCGGACTCACAGCCATGCCACCACCCCGTGGGCCACCCCGGCCCAGGCGCAGGCCAGCAGCACGCTGACGAACGTGCCGATGATGAACCGCTCGGCCGCCCCGCTCGTCGTCGCGCTGAGTTCGGGGTATCGGGCCAGCCCCTTGATCGCGAGTGCGATCGCGATGCCCTCCGGGAAGCCCGCGAGCAGGCTCGCGTAGATTGCCAGCCGCTCGAGGACGCCCACCCAGGCGCCGCCGCGCAACCGGGTGGCCGCGGCGAGCACGGACTGCTGTTCGGCGCGCTCGGACGGTGTCTCCTGGCGCATCCTGCGGTCGACGTGGGCGAACACCCGGGTGACGACGGGCCCGCCCGTGCCCATCGCGAGCACCGCGCCGAGAGCGATCACCAGGGCCTTCAGCGCATCGTGGAGCACGATCACTCCTCTCCCCGGTCGCTGTGGCCCGCAGGGAGTGCCATGAGATCGGCGAGTTCGCAGCCGGCGAGCCGCTCGGCCGCGGCGGCCTCGGCGTCACGGGCGCGGGTGAGCCGCTGGCTGATCGCCGACTCGCTCACGCCCAGCCTGTCGGCGACCGCGCGATGGGTCAGACCCGATTCGACCAGCGTCACCGCCTGCCACCCTTCGTCGGTTCTCCTGCTGATGAGCGCTCGCCACGCCGTCAGCGCGTCGTCGGCCCGCGACTGCGGCGAACACGAGAAAGCGTAGGCGTCGCCTCCGACAGCCGGCCCATCGGCCGATTCGCGGGACGCTCGAGACGCGGGTGCGAGGGGTGTCCGCTCCTCGTGCCCCCGGCGCACGGCGATCGCGGCGGGAGCCCGGTAGGCGAGGGTGACCGCCTCGCGCGCCGCGATGAAGGCGCTCCCGCGGGCCGCGCGGGTGGACGTCGGCAGCGGCACCTCGACGCCGCCGATGCCGACGCCGATCCGCCAGTCGCCGAGCCGGGTGAGTATCTTGACGGTGGAGAGCACGTCGGCGACGTGCCGGGTCAGGCCCTGGATCTCGTCGCCCACCGTGCGGTCGAAGGAGAGGGCCGTCTGCAGCCCCGCCTGGGACAGCGCGGCGAGGGCCACCGGCACGGCGTCCGGCGACCGGCGGCTCCTGATCTGATCCGCGGTGACGACGGCCCAACTTGAGGCAAAACCCTTCATTCCCCGAACTTTAGCCTGCAGCCTCACGTCATGCCCGCTGGGGTGGTGATCGGCGCGGCCGATGGCCTAGGACGCCCGGCTCCGGCGCGTGGGCGTGGACCTGGGAGCGACCGACGGACCCGTTGCTGGGGGAACCTGCCCTGACCGGGGGTGACGTCCCTAGGATGGACACGGGCCGAGGCGCCCAGGAACGAGGAGCACACAATGACCAGTTACACAGGTGTGGGCGTGAGCGCTGGACGCGTTGTCGGCAAGGTGATCCCGATGGCTCCGCCCGTGGCCGAGCCGCCCGCGGGGGCCAAGTTCGACACCTCGGCGACCACCCCCGACGACGAGGCGAACCGGGTCAAGGACGCCGCCCTCGCCGTGCGGGACGCCCTGAGGGCGCGCGCCGCGTCCGCCAAGATCGAGTCCCAGGCGATCCTCCAGGCCACGGCCCAGATGGCGGCCGACCCGAGCCTCCGCAAGGGTGCGATGAAGCTCGTCAAGGAGCAGGGTCTGACGGCCGAGCGCGCGGTGTGGGACACCGCCGACGACATCGCGGCCAAGCTCGCCGCCCTCGGTGACTACATGATCGAGCGACAGAACGACGTGCACGACGTGCGCAACCGGATCGTCGCCGAGCTGCGCGGCGAGCAGCCTCCGGGCATCCCGGAGTCCGACGACCCGTTCATCCTCACCGCGGTCGACCTCGCTCCGGCCGACACCGCGCTCCTCGACCCCCACAAGGTGCTCGCGCTGGTGACGTCCAGCGGCGGCCCCCAGAGCCACACCGCGATCATCGCCCGGCAGCTCGGTCTCCCGGCCATCGTCGCTGCCGTCGGCGTCAACACCATCCCCGCCGGTACCGAGGTCTTCGTCGACGGGGCCGCCGGCAGCGTCGACGACGAGGTCACCGACGAGCACCGACAGCGGGCCGAGCAGTGGGCCGTCCGTCAGGCCAACCCGCTGGAGTTCGACGGCGACGGCCGGCTCAAGGACGGCCACAAGGTGCAACTGCTCGCCAACATCGGTGGGGCCAAGGACGCCGAGAAGGCGGTCGCGGCCAACGCCGAGGGCGTCGGGCTGTTCCGCACCGAGTTCCTCTTCCTCGGCACCAAGGAGGAGCCGAGCCTCGAGAAGCAGGAGCAGGAGTACTCGGCGGTGTTCGCCCAGTTCCCGGGCAGGAAGGTCGTGGTGCGCACCCTGGACGCCGGCGCCGACAAGCCGCTGCCGTTCCTCACCGACGAGTCCGAGCCCAACCCCGCCTTGGGCGTGCGCGGCTTCCGCTGCGACCTCGCCACACCGGGCGTGCTCGGTAACCAGCTCACCGCCATCGCGCGAGCGGCCTTCTTCAACCAGGCCGACGTGTGGGTGATGGCGCCGATGATCTCCACGGTCGCCGAGGCCACCGACTTCGTCCAGATGTGCGAGAGCGCCGGCCTCAAGCGGCCCGGGGTGATGATCGAGGTGCCCTCGGCGGCGCTGTGTGCCGACCACGTGCTGGTTCCTGCCACCTTCGCCAGCATCGGCACGAACGACCTCACCCAGTACACGATGGCCGCCGACCGACAGCTCGGCGCCCTGGCCGAACTCAACGACCCGTGGCAGCCCGGCGTGCTGCGCCTGGTCAAGGCGACGTGCGACGGTGCCCGGGTGGCCGGCAAGGGAGACCCGTCGGCGCGGCCGGTCGGGGTCTGCGGCGAGGCGGCCGGTGATCCGGCCATGGCGGTGGTGCTCGTGGGCGTCGGCGTCGCCTCGCTGTCGATGACGCCAAGGAGCCTGCCGGCCGTGGGCACGGTGCTCAAGTCGGTGACCCTCGAGGAGGCCCGCGACATCGCAGCCCAGGTGCTCGACGCCCGCTCGGCTGCCGACGCCAAGGCGGTCGCGCGCCGGGCCCTCCCGATCCTCGACGAACTCGGCCTCTAGCCGTCCCCGACCACCTCCCACCGCGAAATTCGCCCTACCTGCCAGACACCTGCCCCCTCGGGGCGGGTGTGGCAGGTGGTGTCGATTTCGCAGAGGGGACGGCCCCGGCGGCCGACCCCCTCTCATCAGCGCCCACACGAACTCAGGGCCCCGGAGCAACCGCTCCGGGGCCCTGAGGGTCGAGATGGTGGTCAGCCCCGCTGGGACTGGGCCTTGCGCACGACGTTGACGACCCGCCCGAACAGCGGGTGGGCCGGCTCCAACCCCGTGAGGGACGCCGCGGCGTCCTCGGGGGCCTGAGCGGAGAGGATCTCGCCGACCTCGACGGCCTCGGGATCCTCGGCGACGTCGAACAGCATCGCGGCGAGCATGGCATCCTGGAGCGCCGGCGAGGGCATGCCCCGTTCGGCCAGCTCGGCGGCCGGCCCGACGAACCGCTCGTTGCGGCTCAGTTTGCGCAGGGGGGCCCGGCCCACCCGCACGACCGTGTCGGGCAGCGCCTCGTTGGCGAAGCGGCCCAGGATCTTCTGCACGTAGGCCTCCTGCACCTCGGGCTCGAAGCCGTACTTGGCCACCAGAAGGGACTTCGTCTCCTGCAGCACCGCGTACACCCGGGCCCTGATGTCCTCGTCGGCGATCGCGTCGGAGATCTTCTCGACCCCGGCCTGATACCCGAAGTAGGCCGTCGCCGCGTGCCCGGTGTTGACCGTGAACAGCTTCCGCTCGATGTAGGGACCCAACGAGTCGACCCAGGTGACGCCCGGGATATCGGGAACCGCATCGCCGAACGGGGGCTTCTCGATGGCCCACTCGTAGTAGGTCTCGACGGTGACGTCGAGCCCCTGCCCGGGAGCCTGGTTCGGCACGATCCGGTCGACGGCCGTATTGGCGAAGATCGCCTTGGCGTCGACGTCCCCCGCATCCTCGCCGCGGATGGCCGCGGCGAGGATGTCGGTGGCGTTGATCGCGTTCTCACAGGCCATCACGGCCAGCTTCGGCGCGTCCGCGCGGCGCTTGTCGATCCCCTTGCGGATGGTGGGGGCCACGAACCTGAGGATGTTCGGGCCCACCGCCGTGGTGACGATGTCGGCCGACGCGATCGCGTCGACCAGCTCGTCCTCCTCCTTCGCCGAATGCAGCGCGGTGAAACCGGTCACGGTGTGCGTCCGCCCACCCTCGCCGACCTCGTGCACCTCGTGGCTGTCGGCCTTCTTCAAGGTCTCGATCAGCCCGTCGGCGACATCGGCGAAGGTGACCTCGTAGCCGGCGTTGAACAGCAGCAGGCCGACGAAGCCGCGGCCGATGTTGCCGGCGCCGAAGTGGACAGCCTTCACGAGTTCACCTTGGCGAGAATGTCGAGCACCTCCTGCTCGGTGGAGGCGTTCTCGAGCGCCTGCACCGACTCGGTGTTGGAGAAGATCCGCGCGATCTTGCCGAGGATCGTGAGGTGCTCCTTGTTCTTGCCCGCGATCCCGATGACGAACCGGACCGGGTTGCCGTTCCAGTCGATCGGCTGGTCGTAGCGCACGAAGCTCATCGCGGACCGGTTGATGAACTGCTTGGCCTCGTTGGTGCCGTGCGGGATCGCCAAGCCGTTGCCCATGAAGGTGGAGACGCTCTTCTCGCGGTCGTACATGGCCGCGATGTAGCCGTTGTCGACGGCGCCCTCCTCGACGAGCATCTGCCCGGCCTCGCGGATCGCGTCGTCCTTCGAGCGGGCCGACCCGTTGAGGGTGATGGTGTCGGTGGTGAGGACGCTGGGGTGGCCTGCGTACCCCTCCGCCTCCTCGTCGGACTCTGCGGCGATCTGCGCCGAGGAGCTGGACGCGCCGACGCCGGCGCCGACCGGAACCGACCGCTGCGCGCGGATCATCTCCACGACCTCGTCGTAACGCGGCGAGCCCATGAAGTTGTCGACGGTGAGCAGCGTGGCGGAGGGCACCTTGGGGGCCGCGCGGGTGGCGAGGTCCTTGTGGGTGACGACGACCTGGTACTCGTCCTTGAGGTTGGCGATGGCCTGGTTGACGACCGTGACGTCGCCGAAGCCGGCCTCCTTGATCTTGTTGCGGAGCACCGAGGCGCCCATGGCCGACGAACCCATCCCGGCGTCGCAGGCGAAGGCGATCCGGTGGATCTCGCTCGAGGGGACGCCGGCGCCGACGAGGTGCTGGCTCGCCGCGGAGGGACGACCCTTCATCTCCTCCATCCGCATGGTGGCGGCGGCGAGGTCGCCGTCGTCGATCTCCTCGGTCTTGTCGGTCTTGAGGACCAGCCAGCTGATGACGAACGACACCGCGATCGAGGCGAGGATGGCGATGTAGATCTTGATGAGGTCACCCTTGGCGGCCATGAGCGTGAAGGCGATGATCGAGCCAGGCGCGGCCGGGCCGACGAGACCGTTGTGGAACAGCACGTTGAGGAAGACGCCGGTCATACCGCCGAGGATGGTGGCGGCGAGCAGGCGGGGCTTCATGAGCACGTACGGGAAGTAGATCTCGTGGATGCCGCCGAAGAAGTGGATGATCGCCGCCCCGGGAGCCGACGCCTTGGACGCGCCGCGGCCGAAGAACATGTAGGCGAGCAGGACGCCCATGCCGGGGCCGGGGTTGGCCTCGAGCATGAACAGCACCGACTTGCCGGCGCTCGCGACCTGGGCGGTTCCGAGCGGGGTGAGCACGCCGTGGTTGACGGCGTTGTTGAGGAACATGACCTTGGCCGGCTCGATGAAGATCGAGGCGAGCGGCAACAGGTCGTGACGCACGAGGAACCCGACGAGGTTGCCGAGGATCGTCATGATCCACGAGACGATCGGGCTGACGATGTAGAGCCCGAAGATCGCCACGATGGCCGCCCAGATGCCGGCGGAGAAGTTGTTGACGAGCATCTCGAACCCGGGACGGATCCGGCCCTCCCAGAGGGCGTCGAGCTTCTTCATCGTCCAGCCCGCGAGGGGGCCCATGATCATGGCGCCGATGAACATCGGGCTGCCCTGGACACCGACGATGACGCCCATCACGGCGACGGCGCCGACCACGCCCCCACGGGTCTCGTGGTCGGGGTAGGCCATCTTGCCGCCCTGGTAGGCGATGAGGATGGGCAGCAGGTAGGTGATGGTCGGGCCCACGAGACCGAGCCACGGGGTGGCGGTGCCGTCGACCATGTGGGTGCCGAAGCCACCGATCTTCCCGACCGGCGTCCAGCCGACCTGGATGAACATGGCGGTGATCAGGCCCCACGCGATCAGAGCACCGATGTTGGGCATGATCATGCCCGAAAGGAAGGTGCCGAATCGCTGGACGTGAGCCCGAGCCCTTGCGGCACCACTGGCAGTAGTGGTCATGTCGCCTCTCTAACAATGGGAGGAAGCTCCTCCGCGTACATCGGGGTGCATCGTTGCACGCAGCACAGTCTGCTACGCACCGCCCCCGATATGCGCCGAATCTCCGGTGATTATTTCCCCGGTTCGGCGGTGCGACAACGGGTAGCGTCCTGCCGTTACCCCCGGGGGTGAGAGCTGTCACGACCGCCCGGGACCGGCCCCGACGGCGTCCCCGACGGGGGTGAGCGGAGGTCCCTGTCACGGAGGATCCCTCGCCGGACGGCGTCGGCGCGACACCGTGGAGGGGGTGGTTCCCGGACGCCGTCGGGGGCACAATTCGCCCCCGCCCTCAGGGCGGAAATGCCGGGTATTAGCCTGATCTCAGCGTCGATGCCCCCAGGAAGGTCACCATGTCGCGGGTACTCAATCCGGCTTTCCGGCAGAAGTTGACGACGGCGGAGACCGCGGCGAGCCTCATCCAGCACGGCATGAACGTCGGCATGAGCGGATTCACGGGGGCGGGGTACCCGAAGGCCGTCCCGGGGGCGCTGGCCGCCCGGATCAAGGCCGCGCACGATCGCGGCGAGGAGTTCATGATCGGGCTGTGGACCGGCGCGTCCACCGCCCCCGAACTCGACGGGTGCCTCGCCGAGGTCGACGGCGTCTCGTTCCGTACGCCCTACCAGTCCGATCCGATCATGCGCCGCAAGATCAACGACGGCATCACCGAGTACGACGACATCCACCTCTCGCACCTCGCACCGATGATCTGGGCCGGCGCGATGGGCAGGCTCGACGTGGCGGTGATCGAGATCAGCGCGGTCAAGCCCGACGGCACGCTCGTGCCCTCGTCGTCGATCGGGAACAACAAGACCTATCTCGACCTCGCCGACAAGGTGATCCTCGAGGTCAACAGTTGGCAGTCCGCCGATCTGGAGGGCATGCACGACATCTACTACGGAACCCGGCTGCCACCCGACCGGATGCCGGTGCTGCTCACGCACGCCGGCGACCGGATCGGGGTGCGCAACTTCCGGGTGAACCCCGACAAGGTCGTCGCGGTGGTCGAGACCGACGCGCCCGACCGCAACACCCCGTTCAAGCCGGCCGACGACATCTCCCAGGCGATCGCCGGCTACTACCTCGACTTCCTCACCCACGAAGTCGAGCACGGACGCCTGCCCGGCGACCTGCTGCCGTTGCAGAGCGGGGTCGGGAATGTCGCCAACGCTGTGCTGTCCGGCCTGCTCGACGGGCCCTTCGACTACCTCACGAGCTACACCGAGGTCATCCAGGACGGCATGGTCGACCTCATCGACGCCGGCAAGATGACGGTGGCGTCCGCCACGGCGTTCTCCCTGAGCCCCGAGTACGCGAACAAGATGAACGACCAGGCCCGGCACTACCGGGACAAGATCGTGCTGAGGCCGCAGGAGATCTCGAACCACCCCGAGATGATCCGTCGGCTCGGCGTCATCGCGTGCAACGGAATGATCGAGGCCGACATCTACGGCAACGTCAACTCCACCCACATCATGGGCTCCCGGCTGCAGAACGGCATCGGCGGGTCGGCCGACTTCGCCCGCAACGCCTACATCTCGGCCTTCGTCACGCCGTCGACGGCCAAGGGGGGCGCGATCAGCGCGATCGTCCCGATGGTGAGTCACCACGACCACACCGAGCACGACGTCCAGGTGCTCATCACCGAGCAGGGGCTGGCCGACCTGCGGGGCAAATCGCCCAAACAGCGCGCGAAGCTCATCATCGACAACTGCGCCCACCCCGACTACAGGGCCATGCTCACCGAGTATTACGAGCACGCCGTGAAGACGGCCAACGGGTTGCACACGCCGCACGACCTGCGCCAGTCGCTGAGCTGGCACATCCGCTACCTCGAGACGGGCTCGATGCAGCCACGCTGACCTGGCCGCCGCGGCGGCCGTCGGGTCTCCCCCCTGAGGAGAAAGGCGTCCCTCGGACTTCGGTCCGGGGGACGCCTGTTCGTGCGGCCGCCCGTCCTCACGGGACAGCCGAGTGGCTCAGGGGGCGAGGACCGACTGGAGCATGAGGGCGAGCGCCTCCGACACCTTCGCCGGGTCGCGGCGTCCCTCGATGAGCTGGTCGATGGAGATCTGGTCGTACATCGCGTGCAGGAGGTAGAGCACGTCGTGGACGGGCAGCACCGTGGTGAGGTGGTGCTCGGCGAGCACCTGGCCGATGAGGGAGGCGAACGACTCGTTGATCGCGGCCTGCGCCCGCGTGAAGGCGTCCCGGACGCCCGGCTCGCGGGCGGCGTAGAGGCGGAGTTCCATCATCGCGAGGACGCCGTCCGGCTCCTCGGACACCGTGTGGGCGAACTGGTCGATGGCCTGCTTGAGGAGGTCGTGCACGTCGGCACCGGCCGGCCGCATCGTGGCCACTGCGGTGCGCGCCGCGGCGAGGTAGGTGTCGGCGCGCTCGGACAGCAGCGCCAGGCACAGCTCGTCCTTGCTCTCGAAGTTGGAGTAGAAGGCACCGCGGGTGAAGCCCGCCTCGTCGCAGATCTCCTCGACGCTCGCCGCCATCACGCCCCGCTGGGCGAACACGGTGATCGCCGCCCGCACGAGACGCTTCCGCGTCGCCGCACGCCGCTCGCTCACCTCAGTCATCCCGCGGTCCTCTCGTCGTCGTCCGATGCCCGCTCCGGGTCGGATCAGGCAAAACATCGGATTTGGATACAGGAATGTATTGGATACACTCGCATATCGGATACACAACTGTATCGGACGTCGGGTCCGCCTCGGCGAGCCCTGAGCCGTCCGGCCAGGGCGCGGGCCGGCCGGGCATTGCTGGAGGAGTGGGGCTGTGTCGATTCTTCTGTACCGTCTCGGCAGATGGTCCTTCCGGGCATATCGCCGGGTCTTCGCCATATGGGGCGCCGTGCTGGTGCTGCTGGGCGTCCTGGCCCTCACCGTCGGCGGAAAGTACAACGACAACTTCAGCATCCCGGGAGCTCCCGCCCAGGAGGCGCTGAGCCAGCTCGACCGCACCTTCCCTCAGGCCGCCGCCGAGAGCGCGACGGCCCTGATCATCCTGCCGCAGGGGCACCGGATGGACGACCCGGCCGTGAAATCCGTCGTCACCGGCGCGCTCACCAGGTTCGAGAAGGTGCCTGGCGTGAGCAGCGCCACCTCGCCGTACTCGACCTTCGTCACGGGCCTCATCACGCCCAACCAGCGGGCGGCGACCATCCAGATCCTGTTCACCACGTCGAACTTCTCCGATGTCACCAACGCCGAGCGGGCCGACCTCATCGCGGTGGGGCAGTCGGTGCAGAAGCAGCTGCCGGCCGGCAGCCAGGTCGACCTCGGCGGCCAGGCGTTCTCGATCGAGACCCCCGGGCTGTCGCCGACCGAGGCCATCGGGCTGGTGATCGCCCTGGTGGTGCTCGTCATGACGCTGGGCTCGCTCGTGGCCGCCGGGCTGCCGCTGATCACCGCGGTGTTCGGCGTGGGCATCACGATGGCCCTCATGACGGTGGTCGCCCGGTTCACCGACGTGAACTCGACGACGCCCATGCTCGCAGTGATGCTGGGTCTCGCGGTCGGCATCGACTACGCCCTGTTCATCCTGTCGCGCCACCGCGACCAGTTGCGCGACGGGATGGCCGTGGAGGAGTCGGCCGCCGAAGCGGTCGCGACCGCGGGGTCGGCCGTCGTGTTCGCCGGCCTCACGGTCGTCATCGCGCTCGTCGGCCTCACCCTGGCCGGGGTTCCGTTCCTGTCGGTGATGGGGATCTTCGCCGCCATCGGCGTGGCGATCGCCGTTGCCGTGGCCCTCACCATGCTTCCCGCCGCGATGGGCTTCCTCGGCGAGCGGATGCGGCCGCGCACCCGGGCCACCACCCGCCGCTCCCTGGCGCCCCGGTTCTTCGCCGGGTGGGTGCGGGCGTCGGTGAAGTGGCCGGTGCTCACCATCGTCCTCGTCGTCGCGGCCCTCAGCTCGCTGAGTCTCCCCGCGAAGGATCTGTTCCTCTCGCTGCCCACCTCCGGCGACCATGCCGCCGGCCAGCCCGACCGGGTCACCTACGACAAGATCGGGCAGTACTTCGGCCCCGGCTACAACGGGCCCCTGATCGTGACGGCGGACATCCTGCCCAGCACCGATCCCCTGGGCGTGATGAAGGGACTCAAGGCCGACATCGAGAAGATGCCCGGTGTCGCCGCCGTCCCCGTCGCCACCCCCAACCAGAACGCGGACACCGGCTTCGTCCAGGTCATCCCGACCACCGGCCCGGCCGACCCCGGCACCAAGGCCCTGGTGACAGCCCTGCGCGCCAAGCACGATGCATGGCTGAAGCAGTTCGGCGTCCAGACGGCCGTGACCGGCCAGACGGCGATCCAGCTGGACATCTCGAGCCGGCTCGGCAGCGCCCTGCTGCCGTTCGGGATCTTCGTCGTCGGCCTGTCGCTGGTGCTGCTCATGATGGTGTTCCGGTCGGTGTGGGTGCCGATCAAGGCGACCGTCGGATACCTGCTGAGCATCGGCGCCGCGTTCGGCGCCACCAACCTCGTCTTCAACCGGGGGATCGGCCGCAGCTTCATCAACCTCGAGAAGGCCGGCCCGGTGATCAGCTTCCTGCCGATCATCGTCATGGGCATCCTGTTCGGGCTCGCCATGGACTACGAGGTCTTCCTCGTCTCCCGGATGCGGGAGGACTACGTGCACGCGCTGCGCCGGGGCGAGGAGCCGCGCGCCGCGGCGAGGAACGCCGTGGTCAACGGGTTCGTCGCCTCCGGCAAGGTGGTTCTGGCCGCCGCGGTGATCATGTTCAGCGTCTTCGCGTTCTTCGTCCCCCAAGGTGACGGGCCGATCAAGTCGATCGCCTTCGCCCTCGCCGTCGGCGTGGCCGTCGACGCCTTCCTCGTCCGGATGACGCTCGTCCCCGCGGTGCTGACGCTGCTGGGGGAGCGCGCCTGGCGCCTGCCTGCCTGGCTCGACAAGCGCCTGCCGAGCTTCGACGTGGAGGGGGAGTCGCTGGCCCACCAGCTCTCGCTCCGCGAGTGGCCGGACGCCGACCACCGCGAGGCCGCGCACGTCGAGACGCTGGCCGCCTCGGAGGTGTTCGCCCCGTTCTCGCTGCACCTCGATCCCGGCGGGATCGGGATCGTCGCGGGCGACCGCTCGGTCCGCTCGGCGGCCCTGCTCGCGCTCACCGGTCGGCTCGCCGCCGACACCGGACGCGCTCGGGTCGCCGGTGAACTGCTGCCCGAGCAGGCCGGCATCGTCCGCCGCCGCACCGCATTCATCCCCGCGGGCGACCACAGCCATCTCGGCCGCGAGATCGATCGGGCGCTCGCGCGTCGTCCCCGCCTCGTGGTCGTCGACGACGCCGACACCGTCGCGGACGAGGCCGGCCAACTCGCCCTGAGCCGCCTGGTGCGCCGCGCGCTGGTGGATCGCGACGTCGCCGTCGTCCTCGGTGCCACCGACGCCGACCTGTTCGACCAGATCCACCCGCACCAGGTGGTGCGGATCACGCCACCGGTACCGGCGTCCACCCCCGATCCCGAGCAGAGCCCGACGCCGGAGGCCGACAGCCCCCGGGAGCTGGAAGGAGCCAGGTCGTGAGCATTCGCGGCATGCACATCGAACGCGCCACCGCCACCGGACGGATCACCTGGACCACACTCGTCGGTCTGGTTCTCGTGCCGCTCGTCGTCGCTCTCGGGTTCCTCGCCACCACCTGGCACCGGGACGCGCGGCTCGGCTCCGTGCAGGGCGCCATCGTCAACCTCGACCAGGCGGTCACACTCGACGGCCGCACGGTGCCGTTGGGGCGGCAACTGTCTGCGGCGATCGTCGGCGCCTCCGGCTCCGACAACATCGACTGGGTGCTCACCGACAGTAGCGACGCCCAAGCCGGCCTGCGCTCGGGCAGCTACGCCGTGGTCGTGACGATTCCCCGGAACTTCTCCAAGGCCGCCACGTCGACCAGCTCCAACTCGGCGGCGAAGGCGACCCAGGCGACCGTGTCGGTGCAGACGAGCCAGACCACGTCGGTGGCCAACGCGTCGATCGCCCAGGAGATCGCCCGCAGCGCCACCACGACGTTCAACGCGTCGATGGCCCGCACCTACCTCGACAACATCTACGTCGGTTACAACAAGGTCGGTCAGCAGTTCACCACCGTGTCGAAGGCAGCCAACCAGCTGGCCGACGGCGCCAAGGGCCTGGCCAGCGGCACCGGGTCGGCGTCCGACGGCGCCACCAAGCTGAGCGACGGGCTCCGCCAACTGGACGCCGCCCGCAGCCAGTTCGCCGGCGCCCAGCAACTGGTCACGTCGGGCGGCCGGCTGAGCACCGGTGCGACGAGCCTCGCGACCGGAGCCGGAGCCCTCAGCACCGGCCTCAGCACGATGAACCAGGGAATGCCCGCGCTCACCCAGGGTGTGGCCCAGCTCGACTCGGGTGCCTCGCAACTCGCCGCCGGCATCGCCCAGTTCGAGAGCAAGGTGTCGTCCGGGAGCGCCGACTTCAGCCAGCTGACCCAGTTGCAGCAGGGGGCCACGCAGGTGGCCTCGGGCGCGGCCGGGGTCAGCGGTGGGCTGACCACCGTCGACCAGACGCTGCAGTCGTACGCCTCCGGGAAGGTCCCGGCCAGTTCCGTCCTGCCCGCGGGCACGACCGAGCAGGTGGCGCAGGGCTGCACCGCAGCACTCACCAAGGCCCTCACCGACCAGCTCGGCGCCGGGGCGGCGGCAGCCGTCAAGGTGCTGGACGCCGCGGCCCCTCAGGTCTGCGGCGGGACCTTCCAGCAGGGCTTCCAGGCCGGAACCGGCGTCGGCACGGCGGCCCTCAACACCAAGGACGCCACAAGCGGGATGAGCCTGCTGGAGGCGGCGTCCGCCGTGAGCACCGGGGCCGGACAGGTGTCGTCCGGCGTCGACCAGCTCGCGACCCAGCTGCCCCAGCAGGCGCGCGCCCAGCAGCAACAGCTCGCCGACGGCCTGGCACAGCTCAAGACGGGGGCCGACCAACTCGCGGCCGGAACCTCCCAGCTGCACAGCAACACCGGAAAGCTGGCGTCCGGGGTCACCCAGTCGGCCACGGGTGCGCAGCAGCTCGCGTCCGGCGCCACCGGCCTCGCGTCGGGGGTGGGGCAGTATGTGACGGGCGTGGACCAGCTGGTCGGCGGGATGCAGAAGTACGCCGATGGTGTGAGCCAGGCGGCCGCGGGGTCGAGCAGTCTGGCCGACGGCCTCGGCCAGCTCTCGACCGGCTCCGACAAGCTGTCGAGCGGGCTCACCCAGTTCGCGGACGGCCTCAGCAAGGGTGCCCGGCAGGTGCCCTCGTACTCGGCCACGGATCGCGCCAAGCTGGCGACCGTCGCCGCGCAGCCCGTCGCGCAGACGTCCGCGCTCCCGTCGGCACCCCTGGTGGCGTCGACACTCGTCCTCAGCGTCCTCGCGCTGTGGCTGGGAGCGCTGGCGACCTTCCTCGTCGTCCGGCCCGTGCCGTCGCGGGTGCTCACGTCGTCGCGGTCGTCACTCGGGCTCGTGTGGGCGACGGTGGCACCCGGCACCGCGGTGGCGGCGGTCCAGGCCGTGCTGCTCGGAGCCGTGGACGCCTACGTGCTCGACCTGTCGCTCACCCGCGGCCTGACCCTCACCGCCCTGCTCGTCGTCGTCGGGCTCGCGTTCGTCGCCGTCAACCACGCCCTGGCGGCCTGGCTCGGCGGGGTCGGGCGGCTGCTCTCGCTCGTCGTCGTGACGCTCGCCGCCGCGGCGGGGCTGAGCTCGGCGGTGCCCGGGTGGTTCACCGCCGTCACGTCGTTCACCCCCATCGCACCCGCCCTCGCCGGGGTCCGCGGTGTGGTCGCGGGCGTGAGCAACCTCAGCGGTCCGGTCGCGTGGCTGGTGCTGTGGCTCGTGCTCGCCGCGATCGCCTCGATCCTGTCGGTCGTGCGGCACCGCCAGTTGTCGGCGTCCGGCTACCGGCGGCAGCTGGCGGCCTCGGAAGCCTGACGGCGTCCGGGAGCGCGGGGGAGTCGCCGGCTCAGCGTGCGGCCGTGCCGCTGACGACCTCCTGGCCGGCGTTGATCCAGCCCATCGTGCCGTCGTCGACCGACACGGCGGCGATGCCGTGCGCCGCCATCGCCTCGGCGCCCGAGAGGCTCCGGCGTCCCGACCGGCAGATCACGTAGACCGTGCCCTCGTGCGGGATCGCGGGGAGATGACGCTGCAGCTCGCTCAGCGGCGCGAGGATCGCACCCGGCACGTGCGCCTCGACGTACTCGTCGGGCTCGCGGACGTCGATGAGCGTGACGTCATCGGTGTAGAGCTCGATGAACTCGTTCAGCGGGATGGTGGGGACCATGGTGGGCACCTTCGATCGTTGTCGGGCTGAGGGGGCAGCGTAATCGGTGGGGCCGTACGGCGGCCGGTGCAGCCGGATGCCGGTCGGGTCACTCGCCCCGCTCGAGAGCGGACTCGACGCGCTCGCGGGTCTCGCAGGTGAGGCTCTGGGTCATCCAGGACCCGAGATCGGCCCGGGTGAGGCTGCCGCGGATCACCGACCGCGCGAGGATCGCCGCTCCTTCCCGTGCGAGGTCCTCGGGGTCGACCGG
>DATAKK010000035.1:0-35834 GCA_036261615.1 Propionibacteriaceae bacterium | reverse complement strand
GTGCCGGGGGCGCAGGTTGAGCGACTCGAGGATCTTGATGCCGACCTTGACCTCCTCGACGGGCGGCGCGGACAGCGACACGCGGATCGTGTCGCCGATGCCCTCGGACAGCAGGTGGCCGAACGCGACGGCGCTCTTGATCGTGCCCTGGAAGGCGGGGCCGGCCTCGGTGACGCCGAGGTGCAGCGGGTAGTCGCACGCCTGCGAGAGCTTCTCGTAGGCGCGGATCATGACCACCGGGTCGTGGTGCTTCACCGAGATCTTGAAGTCGTAGAAGCCGACGTCCTCGAACAGCGAGGCCTCCCACAGGGCCGACTCGACGAGCGCGTCGGCGGTCGGGGCGCCGTGCTTCTGCAGCAGCCGCTTGTCGAGGGAGCCGGCGTTGACGCCGATGCGGATCGACACGCCGGCGTCGGTGGCCGCCTTGGCGATCTCGGCGACCTTGTCGTCGAACTGGCGGATGTTGCCCGGGTTGACCCGGACGCCGGCGCACCCGGCGTCGATGGCGGCGAAGACGTACTTCGGCTGGAAGTGGATGTCGGCGATCACGGGGATCTGCGACTTCTTCGCGATGATCGGCAGCGCGTCGGCGTCGTCCTGGCTGGGGACGGCGACGCGGACGATGTCGCAGCCGGCCGCGGTGAGCTCCGCGATCTGCTGCAGGGTGGCGTTGATGTCGGTGGTCTTCGTGGTGCACATCGACTGGACCGAGATGGGGGCGTCCCCACCCACCTCGACCTTGCCGACCCGGATCTTGCGCGTGGGGCGACGCGGGGCGAGCGTCGGAGCCGGAAGTGAGGGCATTCCCAAACCAACAGTCATGGGTCCAAGACTAAGCCAGCCGGGCAATCCGTCCCACCGCGCCCGCGGCGGGCCGCCGGGTCAGCCGAGTTTCAGCGGGTTGACGATGTCGGCGACCACCAGCACGAGCCCGCTGATGAGCAGGAACCCGCCGACGACATAGGCGACCGGCAGCATCCGGGCGGTGTCGACGTGGCCCGGGTCGGGCCGGTGGAACACCCGGGCCGCGGCCCGCTTGAGCCCTTCGTAGAGCGCGCCGGCGATGTGGCCGCCGTCGAGCGGCAGCAGCGGGACGCAGTTGAGCAGGGCGACGAACAGGTTGACCGAGCCGAGCATGAGGAACCACGACGCCACCCGGTCGCCGAGGCTGAGACCCGGCATGGTGGCGATCTCCCCGGCCACCTGGCTGGCGCCGACGATGCTGATCGGGCCGTTGGGGTTGCGCTTGTGGCCGGTCACGACGTCGGCGGCGACGTTCCACACGGTCACGGGGAACCGGGCCAGCGCCACGGCCGACTGCTCGGTCATCGTCCACATCTGCTGCGCGGTGCCCCCGAGGCCCGGGTGGACGAGCCGCTGGCCGGGGCCGACGCCGAGGAAGCCCGCCTCCACGGTGCGGCTGGGGTCGAGCTGGTCGGGGACGCCGGTCGTCATCGTGTGCACGGTGGGCAGGGTGATCCGCGACCCGTTGCGCTCGACGACGACGACCGCCGCGTTCGACCGGTTGGCCCGGATGAGGTCGCTGAGCTGCGTCCAGCTGGTGAGCCGCTGCCCGTTGAACGACACGAGGGTGTCGCCAGGGCGGATGCCGGCCAGCTTCGCCGGGCTGGCGGGGTCGGACGCCGTGCAGGTGCGGTCGGTGCGGGCGGCGGGCACGACGCACTGGCTCACCGACGTGACGGTGAGGGTCGGCTGGTAGCTGCCGAAGAGCTGGTTGACCCCGAGGAAAATGAGGAACGCGAGGAGGAAGTTCATCGCCGGGCCGCCGAACATCACGATGATCTTCTGCCACGTCGGCTTCTCGTAGAACAGCCGCCCGTGGTCGGCCGGGGTGATCGACTCGTACTCGGCCTCCCGCGCCATGGTGGCGAGCCGGGTGACGGGCCCGGCCGTCTCGACGGCTCCGGGGGGCGCGTCCGGGGCGGGCGGGTACATGCCCACGAGGCGGACATAACCGCCCAGCGGGATCGCCTTGACCCCGAACTCGAGCTCGCCGCGGCGCCGCGACCACAGGGTCTTGCCGAAGCCGATGAAGTACTGGGTGGTCTTGACCCCGAAGAGCCTCGCCGGGATGAGGTGCCCGAGCTCGTGCAGGGCGATCGACGCCATGAGCAGCGCGAAGAACAGCACCGCCGACACGATGACGAGCAGCGTCGTCATGCGAGCACCCCCTCGGTCAGCAGGTCGCGGGCGCGGGCGCGCCCCCAGGCGTCGGCCGCGAGCACCGCCTCCAGCGACAGGTCGTCATCGCCCACGTGGCCGTGCGGACCGGCGTCCGACAGGTGCTCGTCGACCACCCGGGCGATGGTGTCGACGATGCCGAGGAAGCCGATCCGGCCGGCGCAGAAGGCGTCGACGCACTCCTCGTTGGCGGCGTTGAACACGGCGGGGGCGGTGCCTCCGGCGAGGCCGCAGCGCCGGGCGAGGTCGACCGCCGGGAAGGCCTCCCGGTCGAGCGGCTCGAAGGTCCACGCCTGGGCGGAGGTCCAGTCGACTGGACGGGCGGCGTCCGGCAGCCGCTCGGGCCAGCTGAGCCCGAGCGCGATCGGCAGGCGCATGTCGGGGGGCGAGCACTGGGCGATCGTCGAGCCGTCGTGGAACTCGACCATCGAGTGCACGATCGACTGGGGGTGCACGACCACCTCGATGTCGTCGAGGCCCACCCCGTAGAGGAGCCCCGCCTCGAGCAGTTCGAGTCCCTTGTTCACCAGGGTCGAGGAGTTGATCGTGATGACCCGCCCCATCGACCACGTGGGGTGGGCCATCGCCTGCTCGGGGGTCACCGCGGTGAGCTCGTCGCGGCCGCGCCCCCGGAACGGGCCGCCGGACGCGGTGAGGATGAGGCGGCGGACCTCGGACGCCCGACCGGCCCGGAGTGCCTGCGCGAAGGCGGAGTGCTCCGAGTCGACCGCGACGATCTGCCCGGGCTTCGCGGCCCGGGTGACGAGGACCCCGCCGATGACCAGCGACTCCTTGTTGGCGAGGGCGAGGGTGGTGCCGGCGTCCAGCGCCGCGAGGGTCGGGAGCAGGCCCGCGGACCCCGTGATCCCGTTGAGCACGACGTCGGCCGGCATCCGGGCCACCTCGGTGGCCTTGTCGGGGCCGATGAGCAGGCGCGGCAGGCGGAAGGCGCCCTCGGACCAGCCGCGGCGGCGGGCCTCGGCGTAGAGGGCGAACTGGAGGTCCTGGGCGCTGGTGGCGCGGGCGAGGGCGACGACCCGGGGCTCGACGTCGAGCACCTGCCGGGCGAGCAGTTCGATGTTGCCGCCGCCGGCCGCCAGGGCCACGACGCGGAACTGGTCGCGCCGCGACGAGATGACGTCGAGGGCCTGGGTGCCGATCGACCCCGTGCTGCCGAGGATCACCACGTCGCGCATGGCGCCATTGTTCCACGGGGTTCTGGGGCCGACCTGTGCGTCGGCCCGCACGCCGGCGGCGTCCGGTTGAGCGGGCACGTATGCTCGGCACGTGCAATTAGGGGTCGCCCACGTGCTTCTTCTGGGGCCCCAGTGGTTGAGCCCCGACTGGCTGCTGAACCATTTCGGCGACGCCATGATCTGGATCAGCCTGGTCATCATCTTCATCGAGTGCGGGCTGTTCTTCCCGTTCCTGCCCGGCGACATCCTGCTGTTCTTCATCGGGCTGTTCATCAAGCGTGCGGAGGCCGGCCAGGCGGGCCTCAACCTCAACCTGTGGCTCGCCTGCCTCATCGTGAGCATCGCCGCGTTCGCCGGCAACGTCGTCGGCTACGAGATCGGCCGGGGGCTGGGACGCCGGCTCTACCAACGCGACGGGCGGATCATCAAACGCCGCCATCTGGAGCAGACCCGGCAGTTCTTCGACCTCTACGGCAACCGCTCCCTCGTCATCGGCCGGTTCGTGCCGGTGGTGCGCACCTACGTGACGGTCGTCGCCGGCGTCACCCGGATGGGACGGCACCGCTTCTGGACGTGGTCGGCCGTCGGTGCCGTCGCCTGGGCCACCGGGGTGACGCTCGTGGGATACCTGCTCGGGAACATCACCTTCCTCCAGCAGAACATCGAGATCGCCCTGCTGCTCGTCGCCGTGGTCCCCTCCATCCCCATGCTGGTCGAGTGGTCGCGCGCCCGCAAGCAGCTGGCGGCCACCGCGGCGGCCGAGGAGACGGCACCCTCGGACTAGGGTTGATCCATGATCGAGACCACCCGGCGCGACGGTGCGCCCAGCGATGACACCCGGCCCGACACGAGCGGAGGCCTCACCGATCCGCTCGCGGGATTCGCCCGGATCGACCCCTCCCAGGCGGGCGTGGACGCCGACGGCCTGGTGGCGTTCCTCGAGGCCCAGTCGGACGCCGGTCTCGACGTCCACTCGTTCGTCATGCTGCGCCACGGGTCGGTGCTCGCCGAGGGCTGGGCGGCGCCCTACCTGCCCACCAACCGGCAGTTGCTGTACTCGCTGAGCAAGACGTTCACGAGCGCCGCGGCCGGCATCGCCGTGAGCGAGGGCCTGTTCGGCTACGACGACCTCCTGGTCGACCACTTCCCCGACCTCGCCGAGGGCGCGAGCGACAAGGCCCGCACCATCCGGGTCCGCAACGCCCTGTCGATGGCCACCGGCCACACGACCGACCAGTACCCGATGGGCGGCCCGCTCACCCGGGCCAGCCTGCGCGGCCTGTTCGTCCCCGGCCCCGACGGCGAGCCCGGCGTCACCTTCGCCTACAACCAGCTCGCCACCTACTCGGTGGCCCGGATCGTCGAGCAGACCAGCGGGCTCCCGCTGCTCGACTTCCTCAACGACCGGCTGTTCTCGAAGCTCGGCATCACCGAGGCCGGGTGGGGGCGCGACGACGACGGACTGGCGCTCGGGTTCAGCGGCCTGCACCTGCGCACCGGCTCGATCGCGAGCTTCTTCCAGCTGCTCGCCGACGGGGGCGTGCGTGACGGCGTCCGGCTGCTCCCGGAGGAGTGGATCGCCGAGCACCGGCGCAAGCAGGTCGAGACCGCCGAGGGGAACCCGGACTGGTCGCAGGGCTACGGCTGGCAGTGCTGGATCGCCCGGCACGGATACCGGGGCGACGGCGCCTACGGGCAGTACGGCATCATCCTTCCCGAGCAGGACGTCGTCATCGCGATGACCGGCGAGCAGGACGACATGCAGCGGCTCCTCGACCTGGTCTGGCAGCACGTGCTGCCGGCCATCGACCGGGAGGGCTCCGCGGACGCCGACCGGCGCCTGGTCGACTGGCTCGGCGGCTGGTGGATCGACCCGGTGAGCGGGGACGCGCCCGGGTCGGCGTCCGGCGACGACGGCATGGGCGGTCACCTCGAGATCGACGGCGACTCGCTCACGTGGACCGACCGCGACGGCGTCGTCAACCAGTCGCCGCTGGGCGTCGACGAGAGCTGGACCCTCGACACCTGGAGCTGGCCGACCGGCCGCCTCGACGTGGCCCTCAGCGCCGCCGCCACCGGCGACGGGGCCACGGTCGTTCGGGTGATGGTGACCTCGACCCCGCACAGCTTCACGTGGACCCTGCGCCCGGGTGAGCCGACGGACTTCGCCTGGCGCTTCGCCCCCTTGCACGGGGCGGGGCCGCAGCAGCTGGCGCTGGCATGACGTCGTCCCCGCACTCGCTGTTCGGTCCCCAGACGGAGATCGAGACGCTCGACGAGTTCGACGCGGTGGTGGGTGCGGGGCTGGACGAGCGCGTGGTGCAGTCGCTCGACCTGAGGCACCGGTCGAGCGTGCTGCGTGCCGCCTCGGTGCGCAACACGCTCTTCCTCGGCTGCCGATTCGAACCCGGCGTCGACGACGACCTGCACGACCGGGGCGCGCTGCTCTTCCCACGGCTGCCCGACCTGCCGTTCAACCCGTACCAGCCGAGGCTCTACGACGCGCGCGACCTCTACGACGCGGTCTACAGGGGACGCCGTTACGAGGACAGCATGGACGCCCGCACCTACGCCTGGTCGCGGAGCCCGGAGACCGGCGACCGGTTGTCGTCGACGCTGGCGGCCAGCCTGCACGACCACGCCATCACCGATGCGCTCGACGAGCTGTTCCGCGACCGGGTCGACCCCGCCCTCACCGTGGGAATCATGGGCGGCCACGCCACCCTGCGGGGCGACCCCAGTTACCGGCAGGCCGCGGAACTGGCCGAGCAGCTTGCGTCCCGGGGGCGCACCGTCATCACCGGCGGGGGGCCGGGCGCGATGGAGGCCGCCAACCTGGGTGCCCGTCTCGCCGGACGCCGCGGGGACGTCGGCAGGGCGCTCTCGGCGCTGCGCGCCGTGCCCGACTTCCGCCGGAACATCACCCGCTGGGCGGACGCCGCGCTCATGGTCCTGGAGAGCGTCGACCACCGGCCCGACGCGCCGCTGAGCATCGGCATCCCCACGTGGTTCTACGGGCACGAGCCGCCCAACGTGTTCGCGACCCACATCGCGAAGTTCTTCTCCAACGCCCTGCGGGAGGACACCCTGCTGCACCGGTGCCGCGGCGGCATCGTCTATCTCCCCGGGGCGGCCGGCACCGTGCAGGAGATCTTCCAGGCGGCCACCGGCAACTTCTACGCCCCGACCCCGCACGACGTGGCGCCGGTCGTGCTCGTCGGCGTCCGCTACTGGACCGAGGCCCTGCCCGCGTGGCCGCTGCTCGAGTCGCTGGGACAGGGGCACTTCATGGCCGCCCACGTGCACCTCGTCGACACCCCGGACGAGGCCGTGTCGACCCTCGTGGGCTGACTCGCGCGGGGGGGGTGGCGGCCGGGTGGGCAACCACAACCGGACGGTGCCCACTTCGGGGTCGACTACCACCCACAAGGGGCCACTGCCGCGAACCACAACCGGACAGTGCCCACTTCCGGGTCGACTACCACCCACAACGGGCCAGCGCGACTCTCGCAAGGAGGTCTCGCCGCGGGACTCACCCCGGGATGCTCGACGAGCCGCAGTGACCAGCACATGGAGCCACCCCACGTTCCTGCCATCCCGCCTGCCGGGAAGCATCGTCGAACAGCCCAGGGCCGCGTTGGCCAGCGCCTACCTCTCGGACGCCGCCAGCTGTCCGCAGGCGCCGTCGATCTCGCGTCCACGGGTGTCGCGGACCGTCACCGGCACGCCCCTGGCCTCGAGCCGGCGGACGAACTCCCGCTCCACCGAGCGCCGGGACGCCGTCCACACCGACCCGGGCGTGGGGTTGAGCGGGATGAGGTTGACGTGGAACCAGCCGAAGTCCCCGCGGCGCTTGAGCACCGAGGCCAGCAGGTCGGCCCGCTCCGGCTGGTCGTTGATGTCGCGGATCATGATGTACTCGATCGACACCCGCCGCTTGGTCGCCTCCGCGTAGTGCCACGCGGCGTCCAGCACTTCGTCGACCTTCCAGCGGGTGTTGATCGGCACGAGGGAGTCGCGCAGCTCGTCGTCGGGGGCGTGCAGCGAGATCGCCAACGTCACCGGAATGCCCTCGGTGGCCAGCTGCTCGATCCGCGGCACGAGACCCACGGTCGAGACGGTGATACCTCGCGCGCTCATCCCCAGGCCGGTGGGCGCGGGGCTGGTCATCGTCCGCACGGCCTGCACGACCGCCCGGTAGTTGGCCATCGGCTCGCCCATGCCCATGAACACGACGTTGCTCAGCCGGCCCGGGCCCCCGCGCACCTCGCCCCGGCGCAGCCGCCCGGCCGCGTCGATCACCTGCGAGACGATCTCGGCGGCCGACAGGTTGCGCTGCAGCCCGCCCTGCCCGGTCGCGCAGAAGGGGCACGCCATGCCGCAGCCTGCCTGGGACGACACGCACAGGGTGTTGCGGTCGGGGTAGCGCATGAGCACCGACTCGACCAGGGAGCCGTCGTGCAGCCGCCACAGCGACTTGACCGTCTCGTCCCCGTCGCACGTCACGTCCCGGACGGGGTGCAGCAGCTCGGGGAACAGGGCGGACGCGACCTCGTCGCGGACGCCGGCCGGCAGGTCGGTGAACTGGCGCGGGTCGGCGTCCAGGCGCTCGAAGAGGTGCTTGTCGATCTGCCCCACGCGGAAGGCGGGCAGGCCCAGCGCCTTGACGGCCTCGACCCGCTCGTCGTGGCCGAGGTCGATCCAGTGCCGGGGGGCCTTGCCCCGGCGCGGCGCCTCGAAGACGAGCGGCAGCTTGGCGCCCTCGTCGAGGGGTTGGTCGGGCAGCTTCAGCCCGCGCGGTTCACTCATTGCTTCCTTCGGTTGTGTGAGCGGCGCTCACTGCCCGATGACCGGGCCCACCGCGAGCGTCACGTGCATGATCAGCCAGGCTACGGGGGCGGCCAGGAGCATCGAGTCGATGCGGTCCATGACCCCGCCGTGGCCGGGGAGGATGTGCGACATGTCCTTGATGCCGACGTCGCGCTTGACGAGCGACTCGACCAGGTCGCCGGCCGTGCCGAAGCCGACGAGCAGGACCCCGAGAAGCAGGCCCACCCACCAGTGCGTGTGCAGCAGCAGGGTGGCGCCGAGGACGCCGACCACGATGCCGAGGCCGATCGATCCGGCGAAGCCCTCCCAGGTCTTCTTCGGGCTGATCCGCGGCGCCATCTGGTGCCGCCCCGCGACGACGCCCACGCCGTAGCCGCCGATGTCGGAGGCCATGACGCAGACGATGTAGACGACGACCCGGTGGACGCCGTCGGGCGCGGCGAGCATGAGGGGCACGAACGCCCCGAGCAGCGGCACGTAGGCGATGATGAACAGGCTGGCGGCGGCGTCGCGCACGTACCCGTCGGATCCTCCCGGCATCCGCCAGACGAGGGCCAGCAGCACGGTGAGACCGGTGGAGACGAGCAGCCAGGTGTTCGACGTGATGCCCGCCTGGGGCACCTGCGCCGCGAGGTAGCTGCCGATGACGATGCCCACCGCGCCCACGACGATCGGCCAGGTGGCGGCGTGCATCCCCACGCGGCGCAGGGCGCGCGCCACCTCGTGGGCCCCCAGGGCGAGGGTCGCTGCCAGCAGCAGGACGAACCCGAGGTGGAACCACTCGAGGCTGCCGACGATCGCGACGAACAGCGCGACTCCCACCCCGATGGCGGCGGGCAGGTCCCGCCCGGCCCGGCTCGCCGGGGGCACGGGTGTCGCCGGCGAACCCGCGGACGCCGCCGGCGTCCCCGTGAGGTCGCCCGCGGAGCGGTTCGGTTCGTCGCCCGCCACGAGCACTCAGACCTCGAGGAGGTCCTGCTCCTTGCCCTTGAGCAGCTCGTCGATCTCGTCGACGAACTTCTTCGTGGAGGCGTCGAGGGCCTTCTCGGCACGCACGGCCTCGTCCTCGCCGATCTCCTTGTCCTTCTCCAGCCGCTTGACCGACTCGATCGCGTGCCGGCGCACGTTGCGCACCGAGACGCGGCCCTCCTCGGCCTTGTGCCGCGCCATCTTGATGTACTCCTTGCGCCGCTCCTCGGTGAGGGCGGGCAGGATGCAGCGGATCGTGTGGCCGTCGTTGGACGGGTTGACGCCGAGGTCGGAGTCGCGGATCGCCCGCTCGATGGCGGCCATCGCCGACCGGTCGTAGGGGGTGATGAGGATGGTGCGGGCCTCGGGCACCTGGAAGGTCGCCAGCTGCTGCAGCGGCGTCGGCGCGCCGTAGTAGTCGGCCATCAGCTTGTTGAACATCGCGGGGTGTGCCCGTCCCGTGCGGATGGCGCCGAACTCCTCCTTGGCGAACTCGACCGCGCCGCGCATCTTCTGTTCGGCGTCCTTGATGATGTCAGCAATCACGGGGATTCCTCTTCCTTCTTACGGGTGGCTCAGCTGTGCACGAGGGTGCCGATGCGCTCCCCCAACACCGCGCGCACGATGTTGCCCGGCACGTCGAGGTTGAAGAACACCATCGGAAGGTTGTTGTCGCGGGCCAGGGCGATGGCCGAGGCGTCGGCGATCTTGAGGTCTCGGGTGAGGTATTCGTCGTAGGTCAGTTCGTCGAACTTCACGGCGTCGGGGTTGGCGTTGGGGTCGCTGTCGTAGACGCCGTCGGCGCCCTGCTTGCCCATGAACAGCGCGCCGGCGCGGATCTCGAGCGCCCGCTGGGCGGCCGTCGTGTCGGTGGAGAAGTACGGCATGCCGGCTCCCGCGCCGAAGATGACCACCCGGCCCTTCTCGAGGTGCCGCTCGGCCCGCCGCGGGATGTACGGCTCGGCGACCTGGCCCATCGTGATCGCCGTCTGCACCCGGGTCTGGACGCCGTCCTTCTCGAGGAAGTCCTGCAGCGCGAGGCAGTTCATCACGGTGCCGAGCATCCCCATGTAGTCGGCGCGCTGGCGCTCCATCCCCCGCGCCTGGAGCTCGGCGCCGCGGAAGAAGTTGCCGCCCCCCACCACGATGGCCACCTGGATCCCCCGCCGGACGACCTCGGCGATCTGGTCGGCGAGCGCCGCCACCACGTCGGGGTCGACACCGACCGACCCGCCGCCGAACACCTCGCCGGACAGCTTCAGTACCACGCGCTGGTAGGGGTAGTTCATCGGCACTCCTCGGCGCTCATCGGATCCCGGGCCCCGGGAAGAACGGTGACTGGCCCATCCATGCGACATGCGCCGCACCTAGCGGCACGGCGCATGTCACTCTACTTGGTCTCAGGACTCGATCGGCGGGCCCGGTTCAGGACGCCGCGGCGAACCGCACGAAGCGCGAGACGCTGATCCCGTGCTCCTTCATGAGGGCACCCACCGTCTTCTTGTCGTCGGACACCGACATCTGGTCGACGAGGCAGTTGTCCTTGAAGAAGCCGTTGAGCCGGCCCTCGACGATGCGCGGCAGGGCGGCCTCGGGCTTGCCCTCCTCACGGGCGGTGGCCTCGGCGATCCGGCGCTCGTTCTCGACCAGGTCGGCGGGGACGTCGTCACGGGTGACGTAGACGGGGCTCATCGCCGCGATCTGCAGGCACAGCGCGTGCACGAACTCCTCGTCGTCGCCCTCGTACTCCACCATGACGCCGACCTGCGGCGGCAGGTCCTGCGAGCGGCGGTGCAGGTAGGTGCTCACGTGGCCGTCGAAGTAGGCGGCCTGCTTGAGCTCCAGCTTCTCGCCGATGCGCACGGCCAGGTCGTTGACGGCGTCGTTGACGCTCATGTCACGGTCCTGCCACAGCGTGACGGCACCGGCGTCCAGCAGCCCCTCGGCCTTGTTGGCGTCGACGGCCTGCGCGATGTCCTGCGCGAGGGCCATGAACTCCTCGTTCTTGGCGACGAAGTCGGTCTCGGCCGCGAGCTGGATGAGGGCGCTGCCCGCGGCGGCGACGAGGCCGTTCGCGGCGTCCCGGTCGCTGCGCTTGGCGGCCTTCGCCTGACCCGAGATCCGCAGGATCTCGATGGCCTTGTCGAAGTCGCCCTCGGCCTCGGTGAGGGCCTTCTTGGCGTCCATCATTCCGGCACCGGTGGTGTCGCGGAGCTTCTTCACATCAGCGGCAGTGATTGCCATGCTCATGCCCTTTCGTTGAGTTGTGGGATCGTCGGGCGGGTCACTCGGACGCGGTGTCGCCGGCCGGCTCGGAGTCGGCGGCCGGCTCGGAGTCGCCGGCGGGGGCGTCCTCGACGGCGGCAGCCAGCTCGGCGCCCTGGGCGTCGTCGGCCTCGACCGCGGCGGGGGCCTCCTCCTGGCCGCCGGAGAGCAGTTCGCGCTCCCAGTCGGGCATCGGCTCGGCCTCGGTGCCCACCTCGGCGCCACCCTGGCCGGAGCGGCTCATGAGACCGTCGGCCGCGGCGTCCGCGATGATCCGGGTGAGCAGCGCGACCGAGCGGATCGCGTCGTCGTTGCCGGGGATGGCGTAGTCGACGAGGTCGGGGTCGCAGTTGGTGTCGAGGATCGCGATGACCGGGATGTGCAGCTTGCGGGCCTCGTCGACGGCGAGGTGCTCCTTGTTGGTGTCGACCACCCACACGGCCTGCGGGACGCGGGCCATGTCACGGATGCCGCCGAGGGTCTTGGCGAGCTTCTCCTTCTCGCGCTTGAGACCCAGGAGCTCCTTCTTGGTGAGGCCGCTGGTCACGGTGTCGTCGAGGTCCATGGCCTCGAGCTCCTTGAGCCGCTGCACCCGCTTGATCACGGTCTGGTAGTTGGTGAGCATGCCGCCCAGCCAGCGCTGGTTGACGAACGGCATCCCGACGCGGGACGCCTGCTCGGCGATGGCCTCCTGGGCCTGCTTCTTGGTGCCGACGAACAGCACCTGCCCGCCGCGCGACACGACCTGCTTGACGAAGCCGTAGGCCTTGTCGATGTAGGTGAGCGACTGCTGCAGGTCGATGATGTAGATGCCGTTGCGCTCGGTGAAGATGTAGCGCTTCATCTTCGGGTTCCAGCGGCGGGTCTGGTGCCCGAAGTGCACACCGCTCTCGAGCAGCTGGCGCGTGGTGACGACGGCCATGATGGTCCCTTTCGTGGACGCCGCGGCGTCCGGGTTCGGTTCGCGACCGCGAGCCCTTCGCGGTCTCCTGGTGCATCACCACCGCTCCGCCCGCCGATGCGGGACCCTGGCGCGGAGGTCGTCACCCACTGATCCGGGACAGGTTCGTGGGAGTGCGACGCACGATGCACGCGTAGTCGGCCCAGACTCCAGTCCGGACCGCCGTCCAATCCTACGGCTCCCCTGCTCGACTGGCCAAAACGGGCCCGTCCAGGCCCCCGGGCGTACGGTCCGTCGCCCCGGGCGTACGACCTGATCGGAAACGCCCGCATTTCGTACGCCCTCGGACGATTCGTACGCCCCGGACCAACCGTGGGGGCCACTGGGCGTCCCGCGCGAACTGTCCACAGGGACGCCGACAGCTTCCGGGTCGTCCACAGCGCAGCAGGAACTCGGAGATCGACCGCAGCGCCGTCGACACAATCCGGTCGTGAGACGACCACCGCCACCGCTCCGACCCCGGCCCCGGCTCGGCCACCTCCTGGTGCTGCTGGGGCTCGCGCTCGCCCTGTGCCTGCTGCCCGCCGCGGCCTGGGCCGACGGCGCCGCGTTCACCGTCCGGCCGCTCGACACGGCGATCACGGCGGGGTTCGACGGGCCGCCCGCGCCGTGGCTCCCGGGCCACCGGGGTGTCGACTTCGCCGCCCCGCCGGGCACGCCGGTGCGGGCGCCGGCCGACGGGGTGGTGAGTTTCACCGGCACGGTGGTCGACCGGCCCGTCCTCACCCTCCGGCATTCGCCGATCGGAGGCCGCGAGACACTGAGCAGCCTCGAGCCCCTCGTGGCTGCGGTCGGGGCGGGCCAGTGGGTCCGCGCGGGGCAGCTCGTGGGCTGGGCGGGTGACGGCGGTCACTGCGGGGGCCGGTGCGTCCACTGGGGGGTGCGGGTCGGCGACACGTACGTCGATCCGCTCGCGCTGCTCGCCGCCTCGGTGCGCCTGCTGCCGCCCGACGCCCGACCGGTCCCGCGCCCCGTGGTGTGGCCGGCTCCGCCGGCACCACCTGCCTCGACGAGGGGTGTACCGGTCCCGGGCCGCGCACCCCTGCCCCTGCCCGCCGACGTGCTGCTCCGCGCCGTGCTCTCGGTGGTCTGAGGATCGGGCGAGCCGATGCGCACCGGCCCGGCGTCACGCTCTGGGGTGGGCCTGGCGGAACGCCGAGCGGAGCCTCTCGTCGGTGACGTGGGTGTAGATCTGGGTGGTGGCCAGCGACGCGTGGCCGAGCATCTCCTGGACACTGCGCAGGTCGGCCCCGCCTTCGAGCAGGTGGGTCGCCATCGCGTGCCGCAGGCCGTGCGGGCCCTGGTCGGGCGCGTCGGGCACCGACTGCACCGCCTCGTGCACCACCCGCCGCACGATCCGCGGGTCGATCCGGGCTCCGCGGCGCCCGAGGAACAGCGCGTGCCCCGAGCCCGCACCGGCCCACTCCGACCGCCTCTCCAGCCAGCGCTCGACCGCGACGACGGCCGGCCCGCTCACCGGGACGCTCCGCTCCTTGTCGCCCTTGCCCAACACCCGCACCACGGCGGTGACGGTATCGACGTCGCCCACGTCGAGGCCGCACAGCTCGCTCACCCGCAGCCCCGAGCCGTAGAGCATCTCGAGGATCGCGACGTTGCGGGGCCCCTCGGCGTCCTCGGCCTCCCCCGCCCTGGCGATCGCGGCGGCCATCATCTCGGACGTCTCGCGGCTCGACAGCGAGCGCGGCAGCCGGCGGTGCACGCGGGGCGAGCGCAGCTCGGCGGCCGGGTCGCGCCCGATCATCCCCTGATCGAGAAGCCAGGCGAAGAACACCCGGGCGGCACCCGCCCGGCGCTGCAGGGTGGCCGTGGCCACCCCGCGGGCCTGCATGGCGGCCAGCCAGCCCCGAAGGTCGCGCAGGGTGATCTCCTGGAGGTCGCGGCCGAGGCCTCCGGTGTAGCCGAACAGATCGGTGAGGTCGCCGACATAGGCCCGAACGGTGTTGACCGAGTTGTGCCGCTCCAGGCGCAGGTGCCGTTCGAACTGCTCGATCACGGCGCTGGCCTGCGGGGTCACCGCAGCTTCCGGCCCGACGACGCCGGTTGTGTCGGCCGGGGTGCTCCTGGTCACAGCAACACCCGTGCGGCACCCTCCACCGGGTGCCGGATCACCTCGACGAGCTGCGACCCCTCGATCCGGTGGGCGACCACTTCGCCGCTGTCCTGGAAGGCGAACCAGAGCAGGCCGTGGCCGAGTTGCATGTCCCGGGGGAGGTCGCCCCCGCAGGGCGCCTCCCACTGCAGGGCGAGGCTGCCGTCGGCGTCCCAGGTGAAGCGGGCGACGGTGTTGACGTCGCGGTTCGCGACGAGGAGGCCCCCGTCGTGCAGCAGCACCGCGGAGGGCTTCGGACGCCGGCCGCTGCCGCTCGCCGAGACCCGGCCGACGATCATCCACTCGCCCTCGCTGTGGCGCAGCGAGAGCACCTCGCCGCTCAGCTCGCCCACGACGACGATCTCGTCGCGGCCGCGGAGCCGCAGATGGCGGGGTCCGAAGCCCGGCGGCACGACGATCGGCAGGTCTTCGACGACGTCTCCGTCCGGCCCCACCGAGAGGCGGCGGATGACGTCGCTGCCGAGGTCGTTGACGAGGACATGGCTGGGGTCGGTCCACACCGCCTCATGCGCGTGGGGCTGGTCCTGGCGGCCGGCGACCGGACCGCTGCCCTCGAAGGTCACCAGGCGGCGGGCGGCGTGGGTGAGGTCGCCGTCGGCAGGATTCGCGATGACCAGCGCGGACCCCGACCCGTAGTTGGCGACGGCGAGATGGGCGCCGTCGGGGCTCACCGACACGTGGCAGGCGTCCGCCCCCTCGGTGGGTGTGGAGGAGACGAGGGCGAAGCCGTTGGCGTCGTGGCTGACGACCGAGACTCTGCTCTCGGGCAGCTCGCTCACGGCGACGATCCGGTCGTGGGGGGCCCAGGTGGCCCAGCTGGGCGAGGGCAGGGCCAGCTCGGCCTCGCGCACCAGCCGGTCGTCCTCGACGCGGAAGCGCTGCAGGCCCGAGCCGCCCGAGGCGTCCGTGTAGCGGCCGACGGTGATCCGGGGGGTGGCGGCGTCCATGACCCGACCATACGTCCGGCGGCCGCCCCGGAGGAGCGGCGCGCGAGGCGTCGCCGCCTGTGGCGGGACGGTCGGGCTCCCGTACTAGGTTGGGGCGCATGACCGACTCCCCCACCGTTCCCGATGTCCTGTTCACCAACGCGCACGTCGTTCCGATCGTCGGCGAGCCCTTCGACGGCGACGTCCTGGTCCGCGACGGACGGATCGCGGCGCTCGGCACCGGGCTCGCCGACCGGCTCTCCCTGGGCGAGGGCGGCATCGAGACCGTGGACGCCGGCGGCCGCTGGCTGCTGCCGGGCCTGGTCGAGGCGCACGGGCACGTCGGCATCCACGAGGAGGCGCACGGCTGGGCCGGCGACGACACCAACGAGGCCGGCGAGTCGAACGGCGCGAAGTTCCGGGCGCTCGACGCGATCCACCCCACCGACGAGGGCTTCCGCGACGCGCTGTCCGGTGGCGTCACCTCGATCGTGGTGAAGCCCGGGTCGGCGAATCCGATCGGTGGCCAGACGGTCGCGATCAAGACGTGGGGCCGGATCGTCGACGAGATGGTGATCCGCCAGCCGTGCAGCATGAAGTCGGCGCTCGGCGAGAACCCGAAGAACTACAACTGGAACAACCAGAAGCGGCCGCCGAAGACCCGCCAGGCGGTGGCGTCGCAGATCCGCGAGGCGCTGGTCGAGGCGGTCAACTACCGCGAGCGCCTGGAGCAGGCCGAGAGCGAGGGCAAGCACGCCGACCGCAACCTCACCAACGAGGCGCTCGGGCTGGTCCTCGACCGCACCATCCCCTGGTGCCAGCACTGCCACCGGGTCGACGACATCGCCACGGCGCTGCGGCTCTCCGAGGAGTTCGGCTACCGCCTCGTGGTCAACCACGGCACCGAGGCCCACCTCATCGCCGACGTGCTCGCCGACAAGCAGGTTCCGGTGATCATCGGGCCCCTGTTCACCTCCCGCTCCAAGCAGGAACTGGAGAACCGGTCGATCAGCAACCCCGGGCGGCTGGCGCGGGCCGGCGTCCTCATCGCCATCACCACCGACGCCCCCGTCGTCCCGATCAACTTCCTCGTCCACCAGGCGAGCCTCGCGGTGAAGGAGGGGCTCGACCCCACGGTCGCCCTCGAGTCGATCACCATCAACCCCGCGCGCATCCTCGGCCTCGACGAGCGGGTCGGCTCGATCGAGGTCGGCAAGGACGCCGACCTGGTGCTGTGGAGCGGTGACCCGCTCGACGTCATGAGCCGGGCGGAGAAGGTGTATGTCGAGGGCCGGGCGGTCTACGATTTCGACCCGGCATCCGGGCAGGGAACCACCCTCGACCCCTACGTCGCCCTCGGGCGCACCGTGGGTCTGCCCGTCCGCTGACCCGCGGCCCGCCCCTCCACGAGCGCACAGGACCAAGCACACGATGAGCCAGTACATCAAGCCCGCGAACGACCACTCCGACGGCCTCGCCGAGGGTGGCACCGTGCGCCGCATCACCCGGTGGGACGAGGACGTCATGCACGTCGTCACCAGGCCGGTCGAACAGTTCGACGACGACCTGCGCACCCTGGTGCGCGACATGTTCGCGACCATGGACGCCGCCAACGGCGTGGGGCTGGCCGCTCCCCAGGTGGGCGTCGACCTCGCGCTGTTCGTCTACGAGTGCCCCGACGACGACCAGGTGATCCACCGGGGCATCGTCTGCAACCCGGAAGTGGAGCTGCCCACCGGGCGCGAGCGGGTGCTCGACACCACCGACGAGGGCTGCCTCAGCTGGCCCGGGGCCTACCAGCCGCTGTCCCGCCCGGACACGGCGATCTGCCGGGGCCTGGACATCAACGGGGAGCCGGTCGAGTTGCGCGGCACGGGCTACCTCGCCCGGTGCTTCCAGCACGAGACCGACCACCTCAACGGGGTGGTGTTCGGCGACCGCCTGTCGGCCCGGGCCCGGCGGCTGCTCGACCAGCAGAAGGAGTCGCTCGCCCACTTCTACCCCGACGACTGGCCGGTGACTCCGAAGGGCCGCCAGGACTACTGAGCCCCGCCCTGCGCGACCCCGCCGGGGCCCAGGGCGTGGCACAGGATCGCTGTCGCCGCTGCGACGTTGAGGGAGTCGACCCCCCGCGCCATGGGGATCGTCACCCGCACGTCCGCGGCGTCCAGCCACCCCTCGGTGAGCCCCGGCCCCTCGCTCCCGACGAGCAGCGCGATCCGCCGCCCGCGCGCCCGCACCTCGGCCGCGTAGTCGTCGAGGGCCACCGCACCCGCGCCCAGCGAGCTCGCCACCACCTCGAACCCCGCCTCCCGGAGCTGCGCCGGGCCCCCACCGGCGTCCAGCCTCGCCCAGGGCAGGGCGAAGACGGTGCCCATCGAGGCCTTGATCGCCCGACGGTACAACGGGTCGGCCGAGCGCGCCGAGACCAGGACACCGCCCCACCCCAGGCCCGCGGCGTTGCGGACGATCGCGCCGAGGTTGGCGTGGTCGACGATGTCCTCGCAGACCACCAGCCGGTCCAGGTGCAGCAGGCTGGACGCCGGCAGGGCGCTGCCCCGCCACACCGACGCCAGGGCGCCCCGGTGCACGTGGAAGCCGGTCAACTCCTCGGCCAGCGACTCGGACACGACGTAGACCGGAACGTCCAGCGGGTCGAGCAGGTCGCGCAGGCCGGGGATCCAGCGGGGGGCCAGCAGCAGCGAGCGCGGCCGGTACCCGGCCTCGACCGCCCGGCGGATGATCTTGTCGCCCTCGGCGATGAACAGTCCCTCCGCCGCCTCCAACCGCCGACGCAGCCGGCTGTCGCGCAGCGCCACATAGTCGGCCAGGCGGGGGTCGGACGCCTCGCTGACCTCGACGAACGTGCTCACCGGCCGACCGTACCGTCACCGGTCCTCGGGAGCAGCCACCGGCGGACGGGCGATACAGTGCGAGGAATGAGCGTCCCCGGCTGGCTCCGCCGCATCCGTATCGACCGGTTCCTCCTGGCCATCATCGCCTCGGCCGTCATCGCCTCGATCGTCCCCGCCCGCGGCGCCGGCGTGCCGGTGTTCTCGTGGCTCACGACGATCGTCATCGGGCTGCTGTTCTTCCTCTACGGTGCCCGGCTCGAACCCCGGGAGGCGCTCGAGGGCCTGCGGCACTGGCGGCTGCACGGGCTGATCCTCAGCTTCACGTTCCTCGTCTTCCCGGTGATCGGTGTCGCGCTGCACCCGCTGCTCAGCCACCTCATCAGCCCCGACCTCTACGCGGGCCTGCTCTACGTGACGATGGTCCCGTCGACGGTGCAGAGCTCGGTGAACTTCACCTCCATCGCCCGGGGCAACGTCGCCGGCGCGATCGTGTCGGCGTCCTTCTCGAACCTCATCGGGGTGTTCATCACCCCGCTGCTGGCGCTGCTGCTGCTCTCGACGGCCGGGGGCCTGCACATCCAGGGCAGCGCGATCCTCGACATCGTCCTGCAGCTGCTCGTCCCGTTCATCCTCGGACAGCTGTCGCGCCCCCTCACGGCGCGCTTCGTCGTCGAGCACCGCAAGCCGCTCAAGCTCGTCGACCAGGGGTCGATCGTGCTCGTCGTCTACTCCGCGTTCTCGGCCGGCATGCGCGAGCACATCTGGTCGAGCATCAGCATCGGGTCGCTCGCCATCGTGCTGCTGGTGATCCTCGCCATGCTCGCGTTCATGCTGTGGCTCACCTGGACGGTGGCCGGCCGCCTGGGGTTCAACCGGGCCGACCGGATCGCGATCCAGTTCTGCGGCACCAAGAAGAGCCTGGCGACCGGCCTGCCGATGGCGACCGTGCTGTTCGCCGGGTCGCCGGTGGGCCTCATCGTGCTGCCCCTCATGGTGTTCCACCAGTCGCAGCTCATGGCGTGCGGGAGCATCGCGGCGCGCTACGCCCGCGAGGCCGAGGACGCCGAACGCTCGCGACGGGAGGCGTCAGCGGGGGCCGAGGCTCACTGGGGCTGAGCCGGGGAGCCCTCGTCGGCACCCGCGCCGGGAGCCGCGACCTCCGCTCCGGGTCCGGACCACTCGTCGGGGGCCGGGGACGCCGGCACCTCCGCCTCCGGCTGGTGCTGGAGCTCGGGCGCCTGCGGCTGGTGCTGGAGCTCGGGCACCTCCGGCTGGTGCTGCACCTCGTGGTGCTGGGGCCCACGGCGCATCGGCGACGGCGCGGAGAGTTGCTCGGCCTCGTCGATCACCTGCTTCACGGTGGCGTCCGACAGCTCGCGCTCCTCGGCGGTCTGCTTGTTGATCTCGGCCATGACGTCGACCTTCGCCGGTGCGCGGTACTGCCCGGCCGCCTTCGGGAAGCGGCCCTCGACGATCTCGTCGGCGTTGAACGCGCGCCCCAGCCCCTTGAGCGCATCGGTGATCTCCGAGGGCACGATCCACATCTTGTTCGAGGTGCCCTGCGCGAGGGTCGGCAACATCTGCAGGTACTGGTAGCTCAGCAGTGCCTGGTCGGGCTCCCCCGCGTGGATCGCGTTGAAGACGGTCGTGATGGCCTGCGCCTCGCCCTCGGCGCGCAGCATCCGGGCCTGCCGGTCGGCCTGAGCGCGCAGCACCTGGGCCTCCCGCTCGCCCTGGGCCCTGAGGATCGCCGACTCGCGCTCGCCGCCGGCGGACAGGATCTGCGACTGCCGGTTGCCCTCGGCGATGAGGATCGCGGCCCGCTTGTCGCGCTCGGCGCGCGCGCCCTTCTCCATCGCGTCGCGGATGGTGGCGGGCGGCTCGATGGCGCGCAGCTCCACCCGGTTGACCTTGATGCCCCACTTGCCGGTGGCCTCGTCGAGCACCGAGCGGAGCTTCCCGTTGATGGACTCGCGGCTGGTCAGCGCCGCCTCGAGGTCCATGCCACCGATGATGTTGCGCAGCGTCGTCATGGTGAGCTGCTCGATGGCGGCCCGGTAGTCCTGCGCCTCGTAGGCGGCGCGCACGGGGTCGACGATCTGGAAGTAGATGACCGAGTCGATGTTGACCATGAGGTTGTCCTCGGTGATCACGCCCTGGGGCGGGAACGGGACGACCTCCTCACGCATGTCGAGCAGGTAGCGGACGCTGTCGAACATCGGGATGAGCAGGTGCGGGCCGGGCTCGAGCGTCTTGCGGAACTTGCCGAGCCGCTCGACGACGGCGACGCGCTGCTGCTTGACGATGCGCACGGCCATGGACAGGCCGAGGATGACGACGAGGACGAGCAGGATCGGAAGGATGACTCCCCATGGCATTGCGGTGACCTCCTGTGGTCGATGGTGGGAGTGGCTCAGGGTGCGGGCGGAAGCTGCCGCTGCTCGGGGTCGACGGCCTGCACGATGAGGTGCGTGCCGTCGACCTCGTAGACGTCGACGACGGCCCCGTCGGGGATCCACGTGTGCGCGTCGACGGTGCGCGCCGACCACGTGTCACCGTTGACCAGCACCTCGCCCGACGTGTGGCTGATCGGTCCCCTGGCGATCGCCTGGCTGCCGACCAGCGACTCGATGGCGTTGCGGTAGCCGGGGGCCGAGCGGACCCGTTCGAGCAGGATCGGCCGGACGACGAACAGGCTCAGCAGCGAGACGACCGACGCGACGACGGCCTGCACCGCGAACGCGCCGGGGAGGACCAGGGCCGTGAGCGCGGCCGCGAAGGCTCCGCTGGAGATCATCAGCAGGGTGAAATCGAGGGTGAGCATCTCGGCCCCGGCCAGGACGATGCCCGCGAACGTCCACACTGCCCACCAGTGGTTCCCGAACCACTCAGGCAGGGTCTCCAGCGGGACGCCGTGCATGGTCAGTCACTCTCAGCGGCGCGTGGGGGCCGCTTGGCCCGGGCGGACCAGCGTCCCTCGTCATAGGTGATGCTCAGCGGCAGGTCGAACGTGCGGCTGAGGGTCTCGTCGGTGAGCACCTCGTGGATCGGTCCGGCCGCGGTGATGCCACCCTGCCGCAGCAGCAGCGCGTGCGTGACGCCCTCCGGGATCTCCTCGATGTGGTGGGTGACGAGGACCGTGGCCGGTGCGTACGCGTCGAGGCAGATGTCGCTCAGGGTGCCGACGAGGGCCTCCCGGCCGGTGAGGTCGAGGCCGGCGGCCGGCTCGTCGAGCAGGAGCAGTTCGGGGTCGGTCATGAGGGCCCGGGCGATCTGCACCCGCTTGCGCTCGCCCTCGCTCAGGGTGCCGAACGTGCGGTCGGCGAGGTGGTCGACGCGCAGCTGCGCCATGAGCTCGCCGGCCCGCTGGTAGTCGACGCCCGCGTAGCTCTCGCGCCACCGCCCGAGCACCGAGTAGGAGGCGCTCACCACGATGTCGCGGACGGCCTCCCCCCGCGGGATGCGCTCGGCGATCGCCGACGAGGTGACGCCGATCCGCGGCCGCAGTTCGAACACGTCGACGAGGCCCAGCTGGTCACCGAGGAGCGAGACCCGCCCGCGGGTGGGGTGCATCTGGGCGGCGAGGATCGAGAGCAGCGTCGTCTTGCCCGCCCCGTTGGGGCCGATGACGACCCAGCGGTCGGCTTCGTCGACCCGCCAGGTGAGGTCGTGGAGCAGCAACGACTGGCCGCGCTGGACCACCACACCCTCGAGATCGATGACTGCTGCCATGCCTCCAACCTACAGTGCCCGCCACACCCGATGCCTCTCTGGTGAGCCATGGCGTGCCAATCTGGGGAGGTGCGCGAACCCGCTGTCGACGTCCCCGATCCGCTGAGCCGGCTGGAGCTGCCGGTGCGCCTGGCGACGACCCTCAACCAGATGGCCGCCGGCCTCGTCACCGCCCCCGAGGCGGAGCACCGGCTGCGCGCCGAGGGCCGCCCCCACCACGTCTCCGATGAGAGCGGCCGGCTCGGCCTGGAGGCCGACGGGTCGGTGGGACTCCGGCTCGCCCTGGCCCGGGTCTCCCGGCTGGAGGGCCCCTGGGCGCTGGTCGTGCCCATGGAGGGCGATCTCGGCGGGCTCCGCGGCCCCTCCGACACGAACCGTCGGGCGCTGGAGCACGGCGCCGTGGTGATCCACCACGCCGGGGGTCTCGCCTGGGTGGTCGACGAGGTGGGCCACGGCGTCCAGTGGACGGTGCTCCCGTGCGAGCGCCCGTTGCTTCCCGACGACCCCTGGCAGGCCGCCCGGGGGCTGGCGACGGCGATCGCCCAGGCCACCGACGCCCTCACCGGCGCGACGGTCGCCGGCCGGCAGCCGGGGCACGGGGCGCCGAGCCTCGGGCGCGGCTATCCCGCGACGTCGCAGACCCTGCTGGAGCGTGCCTGGCTGGTGGCGCGGGCGAGCGATGCCGGGCTGCAGGCGTCGGCGTCCGCGACGATGTCGCACCAGGTGCTCATCCGCGAGCGGGTGCTGCGCCCCCTCGGCCGCGCCGCGACCCGGGCGATCAGTTCGGCCGTGTCGTGGCCCGACCACGCCCTCGTCGAGTAGCCGGCGTCCGGACGCCGTCAGGCGCCGGTCGCGTGCAGCCCGCCGTCGACGTGCACGATCTCGCCGGTCGTCTTGGGGAAGTAGTCGCTGAGCAGCGCGACGACCGCCTTGGCCGTCGGTTCCATGTCGGTGGGCTCCCAGCCGAGGGGGGCCCGCTCGGCCCACACGTCGTTGAAGGTGCTGGCCCCCGGGATGGCCTTCTTGGCGATCGTCTCGAGCGGGCCGGCCGCGACCAGGTTGCTGCGGACGCCGGACGGGCCGAGGTAGCGCGACAGGTAGCGGCTCGCCGACTCGAGAGCGGCCTTGGACACGCCCATCCAGTCGTAGGCGGGCCACGAGACGCTGGCGTCGAAGGTGAGGCCGACCACCGACGCGGTGTCGCCGAACATCGGCTGGCACGCGGTGGTGAGGCTCACGAGCGAGTAGGCCGAGACCTGGAGCGAGGTCGCGACGTCGTCCCAGCCGGTCGAGAGGAAGTTGCCGCCGAGGGTGGTCTCGGGGTTGGCGTAGGCGATCGAGTGGACGATGCCGTCGAGCTGGTCGACGTGCTCGCTCAGCCGCTCGGTGAGCCCCGCCAGATGCTCGGCGTTGGTGACGTCGAGTTCGATGACCGGCGGCACGGGGTCGAGCCGCTGCACGATCCGCCGGGTGAGGCTCAGGGCGCGGCCGAAGTTGGACACGACCACCCTCGCGCCCTCGTTCTGGGCGATCCGCGCCACCTCGTAGGCGATCGAGGTGTTCATGGTCACGCCGGTGACGAGGATGTTCTTGCCCTCGAGAATTCCCATGCCTGCCGCTCCTGTCGTTCGTGCGAGTCGGGGGTCAGTGTCCCATGCCGAGGCCGCCGTCGACGGGGATCACGGCCCCGTTGACATATCCCGCGGCGTCACTGGCGAGGAAGGCGACGGCCGCGGCGATGTCGCCGACGCTGCCGAGGCGTCCGGCCGGGATCCGCTCCAGGTAGCCCGCGATGGTGTCCTCCGGCAGCACCGCGGTCATGTCGGTCTCGACGAACCCGGGCGCGACGACGTTGCAGGTGATGCCGCGGCCGCCCAGCTCGCGGGCGACGCTGCGGGCGATGCCCACGAGCCCGGCCTTGGACGCCGCATAGTTCACCTGGCCCGGCGAGCCGAGCAGGCCGACCACCGAGCCGACGAGCACGATCCGGCCGAAACGCTTGCGCATCATCGTCCGGGTGGCCCGCTTGATCAGCCGGAAGGTGCCGGTGAGGTTGGTGTCGACCACGGCGGACCAGTCGTCGTCGCTCATCCGCATGAGCAGGTTGTCGCGGGTGATCCCCGCGTTGGCGACGAGGATCTCCACCGGCCCGAACTCCGCCTCGACGGCCGAGAACGCCGCCTCGACCTGGGCGGGGTCGGTGATGTCGCACGCCACTCCCAGCACCCCCGGCGGGACGTCGCCGCTGCGGTAGGTGCCCGCCACCCGGTAGCCGGCGGCGTGCATGGCCGCGGCGATCCCGCGTCCGATGCCCTTGCTGGCCCCGGTGACCAGTACGACCCGTCCCGGGGCCGGCGTGGCGTCGTCGGTCGCGGTGATGTCCGATGAAGTGCTCACCCGGCAGAAACTACCGGATCGCGGCGTCCGGGCACCGGTGCCGACGCCGCGAGATCGATCGCGCCCAGGGCGAAAGCGCGCTCGGCCAGGCTCCATTCTGAATGATCCGAACTAGAGTGGTCCGTGTGACAGCGCTCGATCGTCGTGTCGCTCCACCGCCTGGCGAGCCGGTGGTGATCACCCGCGCCGCGCCCAGCCACTCGGAGGACATGGGACGCCGGCAGAAGCGCTACCTCATCACGATGCTCATCCGCACCGCGTGTTTCGTCGGCCTCGTGCTCACGCCGGGCGTGTGGCGCTGGGCGTTCCTCGCCGGCGCGGCCGTGCTCCCCACCATCGCGGTGGTGCTCGGGAACGCGGCCGACCGCCGCAGCGTCGTGTCCGACGACACCGAGCCGGTCCCCGCGTCCGACGAGCCGGAGCGCCCTGCGCTGACCGACACCACCGTCATCCCCGGCGAGGTCGTCGACTGACCGAGCCACGGGCGGGGGGACGGCAGCGGGTAGGGTCGGCCCGGTGAGACGACTGTGGCTGCGCTGGATCGCCCTGGTGGTCTTCGTCGCCCTCATGGGCACGCTGTTCGTGCGGCTCGGCGAGTGGCAGTGGCACAAGTCCAAGGCCCGCAGCGCCTACAACACCCTCGTGCGGGTGCACCAGTCGCAGCCGGTGCAGCAGTTCCCGGGCGTCTTCGCGACCGGCCACACCGTCGCCGACTCGGAGCAGTGGCAGCGCATCCAGGTGAGCGGGCGCTACGACGCCGCCCACCAGTTCCAGGCCCTCGAACGCAACGTCGGCGACCAGGCCGGCACCGAGATCATCACCCCCCTGCACGCCGCGAACGGCCTCACCGTGCTCGTGGATCGGGGCCTGCTCCCCCGGCCGCCGGGACAGAACGACCCGACGGTGCTGCCGGCCCCGCCGTCCGGCACGGTGACGGTCGTGGGGTACGTCCGCCGCGACGAGGCGGGCACACCGAGCCAGCTGACGCCGGTCGCCCACCGGATGCGGCTGATCAACACCCCCGCCATCGCGGCGCAGTTGCCGTACCCGGTCGTCGACGGCCACCTGCAGCTCATCAGTTCCACTCCGGCTCAGCAGGGCGGACTCGTCCCGATCGGCCTGCCCCAACTCGGCGGCGGCCCCTACCTCTCCTACGCGATCCAGTGGTTCATGTTCACGGTCATGGCCGTCGCGGGCGTGGTCATGCTGATCCGCGGCGACCTCCGCGACCGCCGCAAGGCGCGCAGGCGCGCCGAACTGGCGGCTGCCGCAGCCGCCGCCCCGCCCCCTGAGCAGGCCGAGCGCGCCGAGCCCGCCACCGGCGAGTCGGCCGTCCCGGCCGAGGCCGTCGCATCCTCGTCGGCCGCCCCATCCATCCCGGAGGAGGAATCCCATGCAGCTCGGACTGACTGACAAGGCCTTCGTCGTCACCGCCGCCAGCTCGGGCCTCGGTCTCGCGACAGCGCGCGCCCTCGTGGCCGAGGGTGCCCGCGTCTGCCTCGTGGCCCGCCGCGAGCAGGTGCTCGCCGACGCCGTGCGCGAGCTCGGCGCCGGCGCGACCAGCGTCGCCGGCGACCTCAGCGACCCCACGCTGCCCCAGCGGGCCGTGGACGCCGCGCAGAGCGCCTTCGGCCGGGTGGACGGCGCGCTGGTGAGCGTCGGCGGACCGCCGCGGGGCGGCGTCCTCGACAACACCGACGAGGAGTGGAACGCAGCCTTCGGCTCGGTGTTCCTTCCCGCCCTGCGCACCGCGCGGGCGGTCGTGGCGGCCAACCCCGCCCCGGTGCTCGCCTTCGTGCTCTCGACGTCGGTGAAGGTGCCGCTCTCGACGATGGCGATCAGCAACGGCCTGCGCCCCGGACTCGGCATGCTCGTCAAGCAGCTCGCCGACGAGATCGGCCCGCAGGGGGGGCGGGCGATCGGCCTCATGCCGGGCTCGATCCTCACCGAGCGGATCACCTTCCTGCACAGCCAGGCGCCCGACCCGGCCGCAGCCCGGGCGAGCGCCGAGGCGACGGTGCCGCTGCGCCGGCTCGGGGAGCCCGAGGAGTTCGGCCGGGTCGCCGCCTTCGTGCTGTCGGACGCCGCCAGCTACCTCACCGGCTGCATGATCCCGGTCGACGGCGGCGCGCTGCGCACCCTGTGACGGCGGCCGTGGCCACCGCCTCCCCGGGCCTCGCCGGCGTCGTCGGCATGCTGGCGTGCCCGGTGTGCGGCGCCTCGCTCACCGTGGACGCCGGCTCCCTGCGCTGCGCCTCCGGCCATCGGTTCGACATCGCCCGGCAGGGCTATGTGAACCTGCTCGGTCAGGCGGCACCGGCGAACGCCGACACGCCCGCGATGGTGGCGGCGCGCCAGCGCTTCCTCGACGCCGGACACTACGACCCGGTGTCCGAGGCGGTGGCCCGGGCGCTGTCCGGCACCCGGCGGATCGTCGACGCGGGAGGCGGCACCGGCCACCACCTCGCCCGGGCCCTCGACCGGACGCCGGACGCCCGCGGCCTCGTCGTCGACGTCTCGGCCGCCGCCGCCCGCCGCGCGGCCCGGGCCCATGCCGCCCTCGGCGCGGTCGTCGCCGACACCTGGCGCGCCCTTCCGGTCCGGGCGTCCGCCGCGGACGCCGTGCTGTGCGTCTTCGCCCCCCGCAACGCCCGCGAGTTCGCCCGCGTGCTCGTTCCCGGGGGATTGCTCGTGGTCGTGACGCCCAACCCCGGCCACCTCGCCGAGGCGCGGGCCGAACTCGGGCTGATCGGCATCCAGGACGACAAGCTGGCCACGGTGCAGCGGGCCCTCGCCGGAGCGTTCGAGGCGGTGGCGACCCGGCGAATCCACAGCGAGCTGCGGCTCACGGCGTCCGAGGTGGACGACCTCGTCGCGATGGGTCCCAACGCCTTCCACGAGCACGCGGCGGCGTCCGGCTCGCTCCGGGTGCGCCTCGACGTGCAGCTCACGACCTTCCGGCGTCCGGCGCCCGGCTGAGGGCGCCGCTCAGGCGAGAGCGACGAGCTCGGCGTACTCCGGCGTCCAGAGGTCCTCGACGCCGTCGGGGAGCAGCAGCACCCGGTCGGGGTTGAGCGCCTGCACGGCCCCCTCGTCGTGGGTGACGAGGATGACCGCCCCCTTGAAGGTGTTGAGCGCGCCGAGCACCTCCTCGCGGGAGGCGGGGTCGAGGTTGTTGGTCGGCTCGTCGAGCAGCAGCACGTTGGCCGACGACACGACGAGGGTGGCCAGCGCGAGCCGGGTCTTCTCCCCGCCGGACAGGACGCGGGCGGGCTTGTCGACGTCGTCGCCGGTGAAGAGGAACCCGCCGAGCACCTTGCGGCAGTCGGTGGCCGTCAGGGTGGGGGCGGCCGAGGTCATGTTCTCGAGCACGGTCTGGGTGAGGTCGAGCAGGTCGTGCTCCTGCGCGAAGTAGCCGAGCTTGAGGCCGTGCCCGGGGACCACCTCGCCCGTGTCGGCGTCCTCGACGCCGGCGAGCAGGCGCAGCAGGGTGGTCTTGCCGGCGCCGTTGAGCCCGAGCACGACGACCCGCGATCCCCGGTCGATGGCCAGGTCGACCCCGGTGAACACCTCGAGCGACCCGTAGGTCTTCGACAGGTCGTTGGCGGTGAGCGGGGTCCTGCCGCACGGGGCGGGGTCGGGGAACCGGATGCGCGCCACCCGGTCGGCCGCCCGCTCCCCCTCGACCCCGGCGAGCAGCCGTTCGGCCCGCTTGGCCATGTTCTGCGCGGCGGTCGCCTTCGTGGCCTTGGCGCGCATCTTGTCGGCCTGGGCCATCAGCTGGTCGGCCTTGCGCTCGGCGTTGAGCCGTTCGCGCTTGCGGCGCTTCTCGTCCTGCTCGCGCTGCGCGAGATAGAGCTTCCAGCTCATCGAGTAGACGTCGAGCTCGGCCCGGTTCGCGTCGAGGTGGAAGACCTTGTTGACCGTGGCGTCGAGCAGATCGGTGTCGTGGCTGATCATCATCACGCCGCCGCCGTAGCTCTGGAGGAACCCGCGCAGCCAGGTGATCGAGTCGGCGTCCAGGTGGTTGGTCGGCTCGTCGAGCAGCAGCGTGTCGGCCCCCGAGAAGAGGATGCGGGCCAGTTCGACCCGGCGCCGCTGGCCACCGGACAGGTGCCGCAGCGGTTCGCTCAGCACCCGGTCGGGCAGGCCGAGGTTGGCGGCGATCCGGGCGGCATCGCCCTCGGCGGCGTACCCGCCGGCGGCCACGAACTGCGCCTCCGCCCGGGAGTAGGCCGCCATGGCGTCGTCGCGCTCCTGGCCGGTCGCGGTGCTCATCGTCAGTTCCAGGGCGCGCATCCGCGCGGTGACGCGGTCGAGGCTGCGGGCCGACAGGATGCGGTCGCGGGCGGTGACGTTGAGGTCGCCGTCGCGGGGGTCCTGGGGCAGGTAGCCCAACTGGCCGGAGCGGGTCACCGACCCGGACGCCGGCAGCCCCTCACCCGCGAGGATGCGGGTGAGCGTCGTCTTCCCCGCGCCGTTGCGGCCGACCAGGCCGATCTTGTCGCCGGGAATGACCTGGAACGACACCGGCGCCAGCAGCAGCCGGGCGCCGGCCCTCACCTCGATGTCCTTTACCTGAAGCACGCGCGCAAGTGTCCCATCTTCGTCATCGGATGTCGTATCGGTTATTGGCCGCCCACGGGATCGGGGCTAGTCTCACGGCGTCCCCACCCCGCGAGAAGGAGCGCCCGGATGAACGTCGAACCCGGACCCGGCACGGCCGAACCTGTCGTCCCCGAGCCCGACGCCAAGGACTGGACCTTCGTCATCACAGGGGGCTGCCCGGAGTGCGGGTTCGTCCCGTTCGACGCCGCCGGGACCGCGGCCCGACTTCGCGCCAGCATCCCACGGTGGGAGCAGGTACTGGCACGTCCCGGCGTCCGCACCCGCCCGGAGCCGGGCGTGTGGTCGCCGCTGGAGTACGGGTGCCACGTCCGCGACGTGTGCGAACTGTTCGCACGCCGGCTGCGGGCGATGCTGGACGCCGACCCGGCCGAGGGGGCCCGCTTCGCCGACTGGGACCAGGACGCCACGGCGCTGGAGAAGCGCTACTGGGAGGACGACCCGCGCCGGGTGGCCGAGGACTACGCCCGGCTCGCGGGGGGCCTGGCCGACCAGTGGGACGCCGTCGGCGGCGACCAGTGGCAGCGGCACGGGCTCCGCTCGAACGGCTCGCAGTTCACGGTCGCGACCCTCGGGGTGTACCTCATCCATGACATCGAGCACCACCTGCACGACGTCGACGGCTGAGCCGCGCCCGGGTCAGACGTTGTAGCCGATGGCCCGCAGCTGCTCGCGGCCGTCCTCGGTGATCATGTCGAGGCTCCACGGCGGCAGCCACACCCAGTTGATCGCCACCGAGTTCACCAGACCTTCGAGCACCGTCTGGGTGTCGTACTCGAGGCGGTCGGTGAGCGGGCAGGTCGGGCTGGTCAGGGTCATGTCGATGGTGACATTGGCCGACTCGTCGACGTGCACCCCGTAGACCAGGCCGAGATCGACGACGTTGACCATGAGCTCGGGGTCGACGACGTCGCGCATCGCCTCCTCGATCTCCTCGACGCTCGGCGCGGACACCCCGCCCGTCACGTCGGGCAGCTCGTCGCGCACGAGGTCGCTGGGCCGGGCGACGTCGTCCTGCGGAGCCTGGGTGGCCTGATCGGGTCGCTGGTACATCTCACATCTCGCTTTCGTTGTCGGGTACCTCGGCCCCGGCCCGCACGAGCGCGTCGCGCAGCGCGGACCAGCCGAGGAGCGCGCACTTGACCCGCGCGGGGAACTGGGCGACACCGGCGAAGGCGATGCCGTCCTCGAGGCGGTCCTCATCGGGCTGCACCTGGCCCTGGCCGTGCATCATGTGGCGGAACTCGTCGAACAGCGCCATCGACTCCGCCACGTCGCGGCCGATGACGAGGTCGGTCATCACCGACGTCGACGCCTGGGAGATCGAGCAGCCGACGGCGTCGTAGCTGACGTCGTCGATCGTGTCGCCGTCGAGGTGCACCCGCAGCGTCAGCTCGTCGCCGCAGGTCGGGTTGACGTGGTGCACCTCCGACTGGAACGGGTCGCGCAGCCCGGCGTGGTGCTTCTCCCGGTAGTGGTCGAGGATGATCTCCTGGTAGAGCTCGTTGACGTCGGGTCCGGCGGTCACGCGCCCACCTCCGTTCGGGTCTGGTCCGGTTGGGTCTGCTGGGCGCCGCGCAGCCGGCGGGCCTCCTCGCGGGCCGCGCGGCGGCGGGCCGTGCCGCTGCCGGAGGCCATCCGTCCGGCGAAGAAGTCGCGAGTGAAGACGAGGGCCTCGACCAGCCGGTCGATCTCCTCCTCGGTCGTGTACAGGTAGGCGGACGCCCGGGTCGACGACTGGACGCCGAGGCGCTCGTGCAGCGGCCGCGCGCAGTGGTGACCACCGCGAATGGCGACCCCGCGGGCGTCCAGCAGCTGCATGATGTCGTGCGGGTGGACGCCGTCGAGGACGAACGAGATCGCGCCGCCGCGGTCGACGGCCTCGGTCGGGCCGAGGATCCGCAGGCCCTCGATGTCGCGCAGCGCGCCGAGCGCGTAGCGGGTGATCGCCTGCTCGTGCGCGGCCACGGCGTCCATGCCGAGGGTGGTGAGGTAGTCGATCGCCGCGCCGAGTCCGACGGCCTCGGCGATCGGCGGGGTTCCCGCCTCGAAACGGTGCGGCGGCGGGGCGAAGGTCGAGCCCGTCATGCGCACGACCTCGATCATCTCGCCCCCGCCGAGGAACGGCGGCAGCTCGGCGAGCAGGTCGTAGCGCCCCCAGAGGACGCCGACGCCGGTCGGCCCGAGCATCTTGTGTCCGGTGAAGGCGACGAGGTCGGCACCGAGCGCCGCCACGGAGACCGGGAGTTGCGGCACGGCCTGGGACCCGTCGACGACCATCGTGGCGCCGACCGCGTGCGCCTGCTCGGCGATCCGGGCGATCGGGTTGACGCTGCCGACGACGTTGGACACCCAGGTGAGCGACACCACCCGGGTGCGCTCGTTGATCAGCCCCTCGCGCTCGGCCCGCTCGAGGTCGAGCCGACCCTCGTCCGTCACGTCGAACCAGCGCAGGGTGGCGCCGCTGCGTTCGCACGCCAGCTGCCAGGGGACGATGTTGCTGTGGTGCTCCATCACCGAGATGACGACCTCGTCACCGGGGCGGAGCCGCGACCCGAGGGTGTGCGCCGCGAGGTTGAGCGCCTCGCTCGCGTTCTTGGTGAAGACGATCTCCTCGGGACGCCGGGCGCCGACGAAGGCCGCCACCTTGGCGCGCGCACCCTCGTAGGCCTCGGTGGCCTCGGACCCCAACAGGTGCATGGCCCGGGCGACGTTGGCATTGTGCAGGAGCAGGTGCTCCGAGATGGTCTCGACGACCTGGCGCGGCTTCTGCGACGTGTTCGCCGAGTCGAGGTAGGTCAGCGGGAACTCCCCCACCGTGCGTTCGAGCACGGGAAAGTCCCTGCGGACCGCGTCCACGTCATACATGCCCCACCACCTTCCGAAGTTGCGTATTCACAGCGTCACCGCCGGGCCCGACATTCCCGGCCGCCCGCCCCGGGCCGACTCTCCCCAGGGGCGGGCGTTCTCTGCTGTTGCGGGCGTTTTCGACGCCGATTCGGCAGAGATCGCCCGCCCCGGCGTCGAAATCGCCCGCCCCCGGACGGATGGGCCGCCAGGAGTCCGTGCGACGAGGCAGCTGCTGCGCACGTGCAGCAGTTGTGCTCCCCGGGCGTCACGCCGCCTTGCGGGTGAAGCGCTCGTACCCGTTGGCCTCGAGCTCGTCGGCAAGTTCCTTGCCACCGGTCTCGGCCACCTTCCCGTCGACGAACACGTGCACGACGTCCGGGTGCACGTAGCGCAGGATCCGGGTGTAGTGCGTGATGAGCAGTAGGCCGCGGTCCTTGTCGGCGATGTAGCGGTTGATGCCCTCGGAGACGATCTTCAAGGCGTCGATGTCGAGACCCGAGTCGGTCTCGTCGAGGATCGCGAACTTGGGGTCGAGCAGTTCGAGCTGGGCGATCTCGTGCCGCTTCTTCTCACCACCCGAGAAGCCCTCGTTGACCGAGCGGCCGGAGAACGAGCTGTCGAGCTCGAGCTTCTCGAGGGCGGCGTTGACGTCCTTCACCCAGGTGCGCACCTTGGGCGCCTGGCCGTCGATCGCGGTCTTCGCGCTGCGGAGGAAGTTGGCCACCGAGACGCCGGGCACCTCGACCGGGTACTGCATCGCGAGGAACAGCCCGGCGCGCGCCCGCTCGTCGACGGTGAGCCCGGTGAGCTCGACGCCGTCCAGGGTCACCGAGCCGGAGGTGATGCGGTACTTGGGGTGACCCGCGATGGAGTAGGCCAGCGTCGACTTGCCCGAGCCGTTGGGGCCCATGATCGCGTGCACCTGGCCGGAGTCGACGGTGAGGTCGACGCCCTTGAGGATCTCGATCGGTCCGTTCTCGGTGAGGACGTCGACATGAAGTCCGGAAATAGCGAGGGTGGCCATGGTCAGTTCTCCTGAGATGTGGTCGAAAAATCGTGGCTGTCGTAGCTGAGGGGGTTGTCGACGTCGACCTGGATGTCGTCACCGACGATGCGGACCGGGTAGACCGGCACCGGCTGGGTGGCCGGCAGCCCGAGCGCCCGCCCGTCGCGCAGGTCGAAGCGGGAGCCGTGGAGGTAGCACTCGATCGTGTGGTCCTCGACGTCGCCCTCGCTGAGCGGCACGTTGGCGTGGCTGCACTCGTCCTGGATCGCGTACCACTCGCCCGCGTGCCGCACGATGGCGACGTCGAAGTCGCCGGCGTCCGCGGCGAGCGGCAGGTCGTCGGTGATCTCCGAGACCTGGGCGACGGTGCGGAAGCTCATGCGTCCTCCCCCGCCGTGACGGCCGACAACTCCCGCTCGACCTCCTGGAGCATCCGCTCCTCGATCGCCGGGACGCCGATGCGGCGGATGATGTCGACGAAGAAGCCGTGGACGACGAGGCGGCGGGCCTCGGCCTCGGCGATCCCGCGGCTCTTGAGGTAGAACAGCTGCTCGTCGTCGAACCGGCCGGTCGTCGAGGAGTGCCCGGCGCCGACGATCTCACCGGTCTCGATCTCGAGGTTGGGCACGGAGTCGGCCTGGCAGCCGTCGGTGAGCACGAGGTTCTTGTTGGCCTCGTAGGTCTCGATGCCCTCGGCCACCTTGCGGATGAGCACGTCGCCCACCCACACCGAGTGCGCGCCCTGGCCCTGCAGCGCGCCGCGGTAGTCGACCTTGCTCTTCGTGTGCGGCTGGTTGTGGTCGACGAACAGCCGGTGCTCGGTGTGCTGGCCGGCGTCCACGAAGTAGAGGCCGAACTGCTCGAGCGAGCCGCCGGGCCCGGCGTACTGCGCTCGCTCGACGATCCGCACCGCCTTGCCGCCCATGGACGCCTGCACCGTGCGGACCTGCGCGTCCCGCCCGATCCGCAGCGACACCTGGCCGGCGTGCACCGCGTCGTTGTCCCAGTCCTGCAGCGAGACGAGGTTGACCTGCGCCCCGTCGCCGATGAGCAGGTCGGTCTTGTTCGCGTACTGCGCGCTGCCCTCGTGCCGGATGGCGACGGTGGCGACGGCGTGGTTGCCCACCCGCAGGATGACGTGGTCGAACACCGTGCCGCCCGTGCCCCGGAGGGTGATGAGGAGCGGCTCGACGAGCTCGACCTCCGCGGGGATGTCGATGAGGGTGGCACCCTCGGCGTTGGCCGCCGCGAGCGCCGCCACCCGGTCGACGGGCGGCTCGACGGACAGCTCCCTGGCCTGCTCCCGCGTCACCTGTGAGACCGTCACCCGCTCCGGCAGGTCGGCGTCCAGCTCGAGCCGGCCCCCCGTGGCGCCCGAGGTGAGCAGCGTGCGGAACGTGCGCACCGGGGTGAACCGCCACACCTCCTCGCGCCCGGTGGGCACCGGGTGGTCGTCGACGCTCCACGACGGGGTCGGGTGCAGGTGCGACGACACCGTCTCGACGGCGCCGGCGACGTTGGGCGCGGCGGGAGGCGGCGTCATGGTCTCGGTTGTCACAGTTTCTCGTTCCTTCTTCGGGAGGGCCAGGGAGGTGGACGCGGGGCGCTCGGCTCAGCCGACCGCGCCCTCCATCTGCAGCTCGATGAGCCGGTTGAGCTCGAGGGCGTACTCCATCGGCAGCTCGCGGGCGATCGGCTCGACGAAGCCGCGCACGATCATCGCCATCGCCTCGTCCTCCTGCAGGCCGCGCTGCATGAGGTAGAAGAGCTGGTCCTCGCTCACCTTCGACACGGTGGCCTCGTGGGCCATCGACACGTCGTCCTCACGGACGTCGACGTAGGGGTAGGTGTCGCTGCGGCTGATCTGGTCGACGAGCAGGGCGTCGCACTTCACCGACGACGCCGAGTGCGACGCACCCTCCCGCACCTCGACGAGGCCGCGGTAGGACGAGCGGCCGCCGGCGCGGGCCACCGACTTGGAGATGATCGAGCTCGAGGTGTGCGGCGCGCAGTGCACCATCTTGCTGCCGGCGTCCTGGTGCTGCCCCTCGCCCGCGAACGCGATCGACAGGGTCTCGCCGCGGGAGTGCTCGCCCATGAGGTAGACGGCCGGGTACTTCATCGTGACCTTCGACCCGATGTTGCCGTCGATCCACTCCATGGTCGCGCCCTCCTCGCAGGTGGCGCGCTTGGTGACCAGGTTGTACACGTTGTTCGACCAGTTCTGGATGGTCGTGTAGCGGCACCGGGCGTTCTTCTTGACGATGATCTCGACGACCGCGCTGTGCAGCGAGTCGGACGAGTAGATCGGGGCGGTGCAGCCCTCGACGTAGTGCACGTAGGCGCCCTCGTCGACGATGATGAGCGTCCGCTCGAACTGGCCCATGTTCTCGGTGTTGATCCGGAAGTAGGCCTGCAGCGGGATCGACACGTGCACACCCTTCGGCACGTAGATGAACGAGCCGCCCGACCACACCGCGCTGTTGAGCGAGGCGAACTTGTTGTCGCCGACGGGGATCACGGTCGCGAAGTACTCCTGGAACAGCTCCGGGTACTCCTTGAGCGCGGTGTCGGTGTCGAGGAAGATGACGCCCTGCCGCTCGAGCTCCTCGTTGATCTTGTGGTAGACCACCTCGGACTCGTACTGCGCGGCGACGCCGGCCACCAGCCGGGCCTTCTCGGCCTCGGGGATGCCCAGCCGGTCGTAGGTGTTCTTGATGTCCTCGGGCAGGTCGTCCCACGACTGCGCCTGCTTCTCGGTGGAGCGGACGAAGTACTTGATGTTGTCGAAGTCGATGCCCGACAGGTCGGCGCCCCACGTGGGCATGGGCTTCTTCTGGAACAGCTTGAGGCCCTTGAGACGGAGGTCGCGCATCCACTCGGGCTCG
>DATAKK010000031.1:0-44972 GCA_036261615.1 Propionibacteriaceae bacterium | reverse complement strand
CAATCGCTTGCCGACCTGGCCCCCAGTCAGCCCTTCCTCGAGCATCAACCGCAACGCCTCGGCCCTCAGCACAGCCCACCCCTGTCGATCCACAACACCCTCCCTGAATCAGAGGTGTTGCAACGACAACCTGAAGCCGCCGTACGCAGGAACGTCGCGAACGTACGCCGCAAGAACCGGGGCGGGGACGCCGGGAGCGCCTAGGGGCGGCGGACGCCGACCTCGAACGAGGCGAGGTCGAACCCGCCGTCGACCGCGAACAGGCCGACCCTGCCGGTCGGCCGGTCGTAGAGCCGGGCGCTGAGCGCGACCCCGCCGTCGACGACGGCGACGCAGAGGGTGTGGTCGAGGTAGATCTCGAGCCGGTGCCGCCCGGCGTCGAGCGCGACCGGGCGCTCGAGCTCGACCGCGTGCGGCACGTCGCCCCGCGCCTGCCACTGCTCGGGACCGGTGCTGCCGCGGGGCCAGCGGTCGAGCACGAGGCGGTTCCGCAGCGGCTCCAGCCGCAGCGCGTAGGCGTCCTCGCCGTCGTCGGACGAGCGCAACAGGACGCCGCACGCCTGGGTGCCCTCGTGGATGTCGAGGTCGACGGTGAGCAGGGCCTCGGCCGCGACGTCGGGCCCGATCCAGGCCGCGTACCTGTCGGCCGCCCCCGCCCCCGGACGCCGGTGCGCCCCGTGGAGCGGGTCGAACGTGGCAGACCCCGAGACCGGCCGGTACAGCGCCCGGACCGCGTCGGGGAGCCCGAAGCCGAGCGACCCGTCGGGACGCTGGTGGGCCTGCAGCACCGCCATGTCGCCGGCCCACTGCCAGGCGCCGTCGTCGCGGCCGCCGTCCCTCGTCGCGATCCAACCGATGAAGTACCGCGCGTCCCTCACGGCGACGCTCTTGGCCGCGTAGAACGCCCGCCCGTCGATGGTGTCCTGCTCGGGTGCCAGCCACGGGCCGTCCGGTGACTCGGCGATCCGGTACCGCGTCTGGAAGGAGTCGGAGAACTCGGAGTAGACGAGGTACCACCACCGGCCCCACTGGAACAGGTCGGGACACTCCTGGGTGATGAACCGGTGCGGGTCCCACAGCGGGGCGGCGTCCCGCCAGTGCACGAGGTCGTCGGAGACCAGCCGCGCGACCACGCCCGAGCGGCGGCCGGGCCGATCGGCTCGCCGGGTCGCCAGGAGCATCTGCCACGGCCCCCCGGCGGCGGCCCGGAACACGAACGGGTCGCGCCAGTCCTCCGGCGAGTAGCCGTCAAGGGCGCCGAAGGTCCACTCCGGGTGCTTCGTCCAGGACGCCGGATCGCCGTCGGACGTCGCGTGGCAGACCACCTGGACGTCGCCCGCCGGCGTCCGGATCGCGGGGTTGTGCCCCGTGTAGAACAGGTGCAGCCGTCCGTCGTCGTCGGCCACCACGCTGCCGGTGTAGCAGTCGAAGTCGCCCGCCCCGCGGCCTCCCGAGGGCAGCACGATCCCGTGGTCGGTGAAGTGCGCGAAGTCGCGGGTGGTCACCGCCGCCCACGGCATCCCCGTCGCCCGCTGCTGGGGCGGGACGCCGCGACGCTCGTCGAGCAGGTAGTAGAGCCAGACCTCGCCGTCGTGGGCGAACGGGATGACGTCGCCGACGTGGCTGCCGGGCGGGTGGAAGTGCGTGGTCGCCGTGCTCATCGCGCGTCCGCCGGCCGGGGGGCGGCGAGCGAGCCGCGGCCGATGTAGCGGCAGGGCACGAGGTGACGGCCGCGCAGTTCCTCGTCCTTGAGCATCATCTCGCCGGCGAGGACGCCCATCTGCAGGTGGGGGAGTGCCACCGTGCTGAGCGGCGGGTGGAGTTGGTCGGCGAGGTCGGGCTGGTCGTCGAAGCCGACGATGCTCACGTCGCGCGGGCACTGCAGGCCCGCGGCCTGGAGCGCCATCATCGCGCCCACGGCCATCCGGTCGTTGCCGCAGATGAACGCGGTGGGGGTTTCGTCCGCGATCACGGCGAGGGCCAGGTCGTGACCCGAGGAGACCTGGTAGGTGCCGTACTCGCGCCGGATCGTGGCCGGGTCGACGCCCGCCTCGACTGCGGCGTCGACCATGCCGCGCTCGCGCTCCTGGCACGCGTAGTCGTCGTGGGGTCCGCCCAGGTACACGACGTGCCGGTGACCGGCGGCGAAGGTGGCGGCCGCGGCGTCCCGGCCGCCCTGGTACTCGTCGGCCAGGACGAGGGTGGGATCGGGGACGTTGGCGGGCCAGCAGTTGACGAAGATCGTCGGAATCCCGTCGGGGGCGTCGACCGCGTGCACCGGCTCCGGCCCGGGGGCCGCGTAGATCAGCCCGGCCACACCCTGCCGCAACAGATTCTCGACCGCCGCCTGGCCGGCGTCCGGGGTCTCCCAGGTCTCCACGACGAAGCACACGTAGCCGGCGGCCTGGACGGACTGCTGGACGCCGACGATGATCTGACCGGCGTAGGGCTGGGAGACGACCCGGTCGGCGATGACCCCGATGACGAAGGACTTGTTCGACCGCAGTGACTGGGCGGCCCGGTTCGGCTGGAAGTCGAGGTCCCGCGCCGCCTTGAGCACCCGCTCCCGTGTGGCGTCCGACACCGAGACGTCGCGGCGGTCGTTGAGCACGAACGAGACGGTCGGCTGCGACACACCTGCGCGCCGCGCGACGTCCTTCATGGTGACCCGCCGCATCACGGCCTTCTTGCGCTCGGACATCATCGGCCCTCCTCGCCCACATTCTGGCACGTCACCAATACGTATTGGCAAACCGCGGGAGAAGGCGTATGGTGCTCCGTACAAATACGTATTGGTCGGGCTTCCGACCGGACTGCTCAGAGAGGAGCGGATGACATGACCAACGGCTTGGGTGCCATCGACCGCCGCACATTGTTCAAGCTCGGCGGTGGCGCGGGGCTGGCCTCGCTCGGCCTGGGGGCGCTCACCGGATGTGGGTCGTCGAGTGGCAGCGGCGGAAGCTCCGGCACGATCAAGATGCTCTACTTCGGCCAGCAGAGCTCGGCCACCGCGCTGCAGAAGGCGCTGCAGCCCCAGATCGCCAAGATCGACAAGACGGCCAACCTCGAGGTCACCGGCATCAACGGCACCGACTGGAACGACTTCATCGCCAAGGTGCTCACCCAGATCGCCTCGGGCTCCGCCCCCGACATCGTCAGCGTGGCCACCGAGGGCCTGCAGCAGATGGCGTCCAAGGACCTGCTCGTGCCGCTCGACGACCGCGTCACCAAGGACCTGTCGTCGCTGCAGAGCTACTTCGACGACATCCCCCCCGCGCTCATCGAATCGATGATGTACCAGGGGCACCTGTACGAGCTGCCCGACAGCTTCAACGCGGGCAGCATGTTCTACAGCACCGACCTGGTGAAGAAGGCGAACCTGTCCGAGCCGGCCGCGGGCTGGACGATGGACGACTTCCACAGCTACGCCAAGAAGATCGCCGCGATCGGCAACAAGGTGAACGCCTTCGACTGGGTGGTGCGCCTCTGGGGCAGCTGGACCTCGTTCCTCTACGCCAACGGCGGCAACCTGCTCGAGGAGGGCAAGTACACCGGCGGCGACTGGCTGTGGAGCAAGGCCTACGCCAACAACCAGGCGGCGGCCGCCGGACGCGGTGGCGGGTGGAAGTGGGGCCAGCCAACGGCCAACTCTCCCGAGGCCGTCGAGGCGCTGCAGTACCTCATCGACCTCCAGCGCACGGGCATGTCCCCGACGCCGGACGTCGGCGGTGGCGGCACGCTCCAGGGCCTGTTCGCGTCCGGCCGGATCGGCATGACCATCGGCGGCGGCTTCTGGGCCGGCGGCCTGCACAACGCGGGCATGAAGGACGGCAGTTTCGACGTCCAGCTGTTCCCGAAGTGGAAGACCAACAAGTCGCTGTTCGGCGCGGGTGGCTACGGCATCTTCAACTCCTCGAAGAAGAAGGACCTCGCCTGGGAGGTGGTCAAGCTCATGGTGCAGCCGGAGAGCTTCGACATCCTCTTCCCGGGCAACGTCACGACGCCCGGGCGGAAGTCGCTCATGACGGCCAAGCGCTACGAGACGACCGGCCCGAAGCACTGGTCGGTGTTCTACGACCAGCTCAACGGGTCCGTTCCGATCTCGGCGCCGCCGTACTACAACGCCTTGGCCACGTCGCTCAACCAGCGCACCACCCAGGCGATCGCGTCCGGCAACGCGAAGGCCGCCCTGGACGGCATGCAGGCCGACTTCGAGAAGGCCGCTCAGGGGTCCTGATGACATCGACCACTCTCGTGCGCAAAGCCTCGAGGGCGTCCTCCCACCGGGTCTTCCGTCGGCCGGCCAGCCGGCGGGAGACCCGGAGGGAAGGGGTGTTCGGCTACCTGATGATCTCGCTGGCGGTCGTCTTCGTCGCGGTGTTCACCTTCCTGCCGATCATCGCCTCGCTCGCACTGTCGCTGTTCTCCTGGGACGTCATCTCCCCGCCCACGTTCGTCGGCCTGAAGAACTTCAAGCGGCTGGTCGCCGACTCGGCCACGGTGCACTCGTTCGGCGTCACCCTGGTGCTCGCCATCGGCATCGTCGCGCTGCAGCTCTCGCTCGGCCTCGCGCTGGCAGTCCTCGTCAACCAGCGCAAGAGCACCTGGGCGAAGACCACCTTCCGGACGATCTTCTACCTGCCGCTGCTGGCGTCCACCGCCGCGGTGTCCATCTTCATGGGCTACCTGTTCGACGCGAAGTTCGGCGTCATCAACTACTACCTCAACCTGCTGGGTATCTCGTCGGTGCCCTGGCTGACCAGCACGTGGGGGTCGATGATCACGATCGTCCTCATCGCGGTGTGGCAGCAGGTCGGGTTCACCTTCGTGCTGTTCGTCGCCGCCCTCACCTCGGTGCCCACCGACGTGCTCGAGGCGGCGGCCATCGACGGGGCGAGCCCGTTGCGGACGCTGTTCCGGGTCAAGATCCCGCTGATCAGCCCGACGATCCTGTTCGCGACCGTGGTGGCGATGATCAACGCGCTGCAGCTGTTCGACCAGCCGTTCATCATGACCAAGGGCGGTCCGGGGACGGCCACCACGACGGCGACGATCGTCATGTACCAGACGGGTTTCCAGAACCTCCAGTTCGGCTACGCGTCGGCGATCGCCATCGTCCTTCTGCTCATCATCCTGGCGATCACCGGGATCCAGTTCCTCGCAGCCCGGAAGTTGGTGTTCTACCAGTGAGCCTCCAAGCCGTCGTCACCCGCCCGCGTCCCGGCCTCAAGGTCGCCACTGTCGTCGGCGTGGTCGTGCTCGTCATCGCCGCGATGTTCGCGCTCGGCCCGCTGCTGTGGACGCTGACCACCTCGCTCCGCACGCCGGCCGAGGCCTTCACCAACCCGCCGCAGTGGCTTCCGCTGCACCCGGACTTCAGCAACTACTCGTCGGTGTTCGACCAGATCCCGATCGGGACGTTCTTCGTCAACAGCACGATCGTCACCGGCCTCATCGTCGTCGGCCAGACCATCACTTGCACCCTGTCCGGCTACGCGTTCGCGATGGTGCGGTTCCCCGGGAAGAACATCATCTTCGGCATCTTCCTCGCGACGATGATGGTGCCGCTGCAGACGATCATCATCCCGGTGTTCGTCATCGTGAAGGACCTCGGCCTGTCCGACAGTCTCGGCTCGCTCATCGTTCCCGCCCTGGGCAGCGCCTTCGGCACCTTCCTCATGCGGCAGTACTTCATGCAGATGCCGGTGGAGCTCGGCGAGGCGGCCCGCGTCGACGGCGCGTCCCGGTTCAAGGTGTTCTACCTCGTCTACGCCCGGATGGCGGCGCCGGCCATCGCCACCCTCGCGATCCTCAACTTCTCGGGGTTCTGGGCGGAGTTCTACCGGCCGCTCATCTTCCTGCAGTCGCAGGACAAGTTCACCCTGCCGCTCGGCCTCGTCGGCCTCCAGGGCAACCTCGGGACGGGGTCCATCTCGGTGGTCCTCGCCGGCGTCATCCTCGCCATGATCCCCAGCGTCGTCCTGTTCATCGTGGCCCAGCGCTACTTCATCGCCGGGGTCACGGCGGGCTCCTTCCGCTGAGCCAGCACCCTTCCAGGGACGGTGCGGCGTCCGCGCCGCCCCTGACCGCCACCCCAACCCACCGCCGCGCCCTGCCCCAGCGCGCCCGCCCGTCCGAGGAGAGGACTCCCGTCGCCATGCCCGACAACCCCATCCACCACGTCCCGCAGTTCCACATCCGGCTGCCGCGCGGCTTCCTCAACGACCCGAACGGCCCGATCGAGGTGGACGGCACCGTGCACCTGTTCTTCCAGTCGCGGTCCACCACCGACACCGCGCAGCCCGTGGAATGGGGTCACGCGACCAGCCCGGACCTCGTGCACTGGACGCTGCACCGGCCGGCGATGAGCCCCGTGCCCGGCGGTCCGGACGCCGACGGGTGCTGGTCGGGCAACACCGTGCTGGCCGACGGCGAGCTGCGGGCGTACTACTCGGGCAAGCTTGACCACTCGAGCTTCCAGTCGGTGCTGCTGGCGAGGTTCGACCGGGACGCCGGCAGCTTCGGAGCACCCGTCCAGGTCGTCGACGACCCGGCCGACCACGAGCGGATCACCATGTTCCGCGACCCCTTCGTCTGGCGGGAGGACGGCGGCTGGCGGATGGCGGTCGGCGCGGCCGGGACCGAAGAGGCGTCGATCCGGCACTACCGGTCGGCCGACGGCGTCCGGTGGCGCTATGAGGGGCCGCTGGCGTCGCTGCCGCGGACGGTGCTGCGTGAGGAGGACACCGGCGAGGGCTGGGAGTGCCCGCAGATCCTGCCGGTCGACGGGGCGGAGGTGGCGCTGGTGTCAGCGTGGTCGCACGGCGAGGGGCCGAGCAGCGTCCTGGCCTTCCCGCTCGGCGGTACTCCCCAGCCGCACCGGGTCGACCACGGGCAGAACTTCTACGCCGCGTCAGTCATGAGGGAGGGATCCCGCGGTCCGTTGGTCTTCGGCTGGGTCACCGAGGGTCGCGACCGCAGTTGGTGGCGGGACGCCGGCTGGGCCGGCGCGATCTCGCTGCCGCGACGGGCCTGGCTGGTCGGCGACCGGCTGGCCAGTGAGCCGCATCCGGACGTGGAGGCGCTCCGGGTGGGTTCGGCGCGTCCGGCCGACGGCGCGGTGATCGGGGCCCAGGCCGAGATCGCGGTGCCCGCGACCACGGGCACCCTGCGGCTGCGGTTCGGCGACGACGAGCACCTCGACATCCACCTCGACCGGGCGGCGGGCACCGTCGCGATCGACAGGGACGCCGCCAGCGCCGACGAGCGCGCACACGGCGGGCAGGCGGTCGCGGCGGAGGCGTTCGACCCGGCGTCGGAGCGTCCCGGCGTCCGGGTGTTCGTGGACGGGTCGGTGGTCGAGGTGTTCACCAGTGCCGGGCGCTCGTTCACCACCCGGGTCTACCCGCTCGCCGCGCCCCCGTGGCGGATCGAGGCGCCCGAGGGTTCGCTGGTCTGGGATCTCGGGACCGCCGTTCATCCGGTGGTCGCGGCCCGGTAGCCCGCTCGGTTAGTTCGGGGCGGGCGATTTCTGCTGTGGCGGGCGATCTCGACGCCCAAACGGCAGAGATCGCCCGCCCCAACGTCGAGATCGCCCGCCCCGGCCACCCCCAGCCGCCGGATCCGCAGGCGATTCGCCGAGTTGCCCCCCGCCAGCGACAGGGGAGCGCCCGATCGCCTGCAGATCCGGCGACCCCGTCGCCCCAGCGTCGCGCCAGCCCAGGAGGGGACGCCGCCCGCCGGCGTCGCCCGGGAGCGCGAATTCGGCCCCGGGAGCAGGAATAGTCGCCGTCCGACCAAGGTTGAGTGTATTAGACTCAACTTTGAAATCGTGCCCCGAAGGGGAGAAGAAGGACGGAACGACCCGTGGACACTTCGAAACTGACGACGATGAGCCGCGACGCCGTTTCGGCGGCGCTGCGGAACGCGCTGGCCTCCGGCAACCCCGCGGCCGAGCCGAGCCACCTGCTGCACGGCCTGCTCATGGTGCCCGACAACACCGTCGGCGCCCTGCTCTCGGCGGTCGGAGCCGACCCCAAGGCGGTCGACCAGGCCGCGGAGGCCGCGATCGCCAAGCTCCCCTCGGCGCAGGGAGCCTCGGTGAGCCAGCCGAGCATGTCCGGTGCCCTCGCGCGAGTGCTCGCGGACGCCGAAACACGCGCCGACAAGCTGGGCGACACCTACGTCGCCACCGAGCACCTGCTGATGGCGCTCGCCTCCGTCACCTCCGACGCGAGCCGGGTGCTCGGACAGTTCGGCGTCACCGCCGACAAGCTCGACGCCGCCTTCGCCGCGGCGCGCGGCGACAAGCGGGTCACCAGCGCCGAGGACGAGGGCAGCGAGTCGGCGCTCGACAAGTACTCGGTCGACCTCACCCAGCGCGCCCGGGAGGGCAAGCTCGACCCCGTGATCGGCCGGGACGCCGAGATCCGCCGGGTCGTGCAGGTGCTCGCCCGCCGCACCAAGAACAACCCGGTGCTCATCGGCGAGCCCGGCGTCGGCAAGACCGCCGTCGTCGAGGGCCTCGCCCAGAGGGTCATCGCCGGCGACGTCCCTGACAGCCTCAGGGGCCGCAAGGTCGTCAGCCTGGACCTCGCGAGCATGGTGGCCGGCGCCAAGTACCGCGGCGAGTTCGAGGAGCGGCTCAAGGCCGTGCTCAACGAGATCCGCGACGCCGAGGGCCAGATCATCACCTTCATCGACGAGCTGCACACCGTCGTCGGCGCCGGCGCGTCCGGCGAGGGCGCGATGGACGCCGGCAACATGCTCAAGCCGATGCTCGCCCGCGGCGAGCTGCGGATGATCGGTGCCACCACGCTCGACGAATACCGTGAGCGGATCGAGAAGGACCCCGCGCTCGAGCGGAGGTTCCAGCAGGTCTTCGTGGGCGAGCCGAGCGTCGAGGACACCATCGCCATCCTCCGCGGCCTGCGCGAGCGCTACGAGGCGCACCACAAGGTGCGCATCACCGACGGCGCGCTCGTCGCCGCGGCCAGCCTGTCCAACCGGTACATCACCAGTCGCCAGCTTCCCGACAAGGCCATCGACCTCATCGACGAGGCGGCGTCCCGGCTGCGGATGGAGATCGACAGCTCGCCGGAGGAGATCGACCAGCTCCGCCGGCAGGTCGACCGGCTGCGGATGGAGGAGTTCGCCCTCGACAAGGAGGACGACCCGGCGTCCCGGGCCCGGCTGGAGCGGCTGCGCGCCGAGCTGGCCGACGACCAGGAGGAGCTGCGCGGCCTCGAGGCCCGCTGGGAGATGGAGAAGGGTGGCCTCAACCGGGTCGGCGACCTCAAGGAGCAGATCGACCGGCTCCGGGTCGAGGCCGACCGGGCGCTGCGTGAGGGCGACCTCGCCAGGGCGTCGGAGATCCAGTACGGCCGCATCCCGCAACTCGAGCGCGAGCTCGAGGAGGCGTCGGCGTCCGAGTCGGTCACCGCGTCGATGGTGAGCGAGGAGGTCAGCGCCGGCGACATCGCCGAGGTGGTGTCGGCCTGGACCGGAATCCCGGTCGGAAAGATGCTGCAGGGCGAGAGCGAGAAGCTGCTGTCGATGGAGCACCACATCGCCGAGCGGCTGGTCGGGCAGAAGGCCGCCGTCAAGGCCGTCGCGGACGCCGTCCGCCGCAGTCGTGCCGGCATCAGTGACCCCAACCGGCCCACCGGCTCGTTCCTGTTCCTCGGCCCGACCGGCGTCGGCAAGACCGAGCTGGCCAAGAGCCTCGCCGACTTCCTGTTCGACGACGAGTCGGCGATGGTGCGCATCGACATGAGCGAGTACTCCGAGAAGCACTCGGTGTCCCGCCTGGTCGGCGCCCCCCCGGGCTACGTCGGCTACGAGGAGGGCGGTCAGCTCACCGAGGCCGTGCGGCGGCGTCCGTACTCGGTCGTGCTGCTCGACGAGGTGGAGAAGGCGCACCCCGACCTGTTCAACATCCTCCTGCAGGTGCTCGACGACGGACGCCTCACCGACGGCCAGGGCCGCACGGTCGACTTCCGGAACACCATCCTCATCATGACGAGCAACCTCGGCAGCCAGTTCCTCGCCGACCCGACGATGGACGAGAAGGCCAAGCACGACGCGGTCATGGGGGTCGTGCGGCAGGCCTTCCGCCCCGAGTTCCTCAACCGGCTCGACGAGATCGTCTTCTTCGACCCGCTGACCACAGAGGACCTCACCCGCATCGTCGACATCACCCTGGCGAGGGTGAACCGCCGCCTCGCGGACCGGCGGATCTCGATCGAGGTGACGCCGGCCGGCAAGGACTGGCTCGCGCTCAGCGGCTTCGACCCCGTTTACGGTGCCCGGCCGCTCCGCCGGCTGGTGCAGACGACGGTCGAGGACCTCATGGCCCGCAAGCTGCTGTCGGGCGACATCACCGACGGCGACCGGGTGCGGTTCGACGTCGAGGGCGACGGCCTGGCGATCTCCGAGGTCAGCCAGTCCTGAGCCCCGCGCGCTCGCGGCGCAGGAACACGGCGTTGCCGCCGGCGGCCAGTGCGGCCCCGGCGGCAACGTCGAGCAGGTAGTGGTTGCCGGTCACGACGACCACGACCGCGACGCCCGCGGGGATCAGCCACACCGTCCAGCGGGGCAGATCGCCCGGACGCCGCGGCACCCGCCACAGCACGGCGGCGCACCACCACGCCCAGGCGACGTGCAGGCTCGGCATCGAGGCGTCCACGTCGATGGCGCTCTCAGTGCTGTGCGTCTCCGTCGCGAACACCCGGAACCGGGTGACGATGTCGACCACCCCCGGCTCGCCGAGGCGCGGCGGAGCGGTGGGGAACAGCCAGAAGGGCACGAGCGAGAGCGTGGTGAAGAGGAACAGGCTCGCCAGCGCCCGCCGGGTGAGGGCGGCGTCCCTCAGGCCAGCGACGACGATGGCCACCCACGGGAGCAGCAGGGCCAGTTCGTAGAGCAGCCCGGCGCCGTAGGCGAGGTGCGGGTGCGTCGACAGCCAGCGCGACGCCGCCGGTTCGACGTCGATGTGCAGCAGCCGCTCGACCCGGATGAGGGAACGGGCGTCGCCCCGGTCGGTGCCGCGGTTGCGGCCCAGTTGGTCCTGGGCCCGGGTGAACACGAAGGCCGCCAGCCCGGACAGCCCGACGGGGACCGCCACCCGCGTCACCGGCCATCCCCGGCGCGCCGACAGGCTGATCGACATCCACCACCATCCTCGGCACCGCGGACGTCCGCCGCGCGAGCAAGGGTACCCGGGCCGGCCACGAGCCCGGGGCGATGCGGCGTCCACCAGCCCGGGAGCGCCGGTGGCCCCGCTGCGGGCATTGGATACTCTGACAGCGATACCGCCCACGCCCGTTCATCGTCGAGGGAGAGCCCGCCCGCATGGCCACCATCATCTACACGCACACCGACGAGGCACCGATGCTCGCCACCTATTCCCTGCTGCCCATCGTGCAGGCCTTCACCGCGAAGGCGGGCATCACGGTCGAGACCCGCGACATCTCCCTCGCCGGGCGCATCCAGGCGGCGATGAGCCCCTGGCTGCCCGAGGACAAGCGGACGCCGGACGCGCTCGCCGAGCTCGGCGAACTCGCCACCACCCCCGAGGCGAACATCATCAAGCTGCCGAACGTCAGCGCGTCCATGCCGCAGCTCAAGGCCGCGATCGCCGAGCTGCAGAGCCAGGGCATCCCCGTTCCTGACTACCCTGACAACCCCGCGACCGAGGACGAGCGGGGCATCCGCGCCGCCTACGACGCCGTCAAGGGCAGCGCCGTCAACCCGGTGCTGCGCGAGGGGAACTCCGACCGCCGCGCCCCCGCCGCCGTGAAGAACTACGCGCGGAAGCACCCGCACTCGATGGGCGCCTGGAGCGCCGAGTCGAAGACCACCGTTGCCACCATGGACGCCGACGACTTCCGGCACAACGAGCAGTCGGTCGTGCTGCCCTCCGACGACACCCTCACCATCACCCTGGTCGCCGACGACGGCGCCGAGACCGTGCTGAAGAGCGGGCTCACGGTGCTTGAGGGAGAGGTCGTCGACGCCACGGTGCTGAGCGCCCGGGCCCTCGACGCGTTCCTCCGCGAGCAGATCCAGCGGGCCAAGGACCTCGACGTGCTGTTCAGCGTCCACCTCAAGGCCACGATGATGAAGGTCAGCGACCCGGTGATCTTCGGCCACGTCGTCCGCGCGTTCTTCCCGAAGACCTTCTCGACCTACGGCGCCGACCTCGACTCCGCGGGGCTCAGCCCCAACAACGGCCTCGGCGGCATCCTCGCCGGGCTGGGCGGCCTGCCCAACGGCGACGAGATCAGGGCGAGTTTCGAGGCGGAGCTCGCCGACGGGCCGCGTCTGGCCATGGTCAACAGCGACCGGGGCATCACCAACCTGCACGTGCCGAGCGACGTCATCGTCGACGCGTCGATGCCGGCGATGATCCGCACCTCCGGGCACATGTGGGGCCCCGACGGCAAGGAGCACGACACCCTCGCGGTGATCCCCGACTCGAGCTACGCCGGGGTGTACCAGACCGTCATCGACGACTGCCGCGCGAACGGGGCCTACGACCCGACGACGATGGGCGACGTGCCCAACGTCGGCCTCATGGCCCAGAAGGCCGAGGAGTACGGCAGCCACGACAAGACCTTCGAGATCCCGGCGTCCGGGGAGGTGCGGGTCACCAACGCCGCGGGCGAGGTGCTCATGAGCCACCGGGTGGAGGCCGGCGACATCTGGCGCGCCTGCCAGACCAAGGACGCCCCGATCCGCGACTGGGTGAAGCTGGCGGTCAGCCGGGCCCGCATCCAGGGCGACCCGGCCGTCTTCTGGCTCGACGAGACCCGCGCGCACGACCGCAACCTCATCGAGAAGGTGCGCCAGTACCTGCCCGAGAACGACCCCGAGGGCCTCGACATCCGCATCCTCAACCCGGTCGACGCCACCAAGCTGTCGGTCGAGCGCATCCGCCAGGGTCTCAACACGATCAGCGTCACCGGCAACGTGCTCCGCGACTACAACACCGACCTGTTCCCGATCCTCGAGCTGGGCACCAGCGCGAAGATGCTGTCGGTCGTGCCGTTGATGAGCGGTGGCGGCCTGTTCGAGACCGGCGCCGGCGGCTCGGCCCCCAAGCACGTGCAGCAGCTGGTCGAGGAGGACTACCTGCGGTGGGACTCGCTCGGCGAGTTCCTCGCGATCGCCGAGAGCCTGCGCCACCTGGCCCGCGCCGAGGACAACGGGCGGGCCGTCGTCCTGGCGGACACCCTCGACAAGGCGACCGAGAAGCTGCTCAACGAGAACAAGTCGCCGGCCCGCCGGGTCGGCCAGATCGACAACCGGGGCAGCCACTTCTACCTGGCCCTCTACTGGGCGCAGGAACTGGCGGCCCAGTCGGCCGACCCGGAACTCGCGCAGACCTTCGCCCCGGTGGCCGAGGCGCTGGCGGCGTCCGAGCCCCGGATCAGCGAGGAACTGCTCGCGGTGCAGGGCAGGCCGGTGCAGCTCGGCGGCTACTACCGCCCGAGCGACGACCTCGCCGCGTCGGTGATGCGCCCGTCGAAGACCCTCAACAAGATCATCGACGCGCTGGCCTGAGGTGGACGCGCGGCTGATCCCCGATCCGCAGTACCCCGGAGCGTGGGTGGTGCGGATCGGGGACACCGACCAGTCGTGGGTCGACCCCGACGACCCCACCCATCTCGAGTTCGACTACGTCCAGCGGATCGCCGAGCTGATCGACGTCGTCGCCCCGGCCGGGGAGCGGATCCGGGTGGTGCACATCGGTGGCGGCGGGCTGACGCTGCCCCGCTACATCGCCCACACCCGGCCCACCAGCGCCCAGGTCGTGCTCGAACCCGACGAGGCGCTCACCGCGGAGGTCCGCGCGCGGGTGCCGCTGCCCCCGAGGTCGGGGATCAAGGTGCGCGCCCAGGACGGCCGCAGCGGGGTCTCCGCCCTGCCCGACGGCTACTGCGACCTGCTCGTCGTCGACGCGTTCGCGGGCGCCCGGGTGCCGGGGGAGCTGGCCACGGTGGAGGCGTTCGCCGAGTACCGGCGGGTGCTCGCCGGGGCGGGCACGCTGGCCCTCAACGTCACCGACCGGTCGCCTCTCGTCTGGACGAGGCGGCTGCTCGCCGGCGCGGGGCGGTACTTCCCCGCCCTCGGCCTCATCGCCGAGTCGTCGACCCTCAAGGGCCGCCGCTTCGGGAACATCATCGTCGTCGCGACCCGCGACCCCTCGCTCGACTGGGACACCCTCACCCGGCGCGCGTCGGGCGCGGCGTTCCCGTTCCGGGTGACCCTCGGCGACGCGCTCCAGCGTTTCGTCGGCGGCGCCCAGCCCCACTACGACGGCAGCCCCGAGGCCTCGCCCGAACCACCGCGGGGGCTCGGTGCCTTCCGCTGACCCGAATCGAGGCCCTCATGAGTGAGCCGCTGATCATCGCCGTCGACTCGTCGACGACCGCCACCAAGGCGCTGGTCGTCGACCCGGACGGCCGCGTTCTGGGCCAGGGCCGGGCGACCTACGAGATGGCCATGCCCGCCCGCGACTTCTACGAGCAGCGGGCCACCGACTGGGTGGACGCCGCCCACCGCGCCATCGCCGAGGCCGTCGAATCGCTGTCGGATCTGGAGCGGGGTCGGGTCGCCGGCATCTGCGTCACCCCCCAGCGCCAGACGTTCGTGCTCTGCGACGACGACGGGACGCCGCGGCGCCCGGCGGTGCTGTGGCTGGACGGCCGGGCCGGCGACCAGGTGCTCCGCCTGGGCAGCGACGCGGTGCACGCCCTCTCCGGCATGGTGCCGGACGTCACGCCGTCGTTCTACAAGCTCGCGTGGCTGGCCGAGCACGAGCCGGACGTGCTGGCGGGGGCCGACCGGGTCGCCGGCGTCCACGCGTACCTCGTGCACGCGTTCACCGGCGAGTGGATCGACTCCCGGGCGACCGCCGACAGCCTGGGACTGTTCGACATGGCCGCCCTCGACTGGGCCCCCGACCTGCTGGAGCTCGCCGGCGTCCGGCGTGACCAGCTGCCCGACCTCGCGGACGCCGGCGCGTTGCTGGGTGACGTGCGCCCGGAGGTCGCCCGTGCGTGGGGCCTGCCCGGGCCGATCCCGGTCGTCGCCGGCTGCGGGGACGGGCAGGCGGCCGGGCTGGGCGCCGGCGTCACCCGTCCCGACGAGGGCTACCTCAACCTCGGCACGGCGGTGGTGGCAGGGGTGCATTCGCCCGCCTACCGCTGGGGCCGGTCGTACCGCACCGACGCCGCCGGCATCCCGAGCCAGTACGTCCTCGAGGTCGTCCAGAACTCCGGTGCCTACCTCACCGGCTGGTTCCGCAGCGAACTGGGCGACCCGGCGCTGCGGGGCGCGCCCGACGCCGAGCTGGAGCGGGCGGCGTCCCGGGTGCCGGCGGGCAGCGAGGGTCTGGTCACCCTGCCCTACTGGAACGCCGTGCAGTCGCCGCACTGGGACCCCCGGGCCCGCGGCGCGATGGTCGGATTCTCCGGCACCCACGGGCGTCCGGCCATGTACCGGTCGGTGCTCGAGGGGATCTCGCTCGAGGCGGCCCGCAACCTCCGGGCGCTGCAGGCCGACACCGGGACGCCGCTGACCACCCTGCGGATCATGGGCGGGGGACAGCGCTCGCCGCTGTGGCGGACCATCCTCGCCGCCTGCGTCGGCGTCCCCCTCGAGACCTGCGCGGCCGAGGAGGTGTCCGCGCTCGGGGCGGCCGCGATGGGAATGGCCGCGGCGACCGGGGTGGACGTCGCGGCGTCCGCCCGCGCGATGGCGGCGTCCGGCGAGGTCACCCAGCCCGACCCCGGGCTGGTCGACCGCTACGCGGCGATCGGCGCCGTGCAGGGGGAGCTGTACGCCCGGCTCGCCGACCTCTTCCCGCGCCTGCAGGGGCTTGTGGAAGGCTAGTCGGCGAGACTCACACGACCGGAAGGACCAGCATGCGCGCTGCCAGACTGCACGCTCCCGCCGATGTGCGGGTGCACACCGAGGAGCCACCGGCACCGGCCGAGGGCCGCACCCTGGTGCGGGTCGGCGCCGTCGGACTGTGCGGGTCGGACCTGCACTGGTTCCTCGACGGCGGCATCGGCGACGCGCGGATCGTCGAGCCGGCGATCCCCGGGCACGAGATCGGCGGGGTGGCCCTCGACGGGCCGTACGCCGGTCGCGTCGTCGCCGTCGACCCGGCCATCCCGTGCTTCCACTGCGAGCGGTGCCGCGAGGGCTGGACCAACCTGTGCCCCCACGTGCAGTTCGCCGGGCACGGCGACACCGACGGCGGCATGGCCGAGATCATCAGCTGGCCCACCGACCGGCTGGTGCCGCTGCCCGACGGCATGACCGCCGAGGACGCCGCCGTGCTCGAGCCGCTGGGGGTCGCCATCCACGCGTGGGACCTCGGCCAGGTGCGGCTCGCCGACCGGGTCGCCGTCGTGGGGTCCGGGCCGATCGGCCTGTTCCTCGTCCAGCTCGCCCGGCACGCGCTGGTCTCGCACGTCGCGGTCGTCGAGCCGCTCGCCCACCGGCGCGAGGCGGCGCTGAGCCAGGGCGCCGACGCCGCGTACGCCCCGGACGACCTGCCGGCCTCGGACTTCGACGTCGTGTTCGAGGCGTGCGGCAACCCCGATCCGGTGCGTGAGGCGATGACCCTGGCCCGCGGCGGGGGACGGGTGGTGCTCGTCGGCATCCCAGACGAGGACGTCACGACCTTCCCGGCGTCCCTGGCCCGCCGCAAGGGCCTCACCATCCCGATCGTTCGCCGGATGCCCGAGGTGTACGAGCGCGCCGTCGAGCTCGCCGCCCGGGGCGTCGTCGACCTCCGCGCGGTGGTCAGCGACCGCTTCCCCCTCGACTCGGCGCAGCAGGGGTTCGAGTTCGCCGCAGGACGTGGCGGACTCAAGGTCGTCGTCACGCCGTAGGGTCCGCAAGCCTCCCGATCCGCAGCCGACCGGCGTCCCGCGGCGTCACGGTGGCGGAAAGTCGGTCGGTCGCCTGCGCATCGTGCGGTGGCACCGGCAGCGGTAGGGTGCTGCGGACGCCCAGCCGACGACAGGAGTGCGAGATGGCCGACCGACCCGACCACGACGAACTGGTGGAGCAGATCAAGCGGCTCGCCGTCGTGCACCAGCACGTCACCCTGTCCAGTGGCCGCGAGGCCGACTACTACGTCGACATGCGCCGCGTCACGCTCGACGGCCACGCGTCTCCGATCGTCGGCCGGGTGATGAACGAGCTCGTCGCCGACTGGGACTTCGACGCGGTCGGCGGGCTCACCCTGGGCGCCGACCCGGTGGCGACCGCCATGCTGCACGCCCGCGCGGCGGCGGGCGGACGTCTCGACGCGTTCGTCGTCCGCAAGGCGGAGAAGGCCCACGGCATGCAGCGCCGGATCGAGGGCACCGACGTCGCCGGACGCCGGGTGCTGGTCGTCGAGGACACCTCGACCACCGGCGGCTCGGCGTTGACGGCGGTCGAGGCGGTCCGCGAGGCCGGGGGAGAGGTGGTCGGGGTCGCGGTCGTCGTCGACCGGTCCACCGGGGCCGCCGAGGCCGTGGACGCCGCCGGCCTCCCGTACCGCTACGCCGTCGGACGCGAGGAGCTCGACCTCGGCTGACCTCTACGAGGAGCCGAGGCCGAGGCTTCCTGCGAAACGTGCGCCACCTGCCAAACCCTCGCTCCAGCGGCCCGAGTCTGGCAGGTGGGGTCAATTTCGCAGAAGATCAGGCGGTGTCGGTGCCCGACCCCGAAGCGGGCTAACGCTGGTCGGCGGCCGCGACACCGGCCTGCGGGCGCGACACTGGAGTCATGAGGTCGTCCCGGGCGATCGCATCGGCCGTGCTCACGGCCGTCCTGCTCACCGGCTGCGGCGCAAACCCGACCGGTGTCCCGTCGAGCACGGCCTCGTCGACCTCGCTCCAGCCGTCGACGAGCGCCCCGACGACGGCCTGGTCACGCCCCACCGCCTCGCCCACGGCGTCCCCGAGCTCACGGCCGGCCCCGAGCCGCACCACCACCGCGACGACACCGGCGACGCCTCCGCCGACCACCACCACCCCGACCGCGACGTCCGCGCGACCGGCACAGCTGCAAGTGGGCCGCAGCGCCTGGGTGAGCGTCTCGGTCGCGACCCTGTGGCGAAGCCCCTCCTCCCCCCGAACCGTCGACCAGCCGGCCCTGGCCAACCCGGCCGCGATCCGGCAGTGGCTCGCCGCGATGACCCTCTCCGACCGCAGCGGCCTCGGCGGCCGGGCCGACACCCAGGCTCTGCTCGGGGAGCGGGTCGTCGTCACCGCCCTCAGCGGCTCGTGGGCCAACGTGGTCGTGCCCGACCAGCCGACCCCGCTCGACGCCCGCGGCTACCCCGGGTGGGTGCCGGTGCGCCAGCTCACGGCGCTGTCACCCGCGGCCTCGTCCCTCGCCGCGACGGTCATCGCGCGCACCGCATGGCTCCGCACCGACGACGTGGCGGCGTCCGCCGTCGTCGAGGTGAGCTACGGCACCCGGTTGCCCCGGCTGGGGGCTTCGGGGGAGTGGGTGCGGGTCGCCACCCCCTCCGGGCGGATCCTGCGCGTCGCGGCGTCCCAGGTGTCGGTCACCCCGAGCGGCGCCCCGGCGCTCGCGGCGAGCGGCACCGAGCTGGTCCGCTCCGCGCGGATCTTCACCGGCCTGCCCTACCTGTGGGCCGGCACCTCGGGCTTCGGTCTCGACTGCTCCGGGCTCACCTCGCTGGTGCACCGCGTCCACGGCCTCACCATTCCCCGGGACGCCGACGCCCAGGCGGCCCGCGGCACGCCGGTGGCGTCGACCGCGCTGCGGCCAGGGGATCTGCTGTTCTACGCCACCGATGGGTACGTGCACCACGTGGCCATGTACGCGGGGTCCGGCCTGATGATCCAGGCGCCGCACACCGGCGCGGTCGTCGAGACCATCCCGACGTCGACGCCGGGCTATGTGGAGGAGTACGCCGGGGCCCGCCGCTACGTCGCGTAGGCCGCTGCGATCCCGCCGCCGTGGACGCCGGCTCCCGCTAGTCTGGCGGCAGGCCGGCACGGACGCCGGGCCCCACCCTCAGGAGCGGACATGACCGGGTTCTGGATCGTCCTCGTCATCATCGCGGTGGTGATCGTCGCCGGAATCGGCATGGTTGTCGGGCCGTACAACCGGTTCGTCAGGCTCCGCAACACCATCCAGGAGTCGTGGCGCCAGGTCGACGTCGAGCTCAACCGCCGCTACGAGCTCATCCCCAACCTGGTCGAGACCGTCAAGGGGTACGCGGCGCACGAGAGCGGCACGCTCGAGGACGTCGTGCGGCTCCGCAACCAGGCGGCGTCCCTCGCCCAGACCGGAAGCCAGCCGCAGCGGGCCGCTGTCGAGTCGCAGCTGTCGGAGCAGATCGGACGCCTCATGGTGAGCGTCGAGGCGTACCCCCAGTTGCAGGCCAACCAGAACTTCCTCGAGTTGCAGCGCCAGCTGGCCGACACCGAAGACCGCATCGCCGCCGGACGCCGCTACTACAACGCCAACGTGCGGGCGTACAACACCTCGATCGAGCAGATGCCGGGCAACCTGGTCGCCAACGCCTTCCACTTCGAGAAGGCCGGCTACTTCGAGGTCACCGACTCCCTGGCCCGGGAGGCGCCGACCGTCTCCTTCGGCAGCGCCCCCGCAAGCCCTCCCGCCGTGGGTGGTGGGCAGCCGGCCGGCAGTCTCCCGCCGGCCGATCCGCCGCCCGCGCCCCTCCCGCGGCGCGGCGACCTCATCGACCCGCAACAGGCGCAGGACGCGCGGCGTCCGCCACACCAGGACTGAAGGCGCGCCACACCCGCAGGCCCATGGCCAGCGCGGCCAGCACCCCGAGGGTCCCGGCCGCGACGAACGTGGTGCGCGGTCCCAGGCGGGTGCCCACGAACCCGCCGGCGACGAGCGAGACGACCGACGCCGCGCTCACCACGCCGCTCACCACCGCGACCACCCGCCCGCGCAGGTGCTCGGGCGTGCGGAGCACGACGATCGGACCGAGGCAGCCGTTGGCGGCGGCGTTGGTGAGCCCGAGGAAGGTCAGCAGCAGCCAGTAGACCGCGAGGTCGGGCGCCAGGCCGATCGCCACGCACACCAGCCCGGTGAGGGCGAAGCCGCCGACGATGGTGCGGAGCCGGCCGGCGTCCGTGGCGACACGGGCCACGAGGACGCCGGCGAGCACCGATCCCAGCCCGAAGGCGAGCTCGCCCAACCCGTACCCGGACGCCGACGCGTGCAGCGCGTCGCGGACGAGGAAGACCTCCACCACGGTGACCCCCTGCACACCGATGACGAGGATCACGGAGCCGACGAGCAGCGCGGCGAGCACCGGCTCCCGGCGGATGTGGTCGAGGCCGCCCCCACCGGGCTCCCGGGTGTTCGCCGGGTCGCGGTGCCCGCCACGCCGGGTGCGCAGGGCGAGGGTCACGCCCAGCACCACCACCGTGAGCGCGGCGGCGGCGAGCGGCGTCCGCAGGTGCCCGATCCGGTCGACGAGCAGGCCGGCCGCGGCACCGCCGAGCGGCTGGGCGAGACTGCTGGCGACCATCTGGGCGCCGGCGACCCGCTGCACGCCCTCGTCACCGACGATCCGGGGGACCAGCGCGGTCCAGACGGGGGAGGCGACCACGAACCCGGCCTCGAAGACGAACAGCCAGGCGAGCGTCCAGGTGAGCCCCGCCCGGCTGCCTAGGGCCAGGGTCGCGACCAGCTGTGCGGTGAGCGCCGCGACGAGCAGCACCCGGGAGTCGACCCGGTCGGCGAGGTTCCCGGCGACGCCCATGCCGAGCACGGAGGGGACGGCCAGCACGACGAACACCGCGCTCGTCGCCCACGGCCCGTGGCCGGAGTCGTGCACGCGGAGCAGCAGGGAGACCGTGACGACCGACAGGGCCGCCATCATGAGCGCGCGGGCGGCGACGACGGCGACCGCGTCCGAAGAATGAAGGAGTGCTTTCACATCTGTGAAGATAATCCTTCACAAACTCGGGCGCAAGGGCCGGCTCAGCGCACTGCTCTTCTAGAGTGGGGGCGTGGAGGAGCGACGGGCAGAGGTGAGGGACGACGGCACCGTCGTTCTCCGCCATCCGCTGAGCCTGCGGGCGATCGCCCACCCGGCGCGCACCCATGCCCTCGAGGAGCTCTACCGGGGTGACCCCCTCACGGCGACCGAGCTCGCGGAGGGCGCGGGGGTGACGCCGTCAGCGATGAGCTACCACCTGCGCGAACTGGAGAAGTGGGGGCTGGTCGTCCGCGAGCCGGCGGAGGGCGACGGTCGCGAACGTCCGTGGCGCGCGGCCGGACGCGACATCACGATCACCGGCGAGGCCGTGGGCGCCCAGCAGCTCTCACCGCTGCGCGCCCTCACGTCGCGGGAACTGCAGCGCCTGGCCGAGCGGCTGGACACCCTCGGGCCGCTGGTCGAGGGGCGCGCCCACGAGACCGGCGGCAGCATCATGCGCCACGAGCTGTGGCTCACCAACGACGAGGCACTGAGCCTGGTCGAGGAGGTGCGCGACCTGCTGGCGCGCTACGCGGGTAACCGCACTCCCCGGCACCACCCCGAGGACGCCGGCAGGCTCGACTGGTGGGGGTTCCTGCTGCCGGACGCCGGCGTCACTCCGCCTCGGCGGCAGCCTCCGCCCGGTTCTTCCGCTTCGACCTGAGGTATTCGACGAGCATCGGGATCACCGACACCACGATGATCACCACGAGGATGAGGTCGATGTTGTTGCCGACGAAGCTCACGTTGCCGAGCAGGTAGCCCAGCAGGGTCACGCTGAACACCCAGATGACGCCGCCCACGGCCGTCCAGGAGATGAAGTGGCGCAGCTTCATCCCGGCCGCGCCGGCCACCATCGTCACGAACGTGCGCACGAACGGCACGAAGCGGCCGAGCACGAGGGCCTTGGAACCGTAGCGCTCGAAGAAGTCGTGCGCCTGCTGGAGGTGCTGCTGGCTGAAGATCCGCCCGAAGACCCCGCTGCGCGGCTTGAACAGCCACGGGGAGATGAACTTGCCCACGTAGTAGCCGGCCAGGTTGCCGAGCACCGCGAAGAAACTCATGAACACGCAGACGACGAGGTAGGTCATGAGCTTGCCCATGCCGCCGATGGTGATGCTCGGCGGGGTCATCGCGACGAACATGCCCACCGTGAACAGCAGGGAGTCGCCCGGAAGCACGGGGAAGATCGCGCACTCGATGAACAGCATGAGCGCCACGCCCCACAGCGCGTTGTTGCCCAGCGCGTGGATGAGGTGGGCCGGGTCGAACCAGGCCGGCAGCAGCATCGGCACCAGATCGGGCGCGGTCGTCAGGAGGGGGGCAAGCATTGACCAACGGTACCGTGGTCCGCTGTGACCGAGCTGAACCGGGCGCCGCACGGCGGCGAGCCGGACGATCCCACCGCGCCCGTAGGGGTGGGCCCGCACCCCCTGCCGTGGCCCGACGACGCGCGGCTCGACCCGCACCTGCTGGCGGAGGGGGACCGCCGCAACGTCCTCGACCGGTACCGCTACTGGCGGCTCGAGGAGATCGTCGCCGACCTCGACGCGCACCGGCACCCCCTGCACGTGGCCATCCAGAACTGGGAGCACGACTTCAACATCGGCTCGATCGTGCGCACGGCCAACGCCTTCAACGTCGCCGGCGTCCACATCGTCGGACGCCGGCGCTGGAACCGCCGCGGGGCGATGGTCACCGACCGGTACCTGCAGGTGCGGCACCACGCCGACGTCGGGGATCTGGTCTCCTGGGCCGAGGGGGAGGGGGTCGAGCTGGTCGGCGTCGACAACCTGCCGGGGTCGGTGCCGCTGGAGTCCACGGAGCTGCCCGAACGGTGCTGCCTCGTCTTCGGCTCCGAGGGGCCGGGCCTCACCGACGAGATGGTCGCGGCCTGCGGCCGGATGGTCGCGATCACCCAGTACGGCTCGACCCGGTCGCTCAACGCGGGCGCGGCCGCCGCGGTCGCGATGTACCACTGGGCGTTGCGCTGGGCCGACGGGACGCGGGTCGGCGGCGGCGCGGCGTCCGGGCCCGCTAGCCTGGCGGGCGAGGAGACGAGGTGACAGACGAGTTCCGGGTGGCCTACAACCCCGTGCCCACGGCGGGCCGGGTGGCCGAGCTGAGCGCGCGGCTCAAGCGCTCGGTGCTCAACGGGCTCCTCAGCCTGGCGTTCTGGCTCGTCGTGTTCTTCTGGCAGCGCGACCGCTCGCCCGGCGTCGCCTGGGGCATCCTCGTCGTCGGCCTGCTCGTCTCGCTCGCACTGTTCGCCGGCACGGCCGCCGCCTGGGTGCTCGCCCGCCGCGACCTCGCCGGCGTCGGCACCGGCGACGCCATGGTCGTCGACCGGGAGGGCATCACCGGCATCCCGGCCGGAGGCGAGCCGGTGCGCATCCCCTGGGAGGAGGTGGCCGGCGTCCTCGGCCGCGGCCGGTCGCTCGGCCGGGGCCCGAACCTCGTCGTCACCCGCCACGACGGGCCCGCCTGGTCGGTGCCCTTGTCATTCCTCGATGCCCAGGCCGGCACGATCGACAACGCGATCCGGGTGTTCTCCGGAGGCCGCAAGGGGGTCGACCTCAGCGAGCTGTCGCTGTAGCCCAGCGCCCAATTTCCCCGCCCGCCATGACACCGGCAACGGCGTTTGAGAGAATCGGTGGGTCCCTAGTGCCCGGTGCGTGGCGACCCCGTCGACCCGCGCCCCCGGCGGTCGAAGAGAAAGAGGCCCAGATGCCCATTGCAACCCCCGACGAATACGCGGAGATGTTCGAGAAGGCCAAGGCCGGCCGCTACGCCTTCCCCGCCATCAACGTGAGCTCGTCCCAGACCCTCAACGCGGCCCTCCAGGGCTTCGCGGAGGCGGGCTCCGACGGCATCGTCCAGGTGTCCACCGGCGGCGCCGAATACCTGTCGGGCCCCACCATCAAGAACATGGTCACCGGGTCGGTCGCGCTCGCCGAGTACGCCCGCGAGGTCGCCAAGAACTACCCGGTGAAGATCGGCCTGCACACCGACCACTGCCCCGAGAACAAGCTCGACGGCTTCGTGCGTCCGCTGCTCAAGATCTCGGCCGAGCGGGTGGCCAAGGGCCTCGAGCCGCTGTTCAACTCGCACATGTGGGACGGCTCGGCGCTCGACAACATCGAGCGCAACCTGCAGATCGCCGAGGAACTGCTCGCCCAGACCAGCGCCAACCACCAGATCCTCGAGATCGAGATCGGTGCGGTCGGCGGCGAGGAGGACGGCGTCGTCGGCGAGATCAACGAGAAGCTCTACACCACCCCGGCCGACGGCCTCCGCACCGCCGAGGTGCTCGGGCTCGGTGACAAGGGCAAGTACATCGTCGCCTTCACCTTCGGCAACGTGCACGGCGTCTACAAGCCGGGCAACGTCAAGCTGCGTCCCGAGGTGCTCAAGGGCATCCAGGACGCCGTCGGCGAGAAGTACGGCACCGACAAGCCGTTCTCGATGGTCTTCCACGGCGGGTCCGGCTCGACCGCTCAGGAGATCAGCGACGCCGTCGACTTCGGCGTGGTGAAGATGAACGTCGACACCGACACCCAGTACGCGTTCACCCGCCCGGTCGTCGAGCACATGATGAAGAACTACGACGGCGTGCTCAAGATCGACGGCGAGATCGGCAACAAGAAGATGTACGACCCGCGCGCGTGGGGCAAGGCCGGCGAGGCCGGCATGGCCGCCCGTGTGGTCGAGGCCTGCGAGCAGCTGCGCTCGGCGGGCAAGTCGATCAACTGATCGTCCTGCTCCGACCCCTCACATCGAATCGGCGGTCCACCCTCGGGTGGGCCGCCGGTGCTGTGTCCCGGCGGTTGTCCCGGAGCTCCTCCGAACTCGCAGCGGCCCCGCGCTCCCCGGGGCGGGCGTTCTCGACGCCCCCCGGGCGGTGGACGGCGTCGGCGTCCGGACGGTCGGGTCTCGCCCCAACTCTCAGCGTCCGGTCGCGTGTCCCTGGCCGCCGCGGGTGCTCGCCCCGGCGACGAGGGCGCCAGAGCGCGGGTCCCTCCCGACGACGCAGACCCGGCCGAGGCTCCGGGCCGGAGCCACCCGGACGTCGTGCCCCCGTGACCTGAGCCCCGCGATCACGGCCTCGCCGGCGTCCGCCTCGATCGCGAGCGAGGCCGGCTCGAACCCCCGCGGCCAGAACGACGCGATGAGGTGGTCGGTGTGCCACTGGGGCGCGTCGATGGCGGCCTGCGGGTCGAGGCGTCCGGTCGTCGCCAGCGCGTGGGCGAGGCGGACGAAGGTGTTGAAGGTCCACTGGTCCTGCTGGTCGCCGCCCGGCGTGCCGAAACCGACCGTCACCCGGCCCTCGAACTCCGCGATCGTCGGGCTCAGCGTGCTGCGCGGACGCCGCCCGCCCACCAGCGAGTTGGGCAGGCCGTCGTCGAGCCAACACATCTGCAGCCGGGTGCCGAGCGGGAAGCCGAGCTCGGGGATCACCGGGTTCGACTGCAGCCATCCGCCGGACGGAGTGGCGGCCACCACCGTGCCCCAGCGGTCGGTGACCGCGATGTGACAGGTGTCCCCGCGGGTCTTCCCGTCGGCCGCCACGCCCTCGGTGTCGATCGTCGGCCCCCGGAAGGTCGGCTCGCCCGCACCGGCGTCCGACGTCGCTTCGATGTCGCCGCCCAACAGCCGGGCGATGTGCGCGGCGGGGTGCGGCCGGACGCCGTCGGGTGCGCCCGGACGCCAGTCGGTGCGGGCGGAGTCGCCGACGAGGCCGCGACGCGACGCGGCGTAGCCGTCGGAGAGCAAGCCGGACGGCAGGGGGGCGTCGTCGCCGTACCAGGCGTCGCGGTCGGCGAGAGCGAGCTTGGCCCCCTCGACGATCCGGTGCACGAGGGCGGGGTCGGCGGCGTCCGCGTCGGCGGGGTCGACGTCGGCGAGCAGGGCCGCCTGCTGGAGGAACGCCGGACCCTGGGTCCACGCGCCCGCCTTGTGGATGGTCCACGGCCCCCACGAGTGGCTGACCGTCGGTTCCCAGGACGCCGACCAGCCGGCGAGGTCGTCCCGGGTGAGGAAGCCGCTGTGGTCGGAGCCGCTGGAGTCGCGGGTGGGACGCCGCGCCGTGTCGACCATGGCCTCGGCGACGAACCCCTCCTTCCAGGTCCGGCGGGCGGCGTCGATCTCGCGCTCGCGGCGTCCGTCACCGTCGCCGGTGGCGCGTGCCGCCTCGTCGATGAGCCGCCGCCAGGTGGCGGCCAGGCGCGGGTTGCGCCACAGCCGGTCCGGTCGCGGTGGTGCGCCGAGGTAGAAGTCGGCCGAGGTCGGCCAGTGCTCGGAGAAGTGGGCCCGCATCCGCTCGACGACGTCGCCGATGCGGGCGAGCGGGAAGTGTCCGCGCTCGGCCACGTCGATCGCCGGGGCGAGCACGTCGGCGAGCGGCCACGTCCCGTGGTCGCGCAGGGCGAGCAGCCAGGCGTCCACCGCGCCCGGGATCGCGGCGGCGAGCGGTCCGGTGCCGGGAACGAGGTCGAGTCCCAGGTCGCGGTACGCGGCCGCACCGGCCGCGGCAGGCGCCGGTCCCTGCCCGCAGAGCACCCGGGGAGTGCCGCCCCGGACGCTCACGAGGATGGTGGCGTCCCCACCCGGCCCGTTGAGGTGCGGCTCGACGACGTGCAGCACGAACGCGCCGGCGGCCGCCGCATCGATCGCGTTGCCGCCCCGGTCGAGCACGGACATCGCCGCCGCGGTGGCGAGCTGGTGGGTGCTGGCTACGGTGCCGAAGGTCCCGAGAATGCTGGCGCTCATGCCGGTCACGCTACCGGCCCCCGGGGTGACCACCCTGGCGGCGGCCCGTCGCGGCGTCCATGATGAGGGGCATGACCTTCAGCATCGTGGCGCTCAGCCCCGACGGTTCATCGCTGGGCGTCGCGACGGCCACCCGCACGTTCTGCGTCGGACGCTACGTGCCGGCCATCGCGCCCGGCGTCGGCGCGATCGCCACCCAGGCGTGGACGAACCGGGCGTTCAAGCACGCCGCGTTCCGGGGACTCCGGCGGGGGGCCACGGTGGAGGAGGTGCTCGAGGACCTCGAGGCGATGGACCTCGCGTTCCAGACGCGTCAGGTCGGCCTGCTCTCCGCCGGCGGCGACGCCACCGCGCACACCGGCGTCGACACCGACCCGTGGGCCGGTGAGATCGTCGAACCGGGGCTGGTGGTGGTCGGCAACACGCTCACCGGCCCGGACGTGCTCGAGGCGATGCGCGACCGGTTCCGGGCGGGCGTCGAGCACGACGACGACTTCGCCACCCTGCTCGTCGACTGCCTGCTGGCGGGGGACGCCGCCGGCGGCGACCGCCGCGGGCGTCAGAGTGCCGCGGTGATGACCGCCCCGCACACCGTGCCCGACACGGAGTGGCCGGAACTCGAGGTCGACCTGCGGATCGACGACCACCCCGACGCCATCCGCGAGCTCGCGGTGCTGCTCGGACGCTGGCGCGCCGACGAACTGCTCAGCGACGACTGAGCGGCCCGGGGTCGCTGCGGCGCTCGCACCCGGACAGTCACCCCCTCGTTTCATCGAGCGGCGGGCGATTTCTGCTTTTGCGGGCGATCTCGACGTCAAAACGGCAGAGATCGCCCGCCCCAGCGTCGAAATCGCCCGCCCCGGGCACGGAACCGGGGGCGATCAGCGGCGCCGAGGGTGAGACGTCAGAGCAGGTTGACGTGGTGGTGCTCGAAGGGGGTGCCCTTGGCCCGCTCGAAGGAGTTCTGGATCTCCTGCTCGGCCTGAGCGCGGTCGGTCCAGGCGGCGCCCTCGACGCTCTTGCCGGGCTCGAGGTCCTTGTAGACGGTGAAGAAGTGCTCGATCTCGAGCAGCAGGAAGTCGGGGACGTCGCTGAGGTCGGTGAGGTAGTCGCGACGGTGGTCGGCGGTGGGGACGCACAGCACCTTGTCGTCGCCGCCCATCTCGTCCTTCATCCGGAACATCGCGATCGCGCGGCACTGGATGAGGCAGCCCGGGAAGGTGGGCTCGTAGCAGATCACCAGCGCGTCGAGCGGGTCGCCGTCGGCCCCCAGGGTGCCCTCGATGAAGCCGTAGTCGTACGGGTACTGCGTCGACGTGAACAGGGTGCGGTCGAGGCGGATGCGCCCGGTCTTGTGGTCCATCTCGTACTTGTTCTTGGTGCCCCGCGGGATCTCGACGGTGACGTCGAAGGTCAGGGAGTCAGGGAGCTTGGTCACCGGTACGGTACGGAATTCTTCAGACACGGGAGGCTCTCTCTATAGTGGTCGGGGCCATGGTGCGCCTCGGCGCGCACGGTCTACTGGGAGAAGCGTATCGGTAAGTCAAGAGGTCGCGTGAGCCGCAAAACCGTCGCCGGCTGGCTCTCCTGGCCGGTCGCGACGCTCACCGTCGTCGCCGTTCTGACAGCCTGCGCGATCATTCTGGTCGCCGTCCGCCCCCAGGTGCTGCCCGGCCTGGCCGGCTCCTCCGCACCGGACGCCGGGCGGACCCCGACCGCCCTCGGGTCCCCCTCGTCGCCGGCGTCCGCGGGCCAGACTGCCGGGGTCATCGGCCCCGCCGTCCCCGCCGGCTCGGGGGTCATCCCGGACGCCGCCAGCCTCACCCGGCGGATCGCCGCCGTGCCGACCACCCGGCTGGGCGCCGTCGGCGGTGAGGTCACCGACCTCACCAACGGGTCGGTGCTCTACGACTCCCGCGCTGCCACCCCGATGATGCCCGGGTCTACCCTCAAGCTGCTCACCATGACCGCCGCCCTCGAGGAGCTCGGGCCCTGGCACCGGTTCACCACCCGGGTCGTCAGCCCGGCGCCCGGGAACATCATCCTCGTCGGGGGCGGCGACCCCTATCTCGCCAGCGACGCGTCGTCCGGCTCCGCGACCTACCCGACGCCGGTCACCTCGGCGACGCTGGCGGCCGAGACGGCGTCCGCGCTCAAGGCCCGGGGAATCACGACGGTCACCCTCGGCTACGACGACTCCCTGTTCACCGGGCCCTCGTGGAACGCCGCGTGGCCGTCGGGGTACCGCGACCAGGTCGCCACGATCAGCCCGCTGTGGATCGACCAGGGGCGCGACCCGAAGACCAAGCGGTTCACCCGCACCCCCTCCGCCACCGCCGCCCACACCTTCGCCACCCAGCTCGCCCGGCAGGGGATCACCGTGCGCGACTCGGCCCCCGGCCGGGTCACCGCACCCCCGGACGCCGCGACCCTCGCCCAGGTGCAGTCGTGGCCGCTGGCGACGATCGTCGAGCGGACCCTGCTCGAGTCCGACAACTCCGCGGCCGAGGTGTTGTTGCGCCAGGTCGCCCTGGCCGCCGGACGCCCGGCCACCTTCTCCGGGGGCGTGGACGCCGTCGAGCACGAGGTGAGCCGTCTCGGCATTCAGCTCGACGGGGTGCACATGGTCGACGGGTCGGGGCTGGCGCGCGCCGACACGGTGACCGCCACCCAGCTCACCGCGCTGATCCGGCTGGCCGCCTCGCGCCCCGAGCTCCGGCCGCTGCTCGACGGGCTCCCCGTGGCCGGCGTCACCGGCACCCTCGCCTCCCGGTTCTACGTCACCGGGGCGACCCCCGGTCGGGGGCAGGTGCACGCGAAGACCGGCACCCTCACCCACGTCTCCAGCATCGCGGGCTACGTCCGCACCGAGAGCGGCGCCCTGCTCGCCTTCGCGTTCCTCGTCAACGGGGCCAGCCCGGGCACCAAGGTCACGAAGACGAGCGTCGGCACCAATGATTGGAACATGAGCACCTACCTCGACCAGGTCTCGGGCGCGATCGCAGGCTGTGGCTGCTCATGACAGCCGACCTGCCGCTGATCGACTGGGACGTCGCCGAGGCCACCGGACGCCGGCTGGTGCGGCCGGGGCCGGTGCTCGACGCCGGTCGTCGTGACCGCCTCGTCGCGGGCCTCCGGGACGCCGCGCGCAGGGCCGTCCCTCTCGGCGAGGAGGCCAGCCAGCTCCCCGCGCCGCCCGACCCGCTGGAGCTCGTGGTCGACCGACCCGGCTGGATCCGGGCGAACACGCACCTGGCCGGCGTCCTCGTCGAGGGGCTGGAACCGGGCCGCCGGCGCCCGACGATGGCCCAGCGGGTGACCGGCGCCGCGCTGGGCGCTCAGATCGGGGCCGTGCTCGCGGTGCTCGCCACCCGGGTGCTGGGACAGTTCGACCCGTTCACCGGGCCCGGGCGCCTCTACCTCGTCGCTCCCAACGTCGCCGACGCCGAGCTCGCCCTGGGCGTCGACCCCGACGAGTTCCGGCTCTGGGTGTGCCTGCACGAGCAGACCCACCGGTTGCAGTTCGCGGCGGCGCCGTGGCTGCCGGCCCACGTGCGGGCGATCGTGGCGGAACTGCTCGAGGACGAGGAGGAACGCGGCCTCGCCGACGTCGTCCGCGATCTCGCCGGTCGGGCCCGCCCCACCCGGTCGGGCGGCCGCGTCGACGACTGGTTCCGGTCACCGTCCCAGCGCGCGCTGTTCGACCGGGCCAACGCGGTGATGGCCCTCCTCGAGGGGCACGCCGACGTCATGATGGACCGGGCCGGCGAGGCCGCGATCCCGGGCCTCGCGGAGATCCGGAGGCGCTTCGAGCACCGCCGCACCCACACGATGCTCGCCTCGCAGCTCGGACGGCTGCTCGGGCTCGACCGGAAGCTGGCGCAGTACCGGGAGGGCGCCGCCTTCTGTCGCCGGGTCATCGGGCGGGTCGGCGTCCCGGGTCTCAACGCCGTGTGGACCGCGCCCGATCTGCTGCCAGTCCCCGCCGAGATCGCGCACCCGGACGACTGGGTGGCCAGGGTGCACGGCTGATGGCCCGGCGCGCGCTCGGACCGGCGTCCCTCGCGGTGGTGCGGGCCGTCACCTCGGCCCTCGGCGACCGGCCGGTGCGGGTCGGTGTGTCCGGTGGCGCCGACTCCATGGCGCTGGCGGCGGCTGTGGCGCACACGGGCGCGGGACACCTCGTGGAGGCGCTCGTCGTCGACCACGGGCTGTGGCCCGGTTCCGCCGCCCACTCCGAACGGGTGGCCGGCCAGGTCGAGCGGCTCGGCCTGCCGGTGCAGGTCGTGCGCGTCGACGTGTCGAGCGGGGGAGAGGGGCTCGAAGCCGCCGCCCGGGCGGCCCGGCACCGGGCGCTGTGGCTCACCGCGCCGCTGAGCGGACGCCCCGTCGAGGAGGTGTGGCTCGCCCACTCCCTCGACGACCAGGCCGAGAGCGTGCTGCTGGGGCTCGCCAGGGGTTCGGGCACCAGATCGCTCGCGGGCATGGCCGTGCGGCGTCCCGAACGGGCGGCCAGTGTCCCCCAGGGTGCGGAGGTGGTGCGCCCCCTCCTCGGCCTGCGCCGCGCGCTGCTCCGGGAAGCGTGCCGCGAGAGGGACATCGAGGTCTGGGACGACCCGGCGAACAGCGACCCGCGGTTCCTCCGCTCGTCGGTCCGGGCGACGGCGATGCCCGCGCTCGTCGAGGTGTTCGGCGACCGGGTGGTGGAGGCCCTCGCCCGCACCGCCGCCCTCGCCCGCTCGGACGCCGACGCGCTCGACGCCCTCGCCCTCGAGGCGTCCACCCGGGTGGTCCGGGGCGACCTGCTCGCGGTCGCCGACGCGACCGGCCTTCCCGACGCGCTGAGGTCGCGGGTGGTCCGCGGCTGGCTGGAGGCGGCGGGGTGCCCCGAGGTGCCCCAGCGGCAGGTCGCCGCCGTGCTCGCGCTGCTCGACGACTGGCGCGGGCAGGGTCCACTGCACCTGCCGGGCGGCGTCCGGGTGGAACGCCGGGGCGACAGCCTGCGAGCGTGGCGGCCCTCGGGGCCGGTCGCGGGCCTGTGACCGCTGGGGTAGCCTGCTCGGGTGCGAGCCGCAGACATTGCCGACGACATCGACCACGTGCTCTTCACCGATGAGCAGGTGCAGTCCCGGGTGGCCGAGTTGGCCGCCCAGGTCGATGCCGACTACGCGGGTCGCGACGTGCTGCTCGTCGGCGTCCTCAACGGCGCGATCATGGTGATGGCCGATCTCTCCCGGGCGATGGCCACCCACTGCACGATGGACTGGATGGCCGTGTCGTCGTACGGATCCGGCACGCGGAGCTCCGGGGTGGTGCGGTTCCTCAAGGACCTCACCCTCGACATCGAGGGCCGGCACGTGCTCGTCGTCGAGGACATCATCGACACCGGCCTCACGCTCAGCTACCTCGTGAGCAACCTCCGCAGCCGCCAGCCGGCGTCCCTCGAGATCCTCACGATGTTCCGCAAGCCGGACGCCGCCACCGTCGACATCGAGGTGAACTACGTCGGCTTCGACATCCCCAACGAGTTCGTCGTCGGATACGGCCTCGACTTCGCGGGGCGCTACCGCAACCTCCGTGACGTGGCCACCCTGGCCCCGCACGTCTACAGTTGAGGGGCACCCCATGGACATCGCCGACGCCCGACGCCTGCGGGCCGCGACGGACGCCGCCGGGATCGCCTGGCGCCCCCGGTCGGGCGACCGGTTCGTCATCCCCGACCGTGATCTCGACGAGTCGGTGTTCGTCGTGTCGGAGATGACGATCAACGTCGAGCGGGCCATCGGCGGCGACATCATCAAGTTCAACGGCACCACCGAATGGGCGCTCGACAGCATCGCCGCCTCCGAGGTGCTCTGGCTGCCCCGGGAGGACCAGTTGCGCGAGTTGCTCGGCGTCCGGTTCGCCCGCCTCGAGGCCCTCGGCGAACCGGCCGGGGGCTTCGCCGTCACCCTCGAGGATGGACGCCGATTCGTGCACGTGGACGCCGAGCGGGCCTACCTGCTCGCGGTGCTCGCGGTCCTCGATGCGGTGTGACGCTTCGCCCTCAGCGGAGCCAGGAGTAGCGAAAGTGCGCTCGGGTAAACTCGGGGTGCCTTGCACCGCCGGGAAGCGGTGCTGTCACGTGATGATCGGAAGCGAATGAAGAATTCCCAACGCGGCCTGCGCGGACCCCTCGTGTGGATCCTCGTCTCGATGGCCGTGATCTTCGGCGTCATGAGCCTGGTGAACCGTGCCTCGGGCTACAGCGACGTGCCGACCTCGCAGGTGCTGTCGATCCTCGACGGCAACCAGAAGCTCAGCGAGGTGATCCTCGTCGACGGCGACCAGACGATCAAGGTCACCACCGCCGACGGCAAGAAGTACCAGGCCGACTGGGTGGGCACCCAGAGCCAGCAGATCATCGACACCCTCAACAAGCGGATCGCGAACAAGACGCTCGACCAGTGGGTCGGGCAGAACCCCAAGCCCGGGCTGTTGTCGACGCTGCTCTATTCGATCCTGCCGTTCGTCGGCATGGCGATCCTGTTCGTGTTCCTCATCAACATGGTGCAGGGCCGGGCCGGCGGGGGCGTCATGGGCTTCGGCAAGTCGAAGGCCAAGGTCGCCACCAAGGACACGCCGAAGACCCTGTTCAGTGACGTCGCCGGCTGCGAGGAGGCCATCGAGGAGCTCCAGGAGATCCGGGAGTTCCTCGCCGAGCCGGCCAAGTTCCAGCGCGTCGGCGCCAAGATCCCCAAGGGCGTCCTGCTCTACGGCCCTCCCGGCACCGGCAAGACCCTGCTGGCCCGCGCGGTCGCCGGTGAGGCCGGCGTCCCGTTCTTCTCGATCTCCGGCTCCGACTTCGTCGAGATGTTCGTCGGCGTCGGCGCGTCCCGCGTCCGCGACCTGTTCGACCAGGCCAAGGAGGCGGCTCCCGCCATCGTCTTCATCGACGAGATCGACGCCGTCGGACGCCACCGCGGCGCGGGTCTCGGCGGCGGTCACGACGAGCGCGAGCAGACCCTCAACCAGCTGCTCGTCGAGATGGACGGTTTCGACGTGCACGGCGGGGTCATCCTCATCGCCGCCACCAACCGGCCCGACGTGCTCGACCCGGCGCTGCTGCGTCCGGGACGGTTCGACCGGCAGATCTCGGTCGAGGCCCCCGATCTCAAGGGCCGCGCGCAGATCCTCGCGGTGCACGCGAAGGGCAAGCCGATGGCCGCCGACGTCGACCTCCAGTCGATCGCCCGCCGCACGCCCGGCTTCACCGGTGCCGACCTCGCCAACGTGCTCAACGAGGCGGCGCTGCTCACCGCCCGGCTCAACCTGCCGGTCATCGGCAACGCCCAGCTCGACGAGGCGATCGACCGGGTCATCGCCGGCCCGCAGAAGCACAGCCGACTGATGAACGACCACGAGAAGCTCGTCACGGCCTACCACGAGGGCGGCCACGCCCTGGTCGCCGCGGCGATGCCCGGCACCGACCCGGTGCAGAAGGTGACGATCCTGCCGCGCGGGCGCGCCCTCGGCTACACGATGGTCATGCCCGACGACGACAAGTACAGCTCCACCCGGGGCGAACTGCTCGACCAGATGGCCTACATGATGGGCGGGCGGGCCGCCGAGGAGCTCGTCTTCCACGACCCCACCACCGGCGCCGCCAACGACATCGAGAAGGCGAGCAAGCTCGCCCGCAACATGGTGATGCAGTACGGCATGACCGAGCGGATCGGCGCCGTGCAGCTCGGCAGTGGCGAGTCCGAGCCGTTCGTCGGCATGGGCACCGGGTCGAGCCGCGACTTCTCCGACATCACCGCGCACGTGGTCGACGAGGAGGTCAGCAAGCTCATCAACGCCGCCCACCAGGAGGCGTTCGACGTGCTCAACGAGAACCGCGACGTGCTCGACGAGCTGGTCCGCCAGCTGCTCGAGCACGAGACCCTCGACAAGGCCGAGGTGGCCCGGGTGTTCGAGGCGCTGCGCCGACGTCCGGAGCGCGGGGCGTGGACCGGGTCCTCGACCCGGGTGCCCTCCGAGATCCCGCCGGTGACGCCCCCGCCGCCGAAGCAGGCGGAGGTCCCGCCGCCGCCACACCCGGCCGGCGGCCTGCAGCTGCCCCCCGGCAACCCGGGGCCCAACCAGCCGACGCCCCCGTCGAACCCGTGGACGCCGCCCGATTCCTGGGCCCCGCCCACCTGGCAGCCCGGCCCGCAGCCTCCGGCCGGCGGACCCTCGGGCCAGCCGGGACCCAACCCGTGGGGGCCGCAGGGTCCCACCGACAGCGACTAGGGACGCCATGGCGGTCGACCAGGAGCGCGCCGCCGCCGCGGTGCGCGAACTGCTCATCGCGATCGGCGAGGACCCCGACCGCGACGGGCTCGTCGACACCCCACAGCGGGTGGCGCGCGCGTACTCGGAGATCTTCGCGGGCCTCGACCAGGACGCCGGCGACCTGCTGGCGACGACGTTCGACCTCGCCCACGACGAGATGGTGCTCGTCAAGGACATCGAGGTGTGGAGCATGTGCGAGCACCACCTGCTCCCGTTCACCGGCGTCGCCCACGTGGGCTACATCCCCGCCCGCGACGGCCGGGTCACCGGACTGTCGAAGCTCGCCCGGCTCGTCGACATCTTCGCCCGGCGTCCCCAGGTGCAGGAGCGGCTCACCACCCAGATCGCCGACTCGCTCGTCGACCATCTGCAGGCCCGCGGCGTCATCGTCGTCATCGACTGCGAGCACCAGTGCATGTCGATGCGCGGCGTCCGCAAGGCCGGGTCGCGCACCGTCACGAGCGCCGTGCGCGGCGTCCTGCGGAACCCGGCCACCCGCGCGGAGGCGATGAGCCTCATCGGGAGTGGCCGATGACGCTGGTGATGGCGGTGCTCAACGTCACACCCGACTCGTTCAGTGACGGCGGACTGTGGGCCGCCCCCGACCAGGCGATCGCCCATGCCCGCGACCTCGTCGCCGAGGGCGCGCAGATCCTCGACGTCGGCGGCGAGAGCACCCGGCCCGGGTCGGTGCGCCCCGGGGCCGACCAGGAGCGGGCCCGGGTCATGCCGGTCGTCTCCGCCCTGACCGTCGACCCCGACACGGCCGGCGTCCCGATCTCCATCGACACCATGCGGGCCGACACCGCCCGGCTGGCCGTCGCGGCCGGCGCGGGCATCGTCAACGACGTGAGCGGCGGACTGGCCGATCCGGCCATGCTCGACACCGTCGCCGAGCTCGGCGTCGACTACGTCTGCATGCACTGGCGCGGGCTCCTCGGTGCCCCGGGCACCAGCTCCAGCTACGGAGACGTCACCGACGACGTCCTCAGCGAGCTCACCGAGCGGCGGGACGCCTGCCTTCGCGCCGGGATCGCCGAGGAGCGGATCATCCTCGACCCCGGCATCGGCTTCTCCAAGGATCCCGACCAGAATTGGCAGTTGCTCGCCGACCTCGAGAGCTTCCAGGCCCTGGGCCACCGGCTGCTCGTCGCGGTCTCGCGCAAGCGGTTCCTCGGCACCCTGCTGGGCGGACGCGAGCCCACCGGCCGCGACGACGCCACCGCGGCGATCAGCGTCGTCTGCGCCCAGCAGGGCGTGTGGGCGGTGCGAACCCATACCGTGCGCCAGCATCGCGACGCCATCGCGGTCACCGAGCGGCTGGCTCGAGCAAGGAGACGAGCATGACCACCCCCGAACCGACCGACGCGCTCGACCGGATCTCGATCACCGGCATCGCCGCCATCGGCCATCACGGCGTCCTCGCCGCCGAGCGGCGCGACGGGCAGGAGTTCGTCGTCGACGTGAGTTGCGGGGTGCTGCGCGCCGAGCACAGCGACCAGCTGCGCACCACCGTCAACTACGCCGAACTCGCCCAGGCCATCGTCGACGACATCGAGCGCGAACCGGTCAACCTCATCGAGACCCTCGCCGAACGGGTGGCCGCCACCTGCCTCGACCGCCCGATGGTGCAGCGGGTCGGCGTCCGGGTGCACAAGCCGCACGCGCCCATCCCCGTGCCCTTCGACGACGTCACCGTCGAGATCGAGCGCCACCGGCCGCGCGTGCGGGCGGTGCTGTCGCTCGGATCCAACCTCGACGACCCGCTGTCGCACCTCACCGGGGCGGTGTCGCGGCTGCGGCGCTCATTCGGCGTCGACGTCGTCTCGGTCTCGCCGGTCTACCGCACCGACCCCGTCGGCGTGCGCCACCAGCCCGACTTCCTCAACATCGTCGTCATCGTCGACACCGAGCTGTCGCCCGAGGCGCTGCTCACCACCTGCCACGACATCGAGCTGGCCCACGAGCGGCGTCGGGAGTCGGTGAACGGTCCCCGCACCCTCGACATCGACATCGTCACGGTCGGTGACGAGGTGCGCGACGACGAGCGGCTCACCCTCCCGCACCCGCGGGCAAAGGAGCGGGCGTTCGTCCTCGTCCCGTGGCTCGACCTCGACCCGGAGGCCGACCTGCCCGGCGCCGGCCCGGTGCAGGACCTGCTCGCCTCGGTCGGACGCCGCGGCGTCCACCCGACCGCATGGCGGGTCGATTCGGACGGCATGCTGTGACGACCCGCACCCCCGGACGCCGGCCACAGCCCCCCGCTCCGGAGGAGCCGCACCTGCACCCCACCTCGTGGCGCACGGTGCTCGCCGCCCTGCTCATCGGGCTGGTCGTCGGGTTCATCGTGGTGTCCGCGCTCGAGGTGGCCGGCGTCGCCGTCCCGATCACCCCGTGGCCGCTGCCGGGCATGCTCGGCACGCTGGCGATCGTCGCGTTCTTCTACGGCCGCGACCTGGCCCGCCGGCTGCGCGAGCGGCGGGGCAGCATCAGCCCCGAGGAGGGCGTGCGGGCACTCGTCTTCGGCAAGGTGATGGTGCTCGGCGGTGCCCTCCTCGTCGGCTGGCACGTCGGCTACGTCGCCCGCTACCTGGGCCGGGTGGCCGTCCCCGCCCCGCAGCAGCGGGTGGTCCACGGCACCGTGACCATCGCCCTGTCGGCCGTGTTCGCGCTGGTCGGCTGGCTGCTCGAGCGGGCGTGCATCGTGCCGCACGACGACGACGAATCCGACGACGAATCCTGAACGGCGGCGAAGAAGTGGCCGCCGGGCGGGCATGTCGGTGGGGAGATCCACTGTGACGAGCGCCTACACTTCTCGCGTGGAAGGCAAGCATGCGCAGACCGGACGGTCGGAGATCCTCGTCGGAATCGTGATTCTGGCCGCGGGTGCCGTCGTCGCCATCGCCCTCGGTTTCGGCGGGCCCTGGTGGATCCGGGCGGGCATCGTCGTCACGGTGGCCGCGGGGGTGCTCGCGCTGTGGCGCGCCCAGACGGCGCTGGCGGCGGAGCGGGAGCGCGCGGCCGTCCAGGCGCAGCGCGCGGTGCAGGACGCCGTCGAGACCGAGCGTCGCCACCACCACGAGTCGATGGGCACGATCGTGCGGTTCACGGCCCGCGTGGCCAGCCTCCGCGCCACCATCGACGCTCTCACCGCCGAGCGCGACGAGGCCCTCGCCGAGATCGAGCGGCGCGACTCACGCATCGCCACCCTCACGTCGACCCAGGCGACCCTGCTCGACAACGCCGCCGAGATGCGCAAGCGGATCGTCGACCTCGAGGAGAAGATCGCCCTGCTCGAGGTCGAGCTCCAGGAGGTCCTCGACTCCCCGGAGGCCGAGATCCTCGTGCTGCCGCGGCGCCCGCAGCTCACGTCCCGTGAGGCGGCACCGGCCACCACGGTCGACGTCGACTTCGAGCACCTCCAGCAGGCCGCCGGCCACTGAGCCGGGGCCAGGGGATCACTTGTCGAGATCCCCGATGGTGTAGCCCAGCGACGCCACCACCACATCCGCGCGGTCCAGCTCGGTGCCCGGCAGCGCCGCCTGCAGCGCCTGCACGTTGGCGAAGTCCGGCGTCCGCAACCGCAACCGCCACGGCACGGGGCCGCCGCGCCCCACGAGGTGGACGCCGGCGATGCCCATCGGCGCATCCTCGTCGACGAACACCTCACCGTCGGGGAGCTTGACGATCTTCGACAGCCGGGTCTCCACCGGCCCCTCCGGGCCGGCCGGGTCGGCGGCGACGAGCCCCAGCCGGTCCGCGGTGGCGACGACGTCGCGCGCCAGCAGCGTGAACCGTGCCTGGGCGTCGCCGGCCGTGAGAACCGGCCCGTCGTCGGCCCCCACATTCCGACGGCACCCGCTGGCCCGGGCGATCACCCCGCCCAGCCCGTAGCCGTCGATGTCCCCCGTGGTGAGGACGCCGGCGCCGGCGGCGAGGGTGGCGAAGGGAGGCTCGCCGATGCTCGTCTCCAGCCGGGCCGCGGTCGCCCGCGTCCGGTGCGCCCAGTCGAGCAGCCGGCCGACCCACTCCGGGGTGGGGTCGGCGGCCACGCCACCGAGCCTGGTGGCCATCGGGTGCACGCGGTTGCCGGTGAGCTGCACGAGCAGTTGCCGGCCCTCCTCGCGCAGCCCGTGGACCTCTCCGGCGAGGGCGTGGTCTTCGAGCCGGAACGGGACGAAGCTCAGGTAGGCGAGGTGGCTGCCGAGTCGGGCATGGGCCGCGAGGAGGTCGCGCACCCAGCCCGCGCGGGCCGGCAGGGGAAGGCCCAGCAGCTGCTCGGCGGCCCGGGCCACGAGCAACTCGCCGTGTGCCGCCGCCGTCCAGTCGTGCCGGTCGGCGAGGCTCAGCACCTGGCGGATGTCGCGGACCTCGAACAGCTTCTCCGCGGCCCGGTGCGAGTGTCCCGGCCGCACGTCGGCCCGGGTGATGACCCCGTCGGTGTGCTCGACGTCGACGAGCAGCAGCCCCGCGCGCGAGGGGTGCTCGGGGCCCAGGTCGAGCCCGAGCCAGGGCTCGGCGACGAGGTGGGCGAGGGAACCGACGGCGAGGGTGTCACGGGTCACGGCGACAAGCCTGCACCATCGTGCGCGGGCCCGCAGGCGCGCCATCCGCGCAAATGCCCGCGGATAAGGTGCGGAAATGGCCGGGAGTCGGGAGATGGCCATTTGGAAGTCAACTGGCTATGGTGAATAGTATTCGTTGCAGTTGCTCGTTCGTCCAACTTCCTCGGGGCCCGAGCTCCGCGCGTTAGAATTGTCTTCGTTGATCCCGAACCGCACGTGGAAGGTATGCATTATGGCCAAGCGCACCCACATCGTCGTCGAGGACGATCTCGACGGCTCTGTCGCGAGCGAAACTCTCAACTTCACCGTCGACGGGGTCACCTATGAGATCGACCTCAACAGCGACAATGCCAACAAATTCCGTGAGACCTTGTCGCCGTGGATCTCGCACGCCCGCCGCACCGGTGGACGCCGCGCGGCCGGGCGCAAGGCGCGTCCCGGAACCGCCAATGACGTTCGCGCCTGGGCGATCGCCCAGGGAATGAAGGTGAGCGCCCGCGGGCGCGTCTCCCAGGAGATCAAGGACGCCTACGAGGCCGCCCACTGAGGCGTCGCCTCCCAGTCTGCCCCGCTGGCCCACCCCGCGCTCGAGTCGCGGGGTGGGCCAGCGGCGTCTGGACGATCGCTGGCGCGGATCGGGGTTGAGCCGGGGGCGAACGTCGGAACACCCCCGGGCGCGGTGCGGTTAGTAGGATTGACACCATCCTCGAGCGCCAGATCCGCTGGGGCGACAGGATTCGCCGGGCCACAAGGTCCGAAGTGAGGAGAGCAATGTTCGAACGGTTCACAGACCGGGCCCGACGGGCCATCGTCCTGGCCCAGGACGAGGCCAAGATGCTGAACCACAACTACATCGGCACCGAGCACATCCTGCTCGGCCTCATTCATGAGGGCGACGGGGTGGCGGCGAAGGCGCTCGAGGAGCTCGGCATCACTCTCGAAGCCGTGCGGGAACAGGTCGAGGACATCATCGGTCACGGCCAGAACGTGCCGCAGGGCCACATCCCGTTCACGCCCCGCGCCAAGAAGGTGCTCGAGTTCAGCCTGCGCGAAGCGCTGCAGATGAACCACTCCTACATCGGCACCGAGCACATCCTGCTCGGCCTGATCCGTGAGGGGGAGGGCGTCGCTGTCGACGCGCTCATCAAGCTGGGCGCCGACCTGAACAAGATCCGCACCACCACCCTGCAGTTGATCAGTGGCTACCAAGGTAAGGAGCCCTCCACGTCCGGAGCCCCAGACGTCGGTCCCGCCCCGACCTCGGCCACCGTGCTCGAGCAGTTCGGGCGCAACCTCACCCAGGCTGCGCGCGAGGGCCGCCTCGACCCGGTGATCGGTCGGGAGAAGGAGATCGAGCGCGTCATGACCGTGCTCAGCCGGCGCACCAAGAACAACCCGGTGCTGATCGGTGAGCCCGGCGTCGGCAAGTCGGCCTGCGTCGAAGGACTGGCCCAGGCCATCGTCCGCGGCGACGTGCCCGAAACCCTCAAGGACAAGCAGATCTACACGCTCGACCTGGGCGCGCTGGTCGCCGGGTCGCGCTACCGCGGTGATTTCGAGGAGCGGCTGAAGAAGGTGCTCAAGGAGATCAAGACCCGCGGCGACATCATGCTGTTCATCGACGAGATCCACACCCTCGTCGGTGCGGGTGCCGCCGAGGGCGCGATCGACGCCGCGTCGATCCTCAAGCCGATGCTCGCCCGTGGCGAGCTGCAGACGATCGGCGCCACCACCCTCGACGAGTACCGCAAGCACATCGAGAAGGACGCCGCCCTCGAGCGACGGTTCCAGCCGATCCAGGTGGCCGAGCCGAGCATCGCGCTCACCATCGACATCCTCAAGGGCCTGCGCGACCGCTACGAGGCGCACCACCACATCATCATCACCGACGAGGCGCTGTCGGCCGCGGCCAACATGGCCGACCGCTACATCCAGGACCGGTTCCTGCCCGACAAGGCCATCGACCTGATCGACGAGGCGGGCGCCCGGCTGCGGATCAAGCGGATGACCGTTCCGCCGGAGATCAAGCAGTACGACGAGCGGATCGCCAGCGTGTCGACGGCCAAGAAGGCGGCCATCGACGCGCAGGAGTTCGACCGGGCGGGCGACCTCAGCAAGCAGGAGAAGTCCCTCATCCACGAGCGCGCCGCCAAGGAGCAGGTCTGGCGGCTCGAGCAGAACTCGTCGGCCGCCGAGGTCGACGAGGAGTCGATCGCCGAGGTGCTCAGCTCGGCCACCGGCATCCCGGTGTTCAAGCTCACCGAGGAGGAGTCGGCTCGACTGCTGCGCATGGAGGAGGAGATCGGCAAGCGCTACATCGGCCAGCACGACGCGGTCAAGGCGCTGTCGCGCTCGATCCGGCGCACCCGCGCCGGGCTGAAGGACCCGCGGCGTCCGTCGGGCTCGTTCATTTTCGCCGGCCCGTCCGGCGTCGGAAAGACCGAGCTCACCAAGGCGCTCACCGAATTCCTGTTCGGTGACGAGGACGCCCTGATCACCCTCGACATGAGCGAATACTCCGAGAAGCACACCGCCTCGCGGATGTTCGGTTCGCCGCCCGGATATGTCGGGTACGAAGAGGGTGGCCAGCTCACCGAGAAGGTGCGCCGCAAGCCGTTCAGCGTGGTGTTGTTCGACGAGATCGAGAAGGCGCACCCCGACATCTTCAATTCGCTGCTGCAGATCCTCGACGAGGGTCGGCTCACCGATGCGCAGGGCCGGGTGGTCGACTTCAAGAACACCGTCATCGTGATGACCACCAACCTCGGTACCCGTGACATCTCCAAGGGCGTCAACCTGGGCTTCTCGCGGCAGGGCGACACCGGCGGCAGCTACGAGAACATGAAGGCGAAGGTCAGCGACGAGCTGAAGCAGCACTTCCGTCCCGAGTTCCTCAACCGGGTCGACGAGGTCGTGGTGTTCCACCAGCTGACCGAGGACGACATCGAGCACATCGTCGACCTCATGGTCAACGACATCGAGACCCGGCTCAAGGACAAGGACATGTCGATCGTGCTCACGCCGGCGGCGAAGGCGCTGGTCGCCAAGCGCGGGTTCGACCCGGTGCTCGGAGCCCGGCCGCTGCGTCGGGCGCTGCAGCGCGACGTCGAAGACATCCTCGCCGAGAAGATCCTCTTCGGAGAGCTGAAGCCGGGCGAGATCGTCGTCGTCGATGTGGCCCCCGAGGGGTCGGAGCTGCCGTTCAGCTTCAAGGGCGAGCCGATGAGCGAACTCCCCGACACGCCCCCGGCCGACTTCGACCAGGTGCGTAGCGAGAGCTGACCGACCGACCGGGCCCGTCCGGCCCGGAGCGAGACCACCGCGAGGCGGATCCCCAGCAGGGGGTCCGCTTCGTCGGCGTCCCGCGGCGTACGACCCGTCGCCCGCGGCGTACGACCTGTCCACTTCGGGCCCACATCTCGTACGCCGCGCGACATCTCGTACGCCGACGGGCGGGGTCGAGGGGCGGGTTCTAGGGTGTCGAGCATGGTCTCGATCACCCGGGCGGAGTTCGAGGACGCCGTCAACGACGCCCTCGACACCATCCCCGACGCGCTGTTCGACGCGATGGACAACGTCGTCATCGTCGTCGACGACGAACCGGACGCGGACGACCCCGACCTGCTCGGCGTCTACGAGGGCGTGCCGCTCACCGAGCGCTGGGACGCCGGCCCGCTGTGGCCCGACCGCATCGTCATCTTCCAGGGGCCGCTGCAGCGGATGTGCACCGACCGGGAGGACCTCGTGGAGCAGATCTCGATCACCGTTGTGCACGAGGTCGCCCACCACTTCGGCATCGACGACCGCCGGCTGCACGACCTCGGGTGGGGATAGTCCTCACGGCCCGGTGGGCGTGGGCCTCCCCGCGAGCGACGTGACGAGCTGCCGGGCGACCGAGCGTCCGGAGTCGAGAGCCCCCTGGATGGAGGCGTCGGCGGCGTCCCCCGCGAGCACCAGGGCGCCCCGCGTCGGCAGCGGCCGGAAGCAGCGCCCGGGCTCGATGGTCGGCAGGGCCTGCGGGATCTCGTGCACGGCGAGCACCGGCCAGGAGCTCGCGTCGGTGCCGTAGATGCGCCCGACGTGGGCGCGCACCTCGGCCTCGCTGGGCGTCCCGCCGGCGAGCAGGGTCGACGCCTCGACGAGGTGGCTTCCGGCCGGCGCGTACGCCGGTTGGGGATTGCTCACCACCGCGGTGTTCACCACCGGACCCCGCCGCTGACCGTCCACGTGGAGGTAGGGGGAATCGGTGGGAGCCGTCGGCGGCGCGAACCACCAGGTGGCGAGGCCGCGCATCGTCGGCGGCTCGCTCCCCATGAGCCGGGCGGAGGTCGTCGGGTCGGCGGCGAGGACGATGCCACGGGCGGTCAGCGGCCCGGCGTCCGTGTGCGCGGTCCACGTGCCGGCGTGGTGCTCGACCGACGAGACCGGGGTGCCGAGGCGCACCTCGGCCGAGAGGGACGCGCGGAGCAATTCGGGCAGTGCCGCCATGCCCTGGGCCGGGAGCCCTGGTGTGGCGAGGCTGAACCAGCGCAGCAGCCAGCGGACGAAACTCGCGGACGTCGTGCCGGTGTCGTCGGTGAGGACGCCGGCGAGGAACGGTTCGAGCACCTCGCTGCGCAGGTCTCCGCGGACGCCGGCGGCGTCCAGCGAGTCGGCGAGCGAAGTGTCGGGCAGCAGTTGCAGGGCGCGGCGTCCGGCCGCGGCGGGAGCGAGCCACGCCGTGAGCGCGGCCACCTCGCGGCGCTCGGTGAGCACGAGATGGAGCATGTCCAGGGCCCGGTGGGTGGTACGGGTGGGATCGGTGAGCACGCGCAGCCCGGCGTCCGTGCGCACGGCCACGCCACGCCCGAACGCGCGGAGCGCGAGCCGACCGACATCGACGGCCTCCCGCACGGCCGGGTAGGCGGGGTTGAGCAGCTGGAACCCGCGGTCGACCCGGTACCCGTCGATGAGCTCGGTGCGGACCCGGCCGCCCACGGCGTCCGACGCCTCGAGCACGAGCGGGGTGAGACCGCCCTCCTCGAGCGTGCGGGCGGCATTGAGCCCGGCCAGTCCCGCGCCGACCACGATCACATCAGCGTCCATGGCGACCACCCTGCGGCCTCTGGGGAAGCGGTGTCAACGCCGCGCCGGCGGCTCTTTCCGGCGGCCGGGCCGCGATCGACCGGCGTTGTTCCCCCACGAGCTTGCGCGACCGGGTAGTGTTCCGGCTCATCGGGGAAGGTTTCGGGGGGAACCATGCGAATTGCGGTGATTGGCGCGAGCGCGGGCACCGGCCGTGAGGTCGTCGAGCAGGCTGTGGCACGCGGACA
>DATAKK010000012.1:0-8158 GCA_036261615.1 Propionibacteriaceae bacterium | reverse complement strand
TGGTGACGGCGAACTCACCGGGGGGCAGGGCGTCGAGCAGGCGCGCGAGCGCGATCTCGGCACCGCCGAGCTCGGCGGTGTGGTCGAGCACGACGACCCGGGTCGGGGAGGACATGTATGAATGGTGGCATCCCCGGTGGCAGCCCCGGCGGAGGCGCCGCGGCGGCTCACCCGGGCGATCTCCCGGCTCGGCCGCTCAGCCCAGAAACTGGGCGATGCGCATCTGCCGCGCACGGGGGATGAGGCCGCGGGTCACGACGTAGTAGGTGAGCAGTCGCTCGGCGAGGAAGCCCGGCAGTCGCTGCTGGTAGGCGTCCAGCCCGTCGTAGTCCATCCGCCTGTGCACCTCCAGGAGGATGGGGAACAGCCAGTGGGCGTAGTCGAGGAACAGGGCGCGCCGGGCGATGAGCATGTTCCAGGCGAACAGGTAGGTGCTCGAGAACACCGCGGCCGCCTGGTGTTCGCCGGACTCGTGGAGGACGTCGAGCATGAGCGCCCAACCCCTGCCGCCGTGGTTGACGACGAACTGCTCCTCGATCGACACACCGAGGGACATCGGCCGGGGGAGGATCAGTGGTCGCGTCCTGAGCGCTGCTGACAGCAGGGGACCGGAGGCGCGCGAGGTCTGGGGTGCGCGGGTGAACTCCGCCACCGCCAGCGTCACCTCCACGCTCCGGTTCCGCTCGATCGGCCATCGGTCGCCACGCTTGAGGGGGAGGGCGAACGGGTCGAAGAACCGGCGGTAGTGACAGATGCCGATGTTCCTGGCCGGTGTCCGGTTCTCGAGGTACCAGTAGACGGCCGTCAGTTCGGAGAAGTGCGGGTTCAGTGCGCTGATGTTGGCGCCAGAGTCGTCGGCGGGGAGTCCGAGGTCGAGACCGGTGAGTGCCCGGCCGCACTGGATGTTGACGACAGTCGGCGAGCGATGCAGGGGGAACTCCCGGTGCTGCGCGCAGATGATCTCCAGATCCGCATCGGCCACGGCCCGACCCCCTTTACCGCCGGAGCGTACAGCCGCGCCCGGTCCTCGACAGGAGCTTCGACACGCGCCATTGGAGGACCGGGCCGGCCGCGGGCCCCGGCCACTACGATCGGAACGCATCCGAGACTCGGGGGGCGACAGGGTGACCAGTCAGACCGCCATCGACGTGCGGAATCTGGGCAAGACCTACCGCATCCGCACATCGGGAGGAACCGCGACCCGCGCCACCGAGGCGATGGTCGAGCGGGTGCTCCACCCGCTGCGCCGCGCGCGTTTCCAGGAGTTCGAGGCGCTGCGCGACGTGTCCTTCCACGTGCCCGAGGGCGAGGCCCTGGGGATCATCGGACGCAACGGTGCCGGCAAGTCGACCCTGCTCAAGATCCTCACCCGCATCACCGCGCCGACGGCTGGACGGGTCGAACTGTCGGGCCGGGTGGGGAGCCTGCTCGAAGTCGGCACCGGATTCCACCCGGAGCTGACCGGGCGCGAGAACATCTACCTCAACGGCACCCTGCTGGGGATGACCCGTGCCGAGATCCGACGCCGCTTCGACGAGATCGTCGACTTCGCCGGCGTCGAGCGGTTCCTGGAAACGCCGGTCAAGAGGTACTCGTCGGGCATGTACGTGCGGTTGGCGTTCGCGGTCGCGGCACACCTCGAGACGGAGATCCTCGCCATCGACGAGGTGCTCGCCGTGGGCGACGCCGAGTTCAAGCGCAAGTCGCTGGAGAAGATGAAGTCCGTCGCCCAGGACGGCCGCACGGTGCTCTACGTGAGCCACCAGATGTCGACGGTGAAGGCCCTGTGTACACGGGCGCTCTATCTGGACGCCGGCCGCCTGGTCTACGAGGGACCGGTGCAGGGCGCGATGGACCGCTACGCCGAGAGCTTCGAGATTCGGGCCGTGCAACCGACCGTCGCCGAGCGGCGTCCGGGGTCGGGTGAGATCCGGGCGGCGGAGGTCTGGATGGACTCCCCGGCGGTCGGGGTGGCCCAGGACAAGGTCGTCCACATCCGCGTGCCGGCGTCGGCCGGGCTGGTCGGTCGCTATTTCGTTTCGTGCCACATCAAGGACCGCAACGGCATCGACGTCACCAAGTGCGACTCGCGGTTGGTCGAGGGCTGGTTCGAGCCCGACCGCGACGCCGACATCACCCTCACGATCAGCGAACTGTGGCTGCCCCCCGGCCGGTACTCGGTCGACGCCTTCGTCTGCCAGATGGGAGTCCTCGACGCCTGGGAGACCGCCGCCACCTTCGAGGTGCTGCCCGAACTGCCGTACCCCGAGGCGCTCAACGACGAGGCGATCGCCGGTGCACTGCTCCTGTGCGATTTCTCCTACGAGGTGGCGTCGGCGTGAGCGGCATCACAATCGTCCCGCCCGGCCGGTTCAACCTGCCACCGATCCGCGAGCTGTGGGAGGCCCGGGAGGTCGCGTGGGTGTTCGGACGCCGCGACATCGTGCTTCGGTATCGGCAGACGGCGATCGGGGTGCTGTGGGTCGTGCTGCAGCCGCTGGTCGGTGCCGGCATCTTCGCGATCATCTTCGGGGGGGTGGCGAAACTCCCCAGCGACGGCGTCCCGTACTTCATGTTCAGCTACGTGGGCATGCTCATCTGGAACGTCGTGGCGAACGTGCTGTCCCGGGCGTCTGCGTCCATGGTGGCCAACCAGCAACTGGTGGCGAAGGTGTTCTTTCCCCGGGCGCTCGTGCCCCTGTCGTCTGCGCTGTCGGTGCTCGTCGACTTCGCGGTGGCGACGGTCCTCGGGCTCGTGCTGCTCCTGGTCTTCCGGGTCACTCCCGGCTGGGGGATCCTGGCGCTGCCCTTCTGGCTGGCGTGCGGGCTGCTGCTGGCGATGGGCCTCGGGCTGTGGGGTGCCGCGCTCATGGTGAGGTTCCGCGACGTCGCCTACGTCGTGCCATGGCTCGTCCAGGTCGGCCTCTACGCGACACCCGTGGCGTACGCGGCCAGCGCCGCCCCGGCCCGACTCCGGTGGTTCTTCGACATCAACCCGTTGGCGTGGATCATCGAGGGTTTCCGCACCTCGTTCCTGGGGCTGGGGACGACCGTCTGGTGGCAGGTGGTGGCGGCGCCGATCGCCTCCCTCGTCGTGTTCGCCGCCGGCCTGCTCTACTTCCAATCCCGCGAGCGCCAGTTCGCCGACCTCATCTGAGCGCTCCGCTCGATGACGACGCCTCGCGCTCCCCGGCCGCCGGCGCCCTGGGCCCCTAGAGTGGGCGTCGTGGGCCACACGGGGGTGGGCGGGGCGGACCCGGCCGGCAGGGTCGGTGCCGCGCGCCGTGAGTGGTTCGACCAACCGCGGTGCTTCCTCACCGAACACCTCAACGGACACTGGGACGCGCGAACCGAACGGCGCGTCTCGCGCGCCCTGGCTCTGCCCCCGCTGCCCAGCCGCCGCCCCCGGGACGAGGTGTGGGGCGTCTCGGTCGTGCGGGACGAGGCCGACATCATCGAACTGTCCGTGGCCCACCTGCTCGACCAGGGCGTGGATCACGTCCTCGTCGCCGATCACCTCTCCCACGACGGCACCACAGAGAAGCTGCGCGACCTGGCGTGGCGCGATCACCGGGTGCACGTCGTCGCCGACCGGGAACCGGGGCATTTCCAGAAGGAGAAGGTCAGCCGCCTCGCCCGCGCGGCCTGGCGTGCCGGGGCGCGGTGGATCGTCCCGTTCGACGCTGACGAGTTCTGGTTCGCCCCCGGGCAGCCGCTCGCGAGCTACCTGCTGGAGCGGGAGGCCACGGTCGTGTCAGGGCGGATGGTCGACCTGCTTCCCCTGTGCGCGCCCGTTGACAGGTCCACCGACTTCCTCGTCGACCGGACGGGTGCCGGCCCCCGCAAGGTCGCCTTCCGCGCGCACCCACTGGCGCTGGTGGGTCCGGGCAACCACGGAGTGGCAAGGGTGGGCGCCGACGAGCCCGGACTGATCGTCGCGCACGTCCCCTACCGGGGTCCCTCCCAGATGCGCCGCAAGTTCGCCACCGGTGCGTCCGCACTGCGCGCGGCCGGCGCGTCCGCCGCCGAGGGGTGGCACTGGGCGGCCGGGGAGCGGTACTCGGAAGACCAGGTCGCCGAGCGGTGGGGGGCAATGCGACGCGGTGAGAGCGTCGCCGAGATCGGGTGGCGTGGCGTCGACCCGTCGCGAACCCGGCGGGTGCTCGAGTGGACCTGCTGGCCCGCGGCCGGCGACGGCCGGTGCCAGAGGCCCGATCTGCCCTAAGGTTTGCCGTGAAAACTGACGCCGTGAGGACGGGGCGGAGGTGCGATGAGGTTCCACGTGTTCTATACCGCCGAACTCTCTTCCCGGATCGTCGAGGATCATCGACGGGTGGCATCCCACGTCGGGCTCGACGTCGAGTACCACCGGTTCGGTCACGATCCCGACTACAACCGGCGCTACACGCTGCACGGCCGGTTCCTCACCGACGTGCTGCGCGACGACCCCGACGACGTCTCCTGCTTCCTGGACGCCGACTGCCTGCCCCACGACGCGGCACTGCTGAGGGCCGTGTATGAGTGGGTCCGCGCCAACCGATCCTTCGCCGGGAACGCGCAGAACATCTCCCATGCCGTCACGAGGAACCGGGTCTACGCCGCGGCCTCGATGCTGATGATCCACAAGGACGCGTGGCGCGCCCTCGGCTCCCCGTCCTTGGCATGGACGACGCGACGGCACTCCTTCCCCGGGCCGAGGGTGCAGATCGACACGTCCGAACTGCTCACCGTGCGCGCCAACCGCTCGGGTTTCCCCTATCGCCTGTTGCTGCCCTTGGGCTTCGACGAAGAGCCGTCCTGGACGCTGGGGCCGTTCGGGTCGTACGGTCACGGAACCCTGTACCCCGGAACATGGCACCACTTCCAGGCGAACCAGTTGGTCGAGGGCCCCACCCCCTTGTGGACGGCGCGGGTGGACGACATCCTCTCGGATCGCGAGTTGTCGCCGAGGTACCGGTCCCTGCACTTCGGCGCGGTCTGACGCCGTGGAGAACGAGGTTCGAGACACGACGACCGACGGGCCGGCTGCTTCCGGGAGAGGGTCGGATGGACGGCGACGGATAGGCGCCTACCTGCTGCCCGGCGACCCGGTCTGGCTTGCCTCCAGCCTGTCGAGGTATTACGACCTGCTCGACGACCTCGTCGTCGTCGTCCCTGATACCGGCACCGGGTGGACGGGCCGTCCGCTTCCCGTCGAGGAGTGTCTCGAGATCATCGGGCGCCACGACCCGCGCGGACTCCGGCGCATCGTCCGGGGCGAGTGGTACGACGCCGAGCAGCCCATGCACGCCGAGACGGCTCAACGCCAGGCCGGCATCGCGGCTCTCCGGGGACGCGTCGACTGGATCCTCCAGATCGACAACGACGAGGTGCTGCCCCACGTCGGCCCGCTGCTTTCGGCGATCGAGTCGGCGGAGCAGCAGGAGTTGAGCGCCATCGAATGGCCGATGCGCGTCCTCTACCGCCGCACACGTACCGGCCGGTATCTCGAGGTGGTCGACCCGGGCGGCCCTCGGTATGACTATCCCGGTCCGATCGCCGTGCGTCCCGGCGTCGAACTGGTCGACGCGCGGCGCTGCCGGGGCCCCTTCCTCCGGACGGTGGTGCGCGGCGACGACCGCTCGCTACAGGTCCGTCACGCCGTGGCGGAGGGGGAGGTGCGCGACGAGCGCCTCGCCGAGGGCGACGCGATCGTCCACAACTCGTGGGCCCGGTCACCGGCGAGCATCCGCCGCAAGTTGTCGACGTGGGGGCACGCGTCGCCCCGCACCCGTCTCTACTACCTCACCCGCTGGCTCCCCGCGCCGGTCACTTGGCCGGTCATGAGGGACTTTCACCCGTTCTCCCGGCAGCTGTGGCCGCGACTGGCGCCCACTCCGGGCGCCGTCGGCGACCTCCTGCTGCCGGAGGACCGCTAGCGTGGTGCCCGCGGCTCCGGTCCCCGGGCGGGACCGCGACGTCGGCAGGGAGGGGCTGCGGTGCTGACCCACGTCGTCGTCGTGCTGTCGTTCCGCGGGCGGGACGACACTCTCGAGTGCCTCGCCTCCCTCCTCAGCGAACCCCACGACTTCTCGGTTCTCGTCGTCGACAACGGATCCTTCGACGGGGTGCTCGAGGAGGCCACCCGCCGGCACCCGGGGGTGCTCACCCTGCAGACCGGGCGCAATCTCGGCTTCGCCGGCGGGATGAACGCCGGGCTGACGTGGGCGATGGAGCACGGCGCCGGAATGGTCACCGTCCTCAACAACGACACGGTGTGCTCGCCCCCCGCGATCAAGGCGCTCGAACTTGCGGCGTCCGCGGGTGCCCTCGTGAGCCCCCAGGTCAACTACCTCGCGGCGCCCGCCTCCGTGTGGTTCGGCGGGGGCGTCGTGGACGCCGACACGGCCCTTCCCCGGCATCTCAACGAGGCCGAACTGGCGGCCCTGCCCCCGCTCGACTGTGCTCGCACCGAGACGCTTGCCGGGTGCTGCCTGACCGCCCGGGCGGATGTGTGGCAGCGGGTCGGGCTGTTCGACGAGCGGTACTTCCTGCTGTTCGAGGACGCCGACCTGAGCCTCCGGGCCGCGCGGCTCGGGATCCCGCTTCTGGTTCGCCGCGACATCCGGATCCTCCACCGGGTCTCGGCCTCCTTCACCGGAGAGTTCGGATACCTCGGCCTGTACTTCTACGCGCGCAACGGGCTGCTGTTCGGCGCCTCGGCCGGCGCCGGCCGGGTCGTCCGGGCGAGGTTCCTGCGCCGGCACGTCGTTCCGGTGCTGGGGCGTGACGTGCGGGAGCGGGAACTCAGGCGGCTGGCACGCCACGGGGTAGCGCTCACCGCGGCGCTGGTCGACTACGCGACCGGCCGCTTCGGGGAAGCGCCACGGTGGCTGCAGGATCGCGCCCGGGCGTGGACCGGGTTGGGCTAACCGGCCGGGGAACGGAGGCCGCGCAGACTCTCGGCTGCCGAACGGACCGAGCGCAACCACGGTGCCCTGGCCCGGACGAGGGCCTTGGCGTGCTCGCGGGCCTGTTGGGGTCCGAGCAGGATGCGGGCGAGGTGCCAGCTCACCGCCCGAAGCCTCCGATCGGAGAACTGGGGGGAATGCCGGAACTCGTCGAGCAGATGGAGATGCAGGGGTCCCACCGGGGCGCCTGAGGGGTCGGCGTCCGCGCGACTCAGACCGCCGCCGTAGCGCAGGGCCACCGCCGAGGAGAGGAATGGGAGGGCCAGCCTGGTCGTCCGCGAGGTCGCCGCGCCGTGCACCCTGTAGAAGACGGTGGGCTGATCGACGACCACCACGGGACAGATCTTCGCCGCGACTGTCAGCAGCCAGTAGTCGTCCATGGCGAGGGCGTGGGGTGCGAAGCCACCCGCCAGACGCAACAGGTCGGCGTCCGCCACGAAGCTGGTGGTGACGCTCACCGGCCCGCGGAGCATGGACATCTGGTCGTGGCGGGTCACCGTTTCCGACCCGGTCACGTCGGCGGACTCGATGAGGTCGCGGAGCGCCGTCTGCCGAGCCACGTGGAGCGACGCCCACGAGCCCGCCAGCGGGTCCTGTTCATTGAGACGTGGCAGGTCGTCATGGGTCGAGAACGCCATCTCGGTGGTCATGACGAGGCGTTCCTCGGGGTGGGAGGCCAGCCAGCCGACGAGGCGTTGCACGCGCTCCGGGTGCCAGAGGTCGTCCTGGTCGAGGAACGTCACCCACCGCGTGCCGGTCTGCAGCAGGCCATGGTTGCGCGCGACGGCCACTCCCAGGTGGCTCTGCCGCACCAGCAGCGGACGCAGCGGATGGGCCAGCGCCCGCTCGGGCCCGTCATCATCCGACCCGTCGTCGACGACGATCACCTGTGCCACCGGTATCGTCTGGAGCTTCACCGAGTCGAGGGTCTCCTCGATGAAACGGGCGCCGTTGAACAGGGGGATCACCACTGTGAGGTCCGCCTGCGTCACGTGAGGAGGCTACTCCCGGAACTGCGCGCGGACGGGCGCTACAGTTCGAATCGGCTGCTCCTGACAGGCGCGCCGGGTGTGATGTCAGGGAGGGACGACGAGTGCGATGAATCGGCGTGCGCGCGCTGTGGCGTTCTATCTGCCCCAGTACTTCCCCATTCCTGAGAACGACGAATGGTGGGGCCCGGGCTTCACGGAATGGACCAATGTCGCGCG
>DATAKK010000006.1:0-22521 GCA_036261615.1 Propionibacteriaceae bacterium | reverse complement strand
CGCGGGCACCGTCAAGGTGGGCGAGACCGTGAGCTTCAGCTACGTCGACCAGGGCCGCACCGGCCTCGACCCCGACAAGAACGTGTGGCAGGTCGTCTCCGACGGACTCGACTACATCAAGGTCGCCAACTTCGAGGTGCCCTCGCGCGCCTACGTGGCGAGCTTCGGGTTCAAGGGCCCCGACCAGCAGAAGCCCGCCGGCGTCCTGTCGGGCGGTGAGCGCAACCGGCTGAACCTCGCGCTCACCCTCAAGCAGGGCGGCAACGTGCTGCTGCTCGACGAGCCGACCAACGACCTCGACGTCGAGACGCTGTCGAGCCTCGAGGACGCGCTGCTCGAGTTCCCCGGCTGCGCCGTCGTCATCTCCCACGACCGCTGGTTCCTCGACCGGATCGCCACCCACATCCTCGCCTGGGAGGGCACGGACGAGGACGAGGGCAAGTGGTACTGGTTCGAGGGCAACTTCGCCGACTACGAGCAGAACAAGATCGCCCGGCTCGGTCCCGAGGCCGCGCGTCCGCACTCGAGCAAGCACCGCCGCCTCACCCGCGGCTGACCGCCCGGGCGGCTGAGCTCGGAGCCACTGAGCCCCCAGTCCAGTTCCTGCGGCGTACAACCCGTCGCCCGCGGCGTACGACCTGACTGATTTCACCCGTCAGGTCGTACGCCGTCAGTCATCTTGTACGCCGCCCGAACCTGGACGCCGCGCCGCGCCGGTTCGCGTCCGCCGCCTCCGGACGCCGGGAGCCCTCACACGTTGTCGGCGCCGGTGTCGGCGGCCGACCGGTTGCCCGGACCTGCCTCCTGCGCCGAGGGCCACACCCAGTCGCGCACCTCGGGGATGTCCTCGCCGTGCTCCATCGCGTACTGCCGGGCGTCGAACCGCTTGTCGCTCATCTGCTGCCGCAGCCCCGCGTAGCGGGTGGCCAGCCCCGGCACCCGGTCGATGACGTCCATCACCAGGTGGTAGCGGTCGAGGTCGTTGAGCATCACCATGTCGAACGGGGTGGTGGTCGTGCCCTCCTCCTTGTACCCCCGCGCGTGCAGGTTGGCGTGCCCGTGGCGGCGGTAGGTGAGCCGGTGGATGAGCCACGGGTAGCCGTGATAGGCGAACACGATCGGCTTGTCGGTGGTGAACACCGTGTCGAAGTCGCGGTGGGTCATGCCGTGCGGGTGCTCGTCGGCGTCCTGCAGCCGCATGAGGTCGACGACGTTGACCACCCGGATCTTGAGCTCGGGGATGTTGGTCTTGAGCAGGTCGGCGGCGGCGAGCACCTCGATGGTCGGGATGTCGCCGGCGCAGGCGAGCACGACGTCCGGCTCGTCGCCCGGCTGCTCGGTGCCCGCCCAGTCCCAGATGCCGACGCCGCGGGCGCAGTGCTTGACCGCCTCGTCCATCGTGAGCCAGACCGGGTTCGGCTGCTTCCCGGCGACGACGACGTTGATGTACTGCTTCGAGCGCAGGCAGTGGTCGAAGGTCGACAACAGCGTGTTGGCGTCCGGCGGCAGGTAGACCCGGACGATGTCGGCCTTCTTGTTGACGATGTGGTCGATGAAGCCCGGGTCCTGGTGGCTGAAGCCGTTGTGGTCCTGGCGCCACACGTGCGAGCTGAGCAGGTAGGTGAGGCTCGAGATCGGACGCCGCCACGGCAGCTCGTTGGTGACCTTGAGCCACTTGGCGTGCTGGTTGACCATGGAGTCGACGATGTGGATGAACGCCTCGTAGCTCGACATGATGCCGTGCCGGCCGGTGAGCAGATACCCCTCCAGCCAGCCCTGGCACTGGTGCTCGCTGAGCATCTCGACGACCTGCCCGTCACGGGCCATGTGCTCGTCGATCGACGGCGCCTCGAACTCGGCGAGCCACTGCTTGTCGGTGACCTCGAAGACGTCCTGCAGCCGGTTGGACGCCGTCTCGTCCGGCCCGAACACCCGGAAGCTGTGCGGGTTGTGCTCGATGACGTCGCGCAGCCAGCCGCCGAGGCGTCGGGTGCCCTCGGCGATCTCCGACCCCGGCTGCTCCGGATCGATGCCGTAGTCGCGGAAGTCGGGCAGGTCGAGGTCCTTGCGGATAAGACCGCCGTTGGCCACCGGCTGGTCGCCCAGGCGCAGGTCGGGCGGTGGCGCGAGGGCCGCGATGTGCTCCCGGACCCGGCCCCGCTCGTCGAACAGCTCGTCGGGGCGGTAGGACGACAGCCAGTCGATGAGCTGCTGGAGGTGCTCGTCGGTGTCGCGCGCGCTGGCCAGCGGCACCTGGTGGGCGCGCCAGGTGCCCTCGGTGAGCTTGCCGTCGACGTACTTGGGCCCGGTCCAGCCCTTCGGCGTCCGGAACACGATCATCGGCCACAACGGGCGGGCCGCCTCGTCGGCCCCCTGCTCGGCGGCCTGCTGGCGGATGCGGGCGATGTGGTCGAGCACCTCGTCGAGCAGCTCCGCGAAGCGGCGGTGGTAGCTCTCCGGCTCCTCGTCGTCGAAGCCGGCGGTGAAGACGTAGGGCGTGTGCCCGTAGCCGCGCATGAGGTCGAGCAGCTCGTCCTCGCCGATGCGGGCGAGCACCGAGGGATTGGCGATCTTGAACCCGTTGAGGTGGAGCACCGGCAGCACGACGCCGTCGGTGACCGGGTTCAGGAACTTGTTCGAGTGCCAACTCGTCGCCAGCGGCCCGGTCTCGGCCTCGCCGTCGCCCACCACGGCGAAGACGAACAGGTTCGGGTTGTCGAACGCGGCGCCGTAGGCGTGCGACAGGGCGTAGCCGAGCTCGCCGCCCTCGTGGATCGAACCCGGCGTCTCCGGCGCTACGTGCGAGGGGATGCCGCCCGGGAAGGAGAACTGCTTGAACAGCCGCCCCAGGCCCGCCTCGTCCTGGGAGACCCGCGGGTATACCTGCGAGTAGGTGCCGTCGAGGTAGCTGTTGGCGACCATGGCCGGGCCGCCGTGGCCGGGCCCGGCGATGTAGAGGCTGTGCAGCTGCCGCTCGCCGATCACCCGGTTGAGGTGGGCGTAGAGGAAGTTGAGCCCGGGCGTCGTCCCCCAGTGACCCAGCAGTCGCGGCTTGACGTCGTCGCGGGTGAGCGGACGCCGCATGAGCGGGTTGTCGAGGAGGTAGATCTGGCCGACCGCCAGGTAGTTCGCCGCGCGCCACCAGTCGTGGATGGCGGTGAGGTGGTCGTCGGACAGGGGAGGAGCATCGCACTCGGCACGGGTGCGCCAGGTGGAACTGGACATGCCGGTCCTTTCGCAGGGGTTGGACCCTCCCCATTCAAGTGCACCCCGGGTCCGGTGCCAACGGTCCCGTCGGGTGTGCGGCCGCGCCGGCCGGGCGGCGGTCAGGCGTGCACGGCGAGCAGCTGCGCCAGTGTGACCGACCCGCGGTCGGCGAGATCGGAGAGCTGCTTGCGGCAGCTGAAGCCGTCGGCGAGCACGATCGCGTCGGGGCCGGCCGCCTCCACGGCGGGCAGCAGGTCGTGCTCGGCCACGGCGACCGACACGTCGTAGTGGCCCTTCTCCACGCCGAAGTTGCCGGCCAGGCCGCAGCAGCCGCCGAGGGTGACCACTTCCGCGCCGGTTCTCCGCAGCAGGTCGGCGTCCGCGGACCAGCCGAGGACGCTGGCGTGGTGGCAGTGCGGCTGGGCGACGATCGTGTGGCCGGTGAGGTCGGGCGGCGTCCAGTCCGGGGTCTTGCCGAGCAGTTCGGCGAGCGTGTGCACCGCCGTGGCCACGTCGGGGACGCGGGGGTCGTCGGGCAGCAGCTCGCCGGCGTCCGAGCGCCACACCGCAAGGCAGCTGGGCTCCAGCCCCACGATCGGGGTGCCCTGCGCGGCGATGGGGGCGAGCACGTCGAGGGCCCGACGCAGCTGCGCCCGAGCCCCGTCGAGCTGACCGGTGGTGATCCACGTGAGACCGCAGCAGGCGTCCTGTTGCACGACGTGGGGTGCGTAACCGGCGTCCGCGAGCACCCGGACGAGGGCCTCGAGCTGCGAACCCTCGAAGGTGTCGGTGAACGAGTCGACCCACAAGGCCACGGGCGTGCCGGTGGGGTGCGGCGTCCGGAAGGCCCGGCGGGCGCGGCCCCCCGTGCGGAACCTCGGCATGGGACGCCGCTGGTCGACCCCGGCCATCGCCCGCACGACGTGCCGGACGCCGGGAGTCTGGGTGGCGGCGTTGGCGAGCCGCGCCATCCCGGGGACTGCGGTGACCAGCCGTCCCCAACGGGGGAGCCACCCCAGCGCATAGTGGGACGCCGGTCGCAGTCGGCCCTTGAACGACTCGTTCAGGACGCGGGACTTGTAGGCCGCCATGTCGATGCCGGTGGGGCAGTCGCGGCGGCAGCCCTTGCAGGACAGGCACAGGTCGAGCGCCTCGTGCACCTCGGGCGAGCGCCAGCCGCCGTCGACGAGCGAGCCGTTGATCATCTCCTGCAGCACGCGGGAGCGGCCGCGGGTGGAGTCCTTCTCGTTGCGCGTCGCCTGGAACGAGGGGCACATGACGCCGCCGCTGCCGGTGGTGTCGGCGAGGCACTTGCCCACACCGGAGCACTGGTGCACGTCGCGGGCGAACTGTGGCGCCTGCAGGCGCAACGGCGACCGCAGGGTCTGCGGGACGCGGACGCGGGCCTCGACCGGGTCGGGGTCGACGAGCACGCCGGGGTTGAGCAGGTTGTCGGGGTCGAACAGGTGCTTGACCTGGCCGAACAGGGCGAGCGCCTCCGGGGAGTACATGGCGGGCAGCAGCGCCGAGCGGGCCCTCCCGTCGCCGTGCTCGCCGGACATCGACCCCCCGTGGCGCGCGACGAGGCGGGCGGCGTCCTCGACGAACGCCTTGTAGGCCAGGGGTCCGTCGGGCCGCTCGAGCGGGAAGTCGATGCGGCAGTGCACGCACCCGTCGCCGAAGTGGCCGTACGGCAGCCCGTGCATGCCGTGCTCGGTGAGCAGCGCGTCGAACTCCCGGAGGTAGGCGCCGAGGTTGGCCGGGGGCACGGCGGCGTCCTCCCAGCCCGGGTAGGCCGGCTCGTCGAGCGAGACCCCGGCCAGGCCGGCGCCGTCGGCGCGGATCTTCCACAGCACGGTGGCTTCGGCCGGGTCGGTGACCACCCACCCGTCGAGGCACCCGGACGCCGCCAGCAGCGCGTCCGCGCGGGCCCGGACCTCGCCGGCGTCCTCACCCACCACCTCGAGGAACATCCATCCCTCGCCGCGTGGGAGGGGCGGCACGGCGGAGTCGCCCGAGCGCTGCCGGACCACCTCGACGATCCGGGCGTCGAGGCCCTCGCAGGCGACCGGGTGGAACGGCAGGATGAGTGGCATCGCGTCGGCGGCGTCCGCCATCGTCGGGTAGCCGAGCGCGATCATCTGCTTGACGGGGGCGTCGGCGACCAGCTTCACCGTCGCCTGGGTGATGATGCCGAGCGTGCCCTCGGTGCCGGCGAAGAACGCCGGGACGTCGAAGCCGTGCTCGGGGAGCAGGTGCTCGAGGCTGTAGCCGCTCACCTGGCGGGAGAAGTGCCCGAACTCGGTGCGGATCGTGCCGAGGTGGGCGTTGGCGAGGCTGCGGAGCTGGGGGAGCGGGCCGGCCGTGTCGTCGCCCCTGGTGAGGGTGAGGTGCTCGCCGGTGCCCGTGATGATGTCGAGGGAGACGACGTTGTCGGCGGAGCGTCCGTAGCCGAGGGCCCGGGGTCCGCAGGCGTTGTTCGCGATCATGCCGCCGACGGTGCAGCGGTTGGCGGTCGACGGGTCGGGCCCGAAGCGCAGGCCGTAGGGCTTCGCCGCGGCCTGGAGCTGGGACTGGACGACGCCCGGCTCGATGGTGGCCGTGCGGGCGTCCGGGTCGATGGACAGCACCCGGTTGAGGTGGCGGCCGACGTCGAGGACGAGTCCGTCGCCGACCGCGTTGCCCGCGCACGACGTGCCGGCCCCGCGGGTGGTGATCGGCATGCCCGACGACAGGCAGGCGCGGACGACGGCGTCCAGTTCCTCGAGGGTGCGGGGGCGGGCGACGGCCTGCGGCACGATCCGGTAGATGGAGGCGTCGGTGGAGTAGAGGGCGCGGGCCAGGCTGGACGTGTCGACGCACTCGACAACGCCGGGACGAGACAGCAGGTCGGCCAACGCGCTCACCCGGTCAGTCTGCCATCCCGGGTCTCTGGGGCGCGGGGAGCCGGGGTCCGGTGGACCGAGGCCGGCCGGCGTCCAGCGGCTCCGACCTCACCGGCGTCCGGTCGGCCCGGTCCCTGGGGCGGGCGTTCTCTGCTGGGGCGGGCCATCTCAACGCTCGAACGACAGAGATGTCCCGCCCCAGCGTTGAGAACTCCCGCCCGGGAGGCGGGGGCAGGTGAGTGAGGCCCGCTCAGAAGGGAGAGTCGAGGACGGCCTTCATCACCCGGCCGAGCGCCTCGAAGTCGCGCGGGTCGGCGACGTCGACGAAGACCTCGCGAACGGCGTTGACGTGGTCTGGGGCCGCCGCTTCGAGGACGCCGAACCCCTCGTCGGTGAGGTGGGCGTAGACACCGCGCCGGTCGTCGCTGGCTGAGGAGCGGCTCACGATCCCGCGTCGCTCCAGCCGGCTGATCGCGTGGGTGAGGCGCGAACGGCTCTGGTGGACGAGTTCGGCGAGCTCGGACATCCGCAGCCGGCGTCCCTCCGCCTCCGACAGGGCGACGAGGATCTCGTACTCGGCCAGGTCGAGGCCCCGCGTGCGCAGATCGGCGTCCAGGTGCTGGTTGATCCTGGCGACCCCCGACAGCCAGTTGCGCCAGATCTGCTGCTGCTCCTGATCGAGCCAGTTGGCGCCGGTTCCCATGCCGCGCATCCTAACCGGCGGACGTCCCGGGAGCGGTGGCGCGACGCTCTGGGAATGTCAAGGTCACTTGACTATCGGAGCGGGTGTCAAATAACCTTGACATCGTGAAGAACGAGATCCGCCGCCTCCGTGAGCAGCGGGGCCTCTCCCAGGCGGCCCTGGGGGCCGAACTGGGCGTGTCGCGGCAGACGATCAACTCGCTCGAGACCGGAAAGTACGACCCCTCGCTTCCCCTCGCCTTCACCATCGCCCGTTACTTCGCCCGGAGCATCGAGGAGATCTTCCATGTCGACGAATGACCGCTCCACCACCGCTCGCAAGACGACCGCCGCCTGGTTCGTCGGCGTCGCCGTCGGCCTGGTCATCTGCCTCGCCCTCGCCCTGGCAGTGGGTCTTGCCGGCAACCCGGACGCCGCGGCCGGCATCCTCACCGGGGGTGTGGGCGTCGTCGTGCTGGCGGGCTGGGCCCGGTGGCGCACGGTGCGCGCGTTCGACCGCACGGGCACGGCGGCGCGGATCGCGGCGGGGCGTCCCGACGAGCGCGACCTCCGGGTGCACCAGGCGACGCTGGCCGTCGTCGGCGTGATCGCGATCCTGCTCTCCGGGCTGGCCAGCGCGGCGACGTTCCTCTCCGTCGACGCCACGGTGATCGTCCGCGTCATGCCCTTCGTCCTCGTCGCGACCATGCTGGTCTCGTTCGTAGTGGTCGACCGCCGATCCTGAGGCTGCCACCGGCGTCCGGGGCCTCGGGCAACCCGACGCGGCAAGCCGCTACGCGGGGCGTGAGACCTCGCGTGAAAGACTGTGGGGCAGCCCAAGTTGACGGGGAGGACATCCGTGAGCACCGCACCTTCGACGCACCGCCTCTCGCGGGCCGAGGTCGAGGCGACCTGCGAGCCCAGCATCGGCGCCATGCTGGCCGCCCGGGTCCGCAAGACGCCCGCCACCACGGCCTTCCTGGTCCCCGACCGCAACGCCGTCGGTCCGACCCCGTGGACGCCGTACACGTGGGCCGAGACGCAGGACGAAGCCCACGTCGTCGCCGCCGGGTTGCTCTCCCTCGGCCTCGAGCCCGAGCAGCGGGTGGCCATCGCGTCCAGCACCCGGTTCGAGTGGATCATCGCCGACCTCGCGATCGCCTGCGCCGGCGGCGCCACCACCGCGATCTATCCGAACACCACCAGCCCCGACGTCCTGTTCATCGCCCAGGATTCCGACAGCCGCATCCTCATCGCCGAGAACCAGGCGCAGGTCGCCAAGGTGCAGGGCGTCGACGAACTCGACGGGCAGATCCGCGCGATCGTGCTCTTCGACGACGACCGCGAACCGGCCGACCGGGCCGACGAGCGGGTGCTCACCTGGGCCGAGCTGCACGAGCGCGGCCGGGCGCACCTCGCCGAGCATCCGGACGCCGTCACCGACGCGATCGCCGCCACCGGCCCCGACTCCCTCAGCACGCTCATCTACACCTCCGGCACCACCGGACGCCCCAAGGGCGTGGAACTCACCCACGAGTGCTGGACCTACCAGTCCGCGGCCATGGACTCCCTCGACATCATCGACCACAACTCGCTGCAGTACCTATGGCTACCGCTGAGCCACGTGTTCGGCAAGGCGCTCATCGCCGTGCAGGTGAAGATCGGCTTCTGCAGCGCCGTCGACGGGCGCATCGACCGCATCGTCCAGGGGCTCGGCGAGGTGCACCCCACCTTCATGTGCGGCGCGCCGCGCATCTTCGAGAAGGTCCGCGCCGCCGTCGTCACCGCCAACCCGCGCAACGGCGTGGCCGGGCGGATCGCCCGCTGGGCCTTCACCGTCGGACGCCGCTCCATCCCGTACCGCCTCGAGGGGCGTCCGATGCCCAAGGCGCTTGCCGCCCGCTACGCCGTCGCGGACCGGCTGGTCTTCAGCAAGCTCAAGCAGCGGATGGGCGGCAACATCGAGTTCTTCATGTCGGGGTCGGCCAAGCTGTCGAGCCAGGTGCAGGAGTGGTTCTACTCGGCCGGCATCACCGTGGTCGAGGGCTACGGCAGCACCGAGACGAGCGCCATCGCGTTCGTCAACGCCCCGACCACCCCGCGCTTCGGCACGGTCGGCCAGGCCACCCCCGGCATCGACGTGCGGATCGCCGACGACGGCGAGCTGCTGCTGCGCGGCCCGATCATCACCCGCGGCTACCGCAACCGTCCTGAGGCGAACGCGGAGGCGTTCAACGACGGGTGGTTCCACACCGGCGACATCGGCGAGCTGGACGCCGACGGCTACCTGCGGATCACCGAGCGCAAGAAGGACCTCATCAAGACCTCCGGCGGCAAGTACGTCGCCCCGCAGAAGGTCGAGGCGGCGATCGCCGCGAACATCCCTTACATCAGCCAGGCGGTGGCGGTCGGCGAGGGACGCAAGTACGTGGTGGCCCTCGTCACCCTCGATCCCGACGCGCTGCGCAAGTGGGGCGCCAACCACGGCCACCCCGACCTCAGCTACGCCGAGCTCAGCCAGCGTCCGGAGATTCACCACTCGATCGAGCGGCTGATGGGCAACGCCAACGCGCACCTCGAGCGGTGGGAGACGGTCAAGCGGTTCGCGATCCTCGACCACGAGTTCTCCGTCGACGACGGCGGGGTGACGCCCAACATGAAGGTGCGGCGCAACGTCGTCGAGCAGAAGTACGCGAGCATCATCGACTCGCTCTACGACCAGGAGCCGGGGGACACCGCGTGACCGAGCCCCTGGTCATCGACGTCCCGCTGCGCTGGGGCGACATGGACGCCCAGGGACACGTCAACAACGCGGGCGTGGCCGAGTACCTCCAGGAGGCCCGCGTCGACTTCCTCGGCATCGGCGCCAACGCGCACCTGCTCGGCAGCGGCATCGTCGTCACCGGGCACGAGGTCGTCTACAAGCGGCCGATCGTGTTCTCCGCGGAGCCCGCCCGGGTGTCGATCGCCCCGTGCCACGTCGGGGCCAGCCGGTTCGTCGTCGCCTACGAGGTGCGCCATCGCGGCGAGGTGTGCGCGCTGGCGCGGACGACCCTGTGTCCGTTCGACTTCGAGACGCAGCGGCCCCGCCGGCTGACCCCCGACGAGCGGAGATGGTTCCAGGACCAGCTCGTTCCCGGGCCCGAGTTCCCGCCGCTGGCGGCCCCGCACCTGCACGGACGCGGCCTGCCCACTGATCTGCGGGTGCGCTGGACCGACGTCGACGGGTACGGCCACGTCAACAACGTGCGCTACTTCGATTTCATCCAGGAGGCCCGCATCCGGGCGACGACCGCCCTCGACCCGACGACGATGCGGGCGGGCACGCCCGGGGCTCCGGCCGACAACCTGTGGCTGGTCGCGCGCCAGGACGTCGACTACGTGCGCCAGATCGAGCATCGCGCGCGTCCGTACCAGGTGCTCGTCGCGCCGGTGCGGATCGGGTCGTCGTCGATCACCCTCACGTCGGAGATCGTCGACCCCGACCGGCAGCACGCGGTGCTCGCGAGGGGACGCACGGTGCTCGTGCACGCCGACGGGTCGGGACGCCCCGCACCGCTCACCGGGGCCACCCGCGAGGCCCTCGAGAGTGCGCTCGTGTCCTGACCCGCGCCCCGACCTGCGGGGCCCCGATCTGTGGGACCCGGATCGGGGGCGTCCCCGAGTCCTGGGGCCGGGAAAATGCGCATGTCGGGCGGCCTGGGCCCCGCTTGAGACCTCGAGGGTCGCCAGAGGCCCAACTTCATCCCACTCGCGCCGGGGATCTGCGCGACCGCGTGCGAAAATGCGCACCTGGGGAACCTCGGGCCCGTTGGTGGGGCTCGAAAATCCCCAGAGGCGCAACTTCGCCGACACCGGCCGCGCCCACATTGGTCCGCGTCCAGGAGGCGGAACCCGGGCAGGCCGCGCAGGTGTGCGGACTCGGCCCCTCAGGCGCGGAGCCAGGCGGCGGCGTCGACGGGAAGCGTGCGACCACTGAGCGGCACCGACGCGACGAGCACCTCGCCCTCGGGGAGGTCGACCTCCGCCTCGGACAGGTTGACGACGCAGCGGAAGCCGGGCTCCCTCGTGAACGACAGGACGCCGGCGGGCGCGGCGTCCCAGGTGAGCAGGCCGTCACCCTCGCCCAGCGCCGGGTTGGTGCGCCGCTCGGCGAGCAGCGCGCGGTAGAGCGACAGCATGGACGCCGGGTCGGCGTCCTCGCGCTCGACGGTGAACGAGGCCCAGCCGGCCGGCTGGGGGAGCCACGGCTCGGCGTCGCGGCCGAAGCCGAACGGCGGGGTCGTGCCCGACCAGGGGATCGGGACGCGGCAGCCGTCGCGACCGCGGACGGTGTGGCCGGAGCGCTCCCAGATCGGGTCCTGCAGCAGGTCGTCGGGGATGTCCTCGACCTCGGCCAGCCCGAGCTCCTCGCCCTGGTAGAGGTAGGCGCCGCCGGGCAGGGCGAACATGAGCGTGGCCGCGGCCCGGGCCCGGCGGCGTCCGAGGTCGACGTCGGTCGACCCCGCCGCCATCTTCTCCATCCAGTGCGGGTCGTCCTGGTTCTCGTCGGCGTCGCTGCGGAAGGTGCGGCCGGTGACCGGCTTGCCGTAGCGGGTGACCGAGCGGACGACGTCGTGGTTGTTGAGCACCCAGGTGGTGGGTGCCCCGACGGAACGGTGCGCCTTGAGGCTCGTGTCGATGACGGTCTTGAGGCTGCCGGCGTCCCAGGCGCTGAGGAGGAACTCGAAGTTGAACGACGTGTGCAGCCGGCCAGAGGAGACGTAGCGGACCAGCCGGTCGACCGGCAGGTAGGCCTCGGAGACGAACACGCGCGCGCCCATCGCGGTCGGGCCGTACTCGTCGGCGATCGCGCGCCAGCGGCGCTGGATGTCGACCAGTCCGGGCTGGTCCCACAGCGGGTGCCCCTCGAACTTCTCGATCGTCCCGAAGCCGGTCAGCGGGTCGATCGGCACCTCGTAGTACTCGGGGTGGACGACCATCGAGTCGCCCACGTCGATGCGGAATCCGTCGACGCCGCGGTCGAACCAGAACCGCAGCACCCGGTCGAACTCCTCGACGACCTCGGCGTTGTCCCAGTTCCAGTCGGGCTGCTCCGGCGCGAACATGTGCAGGTACCACTGGCCCGGGGTGCCGTCCGGCTCGACGACCCGCTCCCAGGCGGACCCGCCGAACACCGAGCCCCAGTTGGTCGGGGGCTCGTCGCCGTTCGGTCCCCGGCCGTCGCGGAAGATGTACCGGTCGCGTTCGGGGGAGCCGGGGGCTGCGGCGAGGGCCTCCCGGAACCAGCGGTGAGCGTTCGAGCTGTGGTTGGGGACGAGGTCGATGATCACCCGGATGCCCTGCTCGTGCGCGGCGGCGATGAGCCGGTCGGCGTCCGCGAGCGTGCCGAACTCCGGGGCGATGTCGCAGTAGTCGGCGACGTCGTAGCCGCCGTCGGCCATCGGCGACGGGTACCACGGCGAGACCCACAGGGCGTCGACGTTGAGCGAGACGAGGTGCGGCAGCCGGTCGATGATGCCCTGGACGTCGCCCGTGCCGTCGTTGTTCGAGTCGGCGAAGCTGCGCGGGTAGACCTGGTAGACGACGGCGCGCCGCCACCACGAGTGGTCGTCGAAGGGGATCATCGGGCTCCTCGTGTCGCTTGGGTCGAGCCGCCGGGCGCGGGCACGCCGAGCAACACTAGTGGACGCCGGCGTCCCCCCGCCGGGTGACGGGGGGACGCCGGAAGCCTGCGATCGGCTCGCTCAGAGTTCGCCCTTGCGGGCGCCCTGCCACAGGTCGAGACCGCCGTCGATCGCGTGCAGGTCGATCTCGGCGAGCTCCTCGTCGCTGAGCTCCATGTTCCCCAGGGCGGCCACGTTCTCCTCGAGCTGACGCACCGACGACGCCCCGATCACCAGGGAGGTGACCCGCGGGTCGCGCAGCGCCCAGACCAGCGCCAGCTGGGCGAGCGTCTGGTCTCGGCGTCCGGCGATCTCGTTGAGCGCCCGCAGGTGCTTGAGCATCTCGTCGGACAGCCAGTCGCGGTTGAACGACTTGCCGGCGGCGGCGCGGGAGTCCTCGGGGATGCCGTTGAGGTAGCGGGTGGTGAGCAGGCCCTGGGCGAGGGCGGTGAAGCCGATCACCCCGAAGCCGAGGTCGCCGGCGGCGTCCAGCAGGCCCTCGTTCTCGATCCAGCGGTTGAACATGTTGAAGCTGGGCTGGTGGATGAGCAGCGGGGTGCCGAGTTCCTCGAGGATGCGTACGGCCTCGCGACTGTTCTCGGCGTCGTAGGACGAGATGCCGACGTAGAGCGTCTTGCCCTGCCGGACCGCCGTGTCGAGGGCGGTCATCGTCTCCTCGAGCGGAGTCGTGGGGTCGAAGCGGTGGGAGTAGAAGATGTCGACGTAGTCGAGACCCATTCGCTTGAGCGACTGGTCGAGGCTGGCGAGCACGTACTTGCGCGAGCCGCCGCCCTGGCCGTAGGGACCCGGCCACATGTCCCAGCCCGCCTTCGTCGAGATGATCAGCTCGTCGCGGTAGGGGGCGAAGTCCTCGCGCATGAGGCGTCCGAAGTTGATCTCCGCGGCACCGTAGGGCGGTCCGTAGTTGTTCGCGAGGTCGTGGTGGGTGATGCCGAGGTCGAAGGCCCGGCGGGCGACCGCCCGCTGGTTCTCGAACGTCTTGTCGTCGCCGAAGTTGTGCCAGTAGCCGAGGGACAGTACGGGCAGGTCGAGGCCCGAGCGTCCGGTGCGGCGGTAGACCATGCCGCCGTCGTAGCGGTCGGGGTTCGCAAGGTAATCGCTCATGGTCCCCAACCTGCCACAACCGGGGGCGGGCCGTGGCGGCGTCCCGGGGGCCGCCGTTTGCGTTCGCGCGGCGTACCGAACGACCGACGGCGTACGACATGTGTACGCCGTCGGTCATTGCGTACGCCGCAGCGGACGGATCGTACGCCGCAGGAAGCCGACCCGGGGTTTCCGGGCGGCAGCCCGCCACCGGCGCCCGGACGCCGTCAGCGCTGGTAGGTGAGGCGCCCGGCCCACATGGTGGCGACCACCGGGTCGGGCAGGTCGCGGCCGTGGTACGGGTTGTTGCGAGACAGGGACGCCGACAGGTTCCGGTCGACCACCGCTCGGGCCGACGGGTCGACGAGCACGAAGGTGGCGGGGGCTCCCACCTCGATGAGCTGGCCCTGCCCCGGCACCTGCCCGAGCCGGGCGGGTGCGTAGCTCATCCGGTCGGCGACCTGGCCCCAGGTCATCCGCTCGGTGTTCACCATCGTCTCCATCACCACCGCGAGCGCCTGCTCGAGCCCGAGCATGCCGGGCTTCGCGTCGACGAACGCGTGGTCCTTGTCCTGCACGGCGTGCGGCGCGTGGTCGGTGCCGACCGTGTCGATGGTGCCGTCGGCCAGCCCCTGGCGCAGCGCTTCGATGTGCTCGTCGGTGCGCAGCGGGGGGTTCACCTTGAAGGTCGTGTCGTAGCCCTCGATCTCGTGCGTCGACAGGTACAGGTGGTGGGGGGTCGCCTCGGCGGTCACCCGGATGCCCTGCTTCTTGGCCCAGCGGATCACCTCCACCGACTCGGCCGTCGACACGTGGTAGATGTGCACCCGCGAGCCGGTGAGCTTGGCCAGCTGCACGTCGCGGGCGACGATGACCGACTCCGCCGCACTTGGCCAGCCACCGAGGCCCAGCCGCCCGGAGATCTCGCTCTCGTGGGCGCACGCTCCCGGTCCGGCGAGGTGGGTGTCCTGCGCGTGCTGGGCGATGAGCCCGTAGAACGGCCGCACCCACTCGAGGGCCCGCCGCATGAGCAGGGCGTCCATCACGCAGTGGCCGTCGTCGGAGAACACCGTGACCCCCGCGCGGGACGAGAACATCAGCCCCATCTCCGCGAGCTCGCGTCCTTCGAGGTTCTTGGTGATCGCCCCGACCGGCACGACCTGGGCCGAGCCGTCGCGGCGTCCGAGCTCCCAGATGGTCTCGGCCTTCTCGGCGGTGTCGGTGACCGGGTCGGTGTTCGCCATCGCATGCACGCAGGTGAAGCCGCCGCGGGCCGCGGCCAGCGTGCCGGTGCGTACGGTCTCGGCGTCCTCACGGCCGGGTTCGCGCAGGTGGGTGTGCAGGTCGACCAGGCCCGGCAGGATGAGCAGCCCGTCGGCGTCGATCCGGGTGGCACCGGACGCCGGCTCGTCGACAAGGTGCCCGTCGGCGACGTACCAGTCGCGGGTCGTGCCCTCCGCCGTGCGCGCCCCGCTGATCACCCAGGCGTTCTGCCCGCTCATGCCACGTCTCCTTCGCCGCCGAGAATCTGGTAGAGGGCGGCCATCCGGACGGCCACGCCCGCGGACACCTGGTCGAGGATCAGCGAGTTCGCGGCGTCCGCGGCCTCGCTGGAGATCTCGAGTCCCCGGTTCATCGGACCGGGGTGGCAGATGGCGGCGGTGTCCTTGAGCCGCGCCATCCGCGAGGGGGTGAGGCCCCAGCGGGCGATGTACTCGCGCTCGCTGGGGAAGTAGCCGGAGGTCATCCGCTCGCGCTGCACCCGCAGCATCATCACGATGTCGGCCCGGGGGAGCGCGGTGTCGAAATCGGTGGTCACCTCGACCGGCCAGGACGCCGCCCCCGTCGGCATGAGCGTCGGCGGGGCGCAGACGATCGTGCGGGCTCCCAGCGTCTCGAGCAGCAGCACGTTGCTCCGCACCACCCGCGAGTGCAGCAGGTCGCCGGTGATGAGCACGGTGCGGCCCTCGAACGGGCGTTCCGTGTCGGCGTCCCCGAACACCGAGCGGAAGTGCCGGCGCATGGTGTAGGCGTCGAGCAGCGCCTGGGTCGGGTGCTCGTGGGAACCGTCGCCGGCGTTGATCACGGAGGCCCGCACCCACCCGGCCGCCTGGTGCACGGTGCCCGAGCCCGCGTGCCGGATGACGAACGCGTCGACGCCCATCGCGTCGAGGGTCATCATCGTGTCCTTCATCGACTCGCCCTTGCTCACCGACGAGCCCTTGGCGGAGATGTTGATGGTGTCGGCCGACAGCCACTTGCCGGCGATCTCGAACGACGTGCGGGTGCGGGTCGAGTCCTCGAAGAACATGTTGATGATCGTGCGGCCGCGCAGGGCGGGCAGCTTCTTGATCGATCGCGACTGCACGTCGTGCATCTGCTCGGCCAGGTCGAGCAGGCTGGTCACCTCGTCGAGGCTCAGGTCGGCGGTGCTCAGGAGGTGCTTCACCGGGTCTCCTCGCTGGTGGACTGGGTGGGGGCGAGGGGCGTGACCCGCACCTCGTCGACCCCGTCGATCTCGCGCAGCAGGACGCTGACGTGCTCGTTCGGGGCGGTGGGCAGGTCACGCCCGACGTGGTCGGGCCGCACCGGCACCTGCCGATGACCCCGGTCGACGAGCACCAGCAGGCGCACCGCCGCGGGCCGCCCGAGGTCCTTGAGCGCGTCGAGGGCGGCGACCACGGTGCGGCCGCTGTAGAGCACGTCGTCGACCAGTACGACGGTGGCGCCGTCGATGCTCACCGGCACCCGGGTGCGTCCGACCCGGCGGGTGGGCTGCCGGCGCAGGTCGTCGCGGTACATGGTGATGTCGAGTTCGCCCTGCGGCACCTCGACGCCCTCGATCGCGGTGATGGACGCCTGGATCCGCTTGGCCAGCGGGACGCCGCGGGTCTGGATCCCGAGGAGCACGAGGCGGTCGGTGCCCCGCTCGGACTCGACGAGGGAACTGGCCAACCGGGTGATGGCCCTCGCGACGTCGGCCTCGTCGAGGATGACGCCGTCGTGCGCCTGGCGCGGGGGACTTGCGGTCACGGGACCTCCGAACGGACACACCCGCCCCCGCGGGTCGGGGACGCCGGTCCTCGAACCGGCAATCTAGCAGGCGGACGCCGTGGCTCCGCCCACCGCCGCCCCGACGGCCGGTCGGCGGACCGATTCTGCTCCGTCCTTCGGCGTCCGCACCCGGCCGGCCCGGCGTCCGGCCGGCCCGCCGTCCGTACCCGGCCGTCCCGGCGTCCGTTCCCGGCCGTCCCGGCGTCCGCGCCCCCTCGGGCCGCCATAACGTGCATGCCCTGCCACACACCGCCCCCACAAGCGGGGGTGTGGCAGGTGATGCGAATTTCGCAGGACGGGTCCGGGTCCGGGGTCGTGGCTGGTGGCTCGTGGCTCGTGGCGCGAATTCCCAGAACGGGTCCGACTCCGGCAGCCGGCGGCAAGCTCGAAGGACGCCGGCGAGTGCCCGCCACCGGGTCGGTCACTGCCCGCACGGCGACAGGTCACGTAGTCTGGGGCGCATGGTCTTCTTCAACCCCGGCGGTCATGCCCTGTTCCTCCTGGCGCTGTGCATCATCGGCCCGCTGCTGTTGCTGAGCATCATCGGCCTGCTGGTCTCGCACGGCCACCTCAAGCAGTTGGCCATGGTCGAGTCGTCGCGCAGCGGCCTCGCCATCGACACCTACGAGGACCGCGAGCTGGTCACCCTCGACGAGGCGCACGACATCCGCGCGCGGCAGGCGGCGGTCGCCAAGGACGGCAGCCACCCGCACCGGGCGGACATCGCCCACTGACACGACGACCGGGGCCCCACCCGATGGCGGGACCCCGGTTCGTGCTGTGCGGCGGCCAGGTCAGCCGGCGGAGACTTCCTGGCAGCGCAGGTTCCGAGCGGCATTGTCGCGCCGCTCCCTCAGCACCCGCAGCACACTGTCGCTGAGGTCGTGCTCGGCGAGGAACCGGTCGGTGCGCTCGATGAGCCCCTGGTCGGCCACCTGCTCCGGGTACAGCGACACGAGCACCGCCTGGCTGGCGGCGTGGCCGCGCGTGGCCCAGTCTCCCCGCTGCTCGCTGATCGCGAGGGCGACGTCGAAGTACCTCTCGACGTAGGGCTCGAGCAGGTCCTCCTGGCCGTAGTTGCCGAAGTGGCCGCAGATGGCCCGGTGCGTGGCGTTGGGGACGCCGGCGTCCTCGGTCGCCCGGGCCCAGGCCGCCGCCTTGGCCTCGGGAGTGGCGAGCGCGGCCCTGGCGCCGGCCGCCGACTCCGAGCCCGAGATGGTGTTGTCGCGGGCGAGTTCGGCGTCGATGTCGGCGTCGGTGAAGGCGCCCATCCTGGCCAGGGAAGTGACTATCCGCCACCGCATGTCGGTGTCGACGGTGAGCTTGAGCGGCACCTCCTCGCCGGCCAGCCACCCGCGGAGCAGGGCAGCGCCGGCGTCCGAGGAGACCAGCTGCACCACCGAGTTGGCGAAGGCGAGCTGGTGGTCGGACCCGGGCTCCGCCTGGGTGAGCAGGGCCGCGAAGCCCGCGGCCAGCCGCGTCCGGGTGGCCTGGCGTTCGGCGCGCGGGGTGTAGGCGAGGGCGGCGGTCGCCGCCTGGAGCCGCAGCGAGTTGACCGCGGTGAGGTCGGACTCCTCGCCGATGCCGCGCAGCACCAGCGCGATGTAGTCGGACGCCGGCAGCTCCGCATCGCGGCACATGTCCCACGCCGCGCCCCAGCACAGCCCGCGGGCGAGCGGGTCGTCGATCTGGTGCACGTGGTCGATGAGCGTGCGCAGCGACCGCTCGTCGAGGCGGACCTTCGCGTAGGTGAGGTCGCGGTCGTTGAGCAGCACGAGGTCGGGCTGCCGGGCGCCGGTCAGCGCGGCGATCGGCGTCCGCTCGTCGTGGATGTCGACCTCGAGGCTCTGCCGGCAGACCAGCCGCTGGTCGTCGCCCTCGCCCTCGAGGTCGTACAGGCCGACGGCCAGCCGGTGGGTGCGCAGCGTCGGGTGCTCGTCGGGCGCGGTCTGGACGATGTCGAAGCGGCTGAACTCGCCGTTGTCGTCGACGTCGAAGTCGGCGCGCAGCGTGTTCACCCCGGCCTGCTCGAGCCACTGGGCCGAGAACCACGACAGGTCGCGTCCGGACGCCTGCTCGAGCGCGGTGAGCAGGTCCTGCAGGGTGGTGTTCCCGAACGCGTGGTCGGCGAAGTACTCCCGGACGCCGGCGAGGAACGGCTCCTCGCCGACGAACGCGACGAGCTGCTTGAGGGTGGAGGCGCCCTTGGCGTAGGTGATGCCGTCGAAGTTCTGCTCGACGGCGTCCAGGTCGACCATGTCGGCGGCGATCGGGTGGGTGGTGGGCAACTGGTCCTGCGTGTACGCCCAGCCCTTGCGGGCGTTGGCGAACGACACCCAGGGGTCGACGCCGCCGTAGCGGGCGACGATCTGCTGCTGGCACCAGTGCGACGCCCATTCGGCGAACGACTCGTTGAGCCACATGTCGTCCCACCAGCGCATGGTGACGAGGTCGCCGAACCACATGTGCGCGAGCTCGTGGAGGATCGTGTTGTCGCGCGCCTCGTAGGACGCCGCGGTCACCCGCGAGCGGAACAGGTACTCGTCGCGGAAGGTGATCATGCCGGCGTTCTCCATCGCCCCGAAGTTGTACTCGGGCACGAACGCCTGGTCGTACTTCGCGAACGGGTAGTCCTGCTCGAACGCTTCCTCGTACACCTCGAACCCGCGCTGGGTCGTCGTGAGGATGCGCTCGGCGTCGAGGAACTCCGCCATCGACGCCCGGCAGGCGACGTTGGCCTGCAGTTCGCCCTTGCGCGACCGGACCGTGCCCTGGTGCAGCACGTAGTCGCCGGCGACGAGCGCGGTGATGTAGGTGGACATGCGCGGGGTGGGCTCGAACATCCACACCGCGTGCCCGTTGGCCAGCTGCCCGGGTGTGGGGGTCGGCGAGTTCGACAGCACCGTCCACTGTGTCGGCGCGAGCACGGTGAGCTGGAAGGTCGCCTTGAGGTCGGGCTGCTCGAAGTTCGCGTACATCCGCCGGGCGTCGGCCGTCTCGAACTGGGTGTAGAGGTACACCTTGCCGTCGGCCGGGTCGACGAAACGGTGCAGTCCCTCGCCGGTGTGGGAGTAGCGGCACAGGGCCATGATCGTGAGCGTGTGGTAGCCCTCGGTCGGCGCGATCGAGAAGGTGGCGCCGTCGAACGCGCCGGTGTCGAGGTCGCGGTCGTCCAGGGTCGCGACGAACACCGAGTCGGCGATGAGGTCGACGTTGGTCGCCACCCCCGTGGAGTGGAAGCGGATGGTGCTGGTCGACACGAACGTCGCGTCCGGTTCCGCGAGCGGGGCGCCGTCGGGCCCCAGCCCGGTGAGGTCGACGGTGACCTGGTAGGACTCGACGCTGATCACCTGCGAGCGCTGCTGGGCGCCCGCCCGGGTGATGTTGACCGGGTTCATGGTGTGCCTCCTGGACGCGGCGGGGCGCGACGTGTGGGGTCCGAATCGATGGGTGGAGCGGCACGGATGGGGGTATGCCGCCTGCGAGGCTATCCCAGATGTCACCTCGGCGTCCTCCGCTTGTCGCGAGGCACGCGGTGAGCAAAGCTTGGGCGATGAGCCAGAACACTTCCGAGCAGACACATACCGACCCCGTGTGGGCCGCCGCGGGCGTCGACGACGAGCCCAAGCGCGTCGATTTCTGGTTCGACCCGCTGTGTCCCTGGGCCTGGATGACCTCCCGCTGGATGCTCGAGGTCGAGCGGGTGCGCAGGGTGCACACGGTCTTCCACGTCATGAGCCTCGCCGTGCTCAACGACAACGACGACATCGACTCACTGGTCGGCGTCCGGGCCGCCATCGGCGTCCGGGAGAAGTACGGGGACGAGCGGGTCCGCGACTTCTACACCGCGGTCGGCACCCGCTACCACCTCGGCCAGGAGCCGCGCGGGGTCGACACGGTGCGGGCGGCCCTCCGCGAATGCGGGATGGACGAGTCGATCGCCGACGACGCGCTCACCGACAAGTGGCAGGACCTCGTCGTCGCCTCGCACAACGAGGGGATGAAGCCGGTCGGCGCCGATGTCGGCACCCCGGTCATCCACATCAACGGGAAGGCGCTGTTCGGCCCGGTGATCTCGCCGGCGCCGAAGGGCGAGGCGGCAGGCGACCTGTTCGACGGCCTGGAGAAGATGACGGCCTACCCGGGCTTCTTCGAACTCAAGCGCACCCGCACCGTCGGCCCGATCTTCGACTGACGCGTGCCGGAGGTCATCACCAGCGCCGCCAACCCGCTGGTCAAGCGGTGGCGGCGGCTCGCCGACCGGCGGGAGCGGACGCGCGCGGGGGAGTTCACGGTCGAGGGCGGCCAGCCGGTGTGGCGGGCGGTGGACGCCGGCTGGACGGTTCGGCAGGTCGTCGTGTGCCTCGACCTGCTCACTCACCCCGAGGCCCGAGCGATGGTCGACGTGCTCGAGACGCACGGCGTCCCGGTGGCGCACCTGAGCCGGGAGCTGTTCACCCGGATCTCCGAGCGCGACCGGCCGAGCGGGATCGGCGCGATCGTCGCCGCCCGCTCGACCGCGCTCGGCCAGTTCGCCGTCGAGGCGGACGCCACCATCGTCGCCCTCGACCAGGTGGGCAACCCGGGCAACCTCGGCACCGTCATCCGCACCGCGGACGCCGCCGGCGCTGCGGCCGTCGTGGTCATCGGCCACGGCGCCGACCCGTTCGACCCGGCCGCGGTCAAGGCGAGTATGGGGTCGGTCTTCGGCGTCCCGGTGCTCCACGCCGCCGACCTCGACGAGTTCTTCGGGTGGGCCGCCGACGTCCGGGTGATGGTCGCGGCCACCACCGGCGCGGCGTCCACGACGATCTGGGAGGCGACCTACCGGCGTCCGCTCGCACTGCTGTTCGGTGCCGAGGGTCCGGGCCTGCCCGACGAGGCGATCGAGCGGGCCGACCTGGCCGTGCGGATCCCGATGACCGGCACCGCGGAGTCGCTCAACCTCGCGGTCGCGGTGGCGGTCACGCTCTACGACGCCCAGCGAGCCGCGCTGAGCTGAGGTCGCGGCCTGCCGGGTTGGAGACATGGCGCGGTTCGGTTCGCGGCACACCTCACCCTTCGACGATGTGGACCTCGATGCCCTCCTCCGGCGTCGGCGGCTCGAACAGCCGGGCGAGATGGCGTACGGCCTCGGCATCGAGAACGTGCGCGTGCGGCGTCTCCTCGCGCCGCCGGCGTTCGACGTGCTCGATCGCGGTCTCGACCTGCACGCTGACGTAATGCAGGACTGCGTGATGCCCCGCCTCCGCGACTTTGTCCCGCCAGGTCTCTCGACGGGCGCGGCTCCAGAGATTCCAGTCCAGCACCACCTCCGTGCCCGTGGCGAGAACCTGCTGAGCCGAGTCCCAGATGAGGTCCTGGCAGCGTGCGCTCAGCTCCGGATAGCGGACGTCGTCGTACGGGAGGCGGTACAACCTCAGCATCCACTCGTCGAGGCTGAAACGCACCGCGGGGCACTCCTGCTGCAACTTCCGGGCGTAGGTCGTCTTGCCTGCGCCGTTCAGCCCTGCCATCAGATGCGCCGTCGCGCGATGGGGGGCGCCCGCGGGCGATGTCATCGTGCTCTCACTCCTTAACCGGTCGACCGTGGGCAGTTGGGTCCGAAGGGGCCCGTGCAGGGGGGCCCGGCCGGTTCACACCCCCTCGGGACCCCGTTTGAGCAGCCGGGCGAACCCGGCCTCGTCGAGGATCGGGCGCCCGAGCTGTTCGGCCTTGTCGGCCTTGGATCCGGGATTCTCGCCCACGACGACGAAGTCGGTGTTGCGGCTCACCGACCCGGCGGCCTTGCCGCCGCGGGCGATGATCGCCTCCTTCGCACCGTCTCTGGTGAAGCCGTCGAGCGACCCGGTGACCACGACAGTGAGTCCGCTGAGGGTCTGGGGGAGCGAGTCGTCGCGCTCGTCGGCCATCCGGACGCCGGC
>DATAKK010000092.1:0-15503 GCA_036261615.1 Propionibacteriaceae bacterium | reverse complement strand
ACCCCGCGCGCCGCCAGGAGGGCGCCCGCCGCCGCGGCGTCACGGCGTCCCCGCTTGTTCAGCGGCCGCTCGCGGTCGGGCATCACCTCGGCCCACGACGACTTCGCGTGCCGGAGCAGGATGAGCGTGCGCTCGGTCATGGCGTCATTGTGACCGGCTCAGGGGTCCGCCGGGAACGTGCTTCGCTCAGCGGTGAGACCCCTCGCGCACGACGATCACCGGGCACTCCGCCTCGCGCAGCACGCCCTTGCTCGTCGAGCCGAGCAGCAGTCCGAGGAACCCGCCGCGGCCGCGGGAGCCGACGACGAGCAGCGACGCGTCGGAGGAGGCCTCGGCGAGGGCGTTGGACGCCCTGCCGGGCACCACCCGCACCTCGACGGCGACCTCCGGGTGCTCGGACACGTACGGCGCGATGAGGTCGGTCACCATGGTGTGGAAGTAGCCCATGGCCTCTCCCACATCGACGCTCCACAGGCCGAGGCCCGAGGTGAACACGGCTCCGACGTCCTCGAACGCGTGGAGCGCGACCAGGCTGCGCGTGGTGCGCGCGGCCTCGTCGACGGCCATCCGCACGGCGGCCAACGCCTCGTCCGACTCGTCGACGCCGACCACCACCGGACCCTCGGGCGTCGGCTGGCCGAGATCGGTCACGACCGCCACCGGCCCCACGGCGTGCGCCGTCACGGCGTCCGAGGTGCCGCCCAGCGCCTTGACCGTCGCCGGCGCCGAGTGGCCCCGGGCGCCCACCACGACCAGTGCCGCGGTGGCCGAGGCCTCGGCCAGCACCTGGGAGGCCATGCCGTCGACGACGAGAGCCTGCACGTCGAGGTGCGGATGCCGGAGGAGCACCCGCTCACGGACGCCGGTGATCCGGTCGTCGGCCCGTCGCCTCAGGTCGGCGAGGTAGTCGCCGGTGCGCATGGCCGCGAACACGTGGCTCTTCTTCGGGATCGGCAACTCCGACAGGACCAGCACGACGGTGAGCGGCTCGGCTCGCGCCGCAGCGCGATCGGCGGCCCAGGTGACGGCCTGGTCGGCTCGGTGGGAGAGGTCGGTGCCCACCACGATGCGTCCGGTGGGATCGAAGGGAATCATCGCCACGCCTCCTCAGCCGAGCGAACTGCCCTTCCTCCGATGCTAGCCAGCCAGCTCCCCGGCGGCCGGGATTCCGGCGGACCGCGCACGGAAGGCCGGAGTCGCCCAGGCGGTTCCGTCGGCGCCGTAGGCCAGCACCTCGACCCGCCACCGCCGGGTGGCGAGGTCGAGGATGTGCGGCCCGCCGGCCAGGATCGCGGTGGCGAGCACGTCGGCGGTGACGATGTCGGACGCCGCCACGCTCACCTGCGCGAACGTCGCCTCCGAGCCGACCCGCCAGATGTGCTCGCCCCGCTCCGCCGTCCCCGACGTGGCGATGGCGGGGAGCTCGGGCGAGCAGGTGAACTGGCTGGCCAGTCGGCTGCGATCGTCGGGATCGACGATCCCGACCACCCAGGGCCTGCCCGGACGCTCGCGCCCGGACACGAGCACGTCGCCACCGGCGTTGAGGCACCAGTCGGTCGCGTGGCGCGACAGCACCGCGCCGGCGTCCCGGATCGCGAGGGCCTTGACCACGCCGGAGAGGTCGATGCGGCCGTCGGGCCGGTGGGCGGTGAACGCGCCCTCCGTGTCGGCCGTCCAGCCGGCGGCCAGGTCGTAGGCGGCCCGGTACTCGGGCGAGGCGTCCCGGAGCAGCAGCCGGTGCGCCGCGACGGCGCTCGCCTCGGACTCGGGCCGGTAGAGGCTGAACCGCTCGTCGAGCCGGTGGAAGGCATCGGCGACGTCGACCCGCACCCGGTCGGTCAACCGGCCGTCGGGCGCGACGACCGTGACGACGGTGCCCATCGTCTCGAAGACGTGGCGCCCTTCGGTGGCGAGCAGGGTGGTCATGGCTCAGGCCTGGTTGAGCGCCGACTGGAGCGACTGCAGGTAGGCGGCGCTGGTGAAGGTGGCCCCGCCGATCGTCGAGACGTCGGCGGAGTCGGCCGCCAGCACCTCCTGCTTGACCATCGGGATGGCCTGCTGGTCGATGTACTGCGAGCGGGGGTCGCCCGGGTCGGTGTACTGCTCGGTGAGGTTCGCGATCCGCCCGCCGCTGATCGTCACCGTGACCGTGACGGTGCCGTACTGGTGGGCCACGGTCTGGCCCCGATAGGTGCCGTCCCTCCATCCGGTGGCCGCCGCGGTGCTGGTCTGCGTGGACGTCGTGGTCGTGGTGGTGGTCGTCCGGGTGGTGCGTCGCGCGGTCGAACTCGAGGTGGTGGCGGCCGACGAGCTCGACTTCTTCGTCGTGGGTGTGCTCGTCGCCTTGGTGGTCGTGGACGCCGGCGACGACCCGGTGGTCGGGGCCGCGCTCGGCGTCTTCGTGACGGTGACCGTGGTGGTGGTCACCGGCTGGGCGACCCCGGCGGCGGCGGGGGCGGCGCCGGCGTAGTGGTGCCATCCGAGCGCCACGACGCCGGCGGAGGCGACGGAGGCGGCGACCTTGGCTCGAGTGCTCACCAGGAGAACCTTTCGAAGTGGATCTGCTTGTCGGGGACTCCGGACGCGCGCACCTCGGCGACGACCGCGTCGGTCCAGGCGTCGGGTCCGCAGACGTAGACGTCGGCGTTGGTGAGCCAGGGGGCCCACTGGACGAGCCGCCCACCGGCCGCGGACGCCGGCAACCACGACCCGTTCTCGCCGCGACGTCCGACCAGGGTGACCAGCTGCACTCCGCGCGACGCGCAGAGGTTGCGGACCTCGTGGAAGTGGAGCAGGTCGTTGGGGGTGGACGCGCGGAGCAGCACGAGGGCGCGCCCGGGCGTGATGTCGGTGTCCTGGAGGATCGACACGATCGGGCCGATGCCCGCGCCCGCGCCGGCCAGCACCACGGCGTTGCTGGTGCGGACCGCGTCCGAGAACAGCCCGTAGGGTCCCTCGAACCACACCTTGTCGCCGGCACGCAGGGCGTCGATGAGCTGGCGGGTGCCCTTGCCCTGGGCGCGGACGGTGATCCGGAGGACCTCGCCGTCGGGGGCGGTCGATAGCGAGAAGGGGTGCTGGTGCCACCAGAGGCGGGGGTTCATGAACCGCCAGTAGAAGAACTGGCCGCCGTCGGCGTCCAGGCGGTCGAGGTGCTTGCCGGTCATGGTGATCGCGACGGCGTCCGGCGAGAGCCGTTCGATCCTCGCCACGGTGAGCTGGTGCTCCAGCGACGTGAACAGCGGCAGCAGGATGCGGAACGCGAGCAGGCAGAAGGCGGTGACCGCGTACATCGCGATCCAGTAGGCGCGGGCGAACCCGTGGTTGACGACGATCGCCATCGAGAACTGGTGCGGGATGGACAGGATCACAGCGACGTAGGTGGTGAGGTGGATGAGGTGCCACAGCTCCTGCGGCAGCCGGCGCCGCAACGCCATGACGATCGACGAGAGCGCGACGATGGTGATGAGGCCGCCCGAGAGCACGGCGAGCACGTAGTTGCGGATGCCCCACATGAGGCTGAACTCGGTGGCCAGACCCACGCGGTCGCTCAGGGCGTAGGAGACGAGCAGCAGCACGCCGTGGGCGAGGACGAGGGTCAGCACCCATTGGCCGAGGTCACCGTGCCGGGTCAGCGCCCGGTCGTGGCCCACCGCCTTGTCGACGAACGGGATCCGGCTGCTGAGCAGCAGGGAGAGCACCATGAGGTCCGCGCCGACCAGTCCGGTGAGGATCCCCAGCTGCCGGGTGGCGCCGGCCAGACTCCCCCAGCCGCCGAACCCCTGGTCGGCGAGGAACAGCGCGACGACGGCCGCGACTGAGACCCAGCCCGCGACGGTGAGCACGTCCGCGCGGAGCGCCCGGAGCGTGGTGGCGCCGCGGTTCACGCCATGTGGCTCCGGGTCGGGCGTGCGGGTGGTCGACAGCGGGCCCTGGCGCTGCGTGCCCTGGCGCTGGGGGTGTGGCGGCGCGGAGCCGTGGTGGGCGGCGTCCGGGACCCGCCGCGTGGCACTCGTTGCGCTCATGGAGACAAGCGTCGGTGTCCGTGCTGTGGGAATGCTGTGAAAGACCTAGCACGGCCGTAAATCTTCGCCGCATCGCACGGCAGCCGGACGCCGAGGGGCGTCGGGTTCGCGCGGCGCGGGGACGCGGGAACGGTCCGGGTCAGACCCCCGGCGTCTTCTGGATGCTGAGCGCGATCGGCTTGTTCACCTCGGCGAAGAAGTCGTTGCCCTTGTCGTCGACGACGATGAAGGCGGGGAAGTCTTCGACCTCGATCCGCCAGATGGCCTCCATGCCGAGCTCGGGGTACTCGAGCACCTCGACCTTCTTGATGCAGTCTTGGGCGAGCCGGGCGGCGGGGCCGCCGATCGAGCCGAGGTAGAACCCGCCGTGCGCGGCGCACGCGTCGGTGACCTGCGAGCTCCGGTTGCCCTTGGCGAGCATGACCATCGACCCGCCGGCCGCCTGGAACTGGTCGACGTAGCTGTCCATCCGTCCGGCGGTGGTGGGGCCGAACGAGCCGGACGCCATGCCGGGCGGCGTCTTGGCCGGGCCGGCGTAGTAGACCGGGTGGTCGCGCAAGTAGCCGGGCATCGGCTCGCCGGCGTCGAGGCGCTCCTTGATCTTCGCGTGGGCGATGTCGCGGGCCACCACGAGCGGCCCGGACAGCGAGAGCCGGGTCTTGACCGGGTACTTGCTCAGCTCGGCGAGGATCTCGGGCATCGGCCGGTTGAGGTCGACGCGCACCGCCGCGCCCTGTCCGGTGCCGCTGACGCCGTGGCTGTCGGCGTCCAGGTCTGCCGCGACGTGGTCGGGCATGTACTGGGCCGGCTCGAATTCGAGCTGCTCGAGGAACACGCCCTCGGGTGTGATCCTGCCGAGCGCCTGGCGGTCGGCCGAGCAGGAGACGGCGATGGCGACGGGCAAGGACGCGCCGTGACGCGGCAGCCGCACGACGCGCACGTCGTGGCAGAAGTACTTACCGCCGAACTGGGCCCCGATGCCGAGCTTGCGGGTCAACTCGAGCACCTGCTGCTCGAGCTCGAGGTCGCGGAAGCCGTGGGCGGTCATGTCGCCGTGGGTCGGCAGGGCGTCGAGGTACTTGGCCGAGGCGTACTTGGCGGTCTTGAGGGCGAACTCCGCCGAGGTGCCGCCGACGACGATCGCCAGGTGGTAGGGCGGGCACGCCGCCGTGCCGAGCGAGCGGATCTTCTCCTCGAGGAACCGCATCATCGACGCGGGGTTCAGGATCGCCTTGGTCTCCTGGTAGAGGTAGCTCTTGTTCGCCGAGCCGCCGCCCTTGGCCATGAACAGGAACTTGTAGCCGGCCTCGTGCCCGGGCGCGGTGTCGGCGTACAGCTCGATCTGGGCGGGCAGGTTCGACCCGGTGTTCTTCTCGTCCCACATCGTCAGCGGGGCGTTCTGCGAGTAGCGCAGGTTGAGCCGGGTGTAGGCGTTGTAGACGCCGCGCGACAGGGCCCGCTCGTCGGTGCCCTCGGTGAGCACGTGCTGGCCGCGCTTGCCCATGATGATCGCGGTGCCGGTGTCCTGGCACATCGGCAGGACGCCGCCGGCGGCGATGTTGGCGTTCTTCAGCAGGTCGAGGGCCACGAACCTGTCGTTGGGGCTGGCCTCCGGATCGTCGAGGATGGACGCCAGCTGCCTCAGGTGCCCGGGACGCAGGAAGTGCGCGATGTCGTGCATCGCGGTCTCGGCGAGCAGGGTGAGCGCCTCCGGTGCGACCGTGAGGAACCTCCGGCCACCGGGCCCGTCGACGGTGCCCACACCCTCGGTCGTGAGCAGCCGGTAGGGCGTCTCGTCCGCCCCGATCGGCAGCATGTCCTCGTACGCGAAATCAGCCATGGCAACCTCCGCGCTCATCCTAAGTGGAGCGCCGCGGCGTCCGGACACCGGTGCGCGCCGGCGGGAAGCGCGCCCCCGCCTCTGCGAAATCTGCACCACCTGCCACACCCCGCGCTCAGGAGAACGGGTGTGGCAGGTGGTGCGAATTTCGCAGGAACGCCGGCGGGTCAGCCACCGAGGACGCGGTCGGTGTGGGCGTTGCGGTACTTCCCCTCGGGGTCGACCCGCTGGAACAGTGCGAGCGCGTCGGCGAAGCGCGGGTAGAGCGGGGCGATGGTGTCGGCGGTCATCGCGTGCACCTTGCCCCAGTGCGGACGGGCGGCGAACGGGGCCAGCGCGTCGCGCACCAGGGGGACGAGCGCGTCGACGGCTGCGACGTCGTCGGTCCACGTGAAGTGGATGGCCAGGCTGTCGCGCCGGTAGGCGGGGCTGAGCCACAGGTCGTCGGCCGCGATCGTCCGCAGCTCGGTGACGAGCAGCTCCGGTTTGATCCGCGGCCCCAGCTCGCGCACCGCGCGCAGGGCGTCGGCCGCGGCATCCACCGGGACGAAGAACTCGGTCTGGATCTCCTCGCCGTCGGAGGGGGTGGCGTCCAGCCGGAAGTGCGGCAGCCGCCACGCCCACGGGCCGGCGCTGCCCTGCAGGGTGGTGTTGTCGCCGGCGGTCTCGATGATCGACACCTGCCGCGTGGCCGGTCGCAGGCCGAACCGTTCGCTGGCCGCATCGTCGGCGTCCGCGTCGACGCGGCTCTTCACCCACACCTGCTGCACGGTGTCGCCGACCCAGTCGGTGAACACGCTCACGCTGTAGCCGGCGCCGAGCACGCCGAGCGGGTCGGCCAGCAGGTCCTCCCAACCGAGGTCGAGGTACACGTCCTGCCGGACGCGGTAGCTCGGCTCGGTCGCGAGGCCCACGCGGACGATGGGGCCGAGGCGGCCGAGCGAGACGACCGAGCCGGCGAAGTCGGGTGAGTCCGGCGTCACCGTCCGCAGGTCGCCGTCGGGACCGATGACCGTGAGCGAGCGCACGGCGGTGGACAGGCTGCCGTTGCGCAGCCCCGACCCGTGGGTGCCGGTCGACACCGCCCCCGCCACCGAGATGTGCGGCAGCGAGCCCATGTTGTGCAGCGCCCGCCCCCGCTCCTCGAGCCAGGCCGCCAGCTCGCCGTAGCGGACGCCGCCGGCGAGGGTGACCGTGTCGGCGTCCAGGCCGATGTCGGCGGGCAGGTCGAGGACGCTGAGCAGCGTTCCGTCGGTGTCGGCGATGTCGGTGAACGAGTGTCGCGTCCCGATCGGGCGCACCCTCGCGGACGCCGCGACCGCCGCGCGCGCCTCCTCGATCGTCGCGGGCGCGACGAGATTGCCGTGGAACTCGTAGGTGCCCGACCAGTTGCGCATGCGCCATGCAACCACGGCCGCACCGACGCCGGACAGCACTTCCGCTGACCGGACGGTTGGACGATATTCTTGGCTGGGGAATTGATCGGAGGCTGCCATGGCGGGAGTGCGGGGACGCCGCCCGGCCGGCTCGACCACCCGCGACGACATCGCCACCGCGGCCAAGCGCCAGTTCGCCGACCTCGGCTACCCGGGCACCACGATCCGTTCCATCGCCCGGGAGGCGCGCGTCGACCCGCGGCTGGTCACCCACTACTTCGGCACCAAACAGGACCTGTTCATGGCCGTGTTCGACCTGCCGATCGTGCCCGAGCACCTGTTCGACGACTCGATCGCCGAGGCCGCGGGGAGCGGCGCGCCGTTCGGGAATGTCTTCGCCCGCCACGTGGTGCGCCTGCTGCGCACCCCGGAGTTCGGCCAGGCGGCGAGCGGGCTGCTGCGCGCGGCGGCCACCGAACCCGCGGCCGCCGCGCTGATCAGCGCCTTCATCAGTGAGCGGATCATCGGCCCGCTGCTCGCCCGGATCGGACGCGAGAGCGAGCCGCTCCGGGGGGTGCTGGCCGGCAGCCAGGTGGCCGGGCTCGTGCTCGCGATGCTGGTGGTGCAGGTCGACCCGCTGCCGCGCGCCGAGGAGGACGACCTCGTCGACCTGCTCGGCCCCGTCTTCCAGCACTATCTGGTCGGCACCCGCCCGGACCGGCGTCCGTGACCCGATGTGCATCGGGCGCAGATCGCCGCGGCGATCGGGCTACTGCACTTGATTCGACCCCCACCCCAGCAAGTACCGTCGTCCCTATGTCTTCGACCACCACCGATCGCGAGACCGGACGCCGCGAACGTCGGCTCCCGGACGGCATGACCGCCAGCGATCACCCCCTCTCCTCCATCGACATCGAGACCCCCCACGCCACCGGACGGGTGCTGCGCCAGGGTGCTCAGGTGCTCGAGTGGGCTCCGACCGCCACCGGACCGGTGCTGTGGGTCTCCTCCAAGGCTCGCTTCGAACCGGGCCACGAGGTCCGCGGCGGCGTCCCCGTCTGCTTCCCCTGGTTCGGCGCCGGCGTCCACGGCCACCGCAAGCCGTCGCACGGGGTGGCGCGCACCAGCACCTGGCAGCTCATCGAGAGCGGCATGCCTGAGGGCGTGGGCCACCTCCTGTTCCAGCTCACGGCGTCCGACCTCGCCGACGGCCCCGACCCCGACGCGCTGCCCGGCGGTGCCGTCGCCTACCTGTCGGTCGCCATGGCCGACAAGCTCCGCATCGACCTCACCGTGCAGGCCGGCAGCGAGGAGTTCACCTTCGAGGAGGCGCTGCACACCTACTTCTCGGTGGGTGAGCTCAAGCGGGTGAGCATCGAAGGGCTCGACGGGCACGACTACGCCGACAAGACGAGGGACTTCGAGCAGCTCCGCCAGGAGGGCGACGTCACCTTCGACGGCGAGGTCGACCGGGTGTACGACCACACCGGTGCGGCCCGCATCGTCGACCCCCTGCTGCAGCGCACGATCACCGTGGCGAAGCGCAACTCGGCGAGCACGATCGTGTGGAACCCGGGCTCTGACAAGGTCACCTCCATCGTCGACATCGACGACACCGAGTGGAGCGGCTTCGTCTGCGTCGAGACCGGCAACGTCCGCGAGCACGCCATCACCCTGCAGCCGGGTGACAGCCACACGATCACCGTGGTCATCGACGTGGCGCTGCACAAGCAGGCCGACTAACACGCGGCGACCCCCGCCGACCTGCCTGCGCGGCGGGTGGGCGGGGGTCGTGGCGCGTCTGGGCCACTACTCCGATCAGAGGTCGGGGCTGATCAACGGACGCAGCGTGCGCTGGGCGATCCGCAGCCCCTCGCACACCTTCTCCGGCGTCCCGCCCCACAGCGGGTCCTCGTGCTCGACCGACAGCGTGCCGGTGAAGCCCACCTCGTAGAGCCGGTCGACGACCCGCGGCCAGTCGACGATGCCGCGTCCGGGGATGCGGTAGCGCCACCAGCCCATCGCCCACGGGTTGTCGCCCTTCTCGACCAGCCCGAAGAACCCGTACTGGTTGCGCAAGTCATCGAAGATCTCGAGGTCCTTCGCCTGCGCGTGCACGATGTACTCGGCGAACGGGGCGATGGTGGCGACCGGGTCGATGCCGATCCAGGTGAGGTGGCTGGGGTCCCAGTTGAGGTAGAACCCGAGCTCCTTGGTCATCCACTCCCACAGCTCCGGTGAGTAGGCGATGTTGCCCGGATAGCCGTCGGGGTGCCAGCCCTCCATCACGCAGTTCTCCACGATGAGCTTGATCCCCCGCTCGCCGGCGTAGTCGACGAGTTCGGGGAGTACCCGCTCCGCCTCGCGCATGTTCTCGCGGACGCTCTTGCTCACGTCGCGGCCGAGGAACGTGCCGACGTAGGGCACGTCGAGCATCTGCGCCGCGTCGATCGCGTGCTTGAGGTGGGTACGGATCTCCTCACGGCGCGCCAGGTCGCCGATGAGGTTGTTCTCGTAGTAGGCGAACGCCGAGATCTCCAGGCCGGTGCGCTCCATGAGCGCCCGGGTCTCGTCGGCGTCCTTCTCGGTGAACGTGGCCACGGGCAGGTGGGACGCCTCGAAGTCGCGGCCGCCCGTGCTCGGCCACACCGCCACCTCGAGCCGCTCGTACCCGGTCTGCTTGGCGAACTCGGCCACCTGTTCCAGCGACCAGCTGGGCAGGCAGGCCGTCAACATTCCCAATTTCATCTGTGTTTCTCCGCTTGTCGGGGGCGAGGTCAGAACTTCACGGACTCGCCGGTGGAGGCCGAGGTGTAGATGGCCTCGAGGATCTCGGTGACGACCACCGCCTGTTCGGGCTTGACCAGCGGCTCGGTGTCGTTGAGCACGGCGTCGATCCAGGCCGCCGCCTCGCGCGCGCCGGGGTCGGGACCGCCGGGGCCGCCGAAGCCGTAGGCGCGCACCGACGGACCAGGCTGGGTGAACACGGTCTTGCCTCCCGCGACGCCGTTGAGGACCGCCTCGACGTAGCCGTTGTCGGTGATCATCTCCGCGCCGCCCTTCGTGCCGGCCAGGGTGCAGGACGCCTCCCGCGACCGCAGCACGTTGAGCGCCCAGGCCGCCTCGAGGAAGATCGTCGCGCCGTTCTTCATCTTGATGAAGCCGAACGCGGAGTCCTCCGTGGAGAAGTTCTGCTGGTCGAACTCCGACCCCTCGTCACCGTAGGGGATCTCGGCGATCTTGTGGAAGACCTGCCCGCTGACCTGGTCAACCTCGTAGTTGCCCATGTACCACAGGGTCAGGTCGAGAGCGTGGGTGCCGATGTCGATGAGCGGCCCACCGCCCTGCTTCTCGACGTCGGTGAACACGCCCCAGGTGGGCACGCCACGCCGGCGCACGGCGTGCGCCTTGGCGAGGTAGATGTCGCCGAGGGAGCCCTCGTCGACGGCGCGGCGGACGAACTGGGCGTCGTCGCGGAACCGGTTCTGGTAGCCGATCGTGAGCTTGCGCCCGGTGCGGCGGGCGGTCTCGAGCATCTTGCGCGCCTCGGCCCCGTTGATGGCCATCGGCTTCTCGCACATGACGTGCTTGCCCGCCTCGAGGGCGGCGCAGGTGATCTCGCTGTGCGACACGTTCCACGTGCACACGTGGATGACGTCGATCGAGGGGTCGTTGACGACCTCGTGCCAGTCGGTGGTGGTGTAGGCGCCCTCGGCGCCGTACTGCTCGAGGTACTTGTCGCACAGGTCCTGGTTGAAGTCGCAGAAAGCGACGATGTCGACCTTGTCGCTCACCGACGCCAGGCCGGGGAGGTGCTTGAGCCGGGCGATGAAGCCCAGCCCGATGATGCCCACGCGGAGCTTCTTCTCAGACATCCTTGTCGTGCTCTTCCTTGTCACTTGGGTGTGGATGAGGGGAACGGACGGCCGGCCGGCCGCCCGGGGGGTGAGGGGTTCAGCCGACGAGCGAGCCCGTCGGGCTCCACCCCTCGGGGAGCAGGTCGACCGGCGCCACCGTGCTGTCGATGCCCAGGGTGCCTCCGGCGTCGATGGCCCGGTTGATCGCCAGCATGATCTCCAGCACGTGGTAGGCCAGCTCGCCGGTCGCCCGGTGCGGCGTGCCTGCAGCGATGCTGCGCGCCATGTCGACGACACCGATCCCGCGGCCGGCGCCGGCCGGATCGACGTCGACGACCTCGACGATCTCCTCGCCCCGCACCACGGGAGCCCCGTGCCGGGTGACCCGACCGCCGAAGGTGTTGGGGTCGCTGGCCTCGATGGTCGCGTCGACACCGCCGAACTCCAGCACCCGACGCGTCCGGGACGAGTCGAAGCTGAAGATCGCCGTGCTGGTGGCACCCGACGCGTGGGTGAGCAGCGCCTCGGCGTGGGTGGGCACCTCAACCGGGAACACGCTGCCCTGCCGGGGGCCGGCGTGCACGGTGCGTTCGAGCCGGGCCCGCCCGCCGGTCGCCGTGACGCTGGTGACCGGGCCGAGCCCGAGCACCAGGCTGGTGAGGTAGTAGGGACCGATGTCGAGCACCGGGCCGCCGCCCGGGCCGTAGAAGAACTCGATGCTCGGGTGCCACAGGTCGGGACCCCGGTTCTGCATCACGGCCAGGCCGGTGACGGCGCCGCCGATCCCCTCGCGAACGAGCCGCAGGGTGGTCTGGATGCCCGGGCCCAGCACCGTGTCGGGGGCGCACCCGACCCGCAGCCCCTTGCGGGTCGCCAGGTCGAGGACCCCCCTCGCCGCCTCCAACGAGGTGGCGAGGGGCTTCTCGCTCCAGATGTGCTTGCCGGCCTCGAGCGCCATCAGGTCGACGTCGGCATGTGCTGTCGGAACCGTGAGGTTGACGATCAGTTCGACATCGGGATGAGCGAGCACGTCCTCAGTCGTGCCCGCATCCGGGACGCCGTACTTCTCGGCCTGTGCCTTCGCCCGCTCGACGTCGATGTCGCCGACGGCGACCACCTCGACATCGGGGTAGCCGGCCAGGTGCGTGAGGTACTGGTCGCTGATGTTGCCAGCGCCGATGAGACCGGTGCGCACGCAGCCGCCTCAGGCCTGCTTGCCGGCCACGTACTGCAGCGACTCGACAGTCGCCTGCACGACGTCGGTGCCGCAGGAGTCGAACTCGACCACCCATACCTTGTCGCGGCCGGCTTCGAGGATGGAGTCGACGTCGAGCTCGCCGGTGCCGACGGCCACGTTGTCGGCACGCTCGTCGAGCCGGCCGTCCTTGATGTGCAGGTGGGTCACCCGGTCGCCCAGCTTGGCGAGCAGAGCCGGCACGTCCTGGCCCCCGAAGGCGGCCCAGAAGGTGTCGAGCTCGAGCAGCACCTTGTCGTCGAGCTTGGACACGAGGTACTCGTAGCCGGTGGTGCCGTTGACCTGGTGCTTGAACTCGAAATCGTGGTTGTGATAGCCGATGCGGAAGCCGGCGGCCTCGGCGACCGGCACCAGCGCGTTGAGCTTCTCGGCGAGGACGTCGAGCTGCTCCGCCGAGGCGAAGGCGCTCGGGTCGTAGTGGGGCAGGAAGATCGTCTTCGTGCCGAAGTCCTTGCAGATGGCGAAGAGCGCATCGAGGTCGTCGTTGTCGACGATGCGGGCGTGGATGCTCGGCGAGGAGATGCCGTGGCGCCGGAGCGCCTCGGGCAGCCAGTCGGCGAAGCGCTCGGGGGCGAAGCCCTCGATGGCGTTCGCGCCCGCGGCGGTAAGCTTGTCGAGCACGGCGTCCGCGGTCTCAGGGGTGATGGCGTCGCGGAGGGAGTAGAGCTGAACGGAGAGAACGGTCATGCCCGACACTCTTCCCCAAAACTGACCACTTGGGAAGGGCATCCGCGGGATGTCCCACACTCGGTTCGACGGCTCTCCGCGAGGCGCCGCCACATTCCCGCTTCGGGGCTCAGACCGGCCCGTTGTCGGCGCCCGCGACCGGGCGCACACCCTGGGCCTCGACCTCGTAGCGGCTCTGCAGTCCCGCGCCGCTGCGGAAGAAACGCCGGCGCAGTGATCCGGTGACCTCCGCGGTTCCGCCGACGCCCACCTGCGCCGCGCCCTCCCGCGTGTCGGGGCTCCAGCAGGCCACGTCGATCGTGTCGACGCTCGGCTGCCTGGGCCGGTGGACCTCGCGGGGGACCACCAGCCGCAGCGTCACCACCGAATCGCCGCTCGGCAGTTCGTGGGCCTCGGAGATGCCCGAGACCCGGCCGACCAGGCGCACCTCGTTGGCGCCCTCGATGCTGGCTGTTCGGGGGTTCGGCAGCCCGGTCAAGCCCGGGTCGACGGCGGGCGTCGCGGGGTGCGGCCCGTCGGTGACGGGCACGTCGCTGGTGGTGGTCATGGTGGTCTCCCTCTGACGGTGGATGGCGCGCGGGCGGCGCTCATCGGGACTGTCTCGATGCCGGACGCCGGCGGCCCGCACCATCGGGGGCGTTGTGGAGAACCCGCGGGTGCGACGGGAGCCTGTGGACGAGCGGTGCGAGCCGACACCGGCGAGACACCCGGCGTTTTCCCTGCCGTCACCCGGCTCCCCTACCCTTGGGGTGCCATCCCGGGGCCAGCCCCGATCCGCCCCACCCTGCAGGAGTCCGTCCGTGAACTGGTTGCACGCCATCATCCTGGGCATCGTCGAAGGTGTCACCGAGTACCTGCCGGTGTCGAGCACCGGCCACCTCAACGTCGTCGAGAAGCTGCTGGGCTACGACATCGAGGGCGCGGGCATCACCGCCTTCACGGCCATCATCCAGGTCGGCGCGATCATCGCCGCGATCCTCTACTTCTGGCGCGACATCGTGCGCATCGCCGTGGCGTGGTTCGCCGGGCTCGCCGACAAGGAGCGACGCACCGACCCCGACTACCGGCTGGGCTGGGGCGTCATCCTCGGGTCGATCCCGGTCGCCGTCATCGGCCTCGCCTTCAAGGGCGCGATCGAGGGGCCGCTCCGCAACCTGTGGGTGGTCGCCGCCGCGCTGATCCTGTGGAGCCCGGTCATGTGGCTCGCCGACCGCGCCCGCAACACCACCCGGACGATGCACGACGTGCGGGTCAAGGACGCCTTCATCATCGGCCTCTACCAGGCCCTCTCCCCGCTGTTCCCCGGCATCTCCCGCTCGGGCGCGACGATCTCGGCGGGCCTGTTCCGCAAGTTCGACCGGGTGACCGCCACCCGGCTGAGCTTCTTCATGGGCATCCCCGCCCTGGTCGCCGCCGGCGGCCTCGAGACGATCACCGCGTCGAAGCAGATCTCCGCGACCGTCGGCTGGGGTCCGACCCTGCTCGCCACCGCGGTGTCGTTCGTCGTCGCCTACTTCTCCATCGGCTGGCTGCTGCGGTTCGTGTCGAAGAACTCATTCAGCTCGTTCATCGTCTACCGGCTCGTGCTCGGCGTCCTGCTCGTCGTCCTGCTCCTCACCCACGTCATCACCCCCGTCTGACCCGGCGATCGGCCAGAGGGCGCGCACGGTGTCGAGCGTGTCGGCGTCCTCGGCCCGCTTGTCGTCGCGGTAGCGCAGCACCCGGGCGAACCGCAGGGCCAGGCCCCCGGGGTAGCGTGACGAGCGCTGGACGCCGTCGAAGGCCACCTCGACGACCTGTTCGGGGCGCAGCGTGACCGTCCACCCGTCGTCGCCGACCGCCAGGTCACGGAAGCGGCGGGTCTGCCAGGCGAGCATGTCGTCGGTCATCCCCTTGAAGGTCTTGCCGAGCATCACCCACCCGCGGGGGCTGTCGGGATCGCGGGCGCCGAGGTGGATGTTCGACAGCAGGCCGTGCCGGCGCCCGGACCCCCGCTCGACCGCGAGCACGACCAGGTCGAGCGTGTGCCGCGGCTTCACCTTCACCCACGACCCGCCGCGACGGCCCGCGCTGTAGACCCCGGCGAGGTCCTTGATGACGACACCCTCGTGGCCGGCGGCGAGCATCCGGGCGTTGAAGTCCTGAGCCACGGCGAGGTCGTCGGTCTGCACCGACGGCACGAGGTTGGCCTGCGGCACCAGCCGCTCCAGCACCTGGCGGCGTTCCGCGAGCGGCTCGTCGAGCAGGGTGTGCCCGTCGAGGTGCAGCACGTCGAACAGGATGGTCGTGAGCGGAACCTCGCGCCGCAACTGCCCGGGGTCGCGGGTGGAGGCCGTGCGCGCCCCGGTGACCTGGAACGGCTGGGGACGCCCGTCGGGTCGGAGGGCGATCGCCTCGCCGTCGAGCACCAGGGAGTGCGCCGGTAACGGCGCGACGACCTCGACGATGTCGGGCACCCGGTCG
>DATAKK010000080.1:0-53517 GCA_036261615.1 Propionibacteriaceae bacterium | reverse complement strand
GAGGGCCGTGCGTCTCGCGAGGGTGGGTACGAGCGCCGCCCCGAGGGCCGTGCCCCCCGCGACGGCGGCTACGAGCGCCGCCCGGAACAGCAGGAGCGCAGAGCCTCTCGGGAGGGCGCCCGCACTGAGGGCGGACGTCGCTGGGACGAGCGCACCCCTCGTGCCGGCGGCGACGACCGGCGGGGAGTGGGCGGCGAGCGGCGGAGCTACGAGGGCCGCCCGGCCACGCGCAGATCGGACGACCGGTTCGACCGCGGTCGCGACGACGACCGTCGCACCGGTCAGGGTTCTGGGCGCCGGGACGCCGAGGGCCGGTTCAACCGGACGGGGGGGCCCGGTTACCGTGGTGGCCGCACCGAGTCGGCCGAGCTTCCGCGCGAGGAGCGCTACGTGCCTCCTGGCCTGTCTCCGCGCGAGGACGAACCGCAGACCCCGGCAGACATTACCGATCAGGACTTCCCGCGGGCGATGAAGGCCGAGTTGCGGGGACTCCCGAAGGAACTGGCCCTCATCGTGGGCGCCCACCTCGTCGCGGCGGGCTCGCTCATCGACGAGGATCCCGAGCTGGCCTACCGCCATGCGGAGGCGGCCCGTCGCCGTGCGGCGCGGCTGCCGATCGTCCGGGAGGCGACGGCCGAGACGGCGTACGCGGCGGGCCAGTACTCCGTCGCTCTCAACGAGTACCGGGCCCTGCGGCGGATGTCGGGCGGCCCGGACTTCACCGCAGTGATGGCCGACTGCGAGCGCGCCCTCGGGCGTCCCCAGGACGCGCTGCGGTTGATCGCCGAGGCGAACGCAACGCCCGGGGCGCTGGACGACCCGGAGTTGTGGACCGAGGTGACGCTGGTCGAGGCGGGCGCGCGATCCGACCTGGGCCAGCGTGCGGAGGCGCTGCGGGTGTTGAGCGGTGCGATCGCGGCCCGTCGCGGATCGGCGATGAGCCAGGCGCGGCTGAGGTTCGCCTACGCCGAGCACCTGCTCGCCCAGGGGGACGAGTCGGCTGCGCGGCAGTGGTTCCGGTCCGCCGCGACCCTCGACCCCGAGGATGAGCTCGGCGTCGACGAGCGCCTCGCCGAACTCGACGGCCTCACCCTCGACCTCGCGCCGGACGACGAGTCCGACGAGGATCCGGCCGAGCTGGAGTCCGGTGACGCCGACCAGCCCGCCGCCGATGCGGAGGACGGGCAGTGAGCGAGGGAGCCCTCATCGACAGGTACGACGCTGCGCTGTTCGACCTCGACGGGGTGGTCTACCTCGGTCCGCAGCCGGTTCCCGGCGCCTCCGAGGGCATCGCCGGCCTGCGGGCCAGGGGAGTGCGGGTCGGTTTCGTCACGAACAACGCGGCCCGGCCCCCGCAGGTGGTCGTCGACCAGTTGACCGGGCTGGGCATTCCGGCGTCCGTCGAGGACATCGTGACGAGCGCCCAGGCCGGGGCCGCCATGCTCGCCGAGCAGCTTCCCACCGGGAGCCTCGTCTACGTCGCCGGCGCGGACGCCCTCGCCGACGAGGTGCGGGCGGTGGGGATGCGGGTCACCCGCGACTGGCGGGACCAGCCGGTCGCCGTCATCCAGGGCTACGACCCGAACATCGCCTGGAGCACCCTCGACGGCGCCTGCTTCGCCATCGAACGCGGTGCCCGCTGGTTCGCCACCAATTCCGATCTCACCCGGCCGACCGACCTCGGACTAGTGCCCGGTGCGGGCACCCAGATCAACGCGGTGCGCGCCGTCGTCGACGTCGAGCCCCAGGAGGCGGGAAAGCCGAGCCCGCCACTGCTGCACGAGACGATGCGCCGGCTGCGCTCGAGCAGGCCGGTCTTCGTCGGGGACCGGCTCGACACCGACATCCTCGGTGCGAACCGGGTCGGGATCGACTCGTTGCTGGTGTTCACCGGAGCGCACGGCAAGCGGGACCTCGTCGACGCCGGCGAGGACCTGCGACCGACCTGGATCGGCCCCGACGTGCCGAGCCTGCTGCAGCCGCCCCGCGTGGCGCAGTGGGAGGGCGCCGCCTGCCGCGTCGGCGAGCAACGAGCCGTCGTGGAGGGCGACGAGGTGCGTCTTGCGGACGTGCCGTCGAGAGTGAGCGACCAGTACGACGCCGCGTGGGCGGTGCTCCAGGTCGCGTGGCGCCACCCCGGCGTGGGCACCGATGTCCTCGAGCTCCTCGGCGCCGTCCGTTGACCGCCCGCCACCTCGTAGGCTGAGGTGATGAGTGTCGAGCAGGGCGTTCCCGAACCACCGCCGTTCGCGGAGCCGCCGCAGACGGGCAACCAGCTGATCGATTCCGCACTGCGGGAACTCGCCGACCTCGCCGAGCAGCCGGTCGGCCTGCACCACGATCGGCTGCAAGCCGTGCAGGAGGTGCTGAGCCAGGTGCTCGCGACGTCCAGGGACGCCGTCCAGGCGCCCATCCCCGGCGTCCCCGGCCCCCGGGTGCGATGAACTCAGGGGCACCCGGACCCCGTCGGCTCGACCTCGAGCTCGCGGCCCGTGGCCTCGCCCGGTCACGGTCGCAGGCCCGGGAACTCGTCCGGTCGCGGCGGGTGCTCGTCGACGGACGGGTCGTCGACAAGCCCTCGGAGCCCGTCACCGCCGCCCAGAGGGTGTCCCTCAGCGAGAAGGATCCCTGGGTCTCGCGCGCCGCGCACAAGCTCGTCGGCGCCCTCGACGCCCTGGCCTGGACCGACCTCGGGGCCCGTGCCCTGGACGCCGGCGCCTCCACGGGCGGGTTCACCCAGGTGCTGCTCAGCCGCGGGGCCGAGCGCGTGTACTCGGTCGACGTCGGCCATGACCAGCTCGCACCGCAACTGCGCGCCGACCCGCGGGTGGTGGTGCGCGAGGGCCTCAACCTCCGGGGACTCACGCTCGACGATCTCGAGGGTCGCCCGGTCGACCTCGTCGTCGCCGACGTCTCCTTCATCTCCCTCACCCTGCTCCTCGACCCGCTCTTCTCGGTCATCGCGCCCGGAGGCCGCGCGCTGCTCATGGTCAAGCCCCAGTTCGAGGTGGGGCGTGAGCTGCTCGGCCCGGGGGGCGTGGTGCGGGACGAGAACCTCAGGGTGCGAGCGGTCGAGGGAGTCGTGGCCGCGGCGTCCGACCTCGGCTGGACGCCGACCTGGCGGGGCACCAGCCCGCTCCCGGGTCCGGCCGGCAACATCGAGTACTTCGTCGCCTTCGAGCGCGCGGGAGCGCCCCTCGCCGGGCGCCCCGCGCGAATCGTCCGAGGGTCCGACTAGGCTTCGGGGGTGACCGTTCCGCCCCAGCTCCGCAGGGTCGCCATCAAGGTGAACGCCCGCCGACCCGAAGCCCTCGACGTGGCGACGGCGTTCGTGAGCGGGCTCACCGAGGCGGGCATGGGCTGCCTCGTCGACCCCGAGCAGCTCGACGACCTGAGCGGCCGGGTCGACGGCGCCGACCTGCGCTCGTGGGACGACTCCGCCGCGGGAACACCGGAACTGCTGGTCGTGTTCGGCGGCGACGGGACGATCCTCCGGGCGGCCGAGTGGGCCCTCACCCGGCGGGTGCCGCTGCTCGGCGTCAACCTCGGGCACGTCGGCTTCCTCGCCGAACTCGAACCCTCCGAGACCTCGGCGCTCGTCACCAGGGTGGTCCACCGCAACTACGCGATCGAGCGGCGGCTGGTCCTCTCGGTGACCGTCAACGACGAGATCACCGGCGCGCGCTGGGAGTCGTTCGCGGTCAACGAGGTGTCGATCGAGAAGGGGGCACGCGACCGGATGCTCGAGGTGCTCGCCTCGGTCGACCACCGGCCCGTGTCGCGCTGGCACTGTGACGGCCTGCTCGTGAGCACCCCGACCGGGTCCACCGCCTACGCGTTCTCGGCCGGGGGACCGGTCATCTGGCCCGACGTCGAGGCGATGCTGCTCGTGCCGCTGAGCGCCCACGCCCTGTTCGCCCGGCCGATGGTGCTCAGCCCGTTCTCGCGCGTCGATCTCGACCTGTCCGGGTCGCAGGTGAACTCCGGCGTGCTGTGGTGCGACGGCGCCCGCTCCCTCGACATCAGCCGCGGCAGTCGCATCACCGTGCGCCGGCTGCCGCAGGACCTGCTCATCGCCCGCACCAGCGAGCAGCCGTTCGCCAACCGGCTGGTCCGCAAGTTCGACCTGCCGGTGGAGGGGTGGCGCAACCGTGATGTCGGGGCCTGAATGCTGACCGGCCTGCGCATCAGCGCGCTCGGTGTCATCGACGAGACCAGCCTCGAACTCGGCCCGGGGCTGGTCGCCATCACCGGCGAGACCGGCGCCGGCAAGACGATGGTCGTCTCCGGGCTCGGCCTGCTGCTCGGGGGGCGGGCGGACGCCGGCATCGTGCGGCGCGGCGCGCCCCGGGCCGTCGTCGAGGGTCGCTTCACGGGGGCCGGACGGGTGGCGGAGGCGGTGTCCGAGCTCGGCGGCGTCCTGGAGGACGACGATACCGACGCCGAACTCCTGGTGGCGCGCCAGGTCACCGCCCAGGGCCGCTCCCGGGCCTTCGCCGGCGGGGTGCAGGTGACGGTGGGGGCGCTGGCGGAGATCACCGGGGAGTTGGCGACGATCCACGGACAGTCGGAGCAGGTGCGGCTCGGCACGCCCGAGCGCCAGCGGGAGGTGCTCGACCGCTACTGCGGGCCGGAGCACCTCGACGCCCTGGCCGGGTACGCCCGCGACTTCGCCCGGCATCGCGAGCTCATCGCCGAGCGCGACACGCTGCGGCGTGAGGCTCAGGCCCGCGCCCGGGAGATCGACCTGCTGCGGTTCGGCCTCGACGAGATTGCCGCGCTCGAGCCGCGGCCCGGAGAGGACGCCGACCTGCTCGCCGAGGCCAACCGGCTGCAGGCCGCGGACGAGTTGCGGGCCCTCGCGTCGGAGGCGGTGGGCGCACTGTCGGGCGACTCCGACGGGGCGATCGAGGTGCCCGGGGCGCGAGACCTCGTGGTGCGTGCGGGCCGCGCGCTCGCGGCGGCCGCCCGGGTCGACCCCGCCGCCGGCGACCTCGTCCGGCGCCTCCGGGAGACCAGCCAGCAACTCAACGACGTCGCGGCTGACGCCGCCTCCTACCTCGCCGACCTCGACGCAGACCCCGCCCGGCTCGAGGCGGTCATGGAGCGGCGCTCCGCCCTGTCCGCGCTCACCCGCAAGTACGGCGACACCGTCGACGAGGTGCTCGCATGGGCCGAGACGGCGTCGCTCCGGCTGGCCGGCCTCGAGGGCAGCGACGACCGCATCGAGGAGCTCGACGCCCAGGTGGCCGACCTGGGCGACCGGTTGCTGGAGCAGGCGGAGGTGATCGGACGCCGCCGCGCCGAGGCGGCCGAGCGGCTGGCCCGGGCGGTGGCCGCCGAGCTGGCTGAGCTCGCCATGCCGCACGCGCGGCTGGTCTTCGATCTCCAACCGCTCCCCGAGCTGTCGTCGACGGGGGCGGAGCGGGTCGCCCTGCTGTTCAGTGCCAACCCCGGTGCGGAGCCCGCGCCGCTCGGCCGGGTCGCCTCCGGGGGTGAGCTGTCCCGCGTCCGGCTGGCGCTGGAGGTCGTGCTCGCCGACTCCGACCCCGGGCACTGCTTCGTGTTCGACGAGGTCGATGCCGGTGTCGGCGGCGCGGTCGGCCTGCAGATCGGACGCCGGCTGGCCGCCCTGGCCCGCCGCGGCCAGGTGATCGTCGTCACGCACCTCGCCCAGGTCGCGGCGTTCGCCGACCAGCACCTCGTCGTCGCCAAGGCGAGCGCCGAGGGGGTCACGAACTCCGGCATCTCCGAGGTCAGCGGCGAGCAGCGGCTCAGCGAACTGGCGCGGATGATGGCGGGCCTGGAGACGAGCGAGACCGCGCTCGCCCACGCCCGTGACCTGCTCGCCGAGCGCGACCGGTCGGCGGTCGCCGCCTCGTGACCGGACGCCGGTGACGGTTCAGGTGGCCTCGGGGTCGGCGATCTCCACCGTGGGGATGCGGCGTCGGAGTTCCTCGAGCTGATCGCCGGCGATCCGCGAGTCGGTGATGAGGGTCGTCGCGGCAGACAGGTCGGCCACCTTCGCCAGCGCCCGGACGCCGAACTTCGAGTGGTCGGCGAGCACGATGAGCTGGTCGCCGCCGGCGATCATCGCCTGGGCCGTGGACACCTCGGCGAGATTGGGGCAGGTGAAGCCCGACTGCGGGTCCATTCCGTGGAACCCGTGGAAGACGATGTCGACCTGCAGCTCCTTGAGCGACGACTCGGCGATGGGCCCGACGAGCGCGTGCGACGGCGTCCGGACGCCGCCGGTGAGCACGACCAGGCTCGTGGACGGCAGCGTCTCGAACAGCACGTTGGCCGCATCGGTGGAGTTGGTCACCACGGTGATCCCTGCGAACCCCTCGAGGGCCCGGGCGAGGGCGTAGGTGGTCGTGCCGGCCGACAGGGCGATCGTCATTCCGGGCTCGATGTGGCTCATCGCCGCCTGGGCGATCGCGCGCTTGGCGGCCGCCTCGAGTCGCCGCTTCACCTGGAAGGCGGGCTCCTCGCTCACCGGAGGCGGCGAGCCGGCCTCCCGCTCGTGTCCGCCGCCGCCGCCCGCGGTGGCGCCTCCGTGCACCCGGTGCACGACGCCGTCACGGTCGAGCAGTTCGAGGTCGCGGCGGATGGTCATCGGCGAGACGTCGAGCGCGTCGGAGATCTCGCTGACCCGCATCGCCCCGTTGGAGCGGACCAGCTGAGCGACCCGCGCCCGCCGCTGTTCGGGAAGCATCCGTCACCCCTTCTGGCCGCCCTGCGTCCAGGGTCCGCGGCCAGGTCCAGTCTTGACCCTTTGTGCACGACTGTAAACACCACTGCACGCATTCGCACACTCACTTGACGGGTTTGCACACTCAGATCGAGAATTCATGTGCGAAGTCGCACGATGATGTGCGGATCCCCGGCCAGGTGGGCCGGGTGCCCATCGCGTGTCACCTCGTGACTCAAGACCCTGGTCGCCCAGGGTCACACCCGCTTGAGAGAAGGAACGTCAATGTCGCGTCCATCAACCGAGGCCGAGTACCTGGCCTCCCTGACGCCCGCCTCCGCCCGCTTCAGCCGCCGCTCACTGTTGCGCGGCGCGCTCGGGGCCGGGGCGGCGATCGCCGGAGTGTCGAGCCTGGCCGCCTGCGGATCGAGTGGCGGATCGTCCGGTTCGGGGGGCACCGCGTCGGCCACGGGCACCGTCACCCTCGGTTCGAACCAGTCCGACCAGGTGCCCAAGCAGGCCCTCGCCCAGGTGATCTCGGACTTCCAGAAGGCCAACAGCGGCCTGACGGTGAACATCAACACCGTCGATCACAACACCTTCCAGAACAACATCAACACCTACCTCCAGGGCAACCCGGACGACGTCTTCACGTGGTTCGCCGGGTACCGCATGCGCTTCTTCGCCTCCAAGGGGCTCGCCGGGGACATCTCCGACGTGTGGCAGAACCTCACCGGGATGAGCGACGCCCTCAAGAAGTCGTCGACCGGTGACGACGGCAAGCAGTACTTCGTGCCGAGCACCTACTACCCGTGGGCCGTGCACTACCGGCCGAGCGTGTGGGCCAAGCACGGCTACAAGGTGCCGACCACGCTGGCCGAGTTCACCGCGTTGTGCGACCAGATGAAGAAGGACGGCCTCACCCCGATCGCCTTCGCCGACAAGGACGGCTGGCCGGCGATGGGCACGTTCGACATCCTCAACATGCGCATCAACGGCTACGACTTCCACGTCAGCCTCATGGCGGGCAAGGAGGACTGGACCGGCGCCAAGGTGAAGAAGGTCTTCGACACGTGGACGTCCCTGGCCAAGTACCAGCAGTCCGACTCGCTCGGACGCACCTGGCAGGAGGCGGCGCAGGGCCTGCAGCAGGGCAAGGCGGGCATGTACTACCTCGGCACCTTCGTGGCCCAGCAGTTCACCGCCGCTCAGCAGTCCGACCTCAAGTTCTTCAACTTCCCCGAGGTCGACCCCTCGGTGGGCGCCGGTGCGATCGACGCCCCGATCGACGGCTACATGATGGCGAAGCGCCCCAAGAACGAGGCGGGTGCCAAGAAGCTGCTGCTCTACCTCGGCGGCCCGGAGGCGCAGCTCGTGTCGGTGACCGCCGACACCTCGGTCGTCGCCACCAACTCCAAGGTCGACACGAGCAAGTACACGGCCCTGCAGAAGGCCGAGGTCGACTTCGTGAGCAAGGCGACGAGCATCGCGCAGTTCCTCGACCGCGACACCCGACCCGACTTCGCGTCCACGGTGATCACGCCGGCTCTGCAGTCGTACATCCAGAACCCCGCTGACATCACCACGATTCTCGGTCAGATCGAGAGTCAGAAGAAGGCGTTGTTCTCGTGACCTCCGAGACGCCCGTCGCGCCCGTCGCGGCGCGCCCGGCCAGGCGTCCTCGCGGCCGGGGAGCCAAGCTCTCCGGCCGCGACCGGCTGACCGTTGTGCTCATGGTGCTCATCCCGAGCCTGGTCGTCGTCGGCCTGGTCTGGGGGCCCGCCATCGCGACCGTCGTGTATTCGGTCTACGACTGGGACGGGTTCACCCCCTTCTCGAAGGCGCCCTTCGTCGGCGGCAAGTTCTACAGTTACGCCGCGACGACCTACCCGGCGTTCTGGCCCGCGCTGGAACACAACCTCATCTGGCTCGGGGTGTTGTTCTTCGTGGCCACGCCGCTCGGCATGCTGCTCGCGGTGATCATCGACCACCTCGGCAAGCGGACGGCGTTCTACCAGACGTCGTTCTACCTTCCGGTCGTGTTGTCGATGGCCCTCATCGGCTTCATCTGGCAGCTGATGTACTCGCGCGACGAAGGCTTCCTCAACTACATCCTCGGCACCAAGATCGACTGGTACGGCGACTCGAGCTACAACCTGTGGGCGGCCCTGGTCGCCACGTCGTGGCGCCATACCGGCTACATCATGCTGCTGTACCTCTCGGGCCTCAAGGGTGTCGACCCGGTGCTGCGGGAGGCGGCGAAGATCGACGGCGCGGGTGAGGTGAAGACGTTCTTCCGGGTCGTCTTCCCGGTGCTCGCCCCGGTGAACATCATCATCCTGGTGGTCACCTTCATCGAGTCGCTCCGGGCGTTCGACCTCGTGTGGATCATCAACCAGGGCCGCAACGGCCTCGAGCTCATCGCGACCGAGGTCACCCGCAACATCGTGGGCGAGGCTCAACGCATCGGCTTCGGCTCGGCCCTGGCGACGATCATGCTCGTCATCTCGAGCGTCTTCATCGCCATCTACCTCCGCGTCGTCATGAAGGGGGATGCCGCATGAGCGCCCAGGTGACATCGGCCCGGCCCGCGACGGACCTGGCCACCCCACGCAAGCGTCCGGTGCGTCCCTACCGGGTCGTCCTGCACGTCGTGCTCGTCGTGCTCGCGCTGTTGTGGCTGTTCCCGTTGCTGTACGCCCTGCTCGCGAGCCTGCGCGACTACAGCTACACCGCCGCGCACGGCTACGTGTCGTGGGGCGGGTTCACCGTGAAGAACTACGTGCACGCGTGGGAGCAGGCGCAGTTCGGGCAGAAGTTCATCAACTCCGCGATCATCACGATCCCGGCCGTCGTGCTCACGCTGCTGCTCGCCTCCAGCGTCGCGTTCGTCATCGCCCGGTTCAACTGGAAGTTCAACATCATCATGCTCGGGGTGTTCACCGCGGCGAACCTGCTGCCCCCGCAGGCGCTGCTCATCCCGATCTTCAAGCTGTTCCAGCGCACCCAGGTGCCGTACTGGTTCTCCAGTTCCGGCACCCTGCTCGACAGCTACTGGGGGCTCATCGCGGTGAACGTCGCCTTCCAGACGGGCTTCTGCACGTTCGTCCTCAGCAACTACATGAAGACCCTGCCCAAGGAGCTGTACGAGTCGGCGATGGTCGACGGGGCCAACATCTGGCTGCAGTACTCGAAGCTGACGCTGCCGCTCATCCGCCCGGCCCTCGCGGCGCTCACCACCCTCGAGGTCACCTGGATCTACAACGAGTACTTCTGGGCGACCGTGCTGCTGCAGAGCGGCAGCAAGTACCCGATCACGAGCTCGCTGAACAACCTCAAGGGGGAGTTCTTCACCGACAACAACCTGGTGTCGGCGGGCTCGATGATCGTGGCGGTGCCGACGATCGTCATCTACTTCGTGTTGCAGAAGCAGTTCGTGTCGGGACTCACGCTCGGCGCCACCAAGGGCTGACCCGGGGCACGCCGGCGTCCGCGACCACGCTCACTCGAGAACCTGGGCGAGGTCGTAGGACGCCGGCGTGTCGACCTGGGACAGCAGGCACGACCCGGGGTCCCGATCGGGCCGCCAGCGCAGCAGGCTCACCGCGTGGCGGAAGCGGTGCCCCTCCAGCTGGTCGAACGCCACCTCGACGACCAGCTCCGGACGCAGCCGCACGAACGACGCGTCCTTGCTCGCGGAGAAGCGCGAGCGTTCGCCCTGGCCGGTGACGACCTCGCCCGACTCGTCCCGCTCCACCAGGGGCGCGAGGTTGTCGACGAGGCTGCGGCGGACGGCGTCCGGGAAGGCCCCGACGCCGCCGACCGGGACCAGCTCGCCCGCGTCGTCGTACATCGCGAGCAGCAGGGAGCCGACTCCGATGCCCCTCGTGTGGGGACGATAGCCCCACACGACGGCCTCGGCCGTGCGCTTGTGCTTGATCTTGAGCATCGCCCGCTTGTCGGGGTGGTAGGTGTCGGCGAGCGGTTTCGCGACCACGCCGTCCAGCCCGGCCCCCTCGAACTGCTCGAACCACTCGCCCGCCGTGCCGGCGTCCCGGGTGGTGCGGGTGAGGTGCAGGCCGTGGCCGCCGGGGATCCGCTCGAACAGTCCCTCGAGCAGCGCGCGACGCCGCTCGAACACCTCACCTGTCACGTCGCGGCCGTCGACCATGAGCAGGTCGAAGGCGACGAACTCCGCCGGGGTCTCCCCGGCGAGCCGGTTGATGCGGGATTCGGCCGGGTGGATGCGCTGGCTGAGCGCGTCCCAGTCGAGCCGCTGGGAACCGCGCTCGCCGCGCCGCACCACCAACTCGCCGTCGATGGCGCAGCCGTCCGGCACGGCCTCCCGGACGGCGGCGACGACCTCCGGGAAGTACCGGGTGAGCGGGCGCTGGTTGCGGCTGCCCAGCTCGATGGTGTCGCCGGACCTCAGGACGATGCACCGGAAGCCGTCCCACTTCGGTTCGTAGGCGTAGCCCCCCTCGATGGTGGCCGGCCCGGGGATCTGGTCGACCAACCGGGCGAGCATCGGCTTGATCGGCCACTCGAGGGGGATACTCATCGGCCCAGTATGCGGGGCCGCGTCACTGGGCGTCGAACATCTCCTCCTCGACGAGGGACTCCTCGCGGTCGGCCTCGATGTTGGCGACGACCTCCTCCGGCGGCAGACGCAGGGCGAAGGCCATCCAGTAGACGCCGATCGACAGCAGGAGCGTCAGGCCGTAGAGGAGCGGGGACGAGACGTGCATCGAGTCGAGCCAGGAGATGAGCGCCAGGCCGACCAGCCACGGCAGCACCCACGCGCCGTGCCGGAAGGTGTGACGCACCTCGTCGCGCAGGTGCTCGCGGGTGCCCATCTGGATGGCCAGCAGGACGAAGCCGAGCAGCACGGCCACGAACAGCTTCCAGTTGGTGTCCCACCCGGTCCAGAAGACGATGAGGTTCGACGCGAGGAAGCCGAGGAACGAGATGACGCCGAGCCCGCGGAGGCGGAACGGACGCCGGTAGTCGGGGATCTGCCGCCGCAGCGAGACGACGGCGAGCGGTCCGGCGCCGAAGGAGAGAACGGTGGCCGACGAGACGAAGCCGACCATCTGCTGCCACGACGGGAACGGCAGGAACAGGATCAGCCCGACGACGAACGTGACGAGCAGGCTGACGATGGGGGCTCCGCGGGAGGTGGTGCGGCTCAGCGCGCTCGGCGCGCCGCCGGTCCGGCCCATCGCGAACGACACCCTGGCCGTGACCGTGGTGTAGATGAGGCCGGTGTCGGCGGGGGAGACGATCGCGTCGATGTACAGCAGCACCTCGAGCCAGACCAGGCCGAGGATGCTCGACATCGCGGCCAGCGGCCCGAAGTCGTTGGCGAAGCTCAGGTCGGCCCAGTGGGTCGGGATGAGGTTAGCGGGCAGCGCACCGATGAACACGACCTGCAGCAGGATGTAGAGGACCATCGTCACCACGACCGAGCCGATGACCGCGAACGGCACGTTGCGCCGGGGGTCGCTGGTCTCGCCGGCCAGCTCGATGCCCTGGCGGAAGCCCAGGTAGGAGAAGACGATGCCGGAGGTGGCGATCGCGCTGAACACGCCGGTCCAGCCGTTCGCGAAGAAGCCGGTGGAGGTGGCGGTGAAGTTCGAGCCGTGGAAGGCGGTGACGCCGAAGGCGATGATGACCAGGATGATCATCGCGAGCTTCCACCACACGAGCACGTTGTTGATCCGCTGGAACCAGTGGATGCCGACGTAGTTCACGACGACGAACACCGCCATGAGGACGACCGCCGTGCCGAGGCCCAGGCCGGTGAGCACGTGCGCGCCGCCCTCGGCCCGGGTGAACGGGAAGTACTTGGTGGCGTACTGCAGCGCGCCTTCCACCTCGATCGGGGCCACGGCCATCGTCGCGACCCACATGATCCAGCCGTTGACGAAGCTCGCGAAGCTGCCGAACGCGATGTGGGGGAAGCGCACCACCCCGCCGGCCAGCGGGAACATCGTGCCCAACTCGGCGAAGCACAGGCCGATGAGCATGATGATGACGCCGCCCAGCGTCCAGGAGATGATCGCGGCTGGGCCCGCGGTCCGGGCCGCGTTGAGGGCGCCGAACAGCCAGCCGGAGCCGATGATCGATCCGACACTGGCGAACAGCAGTCCGATCCGGCCCAGCCGTCGCTGCAGCCGTGGCCCGGTGGGATGGGCCTCCTCGAGGGTGGATGTTGCCTGGGTCATGCGTGTTCCTCTCGCCGATGAGCGGTGGTACCTCGTGACATCGGGACATTCTGGTCGCGTTCACAGGAAAAGGAACCACCCCTCGCCGGAAAACTGCACTTTCCGGGGGTGGATTGTGCCTCGGTGGGCCTCGAGCCCGGCCCCCGGGGACGCCGCGGAAGGCGGGCGGTCCGGCGTCCCTTATGCTGGAGACCCGTGGGAGCCGCCAGAATCACCAAACACGTGTTCGTCACCGGAGGAGTCGTCTCCTCCCTGGGCAAGGGGCTCACCGCCTCCAGTCTGGGCAACCTGCTCGTCGCCCGGGGATTACGGGTCACGATGCAGAAGCTCGACCCGTACCTCAACGTCGACCCCGGGACGATGAACCCGTTCCAGCACGGCGAGGTGTTCGTCACCGAGGACGGCGCCGAGACCGATCTCGACATCGGCCACTACGAGCGCTTCCTCGACGTCAACCTCGACGGCGAGGCCAACGTCACCACGGGCAAGGTCTACTCGACGGTCATCCAGAAGGAACGCCGCGGCGACTTCCTCGGCGACACCGTGCAGGTGATCCCGCACATCACCAACGAGATCAAGGACCGCATGCTGGCGATGGGCGGGCCGGGGGTCGACGTCGTCATCCACGAGATCGGCGGCACCGTCGGCGACATCGAGTCGCTGCCCTTCCTCGAGGCGGCCCGGCAGGTGCGCCACGACGTCGGCCGTGAGAACGTCTTCTTCCTGCACGTCTCGCTCGTGCCCTACATCGGGCCGTCGGGGGAGATGAAGACCAAGCCGACCCAGCACAGCGTGGCCGCCCTCCGCCAGGTCGGCATCCAGCCGGACGCCATCGTCTGCCGCTCGGCCCGCGAGCTGCCGTCGGGCATCAAGGGCAAGATCGCCCTGATGTGCGACGTCGACGAGGAGGCCGTGGTCTCCTGCATCGACGCCCCCTCGATCTACGCCATCCCGAAGATGCTGCACGCGGAGGGGCTGGACGCCTACGTCGTCCGCCGGCTCAACCTGCGCTTCCGCGACGTCGACTGGACGCAGTGGAACGACCTGCTCGAGCGGGTGCAGTACCCGCGCGAGGACGTCACCATCGCCCTCGTCGGCAAGTACATCGACCTGCCCGACGCCTACCTCTCGGTGACGGAGGCACTGCGTGCCGGCGGCTTCGCCAACTGGGCCAAGGTCACCATCCGCTGGGTGGCGTCCGACGAATGCGAGACGCCGGAGGGTGCGCGTCAGGCCCTCGGGGACGTCGACGGCATCTGCGTGCCGGGCGGCTTCGGGATCCGCGGGGTCGAGGGCAAGGTGGGCGCGATCCGCTACGCCCGGGAGAACCGCATCCCGATCCTCGGGCTGTGCCTCGGCCTGCAGTGCATGGTGATCGAGGTGGCGCGCGACCTGGCGGGCATCGAGGACGCCGACTCCAGCGAGTTCAACCCGGGCACCCCCGACCCCGTCATCGCCACCATGGCCGAGCAGTTGAGCATCGTCGCGGGAGCCGGCGACCTCGGCGGCTCGATGCGGCTCGGCTCGTACCCGCACGAACTCGTCCGCGGCACCCTCGTCCACAAGCTCTACGGCAAGACCAAGGTGGAGGAACGACACCGCCACCGCTACGAGGTCAACAACGAGTACCGCGAGCGGCTCGAGCGGGCCGGCCTGGTCATCAGCGGCACGTCGCCCGACCGGGGCCTGGTCGAGTTCATCGAACTGCCCACCTCGGTGCACCCCTTCTTCGTCGGCACCCAGGCGCACCCCGAACTGAAGTCGCGCCCGACCCGCCCGCACCCGCTGTTCAAGGGGCTGATTGAGGCCGCGCTGCGGCACAAGCTCGACGACCGGCTCCCGGTCGAGGAGTGGGCGGCCGCCGCCGAGTAGGGCACAGTGGGTGCCATGACCAGACCTGACATCGAGCCGTTCGACCAGCCCGAGACCTGGCCGGTGATCGAGCGTCGGGTGCTGGGACGAGGGCGCGTCAGCGACTTCGTCGAGGACGACATCCAGGCGCCCGACGGCGTCCGGTTCACCCGGCAGTGGCTCACCCACCCGGGGGCGGTGGCGGTCATCGCGCTGCGCGACGACGACCGGGTCGCCGTCATCCACCAGTACCGCCACCCCGTGGCGATGCGGCTGGTCGAGCCGCCCGCGGGGCTCCTGGACGCCGACGGGGAGGACTGGCTGGACGCCGCCCAGCGCGAACTGGCAGAAGAGGCCATGCTCCGCGCCGACGACTGGCGGGTGCTCGTCGACATCTTCAGCACGCCGGGCGGGGTCGCGGAGACGATCCGCATCTACCTGGCGCGCGGGCTGCACCAGGCCGAACGCCCCGATGGGTTCGAGGTGGAGCACGAGGAGGCGCACATGGACATCGGCTGGGTGCCCCTCGCCGACCTCGTCGACGCCATCTACGCGGGAACCGTCCAGTCGCCGAGCATGGTCTCCGGCGTCCTCGCACTGCACGGGGCGCTGGCCACCGGGAGGGTCGACTCGCTGCGCCCGGCCGACGCGCCGTGGCCCGCGCGGGAGGTCTGGGCCGAGCGGCGCCGGCGGGACGTGGCCACGTCGTGAACGGGTTCGGCCCCCTCGTCGACGGGTGGCTGGCCCACCTCGCCGTCGAGCGCGGCCGGGCAGTGAACACCCTCGCCGCCTACCGTCGCGACGCCGACAAGTACGTCGGCTGGTTGGAGGCGCAGGGGATCACCGACCTCGGGGAGGTCAGCAGCCATGACGTCACCGCCTTCCAGCGGTGGCTGGCCGAGGGGGACGAGACCAGGCCGGCGCTGGCGGCGTCCAGCATCGCGCGGACGATCGCCGCGGTCCGCAGCCTGCACCACTTCGCCCTCACCGACGGGGCCACCGGCACCGACGCCGCCGCCCGGGTGAGCCCGCCGCGGCTCGGCCGACGACTGCCCAAGGCGCTCACCATCGAGCAGGTGCAGACGTTGCTGGGCGGCTGCGACCCGACCACGGTCGACGGCCTCCTCGAGGCGGCGCTGCTCGAGCTCCTCTACGGCACCGGGGCCCGGATCTCGGAGGTATGCGGCCTCGACGTCGACGAGGTGACCCGCGCGATGTCCGACCCGGACGCCGGGCTGCGGCTGTTCGGCAAGGGCAGCAAGGAGCGGGTCGTCCCCCTGGGGAGCTACGCGCGGGCCGCCGTCGACGCCTGGCTGGTGCGCGGGCGGCCCGACCGGGCGCGCAGGGCGCGCGTGGCCGCCCCGGCGCTGCTGCTCAACGCGCGGGGGGCCCGGCTGTCGCGGCAGAGCGCCTGGACCATCGTCCAGACGGCGGGGCAGCGGGCCGGCATCGAGCATCTCGGTCCGCACAGCCTCCGGCACAGCTACGCCACCCACCTCCTGCAGGGCGGCGCGGACGTCCGGGTGGTACAGGAACTGCTCGGCCACGCGTCGGTCACCACCACCCAGATCTACACGCTCGTGACCGTCGACCACCTCCGCGAGGTGTACCGCACCGCGCATCCCCGGGCCGGCGGCGCATAGACTACGGCCAGCGGCGGCAAAGTCGACAAATCGGCGTCGATCTGTGGCCGGCCCTGACGAGGAGGACGCGTGGACACCCGGACCGACATTCGCGGTGGCATGAGGGACGACGCGCTGTTCGAGGTGCCCGAGACCGAGGGCGACCTCGGTCCCGCCCGGGAGGCCGTCGAGGCCGACCGGCTGGGCCCCACCGGACGCCCGCTGCCCGACCTGCCCGATCCCCAGCCACCGCAGCCGGGGCCGAAGCACGCGCTCATCATCGCGATGACCAACCAGAAGGGCGGGGTCGGCAAGACGACGACCACCATCAACCTGGGCGCGGCGCTCGCCGAGACCGGACGCCGCGTGCTGCTGGTCGATTTCGACCCGCAGGGGTCGTTGTCGGTCGGCCTGGGCGTGAACCCGCACACCCTCGACCGCAGCATCTACAACCTGTTGCTCAGTCGCCAGTACACCGTCGACGACGTCATCGCCCCGACCACCGTCGAGGGCCTCGACATCCTGCCGAGCAACATCGACCTGTCGGCGGCGGAGGTGCAGCTGGTCAGCGAGGTGGCCCGCGAGCAGACCCTGCTCCGGGTACTCGGCAAGGTGCGCAACCGCTACGACGTCATCCTCATCGACTGTGCGCCCTCTCTCGGCCTGCTCACCGTGAACGCCCTCACCGCGTGCGACAAGGTGATCATCCCGCTCGAGTGCGAGTTCTTCGCACTGCGCGGGGTCGCCCTGCTCACCGACACGATCGCCAAGGTGCAGGACCGACTCAACCCCGATCTCGAGATCCTCGGCATCCTCGGCACCATGTACGACGCGCGCACCCTGCACAGTCGGGAGGTGCTCGAGCGGGTGGTGCAGGCCTTCGGCGACGTCGTCTTCCACACGGTGATCCGGCGCACGATCAAGTTCCCCGAGACCACGGTCGCGGGGGAGCCGATCACCACCTACGCCCCCTCCTCGCCCGGCGCCACCGCCTACCGGGCCCTCGCACGAGAGGTGCTGGTGCGGTGCCCCGGCGCGTGAGCCTGCCCGGCGCCTCGGAACTGTTCCGGCGCACCCAGAACGGCGACGACCCCGTCGAGATCGACGACGCCGCGGCCGCCCCGGAGGCCGTCCACGACCGAGCCCGGGAGGAGGCGGCGCCGCGCCCGCCCGCCCCCCGGGGAGGCCGTCGCCGGCTCGCGCCCAGCGACGCCGTCGCCACCGGCCGCGTGCGCCACGATGAGAAGATCACCGTCTACGTGAGCACCGAGGAGCTCATGGCCCTCGAGGAGGCACGGCTGCTGCTGCGCCGCGAGCACGGCATCGGTGTCGACCGCGGCCGCATCGTCCGGGCTGCCATCGCGATGGCCGTCGCCGACCTCGCCGAGCAGGGGGACGCCGGCGCGCTGGTCGAACGCCTGCGGACGCCGTGACCGCCCGGGCGCAGGCCGACCTCGCCGACGGTGGGGAGCGCCAGCCGGCGTTCCACGTGCGGCTCGACAACTTCGAGGGCCCCTTCGACCTGCTGCTGCAGCTCATCGCCCGGCACAAGCTCGACGTCACCGAGGTCGCCCTGTCGAAGGTGACCGACGAGTTCATCGCCCACGTCAAGGCCGGCGGGGCCGTCTGGGACCTCGACGTGACGAGCAGTTTCCTCGTCGTGGCCGCGACCCTGCTCGACCTCAAGGCGGCCCGGCTGCTGCCCTCGGGCGAGGTGGAGGACCCCGAGGACCTCGCCCTGCTCGAGGCTCGTGACCTGCTGTTCGCCCGGCTGCTGCAGTACCGCGCCTTCAAGCTCATGGCCGCCTGGTTGGCGGAGCGGCTCGGGTCGGAGGAGAAACGGCACGCGCGTCCCGGCGGCCTCGAGCCCCACTTCGCCGCGATGATGCCGGAGGTGCGTCTCACCCTCGGCGCCGAGGGCCTGGCGCGGCTGGCCGCTCGCGCCCTCACCCCGGCGCCGGTCGCGGAGGTGTCCCTCGACCACCTGCACGCCCCGAGCGTCAGCGTCGCCGACCAGGCAGTCGTCATCGTCGACCGGCTGCGCCGGGCCGGCGTCCTCACCTTCCGGGCGCTGGTGGGGGACGCCGACCGGCTCACCACCATCGCCAGGTTCCTCGCCCTCCTCGAGCTGTTCCGGTCGCGCGCCGTGGCGTTCGAGCAGGTGGCGGCCCTGACCGAACTCACCGTGCGATGGACCGGCGAGGACGACGGCGACGTGCAGGTCGTCGACGAGTACACGGGCTCCGGGGAGACCCCGCCCGACAACGAGGAGGAGGCCACCCGATGACCGAGGCCGAACGGTCGGAGCCCGCGCCCGAGCGGGCCGTCGCGCCCGGCGACATCAGCGGTGCCGTGGAGGCGCTGCTGCTCATGGCCAACGAGCCGATGGCCGTCGAGGTGCTGGCGGACGCCGTCGGCGCCCCCTCACCGGTGGTCGAGCAGTGCCTCAGCGACCTCGTCGACTTCTACGACCGCACCGCGCGCGGCTTCGAACTGCGCCGGGTCGCGGGGGGCTGGCGCTACTACACGCGGCCCGAGCACGCCGACCTCATCGGGCGCTGGGTGGTGAGCGGACAGTCGTCCCGCCTCTCGCAGGCCGCGCTCGAGACGCTGGCGGTCATCGCCTACCTGCAGCCGATCTCACGGTCGCGGGTGTCGGCCGTCCGCGGCGTCAACGTCGACGGCGTCGTGCGTACCCTGCTGGCCCGCGACCTCATCGCCGAGGTGGGGCACGACGAGGAGACCGGTGCGGTGCACCTCGGCACCACCGACTACTTCCTCGAACGGCTGGGTCTGGCCCGGCTCGAGGACCTGCCCCCCATCGCGCCCCTGCTCCCGGACGCCGCCCAGCTGGAGGAGGAGCTGTCCGCCCTGGCCACCACCCTGCCGGAGGCGGCCGGCGTCCACGATTCGGAGGCTCGGGCAGGGTCGGGCGACAATGGACCCACCGCTGAGCGACCGGCCGAGCAGCGCGACCGTGAGGAGTGAGATGGATCCCGAGCCCGAGGGCGTGCGCCTGCAGAAGGTGATCGCCGCAGCCGGCATCGCCTCGCGCCGGGCCAGCGAGCAGCTGATCAGCGAGGGCCGGGTCGAGGTGAACGGGCGGATCGTCACCGAGATGGGCCGGCGGGTCGATCCTGAGACCGACCGCATCCGGGTCGACGGCGCTCGCATCCCGCCCCCGCGCCGGCACATGTACCTCGTGCTCAACAAGCCGCGGGGCGTGGTGTCGACGATGGACGACCCCGAGGGCCGCCCGACGCTCGCCGACTACCTGCCGCGCACCAAGGTGCGGCTGTTCCACGTGGGTCGTCTCGACACGGACACCGAGGGGCTGATCCTGCTCACCAACGACGGGGAGTTCGCCCACCGGATGGCCCACCCCAGCTACCGCGTGCCGAAGACCTACCTCGCCGAGGTCGAGGGGATGCTCGACAACACCACCCTGCGCCGGCTGGAGAAGGGGATCACCCTCGACGACGGGCCGGTGAAGCCCGACAAGGTGAAACTCGTCCAGCGCACCGAGACCCGCAGCCTGCTCGCGATCACCCTGCACGAGGGGCGCAACCGCATCGTGCGCCGGATGATGGACTCCGTCGGCCACCCGGTACGCCGGCTGAGCCGCACGGCCATCGGTCCGATCCGGCTCAACGACGGCCGCGGTGCGGGGCAGCTGCCGGCCGGCGAGTCGCGCGAGCTCACCCGCGACGAGCTGGGGGCATTGCTCGACCTCGTCGACATGTGACGGGTGCTGCTCATGCGCGAGCGGGTTCGGGGCATCGAGACCGAGTACGGGCTCAACCTGCGTGTCGACACCGGGCACGGCTGGCGGCGGGTCGGCAGCGACGAGGCGGCTCGGCAGTTGTTCGCGCCAGTGGTCGAGGCCAACTCGGCGACCAACGTGTTCCTCCGCAACGGCGGACGCCTCTACCTCGACGTCGGGTCGCACCCCGAGTACGCGACGCCCGAGTGCCGCTCGATCGCCGACCTCATCGCGCACGACCGCGCGGGTGACGCGATCGTCAACCAGCTCGCCGACGTGGCCCTGGCCACCCTCACCGAGCAGGGCACCCCGGCCCGGGTGACCGTGCTCAAGAACAACATCGACTCGCACGGCAACTCCTACGGCAGCCACGAGAACTACCAGATCGAGCGCGGCCTCGACTACGACGACCTGGCCCGGGCTCTCACGCCCTTCCTGGCCACCCGCCAGCTGATCTGCGGGGCGGGACGGTGGGTGCGGGGGCCCCGGGGGTCCTGGTTCGAGCTGAGCCAGCGCGCCGAGCACACGTGGGACCCCGTGGCGTCATCGACCACCCGGTCGCGCCCGTTCATCAACACCCGCGACGAGCCGCACGCCGACCCGTCCCGCTTCCGGCGACTGCATGTGGTGGTGGGCGACTCGACCCTGTCCCAGCCCACCCTGCTCGTGCGCGTCGGCAGCACCGAGCTCGTGCTCCGCGCGATCGAGGAGGGCGAGGGCTTCGCGGACCTCGCCCTCGCCGACCCCACCGCGGCGATCCGGGGGGTGAGCCGCGATCTCCGCGGCCGGACGCCGCTCCCGCTCGCCGGCGGCGACGCCATCGCCCCGGTCGAGCTGCAGCGCCGGATCTGGGAGCGGGTCGCGCCGTTCGCCGACGACGACGAGCTGCTTCGGGCGCACGACCTGTGGGGTCGGGTGCTCGACGCGCTCGGGGACGACCGCCTCGACCGGGTCGAGGCCGACATCGACTGGGTGGCGAAGTACCGGATGTTGCAGGCGTATGCGGCGCGGCACGGGCACGACGACACCCGCCTCGCCCAGCTCGACCTCGCCTGGCACGACATCCGCCCGGGGCAGGGCCTGTTCCGCCTCGCCGAGGAGCGCGGCGCGATGAACCGGGTGGTCGACCCCGACGCCGTCCTGGCGGCGGTCGAACGGCCGCCGTCGGACACGAGGGCCCGGCTGCGCGGCCGGTTCATCACGGCCGCCCAGGCCGCCCATCGCAGGTACACCGTCGACTGGATGACCTTCACCGTGCACGACCTGCACGACGGTGCCCTCGCGTGCCCCGACCCGCTGGTGTCGGACGACGATCGGGTGGACGCCCTCGTCGCCCGGATGGCCGCGGAACCGCATGTCGCCGCCGTCCCACCACCGCGCCACTAGCTCCCCGGACGCCGCCACGGCGGGCCGTGCCTGGTCGGGTAACCTGCACTGGTGAATCTGCGCACCCTGCCCGCCCGAGCACTGCTCGCGTCCGTCGCCGTCGCCGGCCTCACCGCCGTCACCGCCTGCGGCGGTTCGTCGTCCAGCTCGACCAGCAGTCCTGCCTCCACCGTGAGCCCGTCGCTCAACTCGGCCTCGGCTTCGGGGTCGGCCTCGGCCGCCACGCCGAGCCCGTCGGCGTCCCCCTCGGTGAAGAAGAACCAGGTGACCAGCGCGGACGCCGTCACCGTGACAGGGGCGTTCGGGAAGAAGCCGACGGTCAAGGGGCCCTTCCCGTTCGCGATCACCAAGACCCAGTCGACGGTGCTCGTGCAGGGCAACGGCGCGAGCGTCGACAAGTCGTCGTACGTCACCTTCAACTACGACCTCGTCGACGCCACCACCGGCAAGTCCCTGCAGGCCTCCTTCGGGCAGACTCCGCTCACCTCGCCGGTCGGCGGCCTCATCCCCGGCTTCACCGAGTCGATCGTCGGCAAGAAGGTCGGCGACCGGGTGCTCATGGTCATCAACTCGAAGGACGCCTACGACTCCGCCGGCGGGTCGGGCGAGATCAAGGTGGGCGACACCCTCATCTTCGTCGTCGACATCCTCGGTGCCAGCCGCACGACCGCCAGCGGCACGACCGTCAAGCCGCCGGCCGGGCTGCCCACGGTGACCACCGATGCCAAGGGGTACCCGACGGTCAGCATCGACACGACCAAGACGCCGCCCAGCAAAACCGTCGTCCAGACGCTCATCAAGGGCGACGGGCCGAAGGTGACGGCGGGCGACAACATCCTCGCCCACTACCGCATGTACGACTGGAAGACCGGAAAGCTGCTGGCCTCCGACTACGAGAGCGCCCCTGAGGAGGGTGCGCTGGGCAGCCTGCTGGCCGCGTGGCAGAAGGGCCTGGTCGGTCAGACCGTCGGCAGCCGCGTGCTCATCGTCGCGGCACCCTCCGACGGCTACCCCAACGGGCGGGCCACGCCGAGCATCGCTCCCGCCAGCACGCTGGTCTTCGTCATCGACGTCCTGTACGCGTATCAGTGATCGGCGGGGGAGTCGGGCCTTCTGCGTCCCGGGCCCGGTTCCCCCGGCGTACGTTCGCGACGTTCCGGCGTACGTTCGCTGCTGATTCGCGTCGCGAACGCGAAAGCAGAGAACGTACGCCGCTCAAGGGCGCCGCGACCTCAGGCGGACGCCGCTCCGTCCGGACCCGGCCCACCCTGCCCTTGGGGGTCCCCGGCATCGGGCCCCGCGTCCGGCGGCCAGGTCCACGCCTCCCACACGCCGGGGCGATCCAGGCTGAGCCGGCCGGTCGTGACCTCGGCGAGCACCCGGGCCACCGGCGCCGCCGGGGGGAGTCCCGCCGTGGCGAGCAGGCGCCCCACCACCCACTCGGCTGAACGGCCCGCGCCGGTGAGCTGCGCGAGGGTGACGGCGCCGTCCCGCTTGGCCAGCCGCGTTCCCCGAGGGTTGAGGGCCAGCCCCACGTGCGCGTAGACCGGCGGCTCGAACCCGAGCCGGCGACCCAGCCACGCCTGCCTCGGGGCCGAATCGAGCAGGTCGCGACCCCGCGTCACCTGGGTCACCCCCTGGAGCCCGTCGTCGACGACCGACGCGAGGTTGTAGGCCGGCGTGCCGTCGCCTCGCACGAGCACGAAGTCGTCGACGGTGCCGGTCACCTCCCCCTCGTGCAGGTCGGTGACCGTCTGCCGGACGCCGCCGGCCCGCACCCTGATCGCCGCCGGACGGGTGAGCGCGAGCTCGTCCCGCTGCGCCGACGACAGCCGGGCGCACGTGCCGGGATAGGGACGCCACGACGCGCCCTGCGGTCGGTTGGGGGCCTGCGCGGCCTCGGCGATGTCGCGGCGGCTGCAGAAGCACGGGTAGGTGTCCAGGTTGCGCAGCGCGTCCCGGTACACCTCGACCCGGTCGGACTGCCGCACGGGCCGGGCGTCCCAGTCGACGCCGATCGCCTCGAGGTCGGCGAGCTGCCGCGACGCGACGCCGGGAGCCGCCGCCACCCGCTGCTGGTCGAGGTCCTCGATCCGCACGAGGAAGCGCAGGCCGTCGCGCCGGGCGAACAGCCAGGCGAGCAGCGCGGTGCGCAGATTTCCCACGTGCAGGTCCGAGGTGGGACTCGGCGCGAAGCGGCCGGCACCGTGGGACGACGTCACGCCCGCACGATACCCGCGAGCCCGCCCGGCACCGGTCGCCCGGCTTGGTAGCCTCGCAGCGTCCCGGGTCCGCGCCCGGGCCACCGTCGATCCAGGAGGTGAGTGATGGCGCCGCGCAAGAGCGAGCGTCTGGTCAACCTCACCATCTGCCTGCTCGCCACCCGCTCGTACCTCACGCGTGAGCGCATCCGGCAGGCGGTCGAGGGCTACCACGACCTCAGCGACGCCGCCTTCGAGCGCACCTTCGAACGCGACAAGGACGAGCTGCGGGCGATGGGGGTCCCGATCGAGACCGGCACCAACGACCGCTACTTCGACGACGAGGTCGGCTACCGGATCGCCCGCGGCAGCTTCGAACTGCCCCCCGTGAGCTTCACCCCCGACGAACTCAGCGCGCTCGGTGCGGCCACCCGGGTGTGGCACGAGGCCAGCGCCGCGTCGGCGACGGCGTCCGCGCTGGCGAAGCTGCGGGCGGCCGGGGTCGAACCCGATCTCACCCGGTTGGCGGCCATCGAGCCGTCGATCACGGCGGACGAGCCCGCCTTCGACCTCATCTGGTCGGCGACCCTCGAGCGTCGCCGGATCGGCTTCGACTACCGGGGCGGCCGGCGCCGCGACGTCGAGCCGTGGAGCGTCACCTGGCGCAAGGGCCGCTGGTACGTCCTCGGCCGCGACGTGGCGCTGGACGAGCCGCGGATGTTCAAGATCTCCCGCATCACCGGCGTCCCGGAGGTCGCCGCGCAGTCGGGGGGGTACGTCGTCCCACCGGACCTCGATCTGGCCGCGCTCGCGCGCAGCCTCGAACCCGGGGAGCCCGACGCCACGGCGACGGTCGCCATCCTGGCCGACCACGCGCCCCAGCTGCGGCGCCGCGGCGTCCCCGTCGACAGCCCGGTGGTGCTGCCTTCCGGCTACGTCGCGTACGAGCTGCCCTACGCCCGGCAGGGCGACCTGGTCGGTGACATCTGCGCCGCCGCTCCCGACGTGCTGCCGCTCTCGCCGCCCGAACTCCGGGACGCCGTCGTGGCGCGGCTCCGCGGCGTCGTCGGCGCCGCGGCCGCCGAGGGGAGCGGGTCGTGAGCACCTCCCAGGACCAGGTCGGGCGACTGCTGTCGCTCATCCCGTACCTCCAGGCGCACCCCGGCGTCACGGTCGACGAGGCCGCGGACACCTTCGGGGTCGCGCCCGGCCAGATCGTCCGTGATCTCAAGATCGCCTGGATGTGCGGGCTGCCCGGCGGCCTGCCCGACGACCTCATCGAGATCGACATGGACGCCGTCGAGGGCGCGGGCCGGATCGTGCTGAGCAACGCCGACTACCTCAGCCGGCCGATGCGCTTCACACGGGACGAGGCCATGAGCCTGGTCGTCGCGCTGAGGGTGGTGGCGGAGGTCGCCGCCGGTGACGTCGCCGACGCCGTCCGCTCGGCGCTCGCCAAGCTCGAGGGCCTGGCGGACGCCGCAGACACCCGCCGGGTGGCCATCCGGGTCGAGAGCGGTGCGACCCCGGTCCGCGACGCCCTCACGTCCGCCATCACCCGGCGTGCCCGGGTGCGGCTCACCTACGACGGCCTCACGCGCGGGCGCACGACGACGCCGACCGTCGACCCGGCCCGGATCGACCTGCGCGACGGGGCGGCCTACCTCCAGGCGTTCAGCCTCGACCGCGACGCGTGGCGCACCTACCGGCTCGACCGGGTCGTCGCCGTCGAGGCGACCGGCGAGCATGTGGCCGACCACGGCCCGGCGCCGGCCCCCGTCCGCGAGTGGTTCGACGACCGCAGCGCCGACAACACGGTGACGCTCGCCCTGCGGCCGGAGGCCCAGTGGATCGTCGAGTACTACCCGGGGGTCCCCACGCCCGACGGGCTCGAGGCGCCCGAGGGGTTCGTGCTCGCCACCTTCCCGGTCGCCGATCCACGCTGGCTGACCTCGCTGCTGCTGCGCCTCGGCGACAGCGCCCGGGTGGTGGCACCGGCCGGGGCCGGGGACGCCGCGACCGCCCGCGCGCGCGACTCGCTGGCGCTCATCGAGCTGCTCTCACCGCCCGCCTGAACCGCCCGATCGGACGGGCGTGTGCGATTCTTCCTCCGCGGGAGGGGTCGTCTATTGTTGGTGTCGGCGCCCAGTGCGCCGTAGCCTCAGCCTCGCCCAACCCCGGCGAGCCGGGGTCTCGATCTCACGAACCGCGACGTTCGTGACAGGAAGGACTGACCATGTTTTCCCAGCTCGTTGTGACGATTGCCCCGCTGGAACTGCTGGGCGGCACCTACGACTGGCTGATCCTGCTGGTTGTCGCCGTTCTCCTGTTCGGCGGCACCCGTCTCGCCGGCATCGGCAAGGGCGCGGGCCGGGCCATCCGGGAATTCAAGGAGGAGACCGGAGACCTCAAGGGCGCCAAGCAGAAGCAGCAGCAGTTGGAGACCGGCACCACCACCACGACGCCGGTCGCACCCGAGGTGTCCCAGCCCGTTGCGCACGAGGTCAACCACAACGCCGAGAACGCCTGAGCGTCTCGTCACCACTCATTGAGCAGTAGCCATGTCCTCCATGGCCAAGCCACGCCGCCTCGACCTGTCCTGGCTCAAGCCGCCGAAGGCGAGCGAGGACGGCCGGATGGCGCTCGTCGACCATCTCCGCGAGTTCCGCTACCGGGTGGTCGTGTCGATAACGGCCATCGTCATCATGTCGATCGCCGCCTGGTACTTCTTCCAGAGCCTGTTCGACGTCGTCATGTGGCCGCTGAACCGTGCCGTGCACGCGATCTCGCTCAGCCGGCCCGACCTGCAGATCAAGGTCAGCTACGAGGGCATCGCCTCGTCGCTGTTGCTGCGCCTCGAGGTGTCGGTGATCGCGGCCGTCATCATCAGCTGCCCCGTGTGGCTGTACCAGCTGTGGGCGTTCATCGTCCCGGGCCTGTACGCCCGGGAGAAGCGGTGGGCGCTCACCTTCCTCGGTAGCGCCATCCCGTTGTTCCTCACCGGGGTGGCCGTCGGCTACTTCATCATGCCGCGCGGCTACCAGTTCATGCTGAGCTTCGTCCCCAAGGACTCCAACGCCCTGTCGCTGCTCGAAGCCAACAACTTCCTCGCCACCGAGATGAAGATCGTCCTGCTGTTCGGCTTCAGCTTCCTCCTGCCGGTCGTGCTGGTGATGCTCAACTTCATCGGCCTGCTCAAGGGTGAACAGCTCCGGCGCTTCCGCAAGTTCGGCATCTTCCTCTGCTTCGTGTTCGCAGCCGTCGTGACGCCGTCGACCGACCCGTTCTCGATGACCGCCCTGGCGGTGCCGATGGCGGTGCTCTATTACGTCGCCGAGGTCATCAGCCGTCGCCACGACGCCCACAAGGCGCTGCAGGCCGACGACGACATGGTCGTCTCGATCGACTGACCCGCCGGCGCCGCGCCCGTGAACAACGCCTTCCACTACGACGGGCGCACCGTCACGCTCGTGGTCAACCCCACGAGCGGGCGGGGCCGGGCCGGACGCCTGCTGCCCCGGGTCTGCGCCGACCTGCTGACGGCGTTCCCCGACCTGCATCTGCGGGTGCACCGCACGACGAGCTTCGCCGAGGCCCGACTGCGCTGCATCCAGGCCGTGGACGCCGCGCGTCCCGCGGGTCCCGACCACCCGGCGGACTCGCTCGTCGTGATGGGCGGCGACGGGATGGCGCACCTCGGCGTCAACGCCTGCGCCGGCACCGACGTCCCGCTCGGAGTCATCCCCGCCGGCACCGGCAACGACTTCTGCCGGGGGGCCGGGCTGCCGACCACGATCGCGCGTGCGCTCGAGGCGGTGGGGGCGGGCCGCACGCGACGGATGGACGTCGCCAAGGTCACCGGCGCCCTGGTCGGGGGAGCGCAGGAACGCTTCGTCGGGTCGGTGGTGTCGACCGGCTACGACGCCCGTGTCACCCGGCGGGCCAACGCGATCCCCAGCCGGCTCGGGGGACTCGGCTACGGCTGGGCCGCGATCGCCGAGTTGTCGACCTTCGAGCCGCTTCGCTACCGCCTCACCCTCGACGGCCGGGAGGAGGACCTGCACGCGATGCTCGTCGCCGTCGGCAACGCCGGCGTCTTCGGCGGCGGCATGCGGATCTGCCCGGAGGCCCGGGTCGACGACGGCCGCTTGGACGTGACGATCATCCACCCCGTGAGCCGGGCGACCCTGCTCCGGCTGCTACCGACCACCTACACCGGCGGGTTCGTGAAGGACCCGGCCGTCGAACTCCGCACGGCGAGCGAGGTGCGCATCGACGGGGACGGACTGTTCGGCATGGCCGACGGGGAGGACCTCGGGGCCGTCCCGTTGAACGTCAGGTGTCTCCCGGGGAGTCTCCTGGTCCTCGACGATGAGGGGGCCCCGGATCGGGGGGCGGAACCGGCCGCTCGATAGAATGACGCGTCCAGGGCGGCCGCCTCGTGGTCGCCCTCGACACGAAAGCGAGCCCCACCATGCATGCCCTCATCGGACTTCCCGGCGGAATGGAATGGGTCATCCTGCTCGTCGTCGTGGTGCTTCTCTTCGGGGGAACCCGGCTCGCCGGGATCGGCAAGGGAACCGGCAGGGCGATCCGCGAGTTCAAGGAAGAGACCCGCGGACTGGGCGACGGCCGGAAGAAGGATGACCCCGACTCGCCCGCCGCCGATGACAAGCCGACCCGCGAGGGTCCGGACGATCTGCGCGGCTGATCTTCCCCGGGGCGGCTAGGCTCGCCAGTGATGGACGATCACACGACCTCCGCCGCCACCCCAGACCCCCACGAACCGCCGGCCGTCCGGCGTCCGGTGGCCGACTTCCCGGTCGAGTTCGCGGCCGGCTACTCCTTCCCCCTCGACTCGTACCAGATCGAGGCGTGTGAGGAGGTCGCCGCCGGCCACGGGGTGCTGGTCGCGGCTCCGACGGGCGCCGGAAAGACGGTGGTGGGGGAGTACGCCGTGTGGTCCGCGGTGCGCAGCGCTCGCAAGTGCTTCTACACCACCCCGATCAAGGCGCTCTCGAACCAGAAGTACCACGACCTCGTCGAGCGCTACGGTGCCGACCGGGTCGGCCTGCTCACCGGCGACAACTCCGTCAACGGCGACGCGCAGATCGTGGTGATGACCACCGAGGTGCTGCGCAACATGATCTACGCCGGGTCGCACACCCTCGCCAACCTCGGCTACGTGGTCATGGACGAGGTGCACTACCTCGCCGACCGCTTCCGGGGGGCGGTGTGGGAGGAGGTCATCATCGGCCTCGCACCCGACGTCCAGCTCGTCTGCCTGTCCGCCACCGTGAGCAACGCCGAGGAGTTCGGCGAGTGGCTCAACGAGGTGCGCGGTGACGTCACCGTCGTGGTGTCGGAGCGGCGGCCGGTGCCGCTGTTCCAGCACGTGCTGGTCGGACGCGACCTCGTCGACCTGTTCGCCGGAGAGGCACCCACCGCCCGGGCCCTTCCGTCCGACACCCCGCCCCCGGTCAACCCGAAGCTCGTGCGGCTGGCGACCCAGGAGTCTCGGCTGGTGCGCGACAGCTCCCGGCGTCCGCGGGGAGCATCGGGCAAGGGCAAGCGGACAGTGGCCTACGGCAGCGGACGCTACGGAGGCGCGTCCTCCCGCACGCACCAGGAACGCGCCGGCAACGAACTGGGCACCCGCCCCGCCAGCCGCGCCCAGATGATCGACCAGCTGGAGCGCGCCCGGCTGCTGCCGGTCATCGTGTTCGTCTTCTCCCGGCAGGGCTGCGACGGCGCAGTCGGTCAGGTGATGGGGTCGCGGGTCCGGCTCACCTCGCGTGCGGAACAGGCGAAGATCCTCGAGATCGCGGCACGCCACCTCGGCGGCCTGAGCCCCGCCGACCACGACGCCCTCGACCTCGACCGGTTCCTCGACGCCCTCGGGCGCGGCGTCGCCGCCCACCACGCCGGGGTGCTTCCCGCGTGCAAGGCCGCGATCGAGGAGACCTTCGCCGCCGGCCTGCTCAAGGTGGTGTTCGCCACCGAGACCCTGGCGCTGGGCATCAACATGCCCGCCCGCACCGTCGTCCTCGAGAAGCTCGTCAAGTACAACGGCGAGACGCACGCCGACATCACGCCCGGCGAGTACACCCAGCTGACCGGCCGGGCGGGGCGGCGCGGCATCGACGTCGAGGGGCACGCCGTGGTGGTGTGGCAGCCGGGGATGGACCCGCGGGCGGTCGCCGGGCTCGCCTCGCGCCGCACGTACCCGCTGCGCTCGTCGTTCGCTCCCACCTACAACATGGCGGTCAACATGGTGTCGCGGGTCGGACGCCACCAGGCCCGGCGACTGCTCGAACAGAGTTTCGCCCAGTTCCAGACCGACCGGTCGGTGGTGGGGCTGGCCCGCACGGTCGACCGCAACACCGATGCCATCCGGCAGTACCTGGACGCCGCCACCTGCGACCTCGGGGACTTCGCCGACTACGCGAGGATGCGCGAGGAGGCCAACCAGCTCGAGGCCGAGATGGCCCGGCTGCGGAAGGCCGACCGCCGCGCCGAGGCGTTCGACGCCGTGACCCGGCTGGAACCCGGGGACATCGTGCACGTGCCCGCGGGCAGGCACCGCGGCTGGGCTGCCGTGCTCGACCTCGGCAACGGCCGCGACCCCCACCCCTTCGTCGTCACCGAGGCCCGCGACTTCGTCCGGCTCACCCTCGACGCGTTCCCCGTACCGGTGGCCCCGGTCGCCCGGCTGCGGATCCCGCACAAGTTCGACCCCCGCCAGCCCGCCGCCCGCCGAGCGCTGGCGGCGTCCCTCATCGCCAAGCTGGAGGCGCTCGACCCGTCGGTGCTGCGTCCCGACAAGGGCCCCACGGACGCCGACCTCAGCGAGCGGATCGAAGAGTTGCGGGCGCGGATCCGTGCCCACCCGTGCCACCACTGCCCCGACCGGGAGACCCACGCCCGGTTCGCCGAGCGGGCGATGCGGCTCGAGCGCGAGACCAGTCAGACCGTGGCCAAGGCGGAGGCGCGCACCAACACCATCGCCAAGCGGTTCGACCGGTTGTGCGGCGTCCTCGAGTCGCTCGGGTACCTCGAATCGGACGCCGGGCGGCGCGACGACGAGCTGCGGGTGACGGCGGCCGGCAAGACCCTGTCGCGGATCTACTCCCAACTCGATCTGGTCACCGCGGAGTGCGTCCGCGACGGCGTCTTCGACGGCCTCAGCCACCCGCAGCTCGCGGCCGTGATCAGCTCGCTCGTCTACGAGTCGCGGCGCACCGACGCCGGCCGGCCCGCCCGCATGCCCGACCGGGGCAGCGAGCAGGCACAGCAGCGGCTCCGCGACACGTGGCGGCGGGTCGGGCTGGTCGAGCGCGACTTCCGGGTGGAGCGGGCGCCCGCTCCCGACATCGGCTTCGCCGAGGCGGCCTTCGGGTGGGCCTCGGGCTGGAGCCTCGCCGTGGTGCTCGACCAGAGCGGCCTGTCGGCGGGGGACTTCGTCCGCTGGGTGCGCCAGGTCATCGACTTCGCCGGCCAGATCGCGGACGCCGTCGGCCCCGGCGACCTGCGCCGCACCGCACGGGAGGTCGTCGTGGCCATGCGCCGCGGCGTCATCGAATACGACATCGACGAGGACTGATCAGATGAGCGAGACCACCTCCGAACGCCGCGGCCGTCAGCTGGCGCCCGGCCAGGCCTGCCGCATCCACGTCTCCACCGTGGAGACCGACGACCTGGTGTTCACGACCACCGAACGGCTGTACGAGGCGCCGAACTGGGCCCCGGACGGGCACCTCGTCCTCAACGGCGACGGCGTCCTGTGGGAGCTGCCGCTCGACGGCTCGTCCGGCCCGCGGCGGATCGAGACGGTGGGCCTGCCCCCGGTGAACAACGACCACCTGCTGTCGCCCGACGGGCGGACGATCTTCGCCTCCGCCAACGACGGGCACATCCACGCCGTCCCCCGGGCCGGCGGGCAGGCGCGACGGATCACCCCCGACGACGGCAGCCTGCACTTCCTGCACGGCGTGTACCCGTCGGGGCAGTGGCTCGCGTACGTGGCGATCTCCCTGGCCGAGCCGGTCGAGTGGGTGGGGCACGTGCGGGTCATCGACATCGACGGGCTCGGCGACCAGGCGCTCACCGAGCCGGGCGCCCGTCACGACGACGGCCCCGAGTTCTCGCCCGACGGCCAGTGGGTGCTGTTCAACACCGAGCGGTTCACCACCGCCGACGGGCACGCCCAGCTGGCGCGGGTGCGCCTCGACGGCACCGGGCTGGAACGGCTGGCCGACACGGACCGGGTCGACTGGTTCCCGCACGTGTCGCCCGACGGTCGCCGCGGCGTGTACCTGAGCTTCCCGCTCGGCACGACCGGCCACCCGGAGAACCTGCCCGTTCGGCTGCACCTCGTCGACCTGCCCGACTGGCAGCACCCGGTGCGCACCGTCGACCTGTTCGGCGGTCAGGGGACCATCAACGTCAACAGCTGGGCGCCCGACTCGAGCGCCTTCGCCTGGGTCGACTACCCGGTCGGCGAGCCGAGCTAGCCGGAATCACTACCATGGCCGCCATGGGTGTGGCCGTGCGCGTGATCCCCTGCCTCGACGTCACCGGCGGGCGGGTGGTCAAGGGCGTCAACTTCCAGAACCTCCGCGACGCCGGCGACCCCGTCGAACTGGCCCGCCTCTACGGGGACTCGGGGGCCGACGAGCTCACCTTCCTCGACATCTCGGCGTCCGCCGACGGCCGCGCGACGACGCTCGACATGGTCGCCCGGTGCGCCGAGACCGTGTTCATCCCGCTCACCGTCGGCGGAGGGGTCACCGGCCCGGCCGACGTCGACAACCTGCTGCGCCACGGCGCGGACAAGGTCGGCATCAACACCGGGGCGATCCGGCGTCCGCAGGCCATCGACGAGATCGTCGAGCGGTTCGGCAACCAGGTGCTCGTGCTGAGCCTCGACGCCCGCCGCGAGCCCGGCCTGCCGTCGGGATTCGGCGTCACCACCCACGGCGGACGGCGATCCGCCGGGCTGGACGCCATCGCGTGGGTGAAGGAGGCGTGCGACCGCGGCGTCGGCGAGGTGCTCCTCAACTCGATGGACGCCGACGGAACGACCGACGGCTTCGACCTCGAGATGATCCGGGCCGTGCGGGAGGTCGTCGATGTTCCACTGGTCGCGTCCGGGGGGGCGGGGACGCCGCAGCACTTCGTCGAGGCGGCGCGGGCCGGCGCCGACGCCGTGCTCGCCGCCAGCGTCTTCCACTACGGCACGCTGAGCGTCGCCGAGGTGAAGCAGGCGATGCGCGAGGCCGGCATCGAGGTCCGGTGAGAGTGCGGCACTAGGGTCGGAGCCATGAGCGACTGCCTGTTCTGCCGGATCATCGCCGGCGAGGTCCCCGCCCGCCGGGTCTACGAGGACGACTCCAGCGTCGCGTTCCTCGACATCAGCCCCTGGAGCACCGGCCACTCCCTCGTCGTGCCCAAGCGGCACGTGGCGTCCCTGCTCGAGGACGCCGGGATCCTCGCCGAGGTCGCGCCGCAGGTGGGCGCCGTCACCCGGCTGCTCGTCGACCGGCTGGGCGCGGACGCGGCCAACGTCCTCGTCAACGCCGGGCCGGTCTCCGGCCAGGAGGTCATGCACATGCACGTGCACGTCATCCCCCGGTACGCCGACCAGCCGGGGATCCAGAACATGCGCGGCCGGGGCGACGACGACCTGGACGCGGTGCACGCGCGCATCACCGGCAGCTGAGCGGCTGCTCAGCGGCGGGTGGCGGCGTCCGGATGCCGAGACCGGGTAGCGGGGTGTTTGACGGTTCCCGGGTCGCCGTGGAGACTGTCGGTATGCAGTTCGTGCTCGTACTCAGCTGAGCGCTCCGTCCAGGGTCCTGGCCGCAGCGCTTCCTCCGTTCGCCCCTGGGGCAGCGGGGGTTTTTTATTGGCCGGGAACGGGCGCGCCAGCAGCCTCGCCACCGGTCGCAGCAGATCGGCGGCCCACCGGGCGCAGCCGGACGACACGGCAACGGGCCGGGTGAGGGTCACCCGGTCCCAGACAGAAGGGACACCCGATGCACAGCGGATCCACCCTCACCGGCGCCGAAGCGCTCGTGGCCTCGCTCGAGAAGCTCGGTGTCGAGGTGGTCTTCGGAATCCCCGGTGGCGCCATCCTTCCCGCCTACGACCCGCTGTACGACTCCAGCGTCCGCCACATCCTCTGCCGGCACGAGCAGGGCGCGGGGCACGCCGCGGAGGGCTACGCGATGGCCACCGGGCGGGTGGGAGTGTGCATCGCCACCTCCGGGCCCGGGGCCACCAACCTCGTCACCCCGCTCGCCGACGCCTACATGGACTCCGTGCCCATCGTGGCCATCACCGGTCAGGTCAACTCCGCGTTCATCGGCACCGATGCCTTCCAGGAGGCCGACATCCGGGGCATCACGATGCCGGTGACCAAGCACAACTTCCTGGTCAAGCGTCCCGAGGACATCCCGGCCGCGATCAAGCACGCCTTCCACCTGGCCGAGACCGGGCGTCCCGGCCCGGTGCTCGTCGACATCTCCAAGGACGCGCTGCAGCTCAGCGCGCCGTTCGTGTGGCCCTCGGGCATCGACCTGCCCGGCTACAACCCGACGACCAAGCCCCACGCCAAGCAGATCCGCGAGGCGGCCAAGCTCATCGCCGCGGCGAAGCGACCGGTGCTCTACATCGGTGGCGGCGTCCTCAAGGCCCGGGCCAGCAAGGAACTCGCGGAACTGGTCGAGCTCACCGAGATCCCGGTGGTCACCACGCTCATGGCGCGTGGCGCGTTCCCCGACAGCAGCGACCTCAACATGGGCATGCCCGGCATGCACGGCACCGTCGGCGCGGTCGGCGCGCTCCAGCGGGCCGACCTGCTCATCGCCGTCGGCACCCGCTTCGACGACCGGGTCACCGGCCGGCTGGACTCGTTCGCGCCCAACGCCCAGGTGATCCACGCCGACATCGACCCGGCCGAGATCTCCAAGAACCGGCGCGCCGACCTGCCGATCGTGGGGGATGCGCGGGCGGTGCTCAGCCTGCTGCGGCACGAGCTCGAGGGCACCGAACTGCAGGACTACAGCGAGTGGCACAGCTTCCTCGCGAGCCTCAAGCGCCGCTACCCGACCGATGTCAGCCCCGAGCACGACGGAATGCTCAACCCGCAGTACGTCATCCGCCGCATCGGCGAGCTGACGGGGCCGGACGCCATCTACGTCGCCGGCGTCGGGCAGCACCAGATGTGGTCGGCCCACCTGCTCCCGCACGAGCGCCCCAACACCTGGCTGAACTCCGGCGGCGCCGGAACCATGGGCTACTGCGTCCCGGCGGCGATGGGCGCGAAGGCGGGACGTCCGGACACCGTCGTGTGGGGCGTCGACGGCGACGGCTGCTTCCAGATGACCAACCAGGAACTGGTCACCTGCGCGCTCAACGACATCCCGGTGAAGATCGCGGTGATCAACAACCAGGTGCTCGGCATGGTGCGCCAGTGGCAGACGCTGTTCTACAACCAGCGCTACTCCAACACCGACCTGCACTCGCACCGCGTGCCCGACTTCGTCAAGCTCGCCGAGGCGATGGGCTGTGTCGGCCTGCGCGCCGAGACGCTCGACGAGGTCGACGACGTCATCCACCAGGCGCTCGAGATCAACGACCGACCGGTGGTCGTCGAATTCCTGGTGAACAAGGACGCCATGGTGTGGCCGATGGTGGCCGCCGGCACGAGCAACGACGACATCCAGATCGCTCGGGACATGGCTCCCGACTGGGAAGAGGAGATCCTGTGATGAGGACGTACACCCTGAGCGTGCTGGTGCTCAACAACCCCGGCGTCCTCACCCGGATCGCCGCCCTGTTCAGCCGGCGCGGCTTCAACATCGAGTCGCTCGCGGTCGGCCCGACCGAGCGCTCCGACATGTCGCGGATGACCGTCGTCGCCTCGGTCGACGACGACCTCGTCCTCGAGCAGCTGGTCAAGCAGTTGAACAAGCTCATCGAGGTGATCAAGGTGCTCGAACTCGGCGAGGCGTCGGTCCGCCGGGAGCTGGTGCTCATCAAGGTGCGCTCCGACCTCGAGAACCGCAGCCGGATCGTCGACACCATCGAGCTGTTCCGGGGGAAGACGGTCGACGTCGACCACGAGTCGCTGACCGTGGAGGCCACCGGGAGCCGGGAGAAGCTGGACGCGCTCATCAACATGCTCGAGCCCTTCGGCATCCTCGAACTGGTGCAGTCGGGCCAGGTCGCGGTGGCCCGGGGGTCGAAGACGATCAACGAGAAGACCCGCCCCGAATCCCGTGGCCAGCGCACCCTCAACTGAGTGGCGCCGCTCACGTCGGGCGGCGTCCGCGGTCGGCTTCCCCACCGGGTTCCGCCGTCCGCCCCGATAGCATCACGAGAGTTCCCAGACCTACAGGAGACAACACATGGCCACCATGTTCTACGACGACGACGCTGATCTGTCGATCATCCAGGGCCGGACGGTCGCGATCATCGGCTTCGGCTCCCAGGGGCACGCGCACGCGCTGAACCTGCGCGACTCGGGCGTCGACGTGCGCGTCGGCCTGCTCGAGGGCAGCAAGTCGCGGGCGAAGGCCGAGGCGCAGGGCCTGCGGGTGCTGACGCCGGCCGAGGCCACCGCGGAGGCCGATCTCATCATGATCCTGGCCCCCGACCAGCACCAGCGGAAGCTGTACGCCGAGCAGATCGAGCCCAACCTGCAGGACGGCGACGCGCTGTTCTTCGCCCACGGCTTCAACATCCGCTTCGGCTACATCAAGCCCCCGGCCGGCGTCGACGTGTGCATGGTGGCACCGAAGGGGCCGGGGCACCTGGTGCGCCGCGAGTACGCCGACGGTCGCGGCGTCCCCGTGATCGTGGCGGTGGAGCAGGACGCGACGGGCGAGGCCTGGCCGCTGGCCCTCAGCTACGCCAAGGCGATCGGCGGCCTGCGTGCGGGCGGCATCAAGACCACCTTCACCGAGGAGACCGAGACCGACCTGTTCGGTGAGCAGGCCGTGCTCTGTGGCGGCATGTCGGCGCTCGTCCAGGCCGGTTTCGACACCCTCGTCGGGGCCGGGTACCAGCCCGAGGTGGCCTACTTCGAGTGCCTGCACGAGCTCAAGCTCATCGTCGACCTCATGTACGAGGGCGGCATCGCCAAGCAGCGGTGGAGCATCTCCGACACCGCGGAGTTCGGCGACTACGTCTCCGGCCCCCGGATCGTCGACCAGCACGTCAAGGACTCGATGAAGGCCGTGCTCGGCGACATCCAGTCGGGCGCCTTCGCGAAGCGGTTCATCGACGACCAGGACGCCGGCGCGCCCGAGTTCAAGCGGCTGCGCGCCGAGGGCGAGCAGCACCCGATCGAGGCCACCGGACGCGAGCTCCGCAAGCTCATGTCGTGGGTGAAGTCGAGCGACTCCGACTACGTCGAGGGCACCGCCGAGCGCTGACCCGCGTCCGTCCAGCCGACCGAGTGCCTCCCGGAGCGATCCGGGAGGCACTCTGGCGTCCAGGGTCAGCCCGCCAGATCCCGGGACTGGGGTCACAGGTGTCGAAATGCTCACCCTCGTTCGACAGTGAGGTGTAGGACTCATCCCGACCACGAGGAGAAGACCATGGCCCAGTACGCCGTCCTGATCTACGCCGCCGACGCGGCCCACCGCGACCACGCCGTCCAGGAGGAGCTCGAGGCGCACGAGCGGCACGCGCAGGAACTCGAGCGGAGCGGGTGCATGAGCGCCGCCTTCGCGCTCGAGTCCCGGGACACCGCCACCTCGATCCGGGCGGACGGGGTGACCGACGGCCCCTTCCTCGAGGCGAAGGAAGTGGTGGCCGGTTTCTACATCATCGACGCGCCCGATCTCGACGCGGCTCTAGCCATCGCCCGGCTCAACCCCGTGCTCCGGCAGGGCGGAGGGGTCGAGGTGCGCCCGGTCGCGGGGAGCTTCGTCGGCCAGCCGGTACCGGCGTGACCGACGGCACAGCGGTGAGCGTCGATGAGGCGCTCACCCGGGCCCACCGGGAGGGTTGGGGGCAGGTTCTCGCCGCCACCGTCCACGTGGCCCGCGACCTCGACCTCGCCGAGGAGTGCGTCCAGGAGGCGTACGCGTCCGCAGTGACCGCTTGGCGTCGCGACGGCGTGCCCCGGAACCCCGTGGCGTGGCTCACCACTGCGGCAAAGCGCCGGGCCGTCGACGCGGCGCGGCGAGAGCGGGTGCTGCGCACGAAGCTGCCCCTGCTCGTCGAGCGGGCTTCCGACGAGCCGGAGCCGGACGCCGAACCCCCCGGCGCGGACGGCGTCCGGGACGAACGACTGCGTCTGCTGTTCCTGTGCTGCCATCCCGCGCTCGCGCCGGAGGCTCAGATAGCCCTGACGCTCCGCCTCGCGGGCGGAATGTCGACGACCGACATCGCCCGGCTGCTCCTCGTGTCCGATGTGGCGATGAGCGCCAGGCTCACCCGGGCGAAGCGGAAGATCTCGCTGGCCCGCATCCCATACCGGGTGCCGACGACCGAGGAACTCCCCGATCGCCTGGGCGCCGTCCTCGCCGTCGTGCACCTCATCTTCACGGCCGGCCACACGGCGCCCTCGGGAGCCAGTCTGAGCCGCCCCGAACTGGCCGACGAGGCGATCCGCGTGGCTCGGACGCTGCGCGAGCTGATGCCCCGGCAGCCGGAGGTCGGGGGCCTGCTCGCGCTCCTCCTCGTCACCGACGCCCGACGGCGGACCCGCACCGACGAGAGCGGCAGGCCCGTGAGGCTCGCCGATCAGGATCGGTCGCAGTGGGATCGGGCCGCGATGGCCGAGGCACAGGCCCTCATCCTGGACTGCCTCAGCGAGGGTCGACCCGGTCGCTTCGCCCTGCAGGCAGCGATCGCGTCCCTGCACGCGGAGGCGCCGACCTTCGAGGACACCGACTGGGCGCAGATCGTCCAACTGTACGAGCACCTGCTCGTGGTCTGGCCCTCACCGGTCGTTGCCCTCAACCGGGCGGTAGCGGTCGCGGAGGCGGGCGCGCCGGCGCGCGCACTCGCCGAGGTCCACCACCTGGAGCGCGGAGGCGAGCTCCAGGCGTATCCCTACCTCCACGCGGTCAAGGCCCACCTGCTCCAGCAGCTGGGGCGCGGCGTCGAGGCCGCAGCCGCGTACCGGCGTGCGTCGGAGCTTAGCGCGAACGAGGTCGAGAGCCGCTTCCTTGCCGAGCTGGGGGAGCGGGCGGAGGAGGGCGAAGACCCCCGGGGGGTCGGGTGTGGACGCGGAGGCCGGACATCTGGCCCCTGAGGCGCCCGCCGGGAGGCCGGCGACGTCCGGGCGCCGGGTCTGCAGAATCTGCGCCACCTGCCATATCCCCGCCCGATACGCCGGCGTGTGGCAGGTGGTGCGAGTTTTGGCGGAGTCGCGGAGAAGCAGTCTCGGACCGAAGTGGGCGGTGTCCGGTTGCGGGTCGACTACGACCTGGAAGTGGGCAGCGTTCAGAGCCCGACGTGGGCGGTGTCCGGTTGCGGGTCGACTACGACCTGAACGTGGGCAGTGACCCGTCCCGGGCGTCAGGCGGTGACCCGGACGCCGGCGTCCTTGGGCGGGAGCTCGATCCAGGTCTTCCCGGGCGCCACCTTGAGCGGCTTGCCGTCGGGCGTGGTGAAGCTGAACAGCGACTCCACCGGGCCCTTCTTCCACGTACCGGTGACGTACTTGCCCCCGTGCAGGTAGAAGAAGCTGCCGGAGGTGTTGACGATGTCGGTGACCGGGTCGTCGCCGCCGCGACCGGAGTAGATCTTGCCCATCCGCCAATTCGCCCGGATGACCAGCACGTTGTCGGTGCGGATCCGGACGCCGGTGGCGGTGACGTGCGGTCCCCATGGCTCGCTGCGAAGGTACGTGTGGCTGGACTTGTCGTAGCTGTAGCTCATGGTGCAGCCCGGGTCGTACGTGACGGCGACCGAGGACGCCGCCCGGCCCCGGTTGGTCGACACCTCGGCGTCGGTGAGCGCGAACGGCAGGTAGGGCTCGGGCGGCGGCTTGCGCAGCCGGGTGGCGAGCCGGGCCAGTTCGGCCGGGTGGGCGACGACCGCCCTGTCGTAGTACGTCGTGCCGGCGATCTGGTAGACCCTGCTGCCGTCGATCCCGTAGGCGTCGGTGCCCCGCATGTCCATGTAGGGCTTGTCCTCGATGTACTGCGGGTAGTGGTGCAGGTAGTTGATGACCCACGGGATGTCGCCGGTGTTGGCGAACACCGGCCGCATCGGGCTGAGCAGGGCGATGTCGACCGGCCGCACCGAGCGGACCGGGTTCACCCCGGGCGGGAAGGTGGAGTGGAACACCGGCACCAGCCGGGTCATCGAGGGGCCGATCTTCTCGACGAAGACGATGTCGGCCGCCTCGATGCCGAGCTGGGGGTACTCCTGACGCAGGTTCGGCACCTTCACCGCGACGGCCGGGTGGTCGAGCTTCGACGGGTCGGCGATCAGCCGTCCGGTGAGCGGAGCCCGGGGACGGGTGTCCTTCTTCGCCGTGGGGCTCGGCGAGGGACTCGCCGACGACGGGGTGGGCGACGGCGTCACCGCACTGCTTGGGGAGCTCGCCGACTGCGACGACGACCCGGAGCTGCTGCACCCGGTGGCGGCGAGCCCCGCCACCCCCAGTGAGCCGGCGATGAGCGTGCGCCGAGTGATGTGTGTCATGGCCTCCCCTTGTCGGATGGCAGGCATCCTAGGCTCGGCGGACGCCGCCAGGGCGGCAGGGTGCCGGTGTGGCGCGAGCCTCAGGCCAGCCGGGCCGCGATCCGATCGCCCACCGCGCTCGTGGGGGCCTTCTCCGCGCCGCGCTCGGCGATGTCCTGCTCGACGGCCTGCTCGATGCGGGCGGCGTCCTCGCGCCGGCCGAGGTGGTCGAGCAGCAGGGCCATCGAGCTGATCGCGGCGGTGGGGTCGGCGATCTGCTTGCCGGCGATGTCGGGCGCCGAGCCGTGCACCGGCTCGAACATCGACGGGTACTCGCGCGTGGGGTTGATGTTGGCGCTCGCGGCCAGGCCGATGCCACCGGTGACCGCCGCCGCCAGGTCGGTGACGATGTCGCCGAACAGGTTGTCGGTGACGATGACGTCGAACTGGCTCGGGTCGACGACCATCGCGATCATCGCCGCGTCGATGTGCAGGTAGTTCGTGCTCACCTCCGGGAACTCCCGGCCGACCTCACGGAAGATCCGGTTCCACAGCCCGCCCGCGTTGACGAGCACGTTGTGCTTGTGCAGCAGGGTGAGCTTCCGGCGCCGCCGCATCGCCCGCTCGTAGGCGTCGCGCACGACCCGCTCGACCCCGTAGGCGGTGTTCACGCTCACCTCGGTGGCGAGCTCCTGCGGCGTCCCGGCGCGGACGACGCCGCCGTTGCCGCAGTACAGGCCCTCGGTGCCCTCGCGCACGACGACGAAGTCGACGGAGCGGCCCTCGACGACCGAAGGGGCCAGGGGAGTCGGCACGCCCGGGTAGAGCTTGCTGGGCCGCAGGTTCACGGCGTGGTCGAAGGCGAACCGCAGCTTGAGCAGCAGGCCGCGCTCGAGCAGCCCGCTGGGGATCTCGGTGGACCCGGGCGCCGCGCCCACGGCGCCGAGCACGATGGCGTCCGCAGCCGCTAGCTCGGCGAGCACCGAATCGGGCAGCACCTCACCGGTGCGGAGCCAGCGCTGGGCGCCGAGGTCGTAGTCGACGTAGGAGAAGGTGTTCTCGCCGACCGCCGCGCGGAGCACCTTCAGCGCCTCCGCGGTCACTTCCGGGCCGATGCCGTCGCCGCCGATGACGGCGATCGTGGGCGTGCTGGGTGCGGTCACGTCTGAGGTCATGGCCAGCACAATAGGGGAGCGGGCTCACGGCCCCGGGTCCCTCGGCCGGGTGCGGACGCCGCCGAGGGCCACATTGCGACCGGGCCCACCCGGTGGCGGCGTCCCACGCGTTAGGTTTGGGCGCATGCCACTGAGCTTCGCTGTCCCCACCGAGTTGAGCTACTCCTCGGGCGCCGAGATCGCGGCGGTGCACGCCGCCCCCGGGTTCGGCACCTACTTCACCGACCACATGGTCGTGGTCGACTGGACGAGGGACCAGGGCTGGCACGACGCGCGGGTGCAGCCGTACGGGCCGTTCCTCGTCGACCCCGCCTCGGCGGTGCTGCACTACGCCCAGGAGATCTTCGAGGGGCTCAAGGCCTACCGGCACGCCGACGGGTCGGTCTGGCTGTTCCGACCGGAGAAGAACGCCGAGCGCTTCGCCCGCTCGGCCCGGCGGCTCGCCCTGCCCGAGTTGCCGGTCGACGACTTCGTCGCCAGCATCGAGACGCTCGTGCGCATCGACGAGCGCTGGGTGCCCACCGGGGCGGAGCAGAGCCTCTACCTGCGGCCGTTCATGATCGCCAACGAGAACTTCCTCGGGGTGCGCCCGGCCGAGAAGGTGCTGTACTCGCTCATCGCGTCCCCGGTCGGCTCCTACTTCAAGGGCGGCGTGACGCCCGTCGACATCTGGATCAGCACCGACTACACCCGGGCCGCCCCCGGCGGCACGGGCGCGGCCAAGTGCGGTGGCAACTACGCGGCGTCCCTGCTGCCCCAGCAGCAGGCCTACGAGCAGGGCTGCTCGCAGGTGCTGTTCCTCGACGGGCGCGAGCAGAAGTGGATCGAGGAGCTCGGCGGCATGAACATGTTCGTCGTCACCCGCGAGGGACGCCTGATCACTCCCGAGCTCACCGGCAGCATCCTCGAGGGCGTCACCCGCGACTCGATCCTCGAGGTCGGGTCGGAACTGGGGCTGCAGCCCGAGGAGCGGCGGCTGTCCCTCGCCGAGCTCACCGAGGGCGTCCAGTCGGGCGGCATCACCGAGGTGTTCGCCTGCGGCACCGCCGCCGTGCTCACCCCGATCAACAGCTTCCGCTCGACCTCCGGGGAGCTCCGGGTGCCGGGCGCGCCCGGGCACTACACGATGGAGATCCGCCAGCAGCTGCTCGACATCCAGTCGGGACGCCGGGAGGACACCCACGGCTGGATGCGCCGCGTGCTCTGACGGGTCGCGACCCCGGCCGGGGACACCATCCAGGTCGCGAGACTCGGACGCCGGACGCCGCGACAGGCAGCACACTGGTGCGGCGTGCGCAGCGTCGCGCCACACCGCGGGCCGACACTCCCACGACCCGGACCCGCGTCCACCCGCCCCCGCCCCGAGGAGCAGCCCCATGACGACCCAGCCGGTGCGCCCCGAGCGCTTCCACGTGTACGACACGACGCTGCGCGACGGCGCGCAGCAGGAGGGGCTGAGGCTGACCGTCGGTGACAAGCTCCGCATCGCCGAGCTTCTCGACGAGCTGGGTGTCACGTTCATCGAGGGCGGCTGGCCCGGTGCCAACCCCAACGACACCGCGTTCTTCCAGGCCGCGCGCAGCGAGCTCACGCTGCGCAACTCCCAGTTGGTGGCGTTCGGCGCCACCCGTCGGGTCGGGGGCCGGGCCGCCGACGATCCGCTGGTGGCCGCGCTCCGGGACGCCGGCACCGACTACGTGTGCCTGGTCGCCAAGAGCCACGACAAGCACGTCATCAACGCGCTGCGCACGACGCTCGACGAGAACCTCGAGATGATCCGCGACACCGTGAGCCACCTGGTCGGCGAGGGCAAGCGGGTGTTCGTCGACGCCGAGCACTTCTTCAACGGCTACCTCGACAACCCCACGTACGCGCTCGAGGTCGTCCGGGTCGCGGCTGAGGCCGGCTCCGAGGTGGTCGTCCTGTGCGACACCAACGGCGGCATGCTTCCGACCTGGATGGGTGACATCGTCTCGGCCGCGGCTCAGATCGGCGTCGACATCGGCATCCACTGCCACAACGACACCGGCTGCGCCGTGGCGAACACCCTCGCCGCGGTGGACGCCGGCGCGATGCACGTCCAGGGCACCATCAACGGCTACGGCGAGCGCACCGGCAATGCCGACCTCACCACGGTCATCGGCAATCTCCAGCTCAAGTACGGCTGGCCGTTGGTGCCCGAGCACAGCCTCACCAACATGACCCGCATCGCGCACGCGATCGCCGAGATCGCCAACCAGGCGCCGGCCGCCCGCCAGCCGTACGTGGGCCACTCGACGTTCGCGCACAAGGCCGGCCTGCACGCCAGCGCCATCCGCGTCGACTCGAACCTGTACCAGCACATCGACCCGACGCTCGTCGGCAACGACATGCGGATGCTGATCTCCGACATGTCCGGACGGGCGAACGTGCAGATCAAGGGCGAGCAGCTCGGGTTCGACCTGTCCGAGCGTGACGTCGCCTCCCGCATCACCAACGTCATCAAGGACCGCGAGGCGGCGGGCTACTCGTACGAGGCGGCCGACGCGAGCTTCGAGCTGCTGCTGCGCGACGAGCTCGGCCTTCTCGACAAGCCGTTCCAGGTCGAGAGCTGGCGGGTGCACACGGAACTGCGCGGGGACAACGAGACCGATTCCGAGGCGACGGTGAAGCTCACCACGGGGGGCGTCACCCACCGCTACCTGGGCGAGGGCAACGGGCCCGTCGACGCCCTCAACTCGGCGCTGTCGGCGGCCCTCGAGCCGGTGCATCCGCAGGTGAGCGGCTACGAGCTCACCGACTACCGGGTGCGCATCCTCGACAGCAGCCAGGGCACCGACGCCATCGTCCGGGTGCTCATCGACCTCACCGACGACACCCACACGTGGACCACGGTCGGCGTCGGAACCAACGTCATCGAGGCGAGCTGGGAGGCGCTGTCGGACGGCTACCTCTACGGCCTGGTCAAGGGCTACGGCCGGATCGCCTCCGAGCCGACGCGGGCGCGGGAGGCGTCGCTCGCCTGAGCGTCTACCGGGCGATCCGGTCGATGACCAGCGGACGCGGCCCGGGTGCGGCTCCCACCTCGATCGCCCCGGCGAGGGCCTCCTCCGCGCGGGAGAAGGCCTCAGGAGTGTCGGTGTGCAGCGTGAGGAGGGGCTGGCCCGCACGGACCGCGTCGCCCGGCTTGGCGTGCAGTTCGACGCCGGCGCCCGCCTGCACCGGGTCCTCCTTGCGGGCCCGGCCCGCGCCGAGGCGCCAGGCCGCCAGGCCGACGGCCATGGCGTCGAGTCGGCTCAGCACGCCGTCCGAGGACGCCGTCACCACCTGCTGGTGCCTCGCCACGGGCAGCGGTGCGTCCGGGTCGCCGCCCTGGGCGCGGATCATCCGGCGCCACACGTCCATGGCCCGGCCGTCGCGCAGGGCGTCCGCCGGGTCGGCGTCCACCCCCGACAGGTCGAGCATCTCCCGCGCGAGGGCGACCGTGAGGTCGACGACGTCCTGCGGCCCGCCCCCGGCGAGCACCTCGACCGACTCGCGCACCTCGAGAGCGTTGCCGGCGGTGAGCCCCAGCGGGGTGTCCATCGCGGTGAGCAGGGCGACGGTGCGGACGCCGGCGTCCTCGCCCAGGGCGACCATCCGCCGGGCCAGCTCGCGGGCGTCGTCCTCGCGGGTCATGAACGCCCCCGAGCCCACCTTGACGTCGAGCACGAGGGACGCCGTGCCCTCGGCGATCTTCTTGCTCATGATCGAACTGGCGATGAGCGGGATCGCCTCGACGGTGCCCGTGACGTCGCGCAGCGCGTAGAGCTTGCGGTCGGCCGGCGCGAGGCCCGACCCGGCGGCGCAGATGACCGCCCCGACCTCGCCGAGCTGGGACAGCATCTCGGCGTTGGACAGGGACGCCCGCCAGCCCGGGATCGATTCGAGCTTGTCGAGGGTGCCGCCGGTGTGGCCCAGCCCGCGCCCGGACAGCTGCGGGACGGCCACCCCGCAGGCGGCGACCAGGGGAGCGAGGGGCAGGGTGATCTTGTCGCCGACCCCGCCGGTCGAGTGCTTGTCGGCAGTGGGACGGGGGAGCGAGGAGAAGTCGAGCCGCTCCCCGGTGTCGATCATCGCCCGGGTCCACACCGCGAGCTCGTCGTCGTCGAGCCCGCGGAAGAAGACCGCCATCGCCATCGCCGACATCTGCTCGTCGGCCACGTGCCCGCGGGTGTAGCCGCGGATGAGCCAGCGGATCTGGTCGGGGGAGAGCGGCGAGCCTCCGCGCTTGCGCCGGATGAGCTCGACGGCGTCGAAGCGGCGGGGGTCGAATCCGGAGTCGTCCGCGGTCGTGGACCGCGTGCCCGGTGCGTGCGACGTCATGCGCGTCAGTATCCCAGCCGGGGTCCGGCCGGAGGGCGTCGGGGCACGGGAGCCACCGGTGCCGACGGCTAGTGTGTGCCCCATGCGCATCGCCCGATACTCCCAGTCAGGGGACGACCCCGCCTTCGGCATCGTCGAGCTCGCCGCGGACGGCGGCCAGCATCCCGACACGGTGGCCGAGATCAGCGGCGACCCGCTCGTGGGCCCGGTGCACTACACCGGGCAACGGCACCCTCTCGACGACGTCCGGCTGCTCGCGCCGGTGATCCCGCGGTCGAAGATCGTCGGTGTCGGCCGCAACTACGCCGCCCACGCCGCCGAACTCGGCAACGAGGTGCCCGAGCGTCCGTTGCTGTTCTTCAAGCCGAACACCTCGGTCATCGGGCCGGACGACCCGATCGTGCGCCCCGCCGACACCGAGAACCTGAACTACGAGGGCGAACTGGCCGTCGTGATCGGACGGATCGCCAAGGACGTGCCCGTGGAGCGGGTGCCCGAGGTGGTCTTCGGCTACACCGTCGCCAACGACGTCACCGCGCGCGACCTGCAGAAGAGCGACGGCCAGTGGGCGCGGGCCAAGGGGTGGGACACGTTCTGCCCGCTCGGGCCGTGGATCGTCACCCACTTCGACCTCGCCGAGGCCGGCGACCAGCAGCTCACCACGTCCCTCGACGGCACGGTCGTCCAGGACTCGACGACGGCCCTCATGGTGCGGCCGATCGCCGACCTGGTCAGCTACATCTCGCACTTCACCACCCTGCTACCCGGCGACGTCATCCTCACCGGGACGCCGGAGGGCGTCGGCCCGATGGTGGCCGGCCAGCGGGTCACCGTCGCGGTCAGCGGCATCGGCGAGCTCACCAACCCCGTCGTCGACGACGTGCCGGTGGGGGACGCCGAGTGAGCGTCCGCACGACCCGGGCGACCCCCAACTGGCCGGTGACCGCGACGCCGGGGGGTGTCACCTATCCCCGGGTCCTCAGCGGGGAGTCGGCGACCAGCGTCCGCTCGATCACCGGGATCGTCCTCGCGCTCGCCGGCTACGGCCTCGTCGTGCCGGTGGTGGCCCAGGTCGTGCTGGCCGTCGCGTGGGCGGTGCGCGGTCGCCCCGGCAGCTTCGCCAGCTACTACGCGGCGTCCATGGCCTACCAGCACCCCGAGGGGATGCTCGCCGCGCACCTGGGCCTCGCCATGCTCATCCCGGTGAGCCTGCTCGTCGTGCGCTACGTCCACGGCAGGAGCACGCGCTACCTGCACTCGGTGCAGCCCGGGATGCGCTGGCGCTACCTCGTCGTCGCCGCGGGCGCCGCGGTGGTCGTGCTCAACGCCGTGCTGTGGGTGTCGCGCATCGGCACCCCGACGGTGTGGGCGCCGCAGGCCCACGTCGGCTGGTGGCTGCTTCTCATCGTCGTGACCTCGCCGTGGCAGGCGGCCGCCGAGGAGTACTTCTTCCGGGGCTACCTCATGCAGTCGCTCGGGTCGATCGTGCCGAACCCGTGGTTCGGCGTGGTGACCTCGGCGCTGATCTTCGCGGTCTTCCACGGCGTGCAGAACCCGGCACTGTTCGTCGACCGCTTCGGGTTCGGGCTCCTGGCCGGTGCCCTCGTCCTCCTGACCGGCGGGTTGGAGGCGGGGATCGCGGCGCACGTCGTCAACAACATCTTCGCGTTCGGCTATGCCGCGCTCATGGGCGGCGTCGCGGCCGCCCGCGGGGTCACGACGATCACCTGGGCCGGCGCGGGCTGGGATCTGCTGGGTTTCGCCCTCTTCGGCGCGGTCGCGTGGTGGCTCGGACGCCGGTTCAACCTCGCCACCACCACCCCGGCTGGGGCGGACGTCGCCGGTTTGGGGGTTCGGGCTCGAATCCACTAAGGTGATCAGTCGTTGCCCCGCAAGGGACGACGCTCGGATGGCCGGTTCGCCGGCCACTGAGGGGTATGGGGTAATTGGCAGCCCGACTGATTCTGGTTCAGTTAGTCTAGGTTCGAGTCCTAGTACCCCTGCGGACGTCATCCCTGGTGATGGCGACCACGGCATGGCCCCGTTGTGTAGCGGCCTAGCACGCTGCCCTCTCAAGGCAGTAGCGCGGGTTCGAATCCCGTCGGGGCTACCATGCGCGAGACCCCCGTCCACTGCGGCGGGGGTCTCGTCGTTTCCGGGGTCGTCCGCCCCGAGGGCGGTGACGGCGTCCCCCCGGCAGGGCCGGGGCGCGGCGATCAGCCCGTTCCGGCCGCTACGGGAATCGCTTCCCGTTAGCATGAGGCCATGGTTACGCTCTCGGATGTCGCCAAGGCGGCCGGTGTGTCCCTGGCGACGGCGTCACGGGCGTTCAACGGCAGCAAGGACCGCCACGTGCGCCCGGAGTTGCGCGACCGGGTGATCGAGGCCGCCCGCCGGCTCAACTACGCGCCGAACGCGGCCGCGCAGCAACTGGCCGGAGGCGAGCCGAGGTCGGTCGCCCTCGTCGTGCACAACATCGCCGACCCGTACTTCTCCTCGATCGCCGCGGGGGTGGAGCGCGGCGCGACCGGCTTCGGTGGCATCGTGACCCTCGCCTCCACGGGGCTCAGCACCGACTCCCAGATCCAGGTCATCGAGACCCTGCGCCGCCAGCGTCCGCGCGTTCTCGTCCTCGTGGGAGGCCTGCAGGACGACCACGACGACCTGGAACGGCTCCGGGAGGCGCTCACGGACTTCAAATCGTTCACGGGCGCGGGCATCGCGCACGTGGGACAACCGGTGTTGGGGGTGAGCACGGTCGCCATCGACAACGAAGCGGCGTCCGCCGACCTCGCCCGCGCCCTGCTCGCGCAGGGATTCACCCGGTTCGGCGTGTTGGCAGGCCCGGCCGGGCACCTCACCGCCGCGGCCCGTGCCCGGGGCTTCACGGAAGCGATGCTCGCCGGGGGCGCCACCGCCCGCGAACCCGTTCACGGCGACTTCACCCGCGACGGCGGCCACCAGGCGATGGCCGACCTGCTCGCCAGCGGGGACGTCCCCGAGCTCGTGTTCGCGGTCAACGACGTCATGGCCGTGGGTGCGATGGCGGCGGCCCGCGAGCGTGGGGTGCGGGTGCCCGACGACGTCCGCGTGGCCGGCTTCGACGACATCCTCACCCTGCGCGACATCACGCCCTCCCTCACCACGGTGCACCTCGATCTCGAGGAGATCGGCGAGAGTGCCGTCCAACTCGCCCTGGACGACCAGCACGGGGAGCCCCGCACGGTCGTCGTCGGCGGCTCGGTCGTGCTGCGGGAGTCCACCCGGCGCTGACGACGCTTCCGGCGCGTCTCATCGTGCCGGAGAGCGCTTGACGCTCGGTTCCTGCCGGGGCACTATGGAGCGCGGCGGGAAAGCGCATTCCGTCAGCCTTCGCACTACCTCCCGTCAGGAGCCCACCGATGTCAGACCAGCAGCACACCCTCGACCGCGGTGGCCTCCACCTGTCCGAACCGGCGGAGGGGGTCCGGACGCTCGTCGTGGCCATGAACGGGGTCACCGGCCGGATGGGATACCGCCAGCATCTGGTCCGGTCGATCCTGTCCATCCGTGCCGACGGCGGCGTCCTGCTCGACGACGGCACCCGGGTGCAGGTCGAACCGGTGCTCGTCGGACGCAACGCGGACAAGCTCCGGGCGATGGCCGAGGAGCACGGGATCACGCGGTGGAGCACCGACGTGGACGCCGTGCTCGCCGATCCCGGGATCGACATCTACTTCGACGCCCAGACGACGTCGCGGCGCTATCCCGCCCTCGCCGCGGCGATGCGGGCCGGCAAGCACATCTACACCGAGAAGCCGACGGCCGACACCCTCGAGCAGGCCGTCGACCTGGCCCGGATCGCCCGTGACACCGGCATCGTCGACGGCGTCGTGCACGACAAGCTCTATCTGCCGGGTCTCGTCGCCCTGCGGGGCCTCGTGGACGCCGGCTTCTTCGGCCGGATCGTCTCGATGCGCGGCGAGTTCGGGTACTGGGTGTGGGAGGGCACCGACGTCGCCTCGCAGCGTCCGAGCTGGAACTACCGCCTCGAGGACGGCGGCGGCATCACCATCGACATGTTCCCGCACTGGAACTACGTGTTCGAGGGCCTGCTGGGGCGGGTGCGCAGTGTGTACTCCCGCGCCGTCACCCACATCCCCGAGCGCGTCGACGAGGCCGGGCAGACCTACCCGGCGACCGCCGACGACGCCGCCTACGCGATCTTCGAGATCGAGAGCCCGGCCGGGGACCAGGTCATCGTGCAGATGAACTCGTCGTGGGTCACCCGGGTCTTCCGTGGGGAACTCGTCGAGTTCCAGGTGGACGGCACCCAAGGGTCGGCCGTGGCGGGCCTTCGCAACTGCCTCGTCCAGTCGCGCGGCACGACCCCGACCCCCGTGTGGAATCCCGACCTGCCCGATCCGATCGACCACCTCGCCCTGTGGGAGCCCGGTCCCGAGAGGGACCTCGAGAACGGGTTCAAGGCCCAGTGGCAGGAGTACCTCGCCGACGTCGCCGGCGGGCGCAAGCACCGCTACGACCTGCTGTCCGGGGCGCGCGGAGTGCAACTGGCCGAACTCGGGCTGCGGTCGTCGGCCACCGGATGCCGGGTCGAGGTGCCGGAGATCGTCCTGTGACCCTCGGGGGCCTGGAGCGGCTCAGCCTCAACACCGCCACCTGCAAACGGCTCGACCTGGCCGGGTGCGTCGACGTGGCGGCACGCGCGGGGCTCGGGGCGATCGGGCCGTGGCGCGACAGGGTGCAGGAGCTGGGGGTGGAGCGCGCCGCGCGCCTCATTCGGGACGCCGGCCTGCGGGTGTCCACCCTGTGCCGGGGTGGCTTCCTCACCGCCTCCGACGACACGGCCCGGCGGGTGGCGCTCGACGACAACCGGCGCGCCATCGACGAGGCGGCGACGCTCGGCACGCGGGAGCTCGTCATGGTCGTCGGCGGGCTGCCGGCTGCCTTCGCGCGGCTGGGCCTGGCGATGGCCCCGGGGGACGGCGGCGACAAGGACCTCGTCGCAGCGCGGCAGCGGGTCGCCGACCGGATCGCCGAACTGGTCCCGTACGCGGCCGAGCGCGGGGTCCGACTGGCCCTCGAGCCCATGCACCCGCTGTTCGCGGCCGACCGGGGCGTGCTGCAGACCCTCGAGCAGGCCCTCGACCTCGCCGCGCCGTTCCCGGCGGAGGTCGTCGGCGTCGTGGTGGACACCTACCACGTGTGGTGGGACCCCCAGTGCCGCCAGCAGATCGCCCGTGCCGGACACGAGGGACGGCTCGCCTCCTACCAGGTGTGCGACTGGATCCTGCCGCTCGCCCCCGAACCGTTGAACTCCCGGGGGCTGATGGGGGACGGCTACATCGACTTCCCGACGATCACCGCATGGGTGGCGGACGCCGGCTACACCGGCGACGTCGAGGTGGAGATCTTCAACGAACACCTCTGGGCGCTCCCGGGCGAGGAGATCGTCCGGCGCATCGCCGAGCGGTACCGGGAGCTGGTGGCGCCCCGGCTGGGCTGAGGCGCCGGGGAATGCCGGGCGCCCCGCGGTGGTTGCCCGGGCATGACAACGATCGGTTTCATCGGTTCCGGACACATCGGTTCACAGCTCGCCCGGCTCGCCGTGGCACGGGGCCACCACGTCGTGCTGAGCAACTCCAGGGGACCCGAGACCCTGGGCGACCTGGTCGCCGAGCTCGGTCCCCACGCCCGCGCCGCCACCCCTGCCGAGGCGGCGGAGGCGGCCGACCTGGCCGTGGTGACCATCCCGCTCAAGGCGATCGACACGGTGCCCGCCGAACCCCTCGCCGGCAAGGTGGTCATCGACACCAACAACTACTACCCGCAGCGCGACGGGCAGATCGCGGAACTCGACGAGGAGACGACGACGACCGCCGAGATGCTGCAGCGGCACCTCCCGGCGTCCAAGGTCGTCAAGGCGTTCAATCACATCCACGCGGCCGACCTCACCACCCAGGGCGTCCCCGCCGGGACGCCGGACCGGCGGGCCCTCGCGGTGTTCGGCGACGACCCCGAGGCCGTCGCGACCGTCGGACGGCTCATCGACTCGTTCGGGTTCGACGCGGTCGAGGTGACGCCGCTGTCGGAGGGGTGGCGGATCCAGCGGGACACCCCCGGCTACGGCCCGCGGCTCACCCGCGACGGTCTTCGGGACGCCCTCGCCCGGGCGAAGCGCTACCGCGACATGTGAGCCGGGCGGTGCACGCGGTAGCTCGCGTGCACCATCCCGCCCTCGTCGGCACTGGACGCCGTGAGGCTGAGCCGGACCTCGCGGCCGAGCGCCCCGAACAAGGGGAGGCCCGACCCGATGAGCACCGGCGCCCAGGCGACGTCGATCTCGTCGATGAGGTCGGCCCGGAGGAAGGTCTGAATGACCTGGCCGCCGTCGACGTAGACGTGGGCCGCGGAGTCCTGCTCGAGCAGGCGCAGTGCCTCGTCGAGGGACCGCGCGATGGTGATCCGCTCGTCATCGGTGTCGAGGGCGGTCGAGAGCACGATCACGGGTCTCGGGGCGTAGGGCCAGAACCCGAAGGTGAGCACCTTCTCGTAGGTGCCGCGTCCCATGACGACGTGGTCGATCCCGGCGAGGAAGGCGTCGAAGCCGCGGACCGGCAGGTCACTCACGACGGCGGCGTGCGTCGGCTCCGGCGGTGGGTCGGTCAGCCAGCCGAGGTCGCCGTCGGGCCGGGCGATGAAGCCGTCGAGGCTGGCACCGACGAAGACGTGTCCGGTCCAGGCGCGGGAATGCACGTGCATGCCCTCAAGCATCACCTCACCGCGCCCTCGTCGCGGAATCCGCGCCACACGGTCTCGAACACCTCGTCGACCGGCGGCAGCGCCCGCACCGGCCGCCAGACGAACCGGGGCGCGCCGCTGCCGTCCCACCAGGTCTCCTGCACGACGTCGTCGAGCCGGCCGGCGTCCAGCCGGTGCCGGTAGTCGGCCGGCAGGTCGAGCTCCGTCCCGTCGGGGGACACCGGCAGCACGCCGGCCGGATCGGTGTAGAGCACCGCTCCCCGCGAGCCCCCGTCGTGGGCGAGGTAGTCGAGCATGGCCTCGAGGTAGACGTACTGGCTGGTGAGGATGTCGCGGATGAGGAACAGCCGGTTCACCGACCGCCGGCTGGAGGGGTCGGCGACGACGGTGCGGGGGTACTCCTCGAGCCACCGGGCCACCGCGTCGCGAGCCTCCCGGACGCCGGCGGCGGAGCGCACGAACGCGGCCCTGTCGCTCATCAGCCGGGTGCACGCGCGCAGCATCGCGTCGGTCGTGTCGGGCGCCGAGGCCGCGCGCCCGGTGGCCTCGGCCAGCAGGCGCCGGGCCCCGTCGACGGCCGCGGACGCCGCCTGCTCGAAGCCGTCGCCGTCGTGGGGCGCCGCGGTTCGACGCGCGGCGATGAACTGGGCGGCCCGGGTCGCGCCGACCTGGCCGGAGTTGAGGGCGGCCCCGCCGGGGCGGTAGACGCCGTGCGACCCTGCGGCCTCGCCGACGGGGAAGAACCCCTCGACGTTCGACTGCCACCAGGCGTCGACGGCGAGGCCGCCGTTGTTGTGCTGGGCGCACACGGCGACCTCCAGGAGGTCCTTCTCGAGGTC
>DATAKK010000078.1:0-11690 GCA_036261615.1 Propionibacteriaceae bacterium | reverse complement strand
CATCCGATCCGGGACCTCTGGTGGCAGGTGTAGGGTTCGAACCTACGTAGGCGAAGCCGACGGTTTTACAGACCGCTCCCTTTGGCCACTCGGGCAACCTGCCGTGCTGGTCAACAGCCTCGGTAACGATAGCAGCGCCCGGCGATCACTGTGAAACCAGGATCGGCGGCCCCTCGCTGCGCCCCGACACCGGCCTGGGCGGCACCCGCCGGCGTCCGATGACACCCGATCGGGAGGAGACCCGCATGGCAGCCGACAGCTCGTTCGACGTCGTCAGCAAGGTCGATCGGCAGGAGGTCGACAACGCGCTCAACCAGGCCGCGAAGGAGATCCACCAGCGCTTCGACTTCAAGAACACCGACTCCTCGATCCGCTGGTCGGGCGAGTCGATCGAGCTGGAGTCGAACGGCGAGGAGCGGGTCAAGGCGGTGCTCGACGTGTTCCAGAGCAAGCTCATCCGCCGCGGCGTCAGCCTCAAGGCGCTGGACGCCGGGGAGCCCCGGTTGTCGGGGAAGATGTGGAAGATCACCGCCACCACCAAGCAGGGCATCGACCAGGAGATGGCCAAGAAGATCTCCAAGCTCGTGCGGGACGAGGGACCCAAGGGGGTCAAGTGCCTCATCCAGGGCGACGAGCTGCGGGTGTCGTCGAAGAGCCGCGACGACCTGCAGGCGGTGCAGCGGCTGATCAAGGAGGCCGACCTCGACATCGCCCTCCAGTTCACCAACTACCGCTGAGCCTCGGGCGGCTGACCTGTGACCCGCCCCGAGTGATCAGCGTTCGACGTTCTCCACCGTGTTCGGTGGAAAACGTCGAATGTTGTTCAGCACGGCGGTGGCGAGGTCGGCCACCGGCCGGTCCGCACCGATGACCAGGCACTCCCCCACCCACGGCTCGAACCCGGCGCTCCGTTGCTGCACTTCATCCCACGTGGGTTCGGGGATGTGGGGCAGGTCGCGGACCCGTCCCTCCAGCCGGCGGCGGTGCTCCTCGCGGTCGTCGAGGGTGAGGACGACGAACACCAGGACGCTCCCCGTCCCGGCGGCCGCCCTCCGCCACGTGGCGCGCGCCGCCTCGCTGTCGTTGACGGCGTCCACGACCACCGTGCGACCCAGCCGCAGGTTCTGTTCCGCGGCCGCCCGCACCGCCTCGTACGCCGCGACGCCGGTGGTCCACGACCGCGGCAGGCCCGCGCCGAGCAGCGCGTCCTCGACCACGTCGATGGACAGGTGCACCGCGCCGAGCGGTCCGGCGACCGCCTCGGCGACGGCCGACTTCCCCGTCCCGGGGAGTCCGGAGATGACGACAAGCACCCACTCTTCCTACGCCCGGCCGGGGGCCGGGGCAATGCCTGCCGGTTGTCCTGCGAATTGTGCGCCAGCTGCCACGCACCCCGCTCCCGGGGCGAGGTGTGGCAGGTGAGGCGAATTTCGCAGGCCCCGGGGGCCCGACCGGCCGACCCTGGCACCCGCCGGCCTTGCGAGGGGATCGGGGACGGCTCGATTTCGCGGGTGTCGGACGCTGTCCCTACCCTGGCTGCCGTGCGCATCGCCACCCACAACGTCAACGGGATCCGCGCCGCCCTGCGCCGTGGGGTGGCCGACTGGATGGCGTCCACCGACCCCGACGTCGTGGCCCTCCAGGAGGTGCGCTGCCCCATCCCGGCGCTACCGGTCGAGGCCTTCCGGGGCTACTGGGCGGCCTACGACTCGGGCGCGAGGGCCGGGCGCAACGGGGTCGCGGTGCTCACCCGGCACCGTCCGGCCGCGGTGCGCACGTGGGGTACCGACGTCGTCCTCATCGATCCCCGGGGCGACCAGCTCCACCTCCCCGATCACCCGGTGCCGGTGGCCCGCGAACTGCGGCGCTTCGACACCGAGGGGCGCTACATCGAGGTCGACCTGGCCGACCGGCCGCTCACGGTCGCCTCGCTCTACCTGCCCAAGGGCGGCGTCCCCGACGACGGGCCCGAGGGACAGGCCCGCTTCGAGCGGAAGCTCCGGTTCATGCAGGGGTTCGCCCGCCAGCTGCACCGCTCGCGCCGTGCGGCCCTGGCCTCGGGTCGGCAGTTCCTCGTCATGGGCGATTTCAACATCGCCCACACCGAGCTGGACGTGCGGCACTGGCGGCGGGCACGGCGCAGCGAGGGGTTCCTGCCGGAGGAGCGGGCCTGGATCGATGCCCAGATCTCCCCGCGGACGCTGGTCGACGTGGTCCGCCGGCTGCATCCCGGCGTGCCGGGTCCCTACTCGTGGTGGAGCTGGTTCGAGAGCTCGTTCGTCAACGACTCGGGCTGGCGCATCGACTACCACCTGGCCACGCCGCGGCTGGCCCGCTCCGCCACCCGCGCGTGGGTGGCTCGCGAGTCATCCTGCGAGGAGCGGATGAGCGATCATGCGCCAGTCGTCGTCGATTACGTCGTCGACGACGTCGGGTAGCACGACCGCAGTGAGGTGCTTGTCGGGAGCGACGACGGGCGCCCCGGCGAACTTGCCGAGCACGAGGTCGCGCGGCACGTCCTCGATCCGGGCGTGCCACCACCGGGGTGAGCGGTCCTTGTCGACGACCTGTGCACGGACGCCCTCGATGAAGTCGGTCTCCCAGAGCAGGTTGCGGGCCAGGGCGAGGTCCTGCGCGAGCACCTCACGCACCGAGTGCAGCCGGCGGGCCCGCCGGATGGCTTCGAGGCTGAGCGAGACGGCCAGCGGCGATTTGGTGCGGAGCAGCGCACCGGCCGCCCGGGCACGGTCGAACCAGTGCGTCTCGAGCCGGTGCACGATGAGCCCGGGGTCGTCGCCCACGAAGCACTCGTCGATCCACCACCGGGACGCCGACAGGGCGCAGTGCGACGGGAACCGCGGGGCGGGGGCGTCGATCCGGTCGACGAGGCCCGCCCACTTCGCCGACGCCGCGTCGATGCTGACTCCGGTGAGCGCGAGGTAGGTGCCGATCTCGCCGGGCAGGCGCGACAGTTCGTACAGGACGCCGACGTCGGGGAAGAAGCCGATCGTGGTCTCGGGCATCGCCCACCGCAGGTCGGGCGTGGCGACCCGCTGGGTGGCGTGCTGGGCGAGGCCGAGGCCGCCGCCCATGGTGATGCCCCGCATGAGCGCGGTGACGGGCTTGGGGTACTCGGCGATGAGGGCGTTCACGGCGTACTCGCGCTCGAAGAACCGCACCGCCCGGTCGGGGTCGGTGAGCACCATGGCGCGCAGCAGGCGCACGTCGGCACCCGAACAGAAGCCGCGCTCGCCCACCCCGGTGAGCTGCACCTCGTCGACGCCGGGATCGGTGGCCCACGCCGACAGGACCAGGTCGATCTGCAGCAGCATGTCCGCCGTCAGAGCGTTGATGGTCCGCGGCCGACCCAACTCGACATATCCGACACCCTCGTGCACCTCGAAGCGCACTTCGCGGCGATCCATCTCGCCCCGCTCCTCACTGTTGTCACTCCGTGACCCGACCGGACTTCATGGCGTCACACCCGGAAGCGGCCACAAGAGTTCCACCTCCATTTTGAACCATCAAAGTCGGTCGCAGCGTGCGACGCACCGACGTGGGATCGAGATGACACCCTTAGTCAGGGTCGGTGGAGGCCTCCGCGGCCCGGGTAGCGACATGGTGCTCGTGCACCATCCACAGATAGGCCACCAGCGCGGCGATACCGAGCGCCACCAGACCGTTGCGCCACGACAGGTTGATGGCCGCGTAGCTCAGCAGCGCGATCGTCGTCCACACCCCGAACCGCACCTGCCGCTCGCTGGGGCGGGTGAGAGGCACGAGCACGCCGCCCCACAGCACGTACCACGTGTGCAGCGCGGGACTCAGGAAGGCGACGGCCAGGTAGCCGTACGAGACGAACGTGATCGGACGCCGGCGGGCGGTGGTGAACGCCATGAGCGCGACGATGAGCCCCGCCACGACGAGGAACACCGTGCGGGTGTACCGGACGACGAGGTGGCCGGTCGGGTCGAGGTGGACGAGGTTGACGAGGAACTGCAGTCCGTACCCGAGGGTGGTCGACGGGGACACCGTGATCACCAGGCCCGGAACGTTCACCGCGTTCGACCAGCCGTAGCCGAGTCCGGTGAGCTGGGTGACGCCGACGAAGGCGGCCACCGAGAGCAGCAGGGCGGCGAGGCCGCGGGCGACCGCGATCGCGGTCTCCCGCCATCGCCAGCTCGTCCACGGGCGGGCGATGAGAGGCACCGCGTAGGCGGCGAGGAACGCCGGCTGCTTGACGCTCGCCCCGACGCCGATGATGAGGGCGGCGACGATCCACCAGCGTCCGCGGCGTCCGGCCAGCCACAGGCCGAGGACGATGAAGCCGAGCATGAGGGAGTCGTTGTGCGCTCCGCCGATGAAGTCGATGACGAGGATCGGGTTGAGGGTGGCGAACCAGGCGGCGGGGGCCGGGTCGATGCCCATCTGCCGGGCGATGCGCGGGACGAGCAGGCCGATGCACACGACGCCGAGCAGCGCGGGGATGCGCATGAGCAGGGCGGACAGGTAGGGGTGGTACGAGGCCACGGCGTCGAGCCCGTGGGCGATCTGGAGGCTGAGCGGCCCGTAGGGGGCCGGCGTGTAGCGCCACACCCACGCGACCTGGTCGGCGAACGCCCCGGGAAGCACCCCGGGGCCGGCCCGGTAGGGGTCGATGTGGTTGTGCACGAGCCAGCCCTGCGCGGCGTACGAGTAGGCGTCCTGGCTGAGGATCGGCGGGGCGGCCAGGAACGGGAGTCCCCAGATGGCGAGGATCGCCCAGTGCCGCAGCCGGTGGTAGACGAGGGCACCGCCCTGGGCCCCCGGGAGGGGCCGCAACTGGAACCACGCGTCGACGAGGACGCCGATGCCACCCAGCACGAGCAGGGTGCCGACGACCCGCGCCCCCACCCCGTTGAAGTGCAGCGTGTTGAGCGGCGCCCACCACGGTGACGAGCGCGGCAGGTAGGCCGGTGAGAGGGAGCCGACGGCGATGGCGAGGGTCGCGTAGAACCCGCGGCGCACCGTCCGCACCCGCCAGGCGGCGGCGACGGCCTGCCCCGCCGTCACCAGCCCTCCCCTGGCGGGAGCGGCGTGAGGATCGGGCGGGGTCACCGTCACGGAGTCGGTCACGATCACTCGGATTCCCGCGGCCGGCTCAGGCGCTCCACCCCGTGGACGAGGTCCCCCAGCTCACCGGCCGGGGCGACGTGGGCCCCGGCCCACTCGAGCGCGTCGAAGGGGCACTGCTCGACGCATATGCCGCAGTACATGCACAGCGACCAGTCGATCTCGAACCGGTCGAGCACGTTGCGGCTGCGTTCGCGGGTTCCCGGCGGCAGGTCGGTGAGGGCCTCGGTGTGCGAGTCGATGTGGATGCACCAGGTGGGGCACTCCCGCGCGCAGATCATGCACGACGTGCACGCCGAGGGGATGAGCCGGATCGACCCGTGCAGGGTGGAGGTCGCGAGCGGCTCGCTCATCGCCGCCTCCTCACCCGGCCGCCGGACAGCGCGGCCGCGATCTCCTCCGGCGTCGGCGCGGGGTCGCCCGGGCGCCGTTGCCCCCAGATCTCGGGGTCGGGGACGCCGGGCGGGGCCATCCGCCGGCGGCTGGGGGCCGCGGCGTCCTCGCCGGGCTCCTTGGCGCCGGGCCACGGTGTGCCGACCCGGGCCGGCAGGACGACGTCCTTGCGCAGCGGGCGCAGGTGGGGGTTGTGGTTGAGCAGCGGCCGGTCGAGGCCGAAGTCCGGGGCCCCGGGGGCGGGGACGAAGCGGACGCCGAAGAAGTCGTGGATCTCCCGCTCGTACCAGGCGGCACCGGCGAGCAGGTCGCTCACCGAGGCGAGCCGTCCGGCGTCCTCGGGGGTGACGCCCCGGTCGACCGACGTCTCGACGCGCACCCCGTGCATGCCGCCGCCGTCGCGCCACAGCCGGCAGCAGATGCGGACGACAGGGTCGCGGCCGAGTTCGTCGACCGCGCCGATGCTGTGGAGGAAGCCGAACCCGTCGGCGACGACCGCGGCGACGCGCTCGTGCCAGTCGGCCGGGTCGACGCGGTGGACGGTGTCGGGCACCCCGGGACCGGTCACCGGGGCGTCCCCTCGGGGGCGCGCACGAAGTCGACGACCTCCGCCAGTGCCCGTGGAGGCGGGGGGCAGCCCGGCACGTACGTATCGACGCGCACCCACTGGTCGATGCCCTTGGTGACGCAGTAGGCGTCCCAGTAGGGCCCCCCGGCGCAGGCGCAGCTGCCGAACGAGACGACGTAGGGGTCGGGAAGCGCGGCGACGACCTCGGCGACCCGGGGGGCGAGGACGTCGGTGACGGTGCCCGAGACCACGGCGACGACGCGGGCGCCCTCGGGCACCTCGTCGCGGTGCACGGCCTCGGGCGGCACGGCGAACTCGGACTCGATCGCGCAGCAGGCCATGGCGAGGTCGACGACGGCCACCGATCCGTCCCCGAACCAGTCGATCACGGGTCGCGGACGCCGGCCGGTGACGGTTCGCGGGGGCGCGACGTCGACCGGGCGCGGGTCGGAACTTGTCCTGCTGGCCACGTGCCAACGATAGAGGGGCCGGGCGAGTGGACGCTCGACCGGACCCCGTTGCCGCTTCAAGTAGGCTGTATGAGGCGCGCCGCCGGACGCTGCGGAATGACCCCTGGCCCCCTGAGCCTCCCCACCCGAGCGCCGGCAGGCACCACAGACCAACTCGCTGAAGGACACATAGTGGCACAGGTCCGCACCATCGACCGCGTGGTCATCCGCTTCGCCGGCGATTCCGGCGACGGCATGCAGCTGACCGGTGACCGGTTCACGCACGACTCCGCCGCGCTCGGCAACGACATCTCCACCCTGCCCAACTTCCCCGCCGAGATCCGCGCCCCACAAGGGACGCTGCCCGGGGTCTCGAGCTTCCAGGTGCACTTCGCCGACTTCGACATCGTCACCCCGGGCGACCGGCCCGACGTGCTGGTGGCGATGAACCCGGCGGCGCTGAAGGCGAACCTCGCCGACGTGCGCCGGGGCGCGACGATCGTCGCCGACAGCTCGGAGTTCACCCGGCGCAACCTCGCGAAGGTGGGCTACGACAGCAACCCGCTCGAGGACGAGTCGCTCGCCGACTACAACCTCGTGGCCCTCGATCTCACCGGCATGACCGTCGCCGCGGTGAAGGACTTCGGGCTCACCCGCAAGGAGGCCTCGCGCGCCAAGAACATGTTCGCGCTCGGGCTGTTGAGCTGGCTGTACAGCCGCCCGACCGAGTCGACCATCGACTTCCTCGCCAGCAAGTTCGCCGGCCGCGCCGCCATCCGCGACGCCAACATCACCGCGTTCCGCACCGGCTACGCCTACGGGGAGACCACCGAGGTGTTCTCGGTGCGCTACGAGGTGGCGCCGGCCCCGATGCAGCCCGGCCGGTACCGGCAGATCTCCGGCAACCTGGCCACCGCGTACGGCCTCATCGTCGGGGCGCACAAGTCGGGCCTCAGCCTGTTCCTCGGCACCTACCCGATCACGCCGGCGTCCGACATCCTCCACGAGCTCAGCAAGCGCAAGGGCTTCGGGGTGACCACCTTCCAGGCCGAGGACGAGATCGCGGGCGTGGGCGCGGCGCTGGGCGCCTCGTTCGCCGGGGCCCTCGGCGTCACCACCACGTCCGGCCCGGGCATCGCGCTCAAGGCCGAGACCATCGGGCTGGGAGTGATGACCGAGCTGCCCCTCGTCGTCGTCGACGTGCAGCGCGCCGGCCCCTCGACCGGCATGCCGACCAAGACCGAGCAGGCCGACCTGCTGCAGGTGATGTTCGGCCGCAACGGCGAGGCCCCCGTGCCCGTGCTCGCGGCCCAGTCGCCGTCGGACTGCTTCACGACGGCCATCGAAGCCGTGCGCATCGCGGTGAAGTACCGGACGCCGGTCGTCATGCTGTCCGACGGCTACCTGGCCAACGGCGCCGAGCCGTGGCGGCTGCCCGACCTGGACGCGATCGAGCCGATCGACCCGAACTTCGCGGGCGGCCCCAACGCCCAGGCGGCCGACGGCTCGCCCAGGTTCCTGCCGTACAAGCGCGACCCCGAGACGCTGGCACGCGCCTGGGCGGTCCCGGGCACCCCGGGCCTGGAGCACCGCATCGGCGGCCTGGAGAAGAGCGCCGAGATCGGCAACGTGTCCTACGACCCGGCCAACCACGAGGCGATGGTGCATCTGCGTCGCGACAAGGTTGCCGGGATCGTCCGCGACATCCCCGACCTCGAGGTCGACGACCCGTCGGGCGAGGCCCGGCTGCTCGTCATCGGCTGGGGCTCCACCTACGGGCCGATCACCGCCGCGGTGCGCCGGGTGCGCGCGGACGGGGGGAAGGTCGCCCAGGTGCACGTCCGCCACCTCAACCCCTTCCCGGCCAACCTCGGCGAGATCCTGCGCCGCTACGACCGGGTCATCTGCCCCGAGATGAACCTCGGGCAGCTGGCAATGCTGCTGCGCGCCACCTACCTCGTCGACGTGCAGAGCTACTCCCGGGTGCGGGGGCTGCCCATCTCCCTGTCGGAACTCGCCGACGACCTGCGGGCCGAACTCGCCGCGCTGGCGGCGTCCGGGCCCACCCACGACACCACGGCCGGCACCGGCCAGGAGGATGCACGATGAATGCTCCCGAACTCAAGCAGTTGCTGCACCAGCAGGACTTCGAGGCCTCCCCGCTCAAGGGGCTGGCCGGCGTCCCGCTGTCGCTCGAACCGGTCGACCGCAAGGCGTTCGTCAGCGACCAGGAGGTCCGCTGGTGCCCCGGGTGCGGCGACTACGCGATCCTCGCGGCGTTCCAGGCGCTCATGCCCGAACTCGGGATCAAGCGCGAGAACACCGTCGTGATCTCGGGCATCGGCTGCTCCAGCCGGTTCCCGTACTACGTCGACTCGTACGGCATGCACTCCATCCACGGCCGGGCGACCGCGATCGCGACCGGCGTGGCGACCACCCGGCCCGACCTCGGCGTGTGGGTGGTCACCGGTGACGGGGACGCCCTGTCGATCGGCGGCAACCACCTCATCCACGCGCTGCGCCGCAACGTCAACCTCACCATCATGGTGTTCAACAACCGCATCTACGGGCTCACCAAGGGGCAGTACTCGCCGACGTCCGAGCCGGGCAAGGTGACCAAGTCGACCCCGCTCGGGTCGGTCGACCACCCGTTCAACCCGGTGTCGTTGGCGCTGGGGGCCGAGGCGAGCTTCGTCGCCCGCACCATCGACTCCGACCGGGCGCACCTCACCAAGGTGCTGCGGGCGGCGGCGAACCACCGTGGGGCGAAGTTCATCGAGATCTACCAGAACTGCCCGATCTTCAACGACGGGGCCTTCGACGCCCTCAAGGGCCCGCAGGCCGAGGACGCCGTCATCCCCCTCGAGCACGGCGAGCCGATCATCTTCGGCCATGACTCGCACCTGTGCGTCGTCCGCGACCCCAACACCGGCGGCCTGACGGTCGCCGAGCGGGCCAAGGTCGACGATGCGGCCATCGTCGTGCACGACGCCCACCGCCCGGACGCGTCGCTCGCGTTCGCGCTGAGCCGGCTCACGGACGCCGGTCAACTGCACCGCAGCCCGATCGGCATCTTCCGCGACGTCGAGCGCCCGGCCTACGACGACCTGGTCCGTGACCAGGTGGAACTCGAGGTCACCCAGCGCGACCCCAACCTCGGCCTCGCCGAGCTCATCGCGGGCAGCGACACCTGGACCGTCGCCTGACCCCACCCTCCCCCACCCACTCACGCTGAGGAGCACCGTGGCCCACACCCTCGATCCCGCCGCCTTCGACCCCGAGGTGCGGGTCCAGGACGACCTGTTCCGCTACGTCAACGGCCCCTGGCTGGCCGCGACCCCGATCGCCGACGACAAGGCGGCCGCCGGGGCGTTCGACGACCTGCGGGACGCCGCCGAACTGGCGGTGCGCGAGATCCTCGACGACCTCGCGGCGGGTCGTGAACCGGCGCCGGAGGGTTCGGAACAGGCGAAGATCCGTGACCTGTACGCCGACTTCATGGACGTCGACGCCGTCGAGGCACGTGGCGCGGAGCCGCTGGCCCCGCTCCTGGCCAGGGTCGACGCGATCGCGACGCCGGAGGACCTGGGCGCCCACCTCGGCTGGGCCGCGCGGCACGGCGTCCACGGGCTGATGGGGATGGACACCGACTCCGACCCCGGCAACCCGACCCGCTACGTGCTGTTCGTCGGCCAGGGCGGCCTCGGACTGCCCGACGAGGTGTACTACCGCGACGACGAGTACGCCGAGATCCGGGAGGCGTACCGGGGCCACGTGGCCACCATGCTGGGGCTGGCCGGCGTCCCCGATGCCGAGGGGCAGGCCGGGGCGGTGCTCGCGCTCGAGACCGACATCGCCGCGTGCCACTGGGACCGGGTGAGCACCCGGGACATGGTGAAGATGTACAACCTGCAGGACTGGGACCAGTTCACGGCGGCGTCCCCGCAGCTCCAGTGGCGGGCCTTCGTCGACGGGGCCGGCCTCGCGGAGCGGCTGCCCGGGCAGGTGGTCAACGCCCAGCCGTCGTTCTTCACCGACGTCGCCGCCCTCGTCACCCCCGAACGCCTCGACGCGTGGCGGTCCTGGGCACGGTGGCAGGCGATCCGGTCGGTGGCCGGGCTCCTCTCGTCGCCGTTCGTCGACGCGCGCTTCGACTTCTACGAGCGCACCCTCAACGGCACCCCGCAGCTCAAGGAGCGGTGGAAGCGCGGGGTCGCCCTCGTCGAGTCGGTGCTCGGCGAGGCCATCGGCAAGATCTACGTGGCCCGGCACTTCCCGCCCGCGGCGAAGGAGCGGATGGACGAGCTCGTCGCGCACCTCATCGAGGCCTACCACGAGTCGATCTCGTCGCTCGACTGGATGAGTGCGGAGACGCGGGAGCAGGCGCTGGACAAGCTCGCCAAGTTCACCCCCAAGATCGGCTTCCCGGCGAAGTGGCGCGACTACAGCGCGCTCGAGATCGTGCCCGGTGACCTGGTCGGCAACGCCATGCGCGCCGACGAGTTCGAGTTCGAGCGGGAGTTGCACCGCCTCGACGGGCCGATCGACAAGGACGAGTGGCTGATGTTCCCGCAGACGGTGAACGCCTACTACCACCCGCTGCGCAACGAGATCGTCTTCCCCGCCGCGATCCTGCAGCCGCCGTTCTTCTCCCCGGACGCCGACGACGCGGTGAACTACGGCGGCATCGGCGCCGTGATCGGCCACGAGATCGGTCACGGCTTCGACGACCAGGGATCCACCTGCGACGGTGACGGGGCGCTGCGCAACTGGTGGACCGACGCGGACCGCGCCGCGTTCGAGCAGCGCACGAAGAGCCTCATCGGGCAGTACAACTCGCTGGTGCCCGCCCAGTTCGCCACGGACGCCGAGGCTCCCCACGTCAACGGCGAACTGACGATCGGCGAGAACATCGGCGATCTCGGCGGCCTGGGCATCGCCCTTCGCGCCTGGCGGCTGGCGACGGCCGGCGAGGAGGTGGCGCCGATCGACGGCCTCACCGGCGTCCAGCGGCTGTTCCTCAACTGGGCGGTCGTGTGGCAGAGCAAGATCCGCGACGAGGCGCTGCGCCGTCGGCTCGCCGTCGACCCGCACTCCCCCAACGAGTTCCGCTGCAACCAGATCGCCAGGAACATCGACGCGTTCGCCGAGGCGTTCGGCGTCCGGCC
>DATAKK010000072.1:0-22649 GCA_036261615.1 Propionibacteriaceae bacterium | reverse complement strand
CCGTCACCCCGAGCGCGCCGGACGCCGGCTGCTCGGCGCCTCGAGGGTGGTCCTCGGGCCGGGGGAGACCCGGGTCGTCGAGGTGCCCCTCCGCACGGAGCGCCTCCGCACGTGGAGCGCCCCCACCCGGTCGCTCCGTGTGCAGCCGTCGGAGTGGGAGGTGCAGGCCGGTCCCTCGGCGGACGCGCCCCGGGTCGCCTCGCCGCTCACCGTCCTGGGAGAGGCGGATCCGCCCCACCGGCTGCCGCTGGAGGCGTGGCACTGCGACCGGCGCGAGGGTGTCGTCGGGGTGCCCGTCGACCCGCTGCGCGGCACCGCGCTCGCCTGCCCCGTGGGCTCGGGCAGCATCTGGTGGCACGCCGTCGACGCCGAGGGCCCGGTGGAGGTCCGCCTCCGGGGCACCGGCCGCTGCCGGGTCGTCGACGGCGCCGGCCGGGAACTCGCAGACCTGCGGCCGGGGTCGGACGAGTGGCGCCGGCTGCGGTTCGACCTGCCGGCCGGAGTGACCTCGCTGGTCCTCGAGCTGGAGGCTCCGATCGCGGTGGCCGAGCTGCGCGGCGTCCGGTGAACCGGCTGCGCTACGGCAGGCCCGCCGAGCAGTGGCTCGACGGGCTGCCGCTGGGGAACGGGTATCAGGGGGTCGTCTGCCTCGGACGTCCCGGCGGAACGACCCTGCTCGTCAACGAGGGCAGCGCCTGGTCGGGAGATGCGGGCTCGCCCGCGCGGGGGCTCCCCGCGCACGGAGGGGCGGCCACCCTCGCCGCCGTCCGCGAGGCACTGGACGCCGGCGACCCCGCGCGGGCCGGCGTCCTCGCCCGCGACCTGCAGGGATCGCACTGCCAGGCGTTCCTGCCGTTCCTCGGCCTGGACCTGTCGTGGGAGGCGCTGGCCCCCGGGATCAGCCGGGAGCTCGACCTGGACGCCGCGACCGCCACCCACGTCGTGGAGGCGGGACGCCAGGAGACCTTCGCCAGCCATCCGCACCGCGTGGTCGTGCACAGGTTCACAGCGACCCGGACGGTCGCCCTCGCCGTGACGCTCGGCGCCCGGATCGGCCGGGACGTCGACGTCCGGGCGGCCGGCGACGAGATCGTCGCCCGGCTGCGGCTGCCCAGCGATGTCGTGAGCGACTGGGTCGATCCCGTGAGCCCGATCCGGTACGGGTCGGACTCCCGCCCGGGCGCCGGTGTGGTGCGCGGCTGGATCGAGGGCGCCCGCGCCGTGGACCTGGCTCGCCCGGTCGCGCTCGAGCCGGGACAGTCGCTCACGCTCGTCGTGGCGACCGGAACCTCCGACGTGCGCACCAGCCACCGGCTCATCGCCTCCCTGCGCCGGCGGGCACGCCGTGCTGCCGCCGACGGGTACGCGACCCTGGCGGCTCACCACCACGACGACGTGGCGGCGCTGCTCTCGCGGTGTGCGCTGGTGCTGCCCGAGGGGCCCCACTCGGCCCTCGACACCGACGTCCGGGTGCAGCGCTGGGAACGCGACCCGGACGCCGACCCCGCCCTCCCGGCGCTGCTGTTCGCCTACGGCCGCTACCTGCTCGTGCAGTCGTCGCGGCCCGGTGGGTTGCCGGCCAACCTGCAGGGGATCTGGAACGACGAGGCGCCGCCACCGTGGAGCAGCGACTTCACGCTCAACATCAACACCGAGATGAACTACTGGGCGGCCGAGCCCACCGGACTCGCCGGGTGCGTCGACCCCCTCGTCGACCTCCTCGTCCGGATCGCCCACACGACCGGCCGGGACGCCGCCCGGGTCACCTACGGCCTGCCGGGGTGGGTCGCCCACCACAACAGCGACGCGTGGGGCCACGCGGCCCCCGTCGGGGACGGGGACGGCGACCCGAGCTGGGCCAACTGGCCGATGGGCGGCACCTGGCTGTGCGCCCACCTGCTCGAGCGGATCCGCCACAGTGCTCGACCCGACGACGCCTGGCTCGCCGAGGCCGCGTGGGTGGTCGCCGGGGCGGTCGAGTTCTGGCTCGCGTGGATCCGCCCCGCCGGGCCCGACGGGCTCGCCGACACGGCGCCCGCGACCTCCCCGGAGAACCGTTACCTCCACGACGGCGTGCCGGTGGCGCTGGCGGCGTCCACGGCGATGGACCGCGCGCTGCTCGAGACCCTCGTGGAGCTCTCCGACCAGCTCGGGCGCCGGGGACACCCGGTCCCGGGCGCCGACCGGCTCGCCTCGCTCGTGTCCCGGATGGCTCCGTACGCGGTCACCCCGGCCGGAACGCTCGTCGAGTGGGACCGGCCCCTCCCCGAGGAGGACCCCCAGCACCGGCACCAGTCGCACCTGGCCGCGGTCTTCCCGTTGCGGCGTCCGCTGCCTCCCGCGGTGCTGGACGCCGCCCGGGCGAGCCTCGAGGCCAAGGGCACCGAGTCGACGGGTTGGTCGCTGGCCTGGCGCGGATGCCTCTGGGCCCGGCTGGGGGACGCCGAGGCGGCCTGGGAGTGCGCCCGGCAGGCGATGCGGCCGGCCACCGGCGGCGGCGACGGCGCGCCCCGGCACCGTGGCGGTCTCTACCCGAACCTGTTCAGCGCACACCCGCCCTACCAGATCGACGGAAACCTCGGACTGGTGGCGATGATGGTCGAGATGCTGCTCGACTCCCGGGCCGACGGGGACGCAGTGGTGATCGAGCCACTGCCGGCCGTGCCGGCGTCGTGGCCCTCGGGGTCGGTGCGCGGCCTCGTGGCCACGGGAGGCGTGGGGGTCGACATCGACTGGTCGCCGGCGGCGACCACCGTTACCCTGACGTCGCCGGTTCCCCGCCGGGTGCGACTGCGGGGACGCGACCTCGTGCTCACGCCGGGCACCCCCGTCGTGCTCAGCACGGACGCCGTGCCCGCGGCCGCGGTGCACTGACGTCCCGCCCGCCCGGCGCAGTCCCCAGAGGAGGCAGTGGTGCAGTTCGACCCGCAGGCACGCTCGATCCAGGGTCTGCTGACCATGCTCGGCCTCGTGCTGCTCAACCTCGTCTACCTCGTCAGCTGCCTGCCGGTGATCACCATCGGAGCGGCGACCAGTGCCCTGTTCGAGGTGACGTTCCGGCTCGCCGACGAGGACCGGGGACGGCTCGTGTCCGACTATCTCGACGCGGTGAGGCGGAACGCGGTGCGCGGGACGCTCGTGTTCCTCGCCCTCGCGCCGGCGATCGGCGTGCTCGGGTTCGCCGCCGTCTTCTGGTCGCAGCTGCGCAGCCCGTTCGCCCTCGCGGCGACCCTGCTCGCCGTGCTCGGCGCCGTCTACCTCGTCGCGGCGCTGCTGTACGCCCTGGCCCAGGTGGCACTGTTCGACACCACCGTCGGGCGCACGCTGAGGAACGCGCTGCTGCTGCCGATGGCCGAGCCGCTCACCACGGTGGCCGTCCTGCTCATCCCGCTCACCTGCCTCAGCCTGCTCGTCGCGGTGCACGGATTCGTCGTCATCGTGCTGACGATCGGTTTCTCGGTCGGCTCCTACGCGAGCGCGTTCCTGTTCCGGCGGGCGTTCGCCCGTCACCAGGGCGCCCCGGCATGACGAAGGGGTCCGGCGAGCGCCGGACCCCTTCCCCGTGGATCAGCCGAACTTCTTCGCGACCGCGACCCGCGCCGCGTTCTGGGCCTTGGCGTTGGCCATGTCGACGGTCAGCACCTTCTGGTAGCCGAGCCCGTTCACCGTGTCCTGCATCGACTTGAGCTGGGAGTTGAAGTCGCTGTCACTGGTCGACAGCGACATCTTCCACGACTGCTGGACGATGACCGCCTTGATCTGGTTGCGCAGCGTCTGGATCTCCGACGTGTCGGTCGGGGTGACGTAGCTGGCACCCGGGGCGACGATGATCTTCTTGTTCTTGGTGAGGTAGTCCATCGTCGAGGTGGCGCCACCCATGTGCGACGACCAGTCCTTGCTCAGCGGGTTGGCCGTGGCGTCCTGGTAGGTCTTCCAGAACTTGTAGCTGAACTCGCTGCCCGTCGCCTTGTCCTTGTCGATCGGCAGGACGAGGGTGGTGTTGAGCCACGACGAGCCGTTCTGGTAGGTGCCGCCGCCCCAGGACGCCGGCACCGTCGCGCCGGATCCCGCCAGGGCCTTCCAGCCGAAGTCGGTCAGCTCCGGCCGGCCGCTCGAGTCGAGCTTCCACGTGAGCCCCTTGGGACCGGCCGCGCCCTGCGTCTGGCTGTTGTTCGTGTAGGTGCCCTCGGGTGAGTACAGCCAGTCGATGAAGGCGGCGACCCGCTGGGGGTCCTTCGCCTTCGACCCGATCGCGATCACCTGGGTGGCACCGTAGACGGACACCCCGTAGGAGAAGATCAGCATGTCCTTCATCGGGGCGATCTCGAAGCCCAAGCCCCGCTTGACGTTGCTGGTCGTGTTGTAGGCGGCCTGGCACTGCCAGGGCCAGAACGAGAAGAGCACCTGGCCGTTCTGGAACTTCGAGAACAGCGTGTCGTAGTTCTGGGTGGGCGACTCGGGGTCGAGCAGGCCCATCTGGTTCGCCTTCGCGAAGAAGCGCAGCGCGCGGACGTACTGCGAGCCGGAGTCGACGATGCTCTGGTAGTCGGACCCGTCGGCCTTGGCCAGCACGAAGCCCATCTCGTCGTAGCCGTAGTAGCAGGTGGGCTGCTTGGCGTTGTTCATCATGTTGCCGTCCCAGTCCTTGAACAGGGAGAGCGCGTAGACCTTCTTGCCGTTGGGGGCGGTCGGTGCGGCGTCCTGCATCTTCTTCAGGACCGGCAGGAGGTCCTCGAGGGTGCCGATCTGCGGGTAGCCGACCTTCTTGTAGAGATCCCACCGGAGGAACGGCCCGAACGTCGGGTCGAGTCCCTCCGACGACTGGGTGGGCTTGAGGTCGGAGACCTGGGTGGGCAGGGCGAAGACGCCGTTCTTCCCGTCGTTGATGTGCTTGACGGCGGCGTCGAAGGCGGCGGCGTTGGTCATGTTCTTGTACATCGAGGACATGTCCATGACGAGGCCGCCGGTCACGAGATCGTCGAGCTTCTGGCCCTGGTCGGTGACGATGAAGTCACCGAGGTTGCCCGCCGAGACCCGGGTGTTGTAGAGGGTGTCGCCACCGCCCGCGACGTTGGGGGCGATGATGTTGAGCTTGAGGTTGAACTTGTCGTGCACCATCTTGGCGAACCAGCCGGGCTGCACGCCCATCGCGTTCGCGAGACCGTCGAACACGTCGATCTGCTGCTCGTTCGACCACGAGGTGGGGAACGGGCCGCCGGTCGGGGCGGAGGTGTTCGACGAGCCCGACGACGAGCAGCCGGCGAGGGCGAGGCCCGTTCCGGCCGCGGCTGCGCCGAGCAGGCTGCGGCGAGAGATCTTCATGGGATGGCTCCTGTCTGTGGAAGGGGTGCGCGCCGGGGTCCGTGAGCGCGGGGTGGAACTGGCCGGGTGACGGCCAGGTGTTCTTCTTCGTCGTCGGGCGGCCCGGTTGTGATCGAGCGCCGTCGGTGGTCAGCCCTTCACGGCGCCGAGCATGATGCCCTTGACGAAAAACCTCTGGAACAGCGGGTAGATGAAGATGATCGGCAGCACGACGATCACCGAGACCGTCATCCGGATCGACGTCGCGGTCTGCGACGTGGCGGCCGAGGCGATCGCACTGAGGTTGCCCCCGGCCTGCTGCGCGGCCGCCGCGAGGCTGGCCGCCTGGTTGATGTACATGTAGAGCAGGAACTGCAGGGTGTAGAGCCCCTGGTCGGTGACGTAGAGCAGGGTGTCCTGGAAGCTGTTCCACTGGGCGACCGCGGAGAAGATCGCGACCGTGGCGAGGATCGGCGTCATGTTGGGCAGCATCACCCGGAAGAAGATCTGGAAGATGTTCGCCCCGTCGACCTCCGCGGCCTCCTGCAGCGAGGTCGGCATCGACTCCACGTAGGTCTTGACCAGGATGATGTTGAACGGTTGGACGACGGCAGGCAGCACGTACACCCAGAAGCTGTTGGTGAGACCGAGCGTCTTCACGATGATGAACACGGGGATGAGCCCGGCGCTGAAGTACATGGTGACCACCACGACGCGGTACCAGAACTGGCGTCCCCACATCCGTTCCTGGGTGAACATGAACCCGAGGTAGGCGGAGGCGAGCACGGTCGCGGCCGTGCCGATGACCGTGCGCCCGATCGAGACGAGGGCGGCGCGGGGGAGCCCGGGCAGGTCGAACACCTGGCTGTAGTTGTGCAGCTGCAGGCCGACCGGCCACCACCGCACGTCGCCCTGCGCCGACAGGTCGTTGGCGCTGACCGAGTTGATGATGAGGTAGTAGAACGGGTAGGCGCAGACGACGGCGAGGAGGACGAACACGGTGACGTTGAGGGCGGTGAAGACCGCCGAGCCGCCGCCGGTCCTGGCGGTGCGACGCTGGTTCCTGATGGCCACGGGTGCCCCTTGTCAGACGATCGAGGTGCCGCGGAAGCGCTTGGCGAGCGCGTTCACGGTGAGGAGCAGGATCACGGAGACGACGCTCTTCAGCATGCTGATCGCGGTCGCCATGGAGAGGCTGTTGCCGGTGATGCCGACGTTGTAGACGTACAGGTCGAGCACCTGGATGTGCTTCTGGTTGAACGCGTTCTGGAACACGTAGTACTGCTCCATCCCGTTGTTCAGCATGTTCGCGACCGACAGCAGCAGCAGGACGAAGTACGTGGGCATGAGGTGCGGCACGGTGATGTGCCACATCGTCTGGTAGCGGTTGGCGCCGTCGACGCGGGCCGACTCGTAGAGCGCCTGATCGATTCCGGCGATCGCGGCGAGGTACATGATCGAGCCCCAGCCGAGCGTCTTCCAGATGCCCCAGGCGACCATGGTCAGCCACACGTGCTGGTCGCTGTCGAGGAACTTGATCGGGGTCGTGATCAGCCCCGAGTCGCTGAGCACGCTGTTGACCAGGCCGGTGGTCGAGAACATCGAGAACGCGATCATGTACACGAGCACCCAGGAGATGAAGTTGGGCAGCGTGGTGAGCGTCTGCACGATGTTCTTGAACCACGGGGCGCGCACCTCGTTGAGGAACACGGCGAAGATGAGCGGCAGCACCGACGAGGCGATGCCGAGGAAGCTCATCGCCAAGGTGTTCGCCATCACCTGGAGGATCTGCGACACCTGGGTGGGCGAGCCGACGAGCAGGCGGAACCACTGCAGCCCGACGAACGGGCTGCGGCCGATGCCGAGGGCCGGGCGGTAGTCGTACAGCGAGTAGATCCAGCCGTACAGCGGGAAGTAGGAGAAGAGGAACACGAGCACGAGGAACGGCACGATGCTCAGGAACAGCCCGAACGACCGCTTCGAGCCGGCGTTGCGTCGGCGTCCCGGCTTGTCCGCGCGCTCGAGTTCGCCGACGACCTCGGCGTGGACGGTGTCGACGGCGCGGGCCGCCGTCTGGGTCACCGGCTCGCCCCGGGGGCGAAAAGGGCCGGGGCCATGGGCCGGGCTGGGCGGAGCCGTCGGTCAGTCACGTCCCACTCCTTCGTGTCGACAGTCACGGTGCGGTGTCCACCGCAGGGGGCTCGGCTCTCGCTGAGCTGTTCTCCCGGCAGTCACTGCCGGGGTGCCACAAAGCATCGAAGCGCTTCGACGGGATGATATTTCGACCTCACTCCGGAAGTCAAGGAGAAGGAAGCCGGGCGGCGTCCTCGGCCGGCTCTCGAGGCGCCTTACCGCTTGGAAAGCGCTGCCCACGGAGCGCGGGGAGGTGTCCCGCGCGCCGCCCTGCCCTGTGGTTCGGACCCTCGGCCAGGCGAAGCGATTCGACTCCACCTCGGCTCTGCTGGGGCGTGGGGGAAGCCTCAGCCGGCTCCGTGGGGGAACCCGTCGACGGTGAAGACGAACCCGGAGGAGTCGAGAACCAGCTCGATCCGCCGGGCCGACAGCTCGGTGACATGCCGGGGGATCTCCGCCCGGGGAGCCCAGTGGTAGCCGGAGATCTCGAGGTCGGGCAGCTCGAACCGGCACCCGGCGGCCAGGGTGCCGCCGTACCAGATGAACTCGATGGCGTCCGACCATCCGAGCAGGGGCGGCATCCAGTCGACGAGCCGCGGCTGGCCGAGGCGGACCTCGATGCCCAGTTCCTCGCGCACCTCGCGTTCGGCCCCGAGCACCGGGGGTTCGCCCGGCTCGACGATGCCGCCCGGGAGCTCCCAGTCGTCCTTGTAGCGGGTCTCGAGCAGCAGCACCCGGCCGTGCGGGTCGGTGAACACGACGTGCCCGATCACCCGCTTGGTCGGCAGCACCGAATCCATCACCGCGGTGAACCCGTGCGCCCCGTGGGCCCGGTCGCCCGCGAGCCGGGCGTAGATGAGCAGGTCGGCATGCGTCCCGTCGGCGTTGCGCCAGGCGTCGCGCAGCCGGCCCTCCCGGCGGAACCCGGCCCGGTGCAGGGCGCGGATCGCCACGTGATCCCAGTCGGGAACCGATGCCTCCAGCCGCCGCAGTCCCTGGACGCCCAGCGCCGCGTCGCTGGCCTCGGCCAGCGCGGCGGCGAGGCCGGGTCCCTCCGCCGCGCGGACCCACTCGACCACGCCGGTGTCCCCGTCGACCCGAACCCGGACGCCGGCGGCGTCCGGGTCGAGCGGATGGGGGGCGGGGGGCACGCGCTCAGGCCTGGAGCGTGTCGCCGGGAAGTGCGGCGGTGGCGTCGGGGTCGAACTTGAGCCAGACCGCTCCCATCGGCGGCACGACCACCTGGGCCCCGACGCCGTTGCCCCACGGGGACGCGCCCTCGCGGGCGATGATCTGCCCGAGGTTCCCGTAGCTGCCGTCGCCGTCGTACTCCGGCGCGCCCGTGTTGAGGATCTCCCGCCAGACACCGGCCGCGGGCAGCGCGACCGCGTAGTTGGGGTGCGGTTCGGGGGAGAAGTTCGCGAAGCAGGCGACCATCTGGCCGTCGGACGACTTGCGCACCCAGCTGAAGGTGTTGCCGGTGTTGTCGTCGGCGTTGATCCACGCGAAGCCGGCCGGGTCGTTGTCGAGCTCGTAGAGGGCGGGCTCGTTGCGGTAGATGTGGTTGAGGTCACGGATGAGGTGCTTGACGCCCCGGTGCCCCCAGAGGTCGGCGACGAACCACTCGAGGCCGCGCTCCTGGTTGAACTCGGCGCGCTGGGCGAACTCCTGGCCCATGAACAGCAGCTTCTTGCCGGGGAACGACCACATGAACGAGTAGAACGACTTGAGCGTGCTGAACTGGCGCCAGTCGTCGCCGGGGATCTTGTTGATCATCGACCCCTTGCCGTGGACGACCTCGTCGTGGCTGATCGGCAGGATGAAGTTCTCCGAGTAGGCGTAGACCATGGCGAAGGTCATGAGGTGGTGGTCGTACTGCCGGTAGATGGCGTCCTGCCCCAGGTAGCGCAGGCTGTCGTTCATCCAGCCCATGTTCCACTTGAAGCCGAAGCCCAGGCCGTCGTGGTCGACGCGGCGGGTGACCCCGGGGAAGCTCGTCGACTCCTCGGCGATCATGAGGACGCCGGGCTCGCGCTCGTAGAGGTGCCGGTTGACGTAGCGGAGGAAGTCGATCGCCTCGAGGTTCTCGCGGCCCCCGTAGATGTTCGGCACCCACTCCCCCTCGGAGCGGGAGTAGTCGAGGTAGAGCATCGAGGCGACGGCGTCCACCCGCAGCCCGTCGATGTGGAACTCCTTGATCCAGTACAGGGCGTTGGACACGAGGAAGCTCTTCACCTCGTTGCGCCCGTAGTTGAAGATGTACGTGCCCCAGTCCTGGTGCTCGCCCTGACGCGGGTCGGCGTGCTCGTACAGTGCGGTGCCGTCGAAGCGGCCCAGCGCCCACTCGTCCTTGGGGAAGTGGCCGGGCACCCAGTCGAGGATGACGCCGATGCCGGCCTGGTGCAGCCGGTCGACGAGGTAACGGAACTCGTCGGGGCGGCCGAAGCGCGAGGTGGGCGCGAAATACCCGGTGACCTGGTAGCCCCACGACGGCTCGAACGGGTGCTCGGCGACCGGCATGAACTCGACGTGGGTGTAGCCCTGCCAGGTGAGGTAGGCCACCAGTTCGTCGGCGAGTTCGAGGTAGGTGCGGCCCTTGCGCCAGGAGCCCAGGTGCACCTCGTAGACGCTCATCGGCTCCTTGTACGCCTGCGCCGTGCGGCGGTGCTCGATCCACTCGTCGTCGTCCCAGACGTACTGCGACTCGTAGACGATCGAGGCGGTCTGCGGCGCCGCCTCGGCGAAGCGGGCCATCGGGTCGACCTTCTCCCGCCAGACGCCGTCGGGTCCCTGGATGCGGAACTTGTACAGGGTGCCGGTGTCGAGTCCCTCGACGAACAGCGCCCAGACCCCCGATCCGGGGAGGAGGTGCATGGCATCACCCGTCCACCAGTTGAAGTCGCCGATCACCTGGACCGCCTGCGCGTTCGGCGCCCACACCGAGAACCGGACGCCGCGCACCTCGCCCCGCTCGTCGTCGGGGAGCGTCACCACCTGTGCCCCGAGCCGCTTGTAGCACTCGGTGTCGCCCCCGGTGTGGAAGCCTTCGAGGTCCCAGCCGGTGAGGCCACCGGACGGATCGTGTGCCATCTCTATCTCCTTCGACGGGGCTGACTGGTGCTGCTGTCGGGGCTTCTCATTCTGGTCGAGACCCGCGCCTGCCGCCAGCAAACCGGTGGGCGGCGGCCGGTGCGGGGACTCTGGTCATGTGGCGGTTCGCTGGATGAGCTGGGTGATTCCGCTCAACGGGATCGGCAGCCAGTCGGGGCGGTTGCGGGTCTCGTAGACGACCTCGTAGACCGACTTGTCGGCCTCGTAGGCGGCGAGCACGGCCGCGTCCTGATCGGACAGGGTGCCGGCGTAGGCACTGAGGAAGGCCTCCCGGCTCGCCGTGAGCCAGCCCTGCGCCTCCGCGCCCAGTGGATCGGCGTGGGCGCTCGTCGCGTAGCTCAGCGAGCGCATCATGCCCGCGACGTCGCGCCAGGGGGAGTCGGGCAGCACCCGTTCCCACATCTGCTTCATCGGCTCCCCCTCGAAGTCGATGATCCGCCAGGCGTCGGGAGAGGAGTCGCCGCGCAGGTGCAGGGTCTGGCCGAGGTGGAAGTCGCCGTGGATGCGCTGGGCCCGGAGCCGCTGGCCGTCGAGCCGGCGGAACAGCCGCACCAGCCCCTCGCGGTGGTCGGCCAGGGCGGGTGCGGCGAGCGCGGCCACGTCGAGCCGGCGCACCATCGCCTCGGCCAGCTCGCTGCCCGACACCTGGCGGGTCGGGAACGTGTCGACGAGGGCGTCGTGGATGGCCCGCAGGGCCGTGCCCAGCAGCGCGCTGTGCCCGCTGAAGTCCCGGTTGGCCCGCGCGTACTCGAGGGCCAGTTCCCAGCCGTCCTCGGCGTCCGGCAGCTTCTCGACGAGCATCATGAGGTCGACGACGCCCTCGCCGTCGCCCAGCCCGGGGACCGACGCGCTCATCCACCCGAGCAGCCGCGCGACCGCGTGGACGCCGGCCCGCCCGAGGGCGTCGTGCACCTGGATGTCGAGGTTGTGCCCCGGCTCCAGCTTGCGGAACACCTTGAGCAGGGCGACGTCGCCGAGCATCACGTTGCTGTTGGACTGCTCCCCGGTGAACAGCTTGGGGGTGAGATCGCCCTCGACGGTCTCGTTGACCACCGCCTGCCAGGTGCGGGTGTCGGCGTTGCTCAGCAGCGCGGACACGGCCAGGCGCATCGCCTCCGGGTCGCGGGTCGCGTCGTGGGCGACGCCGAGCGCGGGCTCGTCCGGCGCGGGTCCGATCACCGACTCGGGGCCCAGCGGCTCCGGACGGTACGAGACGAGCAACTGGTAGAACTCGACCGACCCGTCGGGGTAGCGCACGGTCGCGACCTCCGAGCGGACGCCCGGAAGGCCCGGGCGAGGTTCGGCTAGCCAGTCGAGCGGGGTGACCTCCGCGAGCTGTCCGTCGCGGCCCTTGCCCGAGAACCATCGGGCCCTGCTGATGTGATTCCAGAAGTCGTTCATCGTCTCCTCACGGGTGGCTCGGGGGGCGCCGGGGGTGGTGGCGATGGTCAGTGCCGCACGATGAAGATGTGGGCGGGCTGCTGGGGGGAGAGTCGGACGAAGGCCCGCTGTCCCCAGGTGTAGGAGCCCCAGTTGAGGTAGTCGTCGACGGTGACGAGGTCGGAGGGGGCCACGCCCAGCGCCCCCATGTCGAGATAGACCTCGCTGTCGACGGGGTTGTGGGGGTCGAGGCTGCAGACCACGATGACGGTGTCGTCGCCCTGCCGCTTGCTGTAGACGATCACCTGGCTGTTGGTGGCGTGGTGGAAGGTGATGTGGCGCAGCTGCTGCAGGGCCGGGTGCTCGCGGCGGATCTCGTTGAGCTTGCCGAGCAGCATGTTGAGGTTGCCGGGCGCGTTGTAGTCGCGGGGGCGGTACTCGTACTTCTCCGAGTCGAGGTACTCCTCGCCCCCCACGCGAAGCGGCAGGTGCTCGAGCAGCTCGAAGCCGGAGTAGACGCCCCACGACGGCGACAAGGTGGCCGCGAGCACGGCCCGGATGGTGAACGCCGCCGGTGCACCCGACTGCAGGAACGTCGGGTTGATGTCGGGCGTGTTCACCCAGAAGTTGGGGCGGTAGTAGGACGCCTTGAGGCCCGACAGCTCGGTGAGGTACTCCTCGAGCTCCCACTTCTCGTTGCGCCAGGTGAAGTAGGTGTAGCTCTGCTGGAAACCGACCTTCCCGAGGGCGGCCATCATCTCCGGGCGGGTGAACGCCTCGGCGAGGAAGATCACCTCCGGGTTGGTGCGGTGGACCTCGCCGAGCAGCCAGCGCCAGAAGTTCACCGGCTTGGTGTGCGGGTTGTCGACGCGGAAGACGGTGACCCCGTGGCTGATCCACAGCCGCAGGATGCGCAGCGACTCGTGGTAGATGCCCTCGGGGTCGTTGTCGAAGTTGATCGGGTAGATGTCCTGGTACTTCTTCGGCGGGTTCTCGGCATAGGCGATGGTGCCGTCGAGCCGGGTGGTGAACCACTCCGGGTGCTCCGTGGCCCACGGGTGGTCGGGGGACGCCTGGAGCGCGAAGTCGAGCGCCACCTCCAGTCCGAGCTCGCGGGCGCGCGCGACGAACCGGTCGAACGCGTCGAAGTCGCCGAGATCGGGGTGGATCGCGTCGTGACCGCCTGCGGGGGAGCCGATCGCCCACGGGGACCCGGGATCCTCGGCCCCGGGATCGAGGGTGTTGTTGCGGCCCTTGCGGAACGCCGTTCCGATCGGGTGGATCGGTGGGAGGTAGACGATGTCGAAGCCCATCGCCGCGGCGGCCTCGAGCCGCTCGTGGCTGCTGTCGAAGGTGCCCGAGACCCAGTGCCCGTGCTCGTCGCGATGGGCGCCCTGGCTGCGCGGGAAGAACTCGTACCACGACGAGAACAACGCCCGCCGCCGCTCGACGACCAGCGGGTGCTCGAGGGTGGGCGAGACCAGCTCGCGCACGACGTGGTCGCTCATCAGCCGGTTGATCGACGGCGCCTCGGTGATCTCGAGCAACTCGCGCACCGGCCGGTCCGGCAGGAACGCCTGCGCGGCGCTGCGGAGCACGATCGCGTCGGTGGCCTCGCCGGCGTCCTCGGCGATCTGCGCGGCCCGGAGCAGGACCTGCTGGCCCTCGAGGCAGACGAGCTCGACGTCGACGCCGACCGGGAGCTTCGCGTGCGCGTTGTGCACCCACGTGCCCCACACGTCGGACCACGCCTCGACCCGCATCGTCCAGTCGCCCTCGGCGTCGGCGGCCACCTCCCCGGTCCAGATGTCGAGGCCCAGCGGCTCGACCTGCTGCATGCGGAAGCTCAGCTCGCGCCCGTCGGGGGAGGTGAGCACCGCCGTGGCGGCGACCGCGTCGTGGCCCTCGCGGAAGACGTTGGCGGTCACGGGGAACACCTCCCCGACCACGGCCTTCGCCGGGTGCGCCCCGCCCTCGATGACGGGCTGGAGGTTCGCCACGGGGATGCGCGCCAGGCCGGCCACGGGGACGCCGGTGCGTGGCACCGGGCTGGTGGCGGGCCCGGGAGCGGTGGCCGGTCCGGTGCCGGCCGGCCCGTCGGTGGGGGACGTCATCGGTGTCCGTCGGGGGCTCTTCGAGGTCGTCACGCTCGCCAATCTAGCGGCAGCACCGGCTGTGGAGGAGGGTTGCGCGCAATCCACCCAGCCCTCCGGAGGGGGCGGGAGGCGCCTTGTGCCGGGTCAGTCGAGCGGCTCCGCCGACTGCCCGGGCCCCTTGCCGGGGGCCTTCCGGCGCCGGGTGCGGGCTCCGGCGGCGGCGCGGGCGGCGGCCCTCGCCCGGCGTGCCTCCGCCTCGGCCCGGGCGGCGATGGCCTCGGCCCCGGTGGTGACGTCGCACCGCAGCAGGGTGAGGCTGCGGCCCGGCAGCGCGAACTCCTGGTTCGGGTCGAGGGGCGAGAGGGGCAGTTCGGCCCGCTCGGCCGTCGTCGCCACGATCTCGTACGCCCGGCCCCACGTCTCGCCGGGGGTCCGCACCGTGACGGCGTCCTCGCCGCCGTTGATCCACACGAGGAAGGCGGCGTCGGCGTCCGACCGGTACATCCCCAGGTGCCGGCGCCCGGGGTCGTGCCAGTCGCCGTCGCTCATCTCGCCGTCCCAGCCGTCGAGCCACGCGAGGTCGACCCGGCCGAGGCCGTGACCCTCGGCGTCCACGACCTCGTCGTGGGTGAGGAACGTGGTGGTGCGCAGCACGGGGAACTCGGCGCGCGCCTTGAGCAGGGTGCTCGTGAGCTCCGACAGGTCGTGCCAGATGCCCTCGGTGTTCCAGTGCACCCAGCTGATCTCGGTGTCCTGGCAGTAGGCGTTGTTGTTGCCCTGCTGGGTGCGCCCCATCCCGTCGCCGGCGGTGATCATCGGGGTGCCCATGCTGAGCAGCAGGGTGGCCATGAGGTTCTTGGCCTGCCGGTGCCGGAACGCGGTGATCCCCGGGTCGCTCGTCTCGCCCTCCCAGCCGCAGTTCCACGACCGGTTGTCGTCGGCGCCGTCGCGGTTGCCCTCACGGTTCGCGTCGTTGTGCTTGACGTTGTAGGTGACGAGGTCGCGCAGGGTGAACCCGTCGTGGGCGGTGATGAAGTTGATGGACTCGCTCACCGAGCGGCCCGGCTTGTCGAACAGGTCGGGCGAGCCGCACAGCCGGGTGGCGAGCTGCTGGACGCCGGTCACCGCGCCCCGCCAAAAGTCCCGGAAGTAGTTGCGGTACTGGTCGTTCCATTCGCCCCAGCCGGGCCCCCAGTTGCCGACCTGGTAGCCGTAGGGGCCGAGGTCCCAGGGCTCGGCGATCATGACCGCCCGGCTCAGCACGGGGTCGTCGGCGATCGCCTGCTTGAACGCGTGGTTCTGGTCGACGTGGTGGTTCGCGTCGCGGATGAGGGTGGTCGCGAGATCGAACCGGAACCCGTCGACGCCCATCTCGGTGATCCAGTAGCGCATCGAGTCGAGCACCATCTGCAGCACGCCCGGGTGGGACGTGTCGACCGAGTTGCCGCACCCGGTGACGTCGTAGTCGTTGTGCAGGTCGTTGGTGAGGCGGTAGTAGCCGGCGTGGTCGATGCCGCGGAAACACAGCGTGGGGCCCTGGTGGCCGCCCTCGCCGGTGTGGTTGTAGACGACGTCGAGCACCACGGCGATGCCCTTGTCGTGCAGGGCGGAGACCATGTTCTTGAACTCCATCACCTGCTGTCCGAGGGTGCCGGACGACGAGTAGGTCGCGTGCGGCGCGAAGAAGCCCAGCGTGTTGTAGCCCCAGTAGTTCCTGAGGCCGCGCCCGACGATGAACGGCTCGGACACGAAGTGGTGCACCGGCAGCAGCTGCACCGTGTTGACCCCGAGATCGAGCAGGTGCTGGATGACGGCCGGGTAGGCCAGGCCGCCGAACTTGCCGCGTAGGTGCTCCGGCACGGCCGGGTGCAGCCACGTGTAGCCCTTGAGGTGCAGCTCGTAGATGACCATGTCCTCGAGCTTGCGGGGCTCGGCCAGCGGACGCGGCCGGGGCGAGTCGGCCACGACGACCGACAGCGGCACCGCGCCCGCGGAGTCGCGGTCGTCGGGTTCGTAGTTGGATTCGGGGGTGTGGTCGAGGATCGGGCCGAGGTAGTCGACGCCGGCGGTGATCGCCCGGGCGTACGGGTCGAGCAGCAGCTTCGCCGGGTTGAACCGCATGCCGGCGTCCGGGTTCCACTCGCCGTGCACCCGGTAGCCGTAGCGCTGCTCGGCCTCCACGCCGGGGACGAAGCCCGTCCACACCCCGTCGGCGTTGCGCTGCAGGTCGTGGTTGACCTGGCTGTCGTCCTCGGCGACGAGGGCGAGTTCGACGCGGGTCGCCCGGGGGGCCCACAGGGCGAAGTGGCAGCCGCCGTCGCGCAGCTGTGCCCCGAGGACCGATGAGTCGATGGGGGCTCGCATGTCGTCGGTCATGGGTGTTCCTCCCCGTGTGGCGGTCCGGGCACACGGTGTCTTGGCGGTTCGGTCGGATCCGGCCGGGTCACGCGGTTGTTCAACCTGTCAAGTATGTCGGCGGGCGTCCCACCCCGCCAGTCAACGGGCTGGTCGGCGCCCCGGTTCGGGGTCGTCCCTTGTGGCACCGGGGGAGCGGGGGCCGGGTAACCTCCCCAGGGTGAACGGGGAGCGGCTCTATCTCGACCATGCGGCCTCGGCGCCGCTGCGCTCCGGGGCCCTCGCCGCGATGCTCGACGCCGCCGCAGTGGTCGGCAACCCCGCGTCGCTGCACGCCTCGGGCCGCCGCGCCAAGGCCCTGCTCGAGGATGCCCGCGAGGCGCTGGCGGAGGCGCTGGGCGCCGACCCGCTGGAGGTGGTGCTCACCTCGGGTGGCAGCGAGGCCGATTCCATCGCCCTGTGGTCCGGCTGGTCCGCGCGCCGGGCCGAGCGGCCGCGGGTGCTCGTCGGCGCCACGGAGCACCCGGCGGTCCTCACGGCAGCCGGGCGGATCCGGGGGACCACCGTGGTGCCCGTCGACGCCGACGGGCGGATCGAACGCCCCGCGCTCGGCGCGCTGGCGGGTCCGGACGTGGCCCTGCTGTCGGTGCAGGCGGTCAACAACGAGACGGGGACCCTGCATCCGGTCGCCGACCTCGCCGAGGAGGCGCACCGCCACGGCGCCTGGTTCCACACGGACGCCGTGCAGGCGCCCGGGCACGTCGCCTTCGACTTCGGGGCCTCCGGCGCCGACCTCGCGAGCGTCTCGGCGCACAAGGTGGGCGGCCCGGTGGGGATCGGGGCGCTGCTCGTGCGCCGCGGCGTCCGGCTGCCGCCCTACGGCCTGGGGGGCGGGCAGGAGGACGGCGTGCGGTCGGGCACCCAGCCGGTGCTGCTGGCGGCGGGGTTCGCCGCGGCGCTCCGCGAGGCCGTCGCCGAGCAGGCGGGGGAGGCGGTCCGGCTCTCCTCGCTGCGCGCCCGGCTGGTGACCGGGCTCCTCGGGTCCGTCGACCGGCTCCGGGTCAACGGGGGCGTCGAGTCGTCCCCGGCCATCCTCAACGTGACGGTCGAGGGCACCCGGGCCGACGACGTGCTCCTCCTGCTCGACCGGGAGGGCATCGACGCGTCGACGGGGTCCGCGTGCCGGGCCGGGGTCCACCAGCCGAGCGAGGTGCTCCTCGCGATGGGCCGCACCGCCGCGGAGGCGTCGGCGAGCATCCGGTTCTCGTTCGGTCCGGCCACGACGGAGGCCGACGTCGAGCGGCTGCTCGACGTGCTGCCGGGAGTGGTGGCCGCGGCGCGGGACGCGTTCGGCCGGGGCTGACGGCGGCGGGCTGACGTAGGCTTGGTGGCCGGCCGGGAGCGCGTCCCCGGCGCTGACCAGCGAGGGGGAGACCGGGTGGGTGCAGCACGGATGCGGGTGCTCGTCGCGATGTCCGGCGGGGTCGACTCGGCGGTGGCCGCCGCCCGGATGGTGCGGGCGGGCCACGACGTCACCGGCGTCCACCTCGCCCTGTCGAAGAACCCGCAGTCGTTCCGCAGCGGGGCCCGCGGCTGCTGCTCGCTGGAGGATTCGCACGACGCCCGCCGGGTCGCCGACCGGCTCGGGATCCCGTTCTACGTGTGGGACCTCAGCGACGAGTTCGCCGAGCAGGTCGTCGACGACTTCGTCGCCGAGTACGCGGCCGGGCGGACGCCGAACCCCTGCCTGCGCTGCAACGAGAGGATCAAGTTCGCCGCGGTGCTCGACCGCGGCCGCGCGCTCGGCTACGACGCGGTCGCCACCGGGCACTACGCCCGGGTGGAGCGCGACGCCGACGAGGTCGTGCTGCGCCGCGCCGCCGACGACGCCAAGGACCAGTCGTACGTGCTCGGCGTCCTCACCCAGGACCAGCTGCGGCACAGCCTGTTCCCGCTCGCCGGGTCGACCAAGCCCGAGGTGCGGGCGGAAGCGAAGGAGCTCGGGTTCGGGGTGGCGAAGAAGCCCGACTCGCACGACATCTGCTTCATCCCCGACGGCGACACCGCCGGCTTCCTGTCCCGCCGCCTCGGCGCCCAGCCGGGCGAGGTGGTCGACGAGGAGGGCGTGCTGGTCGGCGCGCACGACGGACACCACGGCTTCACGGTGGGGCAGCGGCGCGGACTGCACCTCGGCCGCCCGGCGTCGGACGGCCGTCCGCGGTACGTGCTGCGGATCGAGCCGGTCGCCAACCGGGTGGTCGTGGGCCCCCGGGAGCACCTCGCGGTGACCTCGCTCGAGGGCATCCGGCCGACGTGGACGCAGCGCCCGGTGCTCGGCGGCTGGCGGGGGCTCGCCCAGGTGCGGGCCCACGGCGAGGCCATGCCGGCCACGATCAGCAGCGACGGCGAGACCATGCGGGTCGTGCTCGACGCCGCGGCCACCGGCATCGCTCCCGGTCAAGCGGTCGTCGTGTACGACGGCGACCGGGTCGTCGGCTCGTCCACCATCGCCGGGGCGTGGGCCTGATGGACGGCGTGGGACTCGGATCGCTGCCCGGCACCGACTTCCCGGGCGCGCTGCGCTGGGTGCTCGACGAGTTGGGTCCGACGGCCTTCCTGCCCGAGTTGCCGGCACGGGGCCCGGGCTCGGGGATCATCGGCCGCGGGGTCGCCCTGCTCGACGGGCTGGGCGCCGACCTCCAGCCGTCCGGGTGGCGGCTGACACCCGGGCGGGGGGCGGACCAGCGCCGCGCGGTGGCCCAGTGGCGGCGCGACCTCGACGACCTCGAGGAGCAGGCGGCCGGCTACGACGGCTTGCTGCGGGTGGCGGTGGTCGGCCCGCTCACGCTGGCCGCCGGCGTGTCCCGGCCCCTGGGCGACCTCGTGCTCGCCGACCACGGCGCGCGCCGGGAGCTGGCGTCGTCCCTGGCCGCCGGGGTGGGCGAGGCACTGGCGGAGATCGCCCGGCGCCTCCCCCACGTGCGGGTCACGGCCCAGGTGGACGAGCCGATGCTTCCGCTGGTGCTCGCCGGGGGCGTGCCGACGGCGTCCGGGTTCTCGAGACACCGTCGGGTCGAGCCGGCCGAGGCCGCGGCGGCCCTGCGACTGCTCCGCGACGCGCTGGAGCCGACGACCGTCGACGTCGTCCTCCACTGCTGCGCCCCGGGCCTCGACCTCGACGTCGTGCGCCGGTCGGGGATCGACGGGGTGTCGCTCGACGCGGCCACCCTCGACACCCGCGGGTGGGACGCCGTGGCCCAGTGGCTGGAGGCCGGGCGCCGGCTGGTGCTCGGCGTCGTGCCCACCGACCGGCCGGACCTGGTGCCGACCGTCGACGACGTGGTGCGCACGGCCGTGCAGGGTCTCGGGCGGCTCGAACTCGACCCCGCCCTGCTGGTCTCCCGCACCGACCTGAGCCCGGCCTGCGGGCTGGCCCTCTGGGCGCCCGGCACCGCGCGGCAGGTGCTCTCCCTCGTTCGCCGCGCCGCGCCGCTGGCGGCCGAGCAGCTCACCCGCTGAGCGGTCAGCCCCCGAGGTAGATGGGGATGCGTCGCGCTCCGAAGTGCCCGGCCCGCTCCCCGAAGCGGCCGGGGATGGGCGTCGAGCAGCGCGGGCAGCGTCCCTCGGGAGTGAGCCGGTAGGCGACGATTTCGTAGCGGTTGCGCTCGATCACCGCGGTGCCGCACGAGGGACAGTGGGTGACCTCCCCGGAGCGGTTGGTGAGGTTGCCGGTGTAGACGAAGTGCTCCCCGGCCTCCAGCCCGATGTCGCGGGCCCGGCGCAGGGTCTCCAGCGGGGTGGGCGGGACCGCCATCATCTTGTAGTCGGGGTGGAAGGCGCTGAAGTGGTGCGGCACGTCCGGGCCGAGCTCGGCGACCACCCACTCGCACATCCGCCGGATCTCCTCGCTCGAGTCGTTGTATCCGGGGATCAGCAGGGTGGTGATCTCGAACCACACGCCGGTCTCGTGCTTGAGGTACGTGAGCGTGTCGAGCACCGGACGCAGGTGGCCCCCGGTGACGTGCCAGTAGAAGTCCTCGGTGAAGCCCTTGAGGTCGACGTTGGCGGCATCCATCACCGCGTAGAAGTCCTTGCGTGCCTCCGGCTCGATGTACCCGGCGGTCACGGCCACCGAGTTCAGCCCGTGCTCGTGCGCGGCGACGGCGACGTCCATCGCGTACTCGGCGAAGATCACCGGGTCGTTGTAGGTGAACGCGACGCTGGCCGCCCGCCAGTCGTGGGCGGCCCGGGCGATGTCGTCGGGCCCGGCGGCGTCCATCAGCCGGTCCATCTCCTTGGACTTGGAGATGTCCCAGTTCTGGCAGAACTTGCAGCCGAGGTTGCAGCCGGCCGTGCCGAACGACAGCACCGAGGTGCCCGGGAAGAAGTGGTTGAGCGGCTTCTTCTCGATGGGGTCGATGCAGAAGCCCGACGAGCGTCCGTAGGTGGTGAGCACCATCCCCTCGCCCTCCCGGGCCCGGACGAAGCAGAAGCCGCGCTGGCCGTCGTGGAGCCGGCAGGCGCGCGGGCACAGGTCGCACTGGACGCGGCCGTCGTCGAGCGCGTGCCAGTACCGCGCCGGGTGCGCCGACTGCGGAACGGGGGCCGTGGTCATCGTGGTTCTCCTCACGCGGGGTGGTGGACGTCCTCCTCGGAGAACGCCGTGACCTGGTAACGGCTGAGACGCACGTCGGAACCCCAGTAGTCGGGGGACACGCCCGCCTTCACCTTGAGATGGCGCAGGAACTGCTGCGGGTCGGAGACCTGCTCCCACACCTGGGGCAGGAAGGTGCCGCGGTGGTGGCCGACCTCGAGGATCACCCCGTCGACGCCCGGGCGCAGCCGTGCGACGGCGTCCGCCTCGTCGCGAACCGGGAACGGTTCGGCCGGGGTGAGCACCGACACCTCGATCGAGACGTCGCGGAACTCCCCGGCCTCCAACTGCGGGAAGCGGGGGTCGTGGAAGGCGGCCGACACCGCGTTCGCGCGCACGTCGTCGAGCAGCGGACGCCACGGCTCGAGCGAGCCGATGCACCCGCGCAGCCGGTGCTGTGCGGTGAGCGTGACGAACGCCGCACCCCGTTCCAGCAGCCACGGAGGCGTGGGGCCGACGGGCTGGTCGACGACCATGCCGAGGCGTTTGGCGATCGCGGCCCGCGCGACACCCAGGAGCCTGGGGCCGGCGTCAGGAGGCCAGAGCGAGTGCTGCATAACCCACCACCCTTCGTTTGTCCCCGGCCGTGTCGCCGGAGGTGCAGCGTCCCAGCAGCTGGGGGGTCAGTCCGTGGCCGCGGGCCGACAGGAGCAGTCCGTTGACCGGGTCGGCGCCGCAGGCCTGGTCGTGGGTGAGGGTGGCGTCGAGGCGCAGCATCTGCGCGACCGTGCCGGCGTCCACCGTGTTGGCCTGCTGGTAGGTGAGGTAGTGCGACAGGTCCGACGAGGCGACGACCAGGGTCTCGTCACCGCCCCACAGCGCGTCGATCACCTCCGAGACCTCGGCCGCGGTGGCCCCTCCGACCGCGAGGGGGGCCAGGCTGAACTCGCCGAGCACCGTCTGGAGGAACGGTACCTGCACCTCCAGCGAGTGCTCCTGGGCGTGCACGGCGGGGCTGTCGTGCAGCTGGGGGAGCCGCCGGCGCACCTCGTCGGGGACCGGCTCGACCGGCACCCGGCCCAGGGGGGTGTCGAAGGCGCCGGCGTCCGGGAGCGCGAGGCCGTCGGTCCACAGGCGGTGGCAGGGTCCGAGCAGGACGACCCGGGTGATGCGGTCGCGTGCCGGTTCGAGCAGGGCGTAGCCGAGCGCGGCGGTGGAACCGGAGTAGATGTAGCCGGCGTGCGGGACGACCAGCCCCTTGGGTGCGGAGAGGCCCAACCGGTCGACGACCGGGCGCGCATCGTCGAGCAGCGCGGCGATCATCGAGCTCAAGTCGGATCGTCGGCCCGGGTAGAAGAGTCCGGCCACTGCAGCCGGTCGCACGGCCTGCATGGCCCCATTGTCCCCCCGGGAGGACGCCCGCGGTGCCACTACAGTGGCGGCGTGGCCGTGTTCTCCAACCTCAACCTCAACGGACGCACGCCGCTGCGCGTCCAGCCGAAGGTGGGCATCTGGGGTCCCGAGGGCGTCCCGACGACCCGGGCGAAGAAGCGGATGCGGATCTGGGTGTCGCTGGCGTTCGTCGCCGCCCTCACCGTGATCACCCTGCTCGGCTACACGTTCTACAAGGCCCTGCTCTGAGCCCTGCTCCGCGCGGCGGCGTCCCCCACTGACCCCCC
>DATAKK010000071.1:0-2471 GCA_036261615.1 Propionibacteriaceae bacterium | reverse complement strand
GTGCGATCGCCGACGATGTAGCCGGCTCGGATGCCCGGGATGGACCAGTGCTTGGTGAGGCTCCGGACGACCACCAGGCCCTTGAGTCGCTCGCGGGCCAAGGAGCCGGTCTCGCCGGGCACCGCGTCCATGAACGCCTCGTCGACCACGACGAGTCGACCTCTCCGGCGCAGACCGCGGAGCAGGTCTGCGGGGTGGAGGACACCGGTCGGATTGGTGGGATTGCCGATGACGACGAGGTCGGCGTCATCAGGGATCGCGTCGGGGTCGAGCGCGAAGCCATTCTCCGGTCGGCACAGGACCGTCGTCACGGTGTGTCCGGCCTGCTCCAGCGCCGCATGCGGCTCGGTGAACTGGGGGTGTACGACGACGGGGCGCCGCCATGGGCGCAGCTGGGCGATCAACGTGAACGCCTCCGCGGCGCCGGCGGTCGGAAGGACCTCCTCGAGCTCTCGGCCGTGCCGCTGGGCGATCGCGGCGCGGGCCGGCTCGGCGTCGGGGTACGCCGCCGCCGCGGTGAGGCTCTCGCGCAGGGCGCGCTCCAACCAGGCCAGCCGGCCGCCGTCGTAGACGTTGACGGCGAAGTCCAAGAGCCCCTCCCCCGTCTCGACGTCGCCGTGATGGCGCAAAGGGTCGGCCACACGGTCACGGGGTCGCGTGACGGGCACCGCAGACGGAGCGGGCGAGACCACGTGCATCGGCGCGGCGTAGACGGCGTCGGCGAACCGCTGGGCGAGCTGAGGGTGGCCGGCCCAATGGACGTGGAGGTACGACGCGTGGAGGTTCCCGCTGGCATAGCCGACTGATTCGTCGCCGATCGCCCAGGCCGCGCTCTCGCCGGCCGCCGGGGAGGTACGGGTGCGGTGGAACTCATGGCCGGTGACCTCCTCCCCTGCCTTGGTGAGGAGCGAATCGGTCGCGGCGACCGCAGCCGGGTAACGCAGCACGAGCCGCCCTGCCATCGCAGCCGTGGCCGTGGCCGGGAGGATGCCCGCCATGGGTGCGCCGTCGAGCGACTCGGCCAGGTAGAGCAACCCGGCACACTCGGCGACCGTCGGGATCCCGGCTGCCACGGCGCTACGCAGATCGTCCAGCAGACCACGGTTGGCGGCGAGTTCGGCGGCGTACACCTCGGGGAACCCGCCGCCGAGGTAGATGCCCTGCGTGCCAGCCGGAAGGGCCGGATCGACGAGCGGATCGAAGGTGACGACCTCGCAGCCGGCAGCGGTCAGGAGCTCTTCGGTCTCCGCGTAGCGGAACGTGAAGGCGCGCCCGCCGGCCATCGCGACGACTGGCCGGTGGTCGCTGGCGCCGACCGACATCACCTCTCGTGCGGGGCTCCACGACTCGGCGTCCAGATGCGGCGCCGAGCGGGCGACCTCGAGGATCGCGTCGAGGTCCAGGTGGCGGGCCACCTGCTCCCCGAGCTGTTCGATCATCCGGATGGAACCGTCCCGTTCGGCGGCGGGGACGAGCCCCAGGTGGCGTGAGGGTGTGGAGAGCCGGACGTCGCGCGGCATCACGCCAAGGACCGGCAGGCCCGTTTGCTCGAGCGAGCCGATGATCTCGGCGGTGTTGCGGTCCGATCCCGCCTGGTTGAGGACGACACCGGCCACCCGGACTCCGGCGTCGAACGTCGCCATGCCGAGGGCGATCGCCCCCGCGGAGCGGGACAGCTTGGCGACGTCGATCACGAGCACGACTGGCGTCCGGGTGAGGGTGGCGACGTGCGCGGTGGAGGCGAATCCGTCGGTGCCCAGTCGTCCGTCGTACAGGCCCATGACGCCCTCGATCACCGCGATGTCCGCGCCGGACGCACCGTGCAGCAACATCGGGACGAGCCGCTCCTCGCCCACGAGGTGCGGGTCGAGGTTGCGGCCGGGGCGGCCGGTCGCCAAGGCGTGGTAGCCGGGGTCGATGTAGTCCGGACCGACCTTGTGGCCGCTCACCTCGTGGCCGGCGATCCGCAGTGCCGCCATCAGGCCGGTGGCGATCGTCGTCTTGCCCTGTCCGGTCGACGGTGCTGCAACGACGAGCCGGGGCAGGGCTACCACTCGATGCCCCTCTGGCCCTTCTGGCCGACGTCCATCGGATGCTTGACCTTGCTCATCTCCGTGACTAGGTCGGCAGCCTCGACGAGTCGGGGATCGGCATTGCGGCCCGTGATGATCACGTGCTGGAAGCCCGGGCGGTTGGTCAGCGTCTCTACAACGTCCTGGACGTCGACCCAGCCCCACTTCATCGGGTAGGTGAACTCGTCGAGGATCAGCAGGTCGTGGCTCTCGTCGGCCAGGCGGCGCTTGATCTCCTGCCATCCCTGCAGAGCCGCAGTCTCGTGGTCTTCGGCGTCACCCTGCTTTCGGGTCCACGACCAGCCGGAACCCATCTTGTGCCACTCGACCGGGCCGCCCTCGCCCGTCTCCTCGTGCAGCCGGCCCAGTCGCTCCAGAACGGTCTGCTCGCCGATGCGC